>NZ_JBFRCX010000013.1:0-224080 GCF_052113285.1 Rhizobium sp. YAF28 | reverse complement strand
GAAGCGGACTACTGAGGCAAACTGGGTTGACCGATGTTCGGGAACAGAAGCTGCATTGGGTAAGGAGAGCAAGTTTCGGCATTTCATCGAAAGATGTATATTTCAAGCGGATCGTCTCGGTATCCGTATATCCGCCTGCTTCTCCGCGCATCAGGCATCTGAATAAAACAACCAGATATTTGACCTGATCTCCGTTCGGATAGGTGTATCGAAACTCTCTACCGCCAAATACCGCCAGAACTTCCGAGCGGATAACCGTAAGGCCGGTTTCTTCAAGTACTTCACGCTCTATCGCCTGCTCCGGCGTCTCGCCCAACTCGATGGCCCTAGCGGGTAGACTCCACCCTTCACCTGAACCCTTGTCGGGGGTGATATTCATGCTGTCTGTGGCGCTTGTTTTTCTGATAGCGCTCAAGCTTGCGGCACGTGGCAAGCCGGTTGGGTAGAGCGCATTGACATGCTCCCGCTAGGAACGAATGTTTTTGATCGCTGCCGCAAATGGCGGGGCAGAACCTCTATGCTACACGGTCGCCTTGAACCAAATCGAACCTCCGACCGCCAGTCACCAACCAAAAGTCACTGAAAATTCCGACTTTTCACCTTCAGCGTATGGATATGAAGATCGGGCGTGAACATGTCCCGCGGGACAACCGGCTTCGTCTCTCGAATCCGACCCGCCGTCGCCGTGGGCAAACTCGTGGCCCCGCCCGGTTGGCAGCTTGAACTCGCTATCCCGATCAGTCAAACCGACGAGGTCCGCTGAAAGGTCGAACAGTTGCTGTGCCACGAGATGCACGGCCTCCCCTTCCCGCTGGATTCGGCCATTGATCCCCATCATCGAGGACGCTAGCACCACGCGCCGCCGCTTTTCGAACAAGCTGGGCCAGACGACGATGTTGGCCGGATCCGTCTCGTCCTCGATGGTGATGAACATGACGCCTTTGGCCGATCCTGGCTTCTGCCGCACCAGCACAAGACCTGACGTATAAACCCACCGCCCATCCCGCGCATTCATCGCCCGGCACATGTGATGAGCTGCGCTCCGACAAGTCCTTGCGCAGGAAGGCGACGGGACGCTGTCTGAGCGTCAATCCGATATGGCTGTAATCCTCAATGACGTTGTGCCCGTCCGTCATTTGCGAAGCGCAACCTCCGGCTCCTGCTGCTCGGCAATTGCGACCTTCTCGCGGTCGGCCGCCGCTGCAAACAAGGGCAATGGCTCGTCGCGCAGCGGCCTTGATTTCCCAGAGGGCATCGCGCCGTTCGAGTTTGAGCCAGGCTAGGAAGGCATCGGCCACTGCAAGCTGGACAGGCGCTTCCGTCGGCACACTGAACCGGCGCCACTATGGCAAAGCCACGACGCAAAAACATTCCTGCATCTTCGGCAGAAGAGGAATGACCTGTCTTTCTTGAAATGGATTGCGTCTCTAAAACGCATCCGACTACAATGTCGTGCTCACGGCATGCGTCAAATAAGCTCTAGCTAAGCAGTTCGATGAAAGCTTCCATTTCAGATCATATCCTCGCGTCCGCCGGCGCGCTCTTCTATCGCGAGGGCATCCGCGCTGTCGGCATCGACCGCATCATCGAGGAAACAAGGGTCGCCAAGGCGACTCTTTATCGGCATTTTCCATCCAAAGATCATCTTGTAGCGGCATATCTTCAGGACCGTCACGAGCGTGTCATCCGTTCGCTGGAAGAGGTTCTGAACGAAGTCCAGAACCCGCGGGACCAGCTCGATCTTATCTTTAAGCGGCTGCATGAGAAGGCGGATAGCCCCGAGTTTCGCGGATGTGCGTTTGCCCTCGCTGTAGCCGAGCATGGCGATTCAGAACGCGTTGTTATTGTCGCGCGCGCCCACAAGGCGGCCGTCAGTCAGATGTTTCGTGCGCTGATGGAACGGGCAGGTGTCGGTACCGCCCAGCCGGCTGCTCATCTTTCTCTTCTCTATGAAGGCGCCCTTGCAACAGTTGCGGTTGGGCGAGACCCGCAAGCTGTGCTCACCGCCAGGGACTGCGCGCTTTTCGTGTTCGACGCAGCGCGTCCTTCAACGAAATCCTAAACAGGCGGAACATGGCAAAGGTTATTGATTACTTCTTCGGCATCGGCTCCCCGTGGGCCTTCATCGGCCTTGACCCGTTCTCGGAACTCGCCTCCAGGCATCGCGCGGTGATCCGGCCGCACGTCATCTCTCTGATCGAGGACAATGGCGGCATCTATTCGCGTAATCGGCCGGAAGCCCGACGCGCCTACTGGACCAAGGACCTGAAGCGCTGGGCATTCCTGCGCGGCAGGACGCTGAACTTTGAAAATCGCGCTGCCCTGTCCGATCCAACGCCCGCCGGCTTCATGGTCATCGCGGCCATCGAGGACGGCCTGGACTGGCTCGAGCTGACACGCGCGCTGCAGACGGCATTCTGGAGCGACTCGGCGGATATCGGCCGGAGCGAGGTGCGTCAGGCGATCGCCAGTTCCGTAGGGATCGACGGGGCGACGCTGGAAGAACGCGCCCAGGCCGGGGCCACCCAATCGATCTGGAGATCCAATATCGAAAGCGCAAGGGCCGCCGGCGTCTTTGGCCTTCCGACGTTTCGCTACGAAGACGAACTTTACTGGGGGCAGGATAGCCTGCCTTTCCTTGAGCGCCACCTGAACGGCGAGAAGATCGCCGTCTGACAGCTAGCCTGGTGAGACTTGGTGCCGATCAGTCTGCATCCGCGCCTTATCGTGACGGCATGGCACGATGTCGGCTGGCACGGTCAACACGACAGAGGACGTGAAAGATGGGCATCCTATCCGTTGAGCTATCGAGCCAATTGCAGGCAAGGTTCGGTGATCGCTTCTCGATCTCGCAAGCACTGCGCGAGCAGCATGGCCGCGGCGAATCCCATCACACGCCGGCAATCCCGGATGCCGTGGTATTCGCGCAAAGCACCGCCGACGTAGCTGAAACCGTCCGGCTCTGCGCCGCGGCAGGCGTGCCGGTCATCGCCTTCGGCGCCGGGACCTCGCTCGAGGGGCACCTGAGCGCGGTGCGCGGTGGCGTTTCAATCGATCTTTCGCGAATGTCACAGATCATTCGCGTCAGCGCCGAGGATCTAGACTGCACCGTCCAGGCCGGTGTCACGCGCGAGCAGCTCAACGCGCATCTGCGCGACCAAGGCCTGTTTTTCCCGATCGACCCTGGCGCCAACGCGTCAATTGGGGGCATGGCGGCGACACGGGCATCGGGCACCAACGCCGTGCGCTACGGCACCATGCGCGAGAATGTGCTGTCGCTGACCGTCGTACTGCCGACGGGTCAGGTCATCCGCACGGGCGGTCGGGCGCGAAAATCGTCCGCCGGCTATGGCCTCACACGCCTCTTCGTCGGCTCGGAAGGCACGCTCGGCATCATCGCCGAAGTGACCTTGCGGCTCCACGGCGTTCCGGAAACCACTTCGGCAGCCCTCTGCTCGTTCGAGAGCGTGGAGCTGGCGGTCAGCGCCGCGATCGCGGTCGTGCAGCTTGCCATCCCGGTCGCGCGCATGGAGCTGATGGACCGCGGCCTGATTGCTGCCGCCAACGCCTATTCCGGCCTTTCGCTTAAGATCGAAGACACACTCGCCTTCGAATTCCACGGGTCTCCTGCGTCGGTTCAGGAGCAGGTCGAACTGGTTGCTGATATCGTCAAGGATCATGGCGGCAAGGATTTCGAATGGGCCAATGCGCCTGAGGAACGAAATCGCCTATGGAAGGCCCGGCATAACGCCTTCTACGCAGTCGTGTCGCAGAGACCGAATGCGAAGGGCTGGTCATCCGATGTGTGCGTGCCGGTATCGGAACTCAGCGGCTGCATTCTCAGGACCCGCGCATTGTTGCAGGACTGCAGTGTTCCGGCTGCCATTCTCGGTCATGTCGGCGACGGCAATTATCATGTGGTCTTCGCCGTCGATCCCGCGAACAAGGCGGAGCTCGCCGAGGTCGCGGCCATCAACAAGGCGATGGTCGAACACGCAATTTCCATCGGCGGCACGTCGAGCGGCGAACATGGCGTCGGCACCGGCAAGATCGGCTATCTGCGTCAGGAACACGGAGACGCCGTCGAGCTGATGGCCCTGCTCAAGCACGCCATCGATCCCCAGGGCATCATGAACCCAGGCAAGATCCTGCCGGTGTGAGTGTTGCCGAACTTATCAGCCTTGTTCACGGGAGACTGTGTGATGGACGGCTTCAAACCCCACAGCTCTCATTGGGGCGCATTCTTTGGACGGCATCAGGGCGAAGCGATCGAAATCCGTCCGCATCCCGCCGACCCTCACCCATCTCCCTTGCTCGGCAATCTACCCGCAATCGCCCATAGCTCAGCTCGCATCCGGCGCCCGGCCATCAGACGGGGATGGCTTGAAAGCGGTCCCGACAATGCCGGGAAACGTGGGAGCGACGGCTACGTCGAGGTCAGCTGGTCGGAAGCGCTCGATCTTGTCTCCAGCGAGCTTAGGCGGGTTCACGCCGAAGCTGGACCGCGCGCCATTTTCGGCGGCTCGTATGGCTGGTCCAGCGCAGGCCGGTTTCATCATGCCCAAGGTCAGATCCACCGCTTCCTCAACGTGCTCGGCGGATATGTCAGATCGGTCAATACCTACAGTTCGGGCGCGGCGATGGTCATCATTCCGCATGTGCTCGGTCCTTACGACACTTTCGACCGAAAGAGCGTTACCTGGGAAGCGATCGAGCGCAGCAGCGAGCTGATCGTTGCTTTCGGCGGCATGGCGGTCAAGAACACCGACGTCCATGGCGGCGGCATCAGCCGGCACGTCGTGCGCCCCGCGCTGCGCAGCGCCCGTGCGCGCGGCGCGCGATTCGTGCTCATAAGCCCGCTCAAGGATGACATTGCTGCCGACCTGGATGCGGAATGGCTGCCGGTCATCCCCGGAACAGATGTTGCGCTCATGCTGGCGATCGCCTTCGTCCTGGTCAGCGAGGGACGACACGATCGGGAATTTCTCGACCGCTATACGACAGGCTATCCGCGCTTCGAGGCTTATCTGCTGGGGCACGAGGATGGCATCGGGAAGAGCCCGCAATGGGGAGCCAGCATCTGCGGTATCGCTGCCGATACGATCGTGGATCTGGCGCGGCACATGGCGGACGCCCGAACACTGATCACCGTAAGCCACTCCCTGCAGCGCGCCGACCATGGCGAACAGCCCGTCTGGATGGGGATCGTGCTGTCGGCCATGCTGGGCCAGATCGGGCTCGATGGCGGCGGCTTTTCCTATTCGCTCGGCGCGCTCGGCAATATCGGCAAAAGCCAGCTCGCCGTTCCTCTGCCGACGCTCAAGCAATTCCACAATCCCGTGCCGGATTTCATTCCCGTCGCACGGATCGCCGACATGCTGCTGAACCCGGGCGAACCCTTCCACTACAATGGCCAGGCTTTGCGCTATCCTGACATTCGCCTTGTCTATTGGGCAGGCGGCAACCCGTTCCATCATCATCAGGATCTCAACAGGCTTCGCCAGGCGTTCAAGAAGCCGGAGACGATCATCGTGCACGAAACGGCCTGGACGTCCTCGGCACGCCACGCCGATATCGTCCTGCCCGCGACCACCACGCTTGAGCGCGACGATATCGGTGCGGCCGATCGCGATTCGATGATGATCGCGATGAAGAGGCTGATCGAACCGGTCGGCGAGGCACGCGACGACTACGAGATATTCGCGGATATTGCAGAGCGCCTCGGCAAGCGTGGCGAATTCACCGAGAACCGGTCGAGCCGCGAGTGGCTCACTTTCCTATTCGAGACAACACGTGCGGCACTCACCGCCGCTGGTCACCCGGCGCCGGATTTCGTAACGTTCTGGGAGAAAGGCGAACTGCAACTGCCGATAAAGCCGGACGATGGTGGCCCAGCGCGCGCATTCCGGGCCGATCCGGGCGCCAATCCGCTGCCGACGCCATCGGGCAAGATCGAAATCTTCTCTGAAACGATCGAGAGCTTTGGTTATGACGATTGCCGGGGCCATCCGCGCTGGTTTGAACCGGAACCGACGAGGGAGGCGGCGGAGAGCCGCTATCCCCTCTATCTCATCTGCAACCAGCCGCACTCGCGCCTTCACAGCCAGCTTGATTATGGTGACTTCAGCCGCTCTACCAAGATCAATGGCCGCGAACCGGTGCGAATCAATCCGGCCGATGCAGCCGAGCGTGGCATTTCGGATCGCCATATCGTCAGGCTGTTCAACGCCCGCGGCAACTGCCTGGCGGCTGCGGTGATCAGTGCCGATGTGAAACCTGGTGTGATGCAGCTTGCCACCGGGGCTTGGTTCGAGCCTGATGATACCGGTGCCGAGATCGCCATGTGCATTCACGGCAACCCGAATATCCTGACCCGCGATACGGGCACCTCGCAACTTGCACAGGCGTCGACCGGACAGCTGACGAAGGTCGATGTCGAGCGCTATGCCGGAGAATTGCCACCCGTGCGCATTCTCGACGGAATGGCGTTCATCGAGTAATGGACCGGCACTGGCAACACCTTTAGCGGCCGAGCGGTGACCGGAAATCCTGATCCTCGTGCTTCAGATCGCGCCGATAAAATAATCTACAAATTTGATAGAAAAAGAACAACCAGTCTTTCTCGAAACCGATCCGCTCCCATAGGCTCCTGTTCGTGATAGCCCGACAACCAAACAGGACCGCTTCATGAACGACCGCTCTTTCCGCTCCCTTTTTTCCCGGCGTCGTCTGCTGACCGCCGCCTCTGCACTGGCATTTGCCGCTCTGGTCGCGACTGCTGGTGTAACCCCGGCCGTGGCTGAGGACGGAGCGCATGATGGCGGAGACGTCGTTTTCCTGATCGACTCCCTCGGAGACACCTGGATCCCCAACAACAGCGCAATCTCCAGCTTTCAGGGCCATATCTGGGGCCATGTTACCGACAAGCTTCTCTATGTCGATGCCGATGGCAAGGTCAGCCCGTGGATCGCCGACCGCTGGGAGCAGAACGACAATGCGACAGAGTTCACTTTGCATCTGAAGACCGGCGTAACCTTTTCCGATGGCAGCCCGCTCGATGCGGCGGCCGTCGTTGCCAATCTCGACATCTGGTACGCCGGTCGCAAAAGCGAGGGTATCAATCCGATCGGCCTCTTCCCCAAAACCTACGATCACGCCGAAGCGGTCGATGCAACAACCGTGAAAGTTTTCTTCAAGAAGCCGACCCTCGGCTTCATCCCGACACTCGGCTACCACGGCTCGATCCTGATCTCCCCGAAGACCATCGCCTCGCCGGCAAGCGCCCAGGCGGACCTGAGCAGGACATCCGGCAGCGGCCCTTATGTCGTCGAGTCCTGGAAGGAAGGCGACTACGTCAAGCTCGCCAAGCGCAAGGACTACAACTGGGGGCCGGCAGCGGTCGGCCAGACTGGCCCTGCCCATCTCGATACGATCACCTACAAGCTCGTTTCGGAACCATCGCTGCGCGTTGCGGCAGTCCAGTCCGGCCAGGCGGACGTCGCCTATAACGCATCGCCCCAGGAGCTTGAATCTCTGAAGTCGGAAGGCCTCACTGTGGCGACGCCCCGCTATCTCGGCTTCGTCAACGGCTGGGCTGTTAACACCAAGCTTGCCCCCTATGACGACGTGAAGGTTCGCCAGGCACTTCAGGCAGGCATCAATCGCCAGGAAATCATCGACACCGTCTATACGCCCGACTGGAAGCTTGCGACGTCGTTCATCCAGAGCAATGTTCCCGGCGCGACCGACCAGAGCGCACTCCTCGCCTACAATCCTGACAAGGCGGAGAAGCTTCTCGACGAGGCCGGATGGAAGAAGGGTCCGGACGGTATACGCGTCAAGGATGGCAAGCCACTATTGCTGACGCTGAACTCGAACCCCTACCTCGCGACATCGAAGTCGATCGACGAACTGATTTCGCAGCAACTCGGCAAGATCGGCTGGAAGGTCGATATTCGCGCTTATGACGTCGTCACCTTCGGCCAGAAGGTCAAGTATGGCGGCGCCGGAGTGCCGGCCTATGAGGTGACGCGCTCCTTCATCGACGCCGGCACCGTCGCCGGCATCCTCACCAACGCCAACAATGGCGAGAACTGGTTTGCGCTCGACGAGAGTGACAAGACCCTCAACGATTTGCGCGACAAGATCGCCGGCGCCGGCTCCATCGAAGCTCGCAAGCCTCTTCTCGACGAGTTGCAGAAATACGCCCTCGACCAGGGCTATTTCATTCCGCGAACGCAGATCGTCCAGCGCATCTACGTGCAGTCGCCGAAGCTCAAGGGCGAAGTCTACAACGGCGTCGCCTATGCCAGCTACTACACGGCAACGAAGAGCGAATAGCCCGGCCAATCGACAGACACAGAGGTGATGGGCATGAGCAAAGCTTATTTCAACTACGCCGGAAAGCGGCTGCTGCAGGCGATCGTCGTGATCCTGCTGTCTTATGTCTTCACCTTTGTCGTCGTCAGCATCCTGCCCGGCGATCCGATCACAAACGTTCTCAACAACCCTCAAAACGGCTTCACGCCGGATGAAATCAAAGAGATCATCGCTGCGCAGGGACTGGACAAGCCGATCCCCGAGCAGCTCTGGAACGCCTTTTCCGGCTTCGTGACCGGCGACCTCGGCCTGTCGATGCGGACTAACCGGCCGGTGGCGACGCTGATCGGCGAGGTTCTGCCATCAACGCTCGTGCTTGCCTCGGCCGGCCTTGCGGTCGCGCTTTTCCTGGCAGCGATCATCGCTTACGGCACACAATTTTTGCCCAGACGCTACGGACAGGGCCTGCTGCGCGGCTTTCCCTCGCTGTTCCTGTCGGTTCCGAACTTCGTCATCGGGTTGGTGCTGATCCACCTCTTCGGTTTCCAGCTCGGCGTCTTTCGCGTCATCGAGCCCGACAGCTTCTGGGCAACGCTTTTCGCAGCGATCGCCCTCGGCATTCCGATCTCCGCGCAGATTGCCGAAGTCCTGATTGTCAATCTCGACCATGAGTCCGGCCAGGACTATGCCGCCGTCGCACGCGGACGCGGGCTCGGCCAGATGCGGCTCTTCGTCATGCACCTGCTGAAGCCGTCATCGCTGCCCGTCATCACTGTCGTCGCTCTGACGATCGGCGAGTTGCTCGGCGGATCGCTGATTACCGAGACCGTGTTCGGCCGAAATGGGCTCGGCAGCCTGGTGCAGCGGTCGGTCAGCACCCAGGACCTGCCGGTCCTACAGGCGGTCGTTTCGCTCGCGGCGGTGGTCTTTGTTGTCGTAAACCTGATCGCCGACCTGACCTACCCGCTGCTCGATCCCCGCGTGAAGCTCCTCGGCACGCAGCAGCGTCGGCCGACGACCACTGATGACAGCTCTGTCCCGATCTCCAAGGCGGTGACCCCATGACGCTCGCCTCTCTTTCTTTCACGCCCACGACGCTGGTCGGTCGTCTGACGGGCCTGCGTGTGCCGCCGGTCGTCATCCTCTCGTTCCTGGTCGTCGCTCTGGCGATCGCCTGGTCCTTGGCGCCTAGCCTCTTCACAAGCTACGATCCGGTGAACGGCACCCCCGCCCAGAAGCTGCTCGGCCCAAGTGCGGCGCACTGGTTCGGCACCGATCATCTCGGCCGCGATCTTTACGCCCGTGTCATCTATGGCACGGCCTCATCGGTAGCCAGCGCGCTGATCGCGGTCGTGATCGGCGTTGTCGCCGGCGGCATTATCGGACTGCTGGCCGGCTTCTTCGGCAGCTGGGTGGACACGGTCTTTGCCCGCCTCGTCGATGTCTTGCTGGCAATCCCCAAATTCCTGCTGGCAGTGATCGTCGTCACCGCAATCGGTTTCGACACGACGAATGCGGCAATCGCAACAGGCGTCTCCGCCGTCGCCCTTTTTGCCCGGGTGATGCGCGCCGAAGTCATCAAGACACGGGCTGCGACATTCGTGGAATCGTCCTTCCTTCTCGGCGGCTCGCGCTGGCACATTCTGTGGCGCCACGTGCTGCCGAACGCATCGCGATCGGTGCTTCCGCTTGCCGTCCTGCAGTTCGGCGATTCCATCCTGGTGATCGCCAGCCTTGCCTTCCTTGGCTACGGCGACCCGCCGCCTGCTTCCGATTGGGGCCTGCTGATCTCGATCGGCAAGGATTACCTCAAATGGCCCTGGCTGGTTTACGCCCCAGCCCTCGTCACGATCGCAACCGTTCTCTCTGTAAACAGGATCAGCCGATGGCTCCGCAAGACAGACTGACCACGTTTTTGAATCGCCCATCGTCCCCGTTAGTGCGGGCCGAAGGATTGTCGGTAGCCTACGGCACCCACAGGGTCGTGACCAATGTCGGCTTCGAGCTTGGACGCGGCAAAAGTCTCGCGCTGATCGGCGAATCCGGATCGGGCAAATCCACCATCGCCCGCGCCGTCCTGCGGCTGCTTCCCGCAAAGGGACACGCCTCCGGCCGCGTCGAATTCGAGGGCCAGGAGCTTCTGGGGCTTCCCGAGCGCCGCTTCCGCCCATTCAGGGGACGCAGGATCGGCTTCGTGCCGCAGGATCCGGGCAACTCCCTGAACCCGGTTCGCACCGTCGGCGCGCAGGCAATGGAAGCTGCCGCACTCCTGGACGAACCGGACAGGCCGCTTCGCAAGGCGCTCATTCTGGAGACATTTGCGCAGGTCGGGCTCGACAATCCGCAGCGTGTCTATGATTCCTACCCCCACCAGCTTTCCGGCGGCATGCTCCAGCGCGTTCTGATCGGGCTCGCCGTTCTGCCGCGACCGTCGCTGCTGGTCGCAGACGAGCCGACCTCCGCACTCGATGTGACGATCCAGAAGCGTATTCTCGACCTGTTGTCGAAGTTGCAGGAGGAGCTGCAAATCAGCCTTCTCCTGATCACCCATGACCTGGCGATCGCAGCCGAGCGCGCGGATTCCATTGTCGTCCTCAAGGACGGCGTCATCCAGGAAGCCGGAAACACGGCTGCGGTATTCTCCGCCCCTTCCTCGTCCTACGCCAGAAAGCTCCATGGGGATGTGCCGGCACTCAATCCTGACCGGTACCGGCCGTTGCGAGAGCCCGGTTTCCGGCACCTTGTCGCGAGGCGCGAAAAGACACCGAAGATCGAGGTCAGCGGCGTAACGAAGAACTTCACCGTCGACGGCAAGGTTCTGACCGCCGTCAACGACGTCTCGTTCGAGGTTCAGGCGGGAACGACGCATGCGCTAGTCGGGGAATCCGGATCCGGAAAGACAACGGCAATCCGGCTTCTGCTCGGGCTTGAACAGCCCGACACTGGAAAGATCGCCGTTGGCGGCGAACAGGTAATTGGCCGGTCCCCCGAGCAGCTTCGCTCTATCTGGCGGCACCTGCAGCTTGTCTATCAGAACCCGTTCACGTCCCTCGACCCGACCTGGAGCGCCGAGAAAATCGTGCGCGAGCCTCTAGACCGCTTCAAGATAGGGACACACCAGGAACGGGCACTCGCGGTGCGCAAGGCATTCGCAGATGTGGGGCTTGGCGAGCATCTCTTGTTCCGAAAGCCCGCCGCCTTGTCCGGCGGCCAGCGCCAGCGCGTTGCTATCGCCCGGTCGCTCGTCCTGAAACCCGATGTGATCGTGCTTGACGAGCCTACCTCGGCGCTCGACGTCAGCGTTCAGGCCGATATCGTTGAAGTGCTGCTTTCGCTGCAGGTGAAGCTCGGCCTCACCTATATCTTCGTGTCGCATGACCTGGCGCTGGTGCGCCAGCTTGCTCACACGGTCTCGGTCATGCAGCGCGGCCGCATCGTCGAGCACGGTACTGTCGGAGAGATCTTCGACACGCCCCGGCAGCCCTATACCCGCTCTTTGCTGGAATCGATCCCGTCAGGGGCCGCGCGTTTTGCGCGAAGCCAGCCCCTGCAGCAGCGACAGATCTTCAATGAGGAAAAGATCGCATGAGCGTGATTGCCCCCGCCCCGACACCGTCAGCGTCATTCCGTCCGAAGAAGCGCCTCGGGTTCAACACGCGTGTCGCGTTCAACGATGAATCCGGCCCAACCCATGGTTTGCGGGAGGGAATCGAGCTCTTCAAGGCCGCCGAACGCCTGGGCTATCAGTCAGGCTGGGCCTATCAGCGGCATTTCGATCACTATCTATCCTCGCCTCTGCCCTTCTTCGCCGCGACAGGCCAGCATACCAGCCATATCGTCCTGGGTTCGGCAGTCATTCCAATGCGTTATCAGGACCCTATCCTGCTGGCGGAAGCCGCAGGCACCACCGACCTCCTGATTGGTGGCAGATTGGAACTGGCGATCTCGACCGGCGCCAACGCAGCCTTCGATGCCGTCTTCGGCACGGTCGAGAGCGATGCCAGGACGGAAGCCAAGCGCCGTCAGGCGCGCTTTCTGTCCGCGATCTCAGGCGAGGTTCTGCACACCGTCGCGGAATCTGGCCAAGGGGCCGCGGAAGGCAGCCAGCTGAGGGTAACACCGCACAGTCCGACGCTTCGCTCACGCATCCGTCAAGGTTCCGCTAGCCTCGGGTCCGCGATCCAGGCCGCCGAACTCGGCATCGGCCTGATCGCCGGAACCGTACAGCACGACCACGCCGAGGGCGAGAGCTTCGGAAGCTACCAGGCCCGTTGCATCGAGGCATTCCGCTCCAACTGGCGGAAGCAGTGGACAAGCGAGCCGCCGCCCGTCGCCGTGGCGGCTTCGGTCCTGGTTGGCTCGACGCCGGAGCTGCGGGAGAAATACGCAGCCTATGATCTCGAGCGCCGCACTCAGGGTATCGCCGCATCGCGACCGAAAGGCGCTCTTGAGCCGAGCTCGCGGACCAACCAACCGCCGGGAAGCCAGATTTCGCCGGTTTTCCACGGCACACCGGATCAGGTGATCGAGGCAGTGCTTGCTGATCCCGGGCTCGCTACGGCCGACGAAATCGTTCTCTTCCTGCCGCCGGCCTTCGGCCTTGCCGAAAATATCCAGCTGCTCACCGACCTTGCCGGGACCCTTGCCCCGAGCCTTGGCTGGTCGCCGGACTGGTAGAACCTACACTGGATCTCAAACACCGGCAGCCGCGAATTAGAGATATTTTTCTATAGTTTCAGTGGAAATAGAAAGACCTGTCTTCCTCGTCCTATGTCTGCCACCTAACCTTCGACCACCATCGACAATCAGAGGAGCTCCCATGTCCGCGGAATTCATCAGCGTCAGCTTTCCCAACGCCTCGAACGACCTCCATCCCATCCCGGACGCTCCGGTCGATCCACGCTATCTCGAGCGCTACGCGCGCGCCCTCGACGACTACGGCTTCAACTACACGCTAATCCCCTACTCATCGTCCTCCTTCGATCCCTTTACCCTTGGCGCCACAGTTCTGGCGCACACGAAGAACATCAAGATCATCGTCGCGCTCAGGCCCAACACGGTGTACCCGACGGTCGCGGCCAAATCGCTTGCCACTCTCGATCAATTGAGCGGCGGCCGCGTCGTCGTCCACTTCATTGCGGGCGGCAGCGATGACGAGCAGGCGCGCGAGGGAGACTTCCTCAACAAGGAGCAGCGCTACGAGCGGCAGGAGGAATATATCCGTATTCTGCGCCTCGCATGGACCTCGACTGAGCCCTTCGATTTCGATGGCACATATTACCAGTTCAAGCAGTTCCGCAGCGCAGTGCGGCCCACGAATGGCACCATCCCCATCTCTGTCGGCGGATCGTCGGATGCCGCCTACCGGATCGGCGGCTCGCTCGGCGACATCTTCGGGCTATGGGGCGAACCGCTAGCGGAAACCAAGCAACAGATCGAACGCATCTACGCCGAGGCGGCTAAGGCAGGCAGGACGGACCGCCCGCGTATCTGGGTGACCTTCCGCCCGATCGTCGCGGAAACCGACGAACTGGCCTGGGAAAAGGCCCACCGGGTGCTCGACCGTCTCAAGGACAACCGGGAAAAGGGCCTTCATCGCGCCCCGCCCTCCGCCCCGCGCCCGGCCAATGTCGGATCGCGGCGCCTCCTTGATATTGCCGCGCGTGGCGACGTTCACGATCGCGCCCTCTGGTATCCGACGGTCACGGCGACCAATGCCTCCGGCGCCACCACCGCGCTCGTCGGATCACCGCGGACCATTGCCGATTCCATCCTCGACTATATCGATCTCGGCGCCGACCTGATCTCCATCCGCGGCTACGACAATTTCAACGATGCCGTCGATTACGGCCGCTATATTCTGCCGCTGGTGCGCGAAGGCATCCGCGAGCGGGAAGAGGCAAAGAAGAAGGCCGCCGCCTGATGATCGCGCGCGATACGGCTTTCGATCCAAGCCTGCTGAGCGCGACGACGCGCGCTCTTGCGGACGCAGCTCCCGAGGCGGACCGGACCGGGGATTTTCCCTGGACTGGCATCCGGGCGGTTCATCAAAGCGGCCTGCTCGAAAGCACTGTCGCGGCGAGATATGGCGGCGCCGGCGCAACGCTCCACGAGGCCGCAACGATCCTTGCGGCCCTCGGCCGCGGTGATCCATCGGTCGCCCTGATCAGCGCCATGACGATCTTCAACCACCTCGGCCAGGCAACCAAAAACCATTGGCCCGAGGACCTCTACAAGCGCCTGCTTGCTCAGACCAAGCAGCATCCGCTGCTGCTCAATGCCGCGCGTGTCGAACCGGAACTTGGCTCGCCGGCCCGTGGCGGCCTGCCGGCGACGGTTGCCCGGCGTACCGCATCCGGCTGGTCGATCACCGGCCGCAAGCGCTTCGTCACAGGCGCACACGGTCTGACCCATTTTCTTGTGTGGGCACACACCGATGAGGCGAAGGCCCGCGTCGGAACATTTGTCGTGCCGAACAAGCACCCGGGCATTCGCGTCATCGAGAACTGGAACAGCCTTGGCATGCGCGCCTCCGGATCTCACGATGTCGAATACACCGATGTGGAAATCCCGCTGGAGAATGTCATCGATCTTGTTGACCCCTCCGTTGCGCAGCAGGACAACCGTGCCCATGCGGCAATCACGCTGGCGCTGACCGCGCTCTATCTTGGGGTGGCTGAAGCTGCTCAGGAGGCGTTCATCCGTTTTGCGCATGAGCGTGTTCCTACAAACCTTGGCCATCCGATCGCCCGCACCGAACGGTTCGTGACGTTCTCCGGTGAAATCGATCTGCTGGTCTCCGGTGCCCGGCAGATCATTTTCGATGCCCTGAAGGACAATCATGCCGACGCTGAAAAGCACATAAGAGCCCGATTTATTGCCGGCCGGCAGCTGCGCGACGCGGTGCAGATTGCCGTGCGCGGCATCGGCAATCCTGGCCTCGGAAACGAATTGGGGCTGGAACGCCATTTCAGGGACATTCAGTCGGTGCTCGTCCATGCCCCGCAGGAGGACACGTCAATCTCCATTCTCGGGCGCGCCGCCTTCGAACGTTGGAAGAGCGAAAGGGCGGCGCCATTGGCACCTCCGGTCAATCTCACGGCATTGAAGACGGCCTGATCATGACACGCTACATCATCATCGGTGCCGGTGCAGTCGGCGCTAGCCTCGCGGCCGAGTTCGAGACGCATGGCATCCCCTATTTGCTCGTTGGTCGCGGCACCCAGATTGCCCATATCGCCGCCCGCGGTCTCTCGTATCGCCGGCCGGACGGACACAGTATGCTCCGGCTCAACACCGCCGACACGGCTTCGCCACCGGCGCTTCGCCCGGGTGATATTCTGGTCCTTGCGGTCAAGGCACAGGATGTCGAAGCGACCACAGAATTCTGGGCCTGGCGGCAGGTCGAGGGTGCAGGCTTTGCATCCGAACTGCCACTCGTGACGTTGCAAAACGGGCTGGCTGCGGAAGACATTGCGCTGCGGCGCTTCGATCGTGTCTATGCGGCGAGTATCCGCATTCCGGCGCGCTATACCGTCACCGGCGAGGTCGTC
Source organism: Rhizobium sp. YAF28 (assembly GCF_052113285.1). Lineage (NCBI taxonomy): Bacteria > Pseudomonadati > Pseudomonadota > Alphaproteobacteria > Hyphomicrobiales > Rhizobiaceae > Rhizobium > Rhizobium sp. YAF28. The sequence continues at coordinate 208,208 of NZ_JBFRCX010000013.1, read as the reverse complement.
GTCGGAGGCGAGCCGAATGTCGGCATCGTCGCCCTCGGCCGCTACCCGGAAGGGCTCGACGACACGGCTTCGTCGATCGTCGCCGATCTTGCAAAGGCGGGCTACCTGGCCGAAGCGCGCTCCGACATCCGGCGATGGAAGGCGGCCAAGCTCGAGCACAACGTCACCAATGCCGTCGAGCTTTTCGCAGGTCCTCCCGAAGTCCGCTCAAAAGCCGCAGCCAGCCTGGCGCAAGAGGCACGCACCGTTCTCCTAGCCGCCGGATACGATCCCGCAGCGCCCTCGGAATGGAAGATCGACATCTCAACCTGGCGGGTCGCGCCAGAGAGTGGCATCAAGCCCGGTCAGCAATCGACCTGGCAAAGTTTCACCCGCGGCACTTCAAGCGAAGTCGATTATCTGAACGGTGAAATCGTCCGTCTCGGACGAATTCACGGGGTTGCAGCACCTCTCAACGCGGCCTTCCAGAAGGCTGCGGCGAGGCTTGCGATCGATGGCCGTCCCCCAGGTACACGAGATATTGGCGAGTTTTATCCCGTCATCGCCGATGGCGCAGCGCTCGGCGTGCCTGCGGAAAGCAAGCCGATCGAAAGGAAAGATATGGGAACCCCTAGGGTCGTTGCGATATCGGGCAGCTTCAGCCGGCCTTCGAAAACCACGGCGCTCGTGCAGCATGTCGCCGGACGCGCAAGCGATCGCTACGGCTTTGATAGCGTGACTTACGACATGGTCGATGTCGGACCATCGCTTGGTACTGCTCTCTGGCGCAAACAGCTCGACGACAGGGCTGACCATGTCATTCAAGAGATTGTCGATGCCGACATCCTTATCATCGGCGCACCGACCTATAAGGGCTCCTACTCGGGTCTCTTCAAGCATTTGATCGATCTCATCGATCCTCATGAGCTACGGTCGAAACCGATCCTCATCACGGCCACGGGCGGCGGCGATCGCCACGCGCTGATGGTGGAGCACCAGCTTCGCCCATTGTTCGGGTTCTTCATGGCCCACACGCTGCCAACCGCGGTCTACGCGTCGGATCGTGACTTTGTCGATTACACCGTCTCATCAGAACAACTCCTCAAACGCATCGGCGAGGCGATCGACGAGATTGGCACCTTCTTGCCGATCGGCGAGGCCAATCGTGCCGCGGCCGAATGAAACGCTCCAACACAAAGGCGCTCGCAAACGCAGGTATCGGCAATTTGCCACCGGCGTGGTTACGAGGCGCGCCGATTAATTTGCAAAAATAGGGGCTTTCGAAGGATTCTGATCTCAATGCGTGCCTGAAAACGAAACGCGAGCATGTTGATCGATTTGGTCGAGATTAATACCCTCGACTGATCTCACGCACCTCTTCCGGGGGAGTGCGTGAAGAGCTGTGCGCATGCATGGCTTTTCGACACCGCAACGCCTGATACAGGAGCACGCATGCCGCAGCGTCAAATTTCAAAAAGCCGCCGCCATCTCAATTGGCCTAATGCGTTATTCCCAGTTGCGGCTTCTCTCGGTCTCATCGCCATGCTGGTGCCCGGGCAAGCTGCGGCCGAGGGCAAGATCCGCATCGCGCAGCAGTTTGGGATTTCCTACCTGACGCTCGATGTCGTCCGCGATCAGAAGCTCATCGAGAAACATGGCAAGGAAGCCGGTCTCGACATAACGGTCGAATGGGCAACGGTGTCCGGCGCAACGGCAATGAACGAAGCGCTTCTTTCCGACAATCTCGATATCGCAGCCGCCGGCGTGCCGCCGGCGCTCACCACCTGGGACCGAACCAAGGGACATCAGGACGTCAAACTGGTCGCAGCACTTGGCGCCCAGCCCAACTACCTGCTGACGACCAATCCAAATATCCATTCGTTGAAAGACTTTGGGCCGGACGACCGGATCGCGGTGCCTGCGGCCGGCGTTGGTTTCCAGTCCCGCACGCTTCAGATCGAAGCTGCAAAGGTCTTTGGCAAGGACAAGTTCCAGAAGCTCGACGATATCACCATCAGCTTGCCGCATCCCGACGCAACCGCGGCACTGATTTCAGGCGGAACGGAAGTGAACTCGCACTTCTCCTCGGCACCCTTCTATTATCAGGCGCTGCAGGGCAACAAGGCAGTTCACAAGGTCATCAGTTCCTATGATATTCTTGGAGGGCCGGCGACCTTCAATGTCCTTTATGCCACCAGCGCTTTCCATGACAAAAATCCCAAGACCTATGCTGCCTTCTATGCAGCGCTGCGTGATGCCGCGGATTGGATCAGCACGCACAAGACAGAAGCCGCCGATACCTTTATCCGCGAGCAGAAATCGAAGCTCTCGCCCAAACTCGTCCTCGATATCATCAACGATCCGGAAAACGACTTTTCGATCGTGCCCAAAAACACTTTCATATACGCTTCGGAACTCTACAAGATCGGCGTCCTGAAAAATGAGGCCGGGTCCTGGAAGGACTACTTCTTCCCGGAAGCGCAGGGCGATAACGGCAGCTGACATTTATCGGATAAACCTGATCCTGCGATAGCGCGGCCCTATAGGCCGCGCAGAAGATTTGCGAGATAGAATGGACGGCACATCCACCGAAGCCTTGAGCCGCGCGGCCCCCTCAACGCAACCACCGCTTCTTTCGGTGAAGGGTGTTACATTGGAATATGCGGCGCCCGGACGGATCGTGCGCGCGACGCAGAATGTCAGCTTCGATGTTTGGGAAGCGGATCGCTTTATTCTACTCGGCGCTTCCGGCTGCGGCAAATCCACCCTCTTAAAGGCCGTCGGCGGCTTTATTGCGCCGACTGAAGGACAGGTCCTTTTGGATGGTCGTCCGGTCAACGGACCGGGACCGGATCGTGTGGTAGTCTTTCAGGAGTTCGACCAGTTACCGCCCTGGAAGACCATTCGAGAGAACGTGGCCTTTCCTGTTCGGGTCTCCGGTCGCCTTGGCCGAAAAGAGGCTCTCGAAAGAGCTGACTACTATCTGGAAAAGGTGGGATTATCTCGTTTTGCCGGGGCCTATCCGAACGCTTTGTCGGGAGGAATGAAGCAACGTGTTGCAATCGCACGGGCCCTTGCGATGGAGCCACGTGTCCTGCTGATGGATGAGCCCTTTGCAGCGCTTGATGCGCTGACCCGGCGCAAGATGCAGGAAGAACTCCTGGCACTGTGGGAAGAAGTCCGCTTCACCCTGCTCTTCGTCACCCATTCCATCGAAGAGGCGTTGGTCGTCGGCAATCGGATCGCACTGTTGTCTCCGCATCCGGGCCGCATGCGTGCCGAGATCAATAGCCATGAATGGGACCTGCAAAGCGGCGGAAGCCCTGAGTTTCAGGCAGCCGCAACCCGCATTCATCGCCTTCTGTTTGACGAGGCGCCCATTGCAACGGAAAGCGATCATGCGTGACACTGCTACCGCTGGCCCTGTTATAATACGGCCGACGCCGCCGATCCGACCTGAATACGAGCTGATGCCTGAGCCAATCGCCGGAAGCTCCATCGAACGGCGCGCGTCGCTGCCGCGGCGACTCTGGCAGCAGGCATGGCTGCGAAAAGGTCTTCTCCTGATCTTTCTCGCAATCTTATGGGAGATTGTCGCAAGAATTCAGGGCAATGACCTTCTCCTGCCGTCATTCACGGAGACACTTCAAGCTTTCTTCGACGATATTGCCAATGGCGTTTTGCCTGGCCGCGCAGCGAACTCCATCGATATTCTGCTGAAAGGTTATGTCGCGGGGGTCGTTTTGGCATTCGTCCTGACGTCGCTCGCCGTATCCAGCCAACTCGGGCGCGATTTCCTGTCGACCTTGACCTCCATGCTCAATCCTTTGCCTCCGATCGCACTTCTGCCGCTCGGGCTTCTGTGGTTCGGGCTCGGCCAGGGAAGTCTTATTTTCGTGCTGATCCATTCGGTGCTCTGGCCGCTTGCTCTCAACATGTATACGGGCTTCACCAGTGTGCCGGAGACCCTGCGCATGACGGGCCGCAACTATGGCCTGCGCGGATTGCGCTACGTCTTCCTTATTCTTGTGCCGGCAGCCCTGCCGTCGATCATCGCGGGCCTTAAAATCGGCTGGGCCTTCGCGTGGCGGACATTGATTGCCGCGGAACTCGTCTTTGGCGCATCCTCGGGCCGTGGCGGGCTCGGCTGGTACATCTTCCAGAACCGCAACGAGCTCTACACCGACCGGGTGTTCGCCGGCCTGATGACGGTCATCCTGCTGGGTCTCCTCGTCGAGAATGTCCTGTTCCGGCAGTTGGAAAGGCGCACGATTCTGAAATGGGGTATGACGCGATAGCATGGCTGGCAAACGACAATGACACAGGAAAAATATATCGTCGGCATCACCGATCACATGATCGGTCATCCCGACCTAGAAGCCGAAGTGCTGGGTCGTGATATCGAGATCGATTTTTTCGCGACCACAGACGAGACGCTATTTGACGCCGATCGCCTGGCAAGACTTGACGCGCTGATGGTCTGGGGCGCACGGCTGACTTCGCGCAGTATCTCTCACCTTCATCGCTGCCGCGGCGTGGTCCGCTATGGCGTCGGCTACGAGAAGATCGATCTTGCGGCATTGGCAAATGCCGGCATCCCCTTTGCCAACAATCCCGATTACGGCACCGAAGAAGTTGCCGATCACGCGATCGCAATGATCCTCTCGCTCCATCGCCGCCTCTGGGAACATGATGCCCGTGCTCGCGGCTATACATCCGGTTGGCAGGTCCACAGCCTCAAACCGCTTTCCCGGTCGAACCGCGCAACCGTCGGCATCATTGGCGTCGGCCGGATTGGCACCGCGGTCGTCAACCGTCTGAAGCCGTTCGGTTTCCGTATCCTCGGCTACGATCCAGGTCAGCCGCCCGGCCATGAGAAGGCTGTCGGTTATGAGCGTGTGGACCGCCTTGACGACATTCTCGCCCAGTCAGATGTCGTCACACTGCATTGTCCGGCAACAGCCGATACCCGCGGCATGCTGGATGCCGAGGGTCTTGAAAGGCTGAAACCAGGGGCAATCCTCGTTAATACCGCTCGCGGAGAACTTCTCAGCAATTTCGACGCGCTCGAAGCGGCTTTGCGCAGCGGTCATCTTGCGGCAGCGGCGATCGACACGCTGACACAGGAGCCACCGGGCCACCATCCCCTCTTGTCTGCGTGGCGAGACCATGAGGACTGGCTTGCCGGGCGGCTTGTCATCACGCCCCACAACGCTTTTTATTCCGACCACGCTGCCGTCGAAATGCGCACCAATGCGGCGCGGACGGTCAAAATCCTGCTTGAAGAAGGCCGGTTGCGAAACCGCGTTACGGCCTGATCATTTTGCGACTTTCCACGATCCGATCCGAACGATCCAGGCACAACCATGACCAATAGCTCCGAATTCCTGTGGTACATTCCAAACGACGTCAAGGCGGGCCATAGAGGCGATGCCGCCGCCGAAAATCACAACAGTCTGGAAGCGATAACGGCACACGCAGTTGCACTGGAAGAGCATGGGTGGAAAGGGGCTCTGATTGGCACCGGATGGGGCCGCCCCGACACCTTTACGATCGCAGCAGCCCTTGCTGCACGCACCACCACATTCGAACCCTTGATCGCTGCCCGACCTGGTTATTGGCGGCCTGCGAACTTCGCTTCCGCTGCCGCAACGCTTGACCAACTGACTGGCGGCCGGGTTCGGGTCAACATCGTCTCCGGTCAGGACGACCTCGCCGCCTATGGCGACGAGGAAGGCGACCAGACTCAGCGCTATGCACGCACGAAGGAATTCATGCGACTGGTCCGCCGGCTATGGACCGAGGAGAATGTGACATTCCACGGACAGCATTTCCAGGTAACCGGCTCTACCGCTGCGCCACGGCTTGATGTGCGCATCGAGCGCCGTCATCCCAAGATCTATTTTGGCGGCGCATCAGAGGCGGCTGAACAAGTGTCGGCGACAGAAGCCGACGTGCAGTTGTTCTGGGGAGAGCCTCTCGATGGCGTACGGGAGCGGATCGAACGCTTGAATACACTCAGCAAGGACTTGGACCGCGATCTCCCGCCCCTGGAGTTTGGACTCAGGATAACAACCCTGGTGCGTGACACGAGGGAAAAGGCATGGTCCGATGCGGAAGCGCGCGTTGCCAAGATGGCCGACGGCAAAAGCGGTAGCTGGAACGATCACAAAGCAGGTGCAGTCGGCCAGCAGCGGTTGCTCGATCTGCACAAGCGAGGCGATGTGCTGGACGACAACCTTTATACTACTCCCGGCAAGTTCGGTGGCGGTGGTGCCGGCACGACTTGGCTGGTCGGTTCGGCTGAAGACGTCGCCGGCTCGCTGAGAAGATACAGGGAGCTCGGCATTACCCATTTCATTCTGTCTGACACTCCGTATTTACAGGAGATCAAGCGGCAGGGTGAGCAATTGCTGCCGTTGCTGCGATGGAATTCAGGACACGCCCTCTTTTAGTGATCTTCTGATATGGCGGAGGAATACCGGCATGGTTTGCTCTTGAGCATGGGGTAATCGCGGACGGTTCCCCTAAAACCATTGCCTCAGCAATATCTGACATGGGTGGTTGCCCCCGGTAGGATGGAAATACGGGCTCACGATTGGAACCGGGCCTACATATCAAACGGGAGGCGACCATGGACCAATATATCGGGCTTGATGTTTCGTTGAAAAATACTGCGGTCTCGATCCGAGAGGATAGGAAACGGATCTGGCGAGGGAAATGCCCTTCTGATCCGAAAATTCTATCGCAGATCATCCGCAAGCACGCTTTGCACGCGTAGCTCGTTGTCTTCGAGACAGGTCCACTGTCGACATGGTTCTATCATGCGCTGACGGCCGAAGGGATTCCTGCGATTTGCATTGAAGCTCGGCACGCGCAACCCATGATTTACGAGATCGCCCATCTGCCAGTTCACGCAGAGCTCGGCTGTCGGAAACATTCGACACCGAACCAGCCGTCCTGCTTGAGCATGTCTGCTGTCTCGGCCTGCAAGGCATCGTCGGCAAACACCTCGATCGACCCTATCGTTCCGGCCGGACCGAGGATTGGGTTAAGATCAAATGCGTCCAGAGCGAGGCTTTCCTCATCGTCGGCTATGAGATGTCATCGGCGTCCCCTGCCGGCTTCGGCTCGTTGGTACTTGCTGCCTATCGCGGAGCCGATCTCGTCCACGTCGGAAGTGTCGGCACGGGATTCAGGCAAGCCGAGGCCATCCGATTGCGGAAGATGCTGGACCAGCTGCGATGGAAGCGAAAGCAGCCGCCCCTGCCCTATTCCGGAAGTGCCGATATTGTCTGGGTCGAGTCGACCCTGATCGCCGAGATCGAGTTTCGTGCCTCGACACAGACGGGAAACTTCGCCATCCATCCTACAAGGGCTTGCGAACGCCAGGACAATGCCGACGTCTTCCGGCTCGACTAGCGCAATCAGCGCCATACGCTAGATTGTCCGCCGTTCGAGCTCAAGCGAGTAGATAGCCACTATGTGCAATCTTTTGTCTGATTGCGAACGGCTATTCAACCCGGTTTCTCACAGCGGCCGCTTCAGGAGTGCCGCCAAACTTTGCCAGCGCAGGCAGAGGAATGCCGTTCGGCACGATGGCCGTCATTTTGCGCAGATATTGCCAACTGCATAGAAGGCGAGCTGAAACCCGCGAGGCTCGCCCTTATCTACGAGGTCGATGCTTGATCACCTCAAGATGGTGGTCCGATAGTCGAAGGCTGCTGTCTACCTAGCGCGTAGTCTCATACAAAGATTGCAGCGCAGTCACTTCCACCAGGTCCTTGCGGGACATCATCCTGCCTAACGTAGCACGGCAGTATCTGGCTTATGCAGCGGCATCTCCCCAGCGATACTCAGTTCCGTCCGCCCATACGCGATGCATCACAATCGCCAGTTTTCGAGATGCCGCCGTTTCGGTCTGTCTCACCGGAGGCGTACTTCTTGGGCGTGAGACCAAGGTGTGGCCCGACATCCCGAGATCGTTCAAAGCGGGCTGGATCATCGATGGTGGTAACGTAGGTGACCGCCGCCGGGAATAGTCATCAATCGACGGCAGGTACGATCTTTCCTAACCGTTTCAAGCAACATTTTGTGGAGGACAGCACACTGCTGGCGGAGAGCAGCTCGTGCGATCAACATAGGTTTGATCATCGCGCCGAGACGGGGCAGATTTTCGATTGCCTCCAAGACACGGGCTTCAAACGGACCGCCTGTAATCCGTCCCGCGAGCTTGATCCCGAACCCCCGGAGCGTGCCACGAATCTCGTTCTCGATATCAATCTGCTTCGTCTGAAGGGTAGGTCGATTGGTCAGAAGCATTCGTATTTCCTGGCTCTCGTCGCTCTTCACGTGAACGATGGAGACCCAGCCGACCCGCATGCAGCTTGCAATCGCCCTGGCATCATTTCGGTCATTCTTGATCGGCATGGTTTTGGTCATGGCTCGCAGCCGTCGAGGGTTGATGCAGATCGCGTTCAAGCCTCGTGATTTGAGCCCGTTGTATAGCCATGAGGCGGTGCTTCCGGCTTCCAAACCGACCCGCGAAAAATCCACGTCCAGCTTCCCAAGCCATGCCGCGATGTCCTCAGGATGAGAAGGTGCGGTTCCTTCCCGAACAATAATTCCGTCTTCGTCGAGAACGCAGATAGCGGTCTCGGCCAGGGATACCACCGCCGACCATGGAATCCTGTTCGCATCCGGCCGACATACAAGCCGCATCTTTCGATGGACGCCGGCCCATCCGCCTCAAGCGGCATTTTCGAACGGCGAGGAATGTCCCGGCAAGTGCGGGGCTCCTCGTCATAACCGGGTCCAAGGCGTCGACCTCAGTCTTGAAAGGCTGTTGGTGGGACCTGAGACGCCGATACGTCGCCTTGCAGGGATATGAACCGGAGACCCATTTTTTATCGAAGCGGTCGAAGCTTCATGGATGTTCGAGTCTGGAACTGAAGAGAAATTCCCACGCGCTAACGCCACAACGCCGAAATTGGTACGGCGGACAGGCGTTCCCCGAACGGGACCACCTTGTCATGGTCGTACAGGACAATGCCTGAAACAAACCGCTCCCCACATGCTTCGGCCAACATTCGCAATCCGGAAAAATCGGAAGTTGAGACGGATGCTGCCGCTTTTATCTCGATACCGACGACCCTCCCTCTTCTGTCTTCGATGACAATATCGACTTCGTTCTGCTGCTTGTCACGAAAGTGCGAAAACTCAAAGCGGGTTTGTCCGCTGCTTGCGAGTTTAAGGATCTCGCCAAAGACGAAAGTCTCCAGCAGCGCTCCGAACGGCCCCCTGTCATCCCGGAGTCTCTCGAGAGAGAGGTCACGAAGGGAGGCGAGAAGACCAGAATCGAGGAAATGTATTTTGGGGGTCTTGGTCAGGCGCTTCAGTTTGTTGGAAAACCAGGGTTGGATCGTTCTGGCGAGGAATAGGCTCTCGAATATGCCAACGTATTTTTGCGTTGTGATGTGGTTCATCCCGATGACGGAGCCAATTCCGGAATAGTTCACGAGTTGTCCCGAATGTTCTGCTAGTATGCGTAGCAGACGCGGCATCTGCGCGATCTGCTCGATTTGCGCAACATCGCGAACGTCGCGTTGAACGATCGCTTGGATATAATCCGCATACCAGTCCTGTCTGCGGTTTAAGTTTTTGCGATCTAGTGCCTCGGGATACCCACCTGCCAGAACCGCAGCCATCAGGTCGCCGCCGATGATTGGTTCTCCGGCTTTAGCTTCGTTTCGGAAGGCGTCGACCAAAAAGCTTCCAGCGGCCGTTCGAATTTCGCTTTGAGCGAGCGGCAGCAATCGGACGACTTCCATGCGCCCTGCGAGCGAGTCTGCCACGCGTGGCAGCGTCATGAGATTGGCTGAGCCGGTCAGGAGGAAACGCCCTGGACGCTCGTCGGTATCCACGCTTTCCTTGATCGCCAACAACAGCTCGGGAGCGCGCTGAATTTCGTCGAGAATGGCGCGATCCATTCCTCTTACAAAGCCAACTGGATCCCGTCGCGCGGCGTTGAGCGTCGTCGCATTGTCCAGCGTGTAATACTCCATCCCCTCGTTGGCCATCTTCTTGGCCAGCGTCGTTTTTCCGGATTGGCGAGGACCCACGATCAGCACGACCCGCGTATCTAACATGGCGTCGGCAATGCGTTGCTCAACGAGCCTTGGATACAGCGGCATAGCTTCATTCCTTTGATGACCGTTTGAAACTATGATAATGACCGATTGAAAGTCAAGGAATGACCGATTGAAACCTGAGCCCAATAAAGGTGGCCATCAGGTTTCACCATCGCCTGGTCGCCATCCACCCCTTTCCAAACGGAAATGGTCGTCACGCTCGCTTGGCAGCTGACCTTCTGGTCGAACGTCTTGGCGGCGAGCGTTTCAGTTGGGGCGGTGGAACGCTCGCCGACGTTGGTGAATTAAGCACTCGCTACGCCGCGGCCCTTCGCGCAGCCGACAACCATAATATCGCGCCGCTGCTAGAATTCGCGCGCACCTGAGAGGCGCCGCCTTCGCCTTGAACGGATGTGACCCTGAAATCTCGAGACAAGAAAAGGAAATCATTGAATTTCTGGTGTTTTCAACCTCCACCCAGGGTACTGTGTCATTAGTTAGCACATGTGCTTTGAAAGCCGATCATAGAGCCAACGTCAAATGTATCTTGGACCAATTATGACTCACGGCTTTGCCGGTTTGATGTGATGTGGAATTGGGCAGACATATGCCCTTCCCGCGGCTTTCTCGGCCCATTCGTGTTTCGCCGCAGCCAGTAGCTCAGGTGATTCAATCAGAGATAGCCCCGTCGCGGCCAGCGTCTTGGCGGCGTGTGCCATCGCCTTGTGAGCCGCCGGGCTCTTGCCTTGTGCAACAACCTGCCATGTGTGCGGATTGGTGCCGATCGCCCAGGCCGGCGTCCAACATTGCGCCGTCGGCACAACCCAGCTGACATCGCCGACATCGGTCGAACCTGCGCGAAAATGCGACTGCCTTTCGAAATCCCTGAGGCCGAGATGCAGCGGGGTGGAGCCATCGACCCTTGCGTGGGAAAAGGCATCGCCCTTGATCTGGTAAAGCCGGATGCTGCTCTTGATCGCCTCGTCGGTAAACGTGTCCTGGATCGACCGGGCAAAAGCGATATCGGCCTCGTCGAAACGGATCGGGCCAAGCAAAACCATGTTTTCATGCATGGCCGTCTCAAGGGCGATATTGGGCAGGAGATTGGTCGCTGCCGTATCGAAGACGATCTCGACCTCGGTCTCGGTCATCATCGCGGCACCGCGTGCCACCTTGTGGACACGTTCGACGAGATCCAATGCCTGCGGCATTTCCGGTGCCCGGATCAAGTAAAGCACTTCCGCCTTTGCCTGAACCACATTCGCAGCCTTGCCGCCCGCATCGGTGATCGCATAATGGACCCGACAATCCTGCGGCATGTGCTCACGCAGGAAATTGACCCCGACATTCATCAGTTCGACGGCATCCAGCGCCGAACGGCCGAGATGAGCAGCATTCGACGCATGCGCCGCCATACCCTTGAAACGGTAATAGTATTCGATGACCGCGAGATTGTTCGTAGAGCGGACGCCGTTGAAGGGGGCCGGATGCCAGGTGAGCGCGGTATCGACATCATCGAAAAGGCCGGCGCGCACCATGAAGGTCTTGCCGGAACCACCCTCTTCTCCGGGGCAACCATAATAACGCACGGTGCCGGACAGACCGTTTTCCTTCAGGTGCTGCGCCAATGCGATTGCCGCCATCAGCGATCCGACGCCGAGAAGATTATGGCCGCAACCATGGCCCGTGCCATCGACGTCAAGCGGCTGAGCCTTTGCGAGGCCCGCGACTTGGCTCATGCCGGCCAGCGCATCGAACTCGCCGAGAAAGGCAACCACCGGCTTGCCTGAGCCGATCTCGCCGATGAATGCCGTTTCCATCTCGGCAACGCCGCGGCACACCGAGAAGCCGTTTGCCTCCAGAACCTCGGCCAGAACCGCCGAAGAGCGCTGCTCCTCGAACTTCAACTCGGCGAAATCCCATATCCTGTCGCTCAGCCGGGCAAAGTCGGGTTTCATCTCTTCGATCCGGGCGGCAATCGCGTTCACGGAGTCGTGGCTCATGGCATTTCCTCAAACGAAGCCCTGAAACGGGCAAAGGTTCTCGCTCAGTGGCGATGCCGCCGCTGCTGCTTCTGGCGATAAGAAAAGAAGCCGCGCCATCGTTTGCCGATGGCGCGGACATGCGGTCAGTCGACAGAGACTTCCCAGAGGCGGGCGTTGGACTGCCAGACAGGCTGCCCCTTAAGCGTCTTCGCCGCGCCCCAGACGTCGACCATGTCATAGAGGAAGATGCCCGGCATTTCCTTCAGCATCAGTTCGTGGAATTCGTCGAACAGCTTTTGCCGCTTGGCCTGATCGGCCTCGACATAGGCGGCCTTCATCAGTTCGACGGCCTTCGGATCATCCCACATCAGCGAGGCATTCTTGTCCTTGTCGCCGACATAGAAGGAATACATCAGTGCCGGGTCGAGGCGCGGCGCAACGGACTGTGAGATGACCTGGTAATTGCCGGAACGGCGGCGATCCACCTGCGTCGCATAGTCCAGAACCTCGATCTGGATGTTGAGCCCGGCCTGCTGCATCATGGCCTGCGCCATCACGGCTGCCGGGAAGCTCGGCACGTTGCCGCGCTTGTTGGCGATGATGGAGATCGGCTCGCCCTTGTAGCCGGCAGCGGCCAGTTCCTTCTTCGCCGCCTCGATATCGTAAGGCAGGCGCTTCTTCTGGGTTTCGTCGAAATAGACGCTGTCCTGCGAAACCATGGAGCCGTTCGCCTCGCCGGTGCCGTTCGAAGCGGCGGCGACGAGCTCGTCCAGATCGAGCGCCATTGCCATCGCGCGGCGGATATGCGGATTGCTCAGAACCTTGTCGCGCGTCTGGATATAGAAGAGGTTCTTGCCGTTGTTGCGCGCCACAATGAGCTGCATTTTCGGGTTCGTCTTGATTTCCGGGATCAGGTCCGGCGAAACTTCGGCCGTGTCGAGCACGCCCGATTCAAGGCCCGCCTTGATGGTCGACGGATCAGGAATGACCATGAACTTGATGCCATCGGCGAGCGGCCGCTTCGAGCCGACCATTCCGTCCGGCTTGCCGTCATTTTCCGGCGAGACATAGTCGGCGAATTTTTTCAGGTGGATATATTCGCCCTTCTTCCACTCGTCCCACATGAAGGGGCCGGTGCCGATCGGCTTGGCAAAGCTGCCATCGGCGGCAACACTTTCCGGCGAGATCATGCCGGTATAACCGCATTCCGGGCGTGACATGAGGCCGAGGAAGACGGCGGAAGGCTTTTCGAGCGTGATGGTGACGGTCGAGGCATCGGTCGCCTTCACATCGGCCACAGCCGCGGCGCCGCCCTTGGCGAAATCGCTGAGGCAGGTCCATTTCGTGTCCGGCTTCAGGTACCGGTTCCAGTTCCACACCACGTCGTCGGCCGTCATCGGCTTGCCGTTGTGGAATTTCACGTCCGTCCTTAGCTTGAACGTATAGGTCAGGCCGTCAGCCGACATGTCGACGCTTTTTGCGAGCAGCGGCTTCACCTCGCCGCTGTTATTGTAGCCGACGAGGCCCTCGACGATGTGCAGGATGACGCCATCGGTATTGCCGTCGCGGTTGACGCCGGGATTGGCGCTGCGCAGGTCCGAGCTCTGGGCGACCGTAATGTCACGCGCGGCAGATGCATTTGCCAAGGCGAGCAGGGCGGCGCCTGCGAGAAGAAGCTTTTTCACTGTTCTACCCTCTTTTTGATCGTTCATCTTTATCTGGAGAATCCGTCCCAGCAGGCGCGCGACAGCCTGCCGATGGTTTCGAGCGATATCGTGTAGCCCGGCGTGCCACCCGGCATCACCTGCGGTACATCGTCGGTGAAAGCCGAGATGATGTAGAAGGGCGCGCCATCCCGATAGACGATGCCGGCATCCATCCGCCCGCGCTTGCCCGTGCCGCCCTTATGCGCGACGACCGTGCCGAACGGCAGGCGCGAGGGGATGGCATAACGCAGGATCTGGTTCTTCAGCGTCTGGAACGCATAGGCCGCCAGCTCACCGGAGACGCCTAGTTTTTGGCGTACATCCCCCGAGGACTGTGCATCGAGGATCATCTGCAGAAGGGCCGTCTGGTCACGCGCCGTCGTCGTCGTCACAGATTTCAGCGTATGGTCCGGCGACAATGCCAGCGGCGGGATGAGGAAGCGGTGATGGGTGCCGGAAAGTCCGATCGACTTGCAATAGGCATCCACCTCTTCCAGCGTCAACCGCTCGAACACCATCTTGGTGCAGACATTGTCGCTCAAGACCATCATGCCGGTAATCGCGTCGCGCAGCGAAATGACGATACCCGGCGTCAGGTAGCGGAACATGCCGCTTGCCACTTCCTCGGCAAAGCGCGCCTCGTAGGTGATCGCCTCGTTAAGATCGAGACGACCGTCCTCGACAGCCTTCAGGGCCGCCATCATGATCGAGGTTTTTCGCGTGCTGGCAGACGGCGTCTCCTCGTCTGCACCGCGTTCGATCGTCTCGCCGCTCAGAAGGTTGCGGACCGAAAACCGCGTCACGAACGGCTGTGCGTCGCAGATTTCCGCCAGCATCCCAGCGACCGGTTTGGCACTGGATATCGTATCCATCTCAGCTCGCATCTCAGTTCTCCAGGCGCCATTTCAGTGTCACGCCGCCCTTGTCGTTCTGATCGAGGGCGGGAATGGCCGAGAGAAGCCGGCGCGTATAGGCCTCTTTCGGCTGGTCGAAGATCGTATCGCGGTCGCCCTCCTCGATGATCCGGCCGTCCTGCATGACGACGACCCGATCGGCCACCTGTTCGACGACGCCGAGATCGTGGCTGATGAACAGGCAGGAAAAGCCGTAGCGCTTCTGCAGGTCGGAGAAGAGGTCGAGAACCTGTGCCCGCACCGTGACATCAAGGGCAGACACCGGCTCGTCGGCGATCAAGAAGCGGGGCCGGCGCGCAACGGCGCGGGCAATCGCCACACGCTGGCGCTGGCCGCCCGAAAGTTCGTGCGGATAACGCTGGGCGTAATCGGCACCGAGCCCGACTTCTTCCAGCGTCTCCAGTGCGCGCTTACGCTTGGCAGCCGCGTCGAGGCCCGGCACCAGCCGCAGGGCTTCCTCGACGAGGGCCAGAATGGTCATGCGCGGATCGAGCGAGGAATAGGGATCCTGAAACACCATCTGGCAGTTCAGACGGTAATCGGTCCAGTCCGCGTCGCGGGTGCGGCCTTGGAAGCGGATCTCGCCTTCGCTTTCCCGGACGAGGCCGGCGATCGTGCGTCCAAGCGTGGTCTTGCCGGAACCGGACCCCCCGACCAGCGCCACGACCTCGCCTTCATGGATCTCGATGCTGACGCCATGCAGGGCGCGCTTCGGCTTTGCCGTCTTGAACAGCGATTTGCGGCCCGGGTAATCGACGACGATATTCTGCGCCGAGACCATCGGCGCCTTTGCCGTTTCGATCACACGCGCAGCACCGCGGAAGGGCAGCGAAGAGAGGAGCTTTTTCGTATAGGGATGTTGCGGCGCATCGAGCAGATCCTCGGTGCGGCCCTGTTCGACGATCGTGCCCTTTTCCATGACGACGATACGGCTCGTGTAACGTGCGACCATTGGCAAGTCGTGGCTGATCAGAAGCACGGCCGTGCCTTCGGCCCGCGTCAGCTCGACCATCAGTTCCATGACATCGCGCTGGATGACGGCATCAAGCGCTGTCGTCGGTTCATCGGCGATCAGCAGCGCCGGTTTGAGCAGCATGACGCAGGCAAGCATAATGCGCTGGCGCATGCCGCCGGAAAATTCGTGCGGATAGGCGGTAAGCGCGCCCTCGGGATCGCGGATGCCGACACGCCGGAGCATGTCGAGAATGCGGGTCCGGCGCTCTTCCGGCGAAAGCTTCGTGTGAAGGACAAGCCCCTCCTCCAGCTGCCCGCCGATCGTCATCGACGGATTGAGCGAAGTCATCGGCTCCTGGAAGACGACGCCGATCTCGGCACCACGCAGGCGGCGCAGCGCCCGATCCGGCATGGACATGACATCCTTGCCTTTGTAGGTGACCGACCCGCCGGTGACGCGGATCGCCGGTGGCAGAAGCGAGATCAGGGCGCGGGTCGCCAGCGTCTTGCCCGAGCCGCTTTCACCGACAATGCCGAAGATCTCGCCGGGAGCGATGTCGAAGCTGATGCCTTTGACCACCTGATGGCCTGTCCCTGCGACTTCGAGCGACAGGTCGCGAACGGTGATGAGCGGTTCGTTGGTCATTTCAAGCCCCTCATGCGCGGGTCGAGCTTGTCGCGGAGCGCGTCACCCAGAAGATTGATGCCGAGCAGCGTCAGCGCGATGCAGAGGCCGGGGAAAAGGCCGAGCCACACAGCCTGCTGGATGAGCGGGCGGCCCGCCGCCAGCATATTGCCCCAGGTCGGCGCCGGTGGCGGAACTCCGAGGCCGAGGAAGGACAGCGCGCTTTCCGAGAGGATGGCCCAGCCGAACATGGAGGTGGCGAGCACGGTGATCGGCGCAAGGCAGTTGGGCAGGACATGCCGGAACATCGTATAGAGCTCGCCATTGCCCATGACCCGCGAGGCTTCGATGAATTCCCGCTCGCGCACGGACAGGACCGCTCCGCGCACGACACGCGCCATGGAGGGCGTATAGGCAATGCCGAGCGCGAAGATGATGCCGTACTGATTGGCACCGAACACCGCGAGCAGTCCGAGCGCCAGAAGAATGCCGGGAAAGGCGAGAAGCGCGTTGTTGACCGCCATGATCACGCCATCCACCCAGCCGCGGGCATAACCGCTGACGAGGCCGATCAGCGCGCCGAAGAGCGTAGCGAAGAACACCGTCAGGGCGCCGATCCAGACGCTGGCGCGGGCGCCGATCATCAGGCGGCTCAGCACGTCACGGCCGAATTCGTCGGTGCCGAGCAAGTGCTGGGCACTCGGCGCGGCAAGGCGCGCCGTGAAGGAGAGTTTCATCGGATCGAAGGGCGTCCAGACGAGACCGATCGCGGCGGTGATGAGCAGGACCGCGACGAGAATGCCGCCGATCAGCCCGTTGAGAGCAAACTTTTTCATTCGGCCACCACGCGCGGATCGAACAGGGGATAGAGCAGGTCGATGACGAGATTGACCAAGACATAGGACAGCGACACGAACAGCAGGCATCCCTGGATCACCGGGTAATCGCGCGCAAAAATGCTGTCGACCATCAGCCGGCCGAGGCCTGGAATGGTGAACACCGTCTCGATGACCGCAATGCCGCCGAGCAGGTTGCCGAGGATCAGGCCGATCATCGTCCAGGTCGGGCCAAAGGCATTCTTGAACGTGTGACGCCAGAGGACAGCGCCTTCGGAAAGCCCCTTGGCGCGGGCATGGGTGATATAGTCGAGACGCAGCACTTCCAGCGTCGAGGCCCGCGCCATGCGGATCAGCACACCCATTTCGTGGATGACGAGCGTCATCACCGGCAACACGAGATAGAGAAGGCCACCCGCTAGATTGTCGCCGATCGAGACGTAACCGAGGACCGGCAGCCAGCCGAGCGAAAGGCCGAAAAACAGGAGCAGCAGCAGGCCGAGCCAGAAGGTCGGGATCGACAGAAGCACCGTTGCCGTGCCGACCAGCGCAAGATCGGTCAGGCTGTTCTGCTTCCAGGCGGCGATGACACCGGCCGGCACCGCAATCAGGCTCGCCAGCAGAACCGCAAACACAACAATCTCGGCGCTGACAAGAAAGCGCGACGCGACGAGCGGCAAAACCGCCTCGCCATTGACGATCGACTTGCCGAAATCCCCCTGCAGGACATTGCCGGCCCAGATGACAAATTGCTGCGGCAGGGACTGGTCCAGGCCGAGCTCGGTGCGCATGGCAGCGATCTGGTCGGGCTGCGCCATGTCGCCAAGCATCAGCGCTGCGGGATCACCGGGAATGAAGCGGATCAGCGCAAAGACCGTCACGGAGACGAGCGCGATCGTCGGAAGCGCCATCAGAAGACGGCTCAGGATGAATCTCAGCATTTTATCCCCACGATTGGCGCCCGCTTTTCCCTCGGACACCATCGGTTTCGTTGAATGAGACTATGATGGTTTGAAGAAAGGCGCGCAATATTATGCAGTTTCGTCATATGTCTATGCAGAGTCCGCAGCCGTGACGGGCAAGGCCCGTACCGTGAATCAGAACACCATACTCACGATATCAAACGGCTTTTTGCGAAAGCAGTATCTGCTTTTTCAAGGCATCGCTGAGCCCCTGCGCGGCAATGGACAAAGGAACGCCGCTTGCACGCGCCAAGCCGAATTCCTGTTTCGAACGGGGCAGGAAGGGCCGCTGCACGACCGGCAGGTCGCGGTAGAGATTGGCGTAAAAGCTGCTGATGATCGTCACACCGAGACCATGGGCGACATAGGAACAGGCCGAGCTGTTCGTATGGGTCTCGATCTTGACCATCTGTTTGACGCCCGCCCGCTTGAACGCCTGATCCAGCGCCATGCGGTTCGGCCGCTGGCGGCCGATCAGGATCAGCGGCACGTTGCGCAAATCCTTAACGGTGATTTCTTCGAGTTCGGCCAGCGGGTGGTCCTGCGGCACGACGCAGACACTTTCCCCGGTCGCCACCCTGTCGATTTCGATGCCCGGCCCGCTTTCACCCTCCATGCGCAAAAAGCCGATATCGATGACGCGCTCCTCGACCAGCCGGTTGATCGCCGTCGTCGTTTCGAAAAATGTCTCGATGCGGACGCCGGGAAAATCGCGGATATAATCGATCAGCATGGCGGGCGCGAAATTTTCCCACATGCTGCTCGGCAGGCCGATCCGGACGATTTCCGGCCCCTGTGCGCCGTTGCGCAAATCCTCGGCATGGCCGGCCATGCGCTCGACGGCGAGCAGTACGTTTTCCGCATCCCGCGCCAGAACCGCCGCTTCCGGCGTCGCGATCAGCCGTCCCCGGTCGCGCACGAAAAGCGAGATCGAAAGATCGCTTTCCAGCTGCTGCAGCATGCGGCTGACACCGGACTGGCTGAGCCCCATCGCCTTTGCGGTCGCGATCGTCGAGCCGGTCGCAAGAAGCGTGCGCAGGACTTCCAGCTGCCTGATGTTCATTGCCCGCTCGCCCCCATTTCAAATCTCGCCCTCATGACCAGCCGGCGATGTTTTCGAGAAACAGGGCAGCGGTCTTCGAAAGCGGGTGTTTTTCGCCGCTGATCAGGCAATAGGTCACCGGCAGATCTGGCTCAAGCGCCAAGAAGCGTAGTGGCTTGTGGGCATATTCGCGTGCGATCAGCTCGCCGACCAGTGCGATCCCCAGTCCTTCCGCGGCCAGGGCGCAGGCGCTCGCCACCGAATGGGCTTCCAGCAAGGGTCGCTGCCGGATTCCATGCTGATAGAATAGCGCCTCGATCTGGTGGCGGACCGGCCTTTCGCGGTTGAGCACGATGAGATCGTGGCCCTTCAGCTCGGCGATCGTCAGCGACGGGCGACCGGCAAGGGGGTGATCTTCATGCAGGGCGCAGACGATCCGTGACGGCAAGCGCCGCTCCTGCTTCAGGCCAGGCGTGGCAAGCGGCAGGCGCGCAAAACCGATATCGGCCTCGCCATCAGCCACCATGCGCTCGATCGCAAGATAGCTTCCCGAGGCAAGTTCGACGCGAACCGGACCGTTCGCGACCATAAAATCGCAGATCATCTTTGGCGTCCGCGTGGATGACAGGCTGCCCGGAAATGCAATCCTCAGAAGCATGTCGCGCGACCGGCCCTTCTCCAGCTCGATCGCCGCCGTCTTCAAGGCCCGCAGACGATCCGATATGGCGCGGATTTCCGGCCCGAGCTGCAGGCCCTCGCGGGTGGCGGCAAGCCGGTTCTTGTCGCGCTCGAAAAGGCGAACCCCGAGATAATCTTCCAGCTGCTGCAGGAGTCGACTTGCATTCGACTGGGAAATGCCGAGTTCGAGCGCGGCCGCGACCGTGGAGCCAGTGGCAGCGATCGCGTCATATGCCTCGATATGCTTCAGGCTAATCGCCGCGCTTGTCGCTTTCACCATGGACTGCATCACCTTCGCTAGACCTATCCGGAAACCGCATAAGATTGCGGTTTGATCCGGCTTCGAACATTTTGCGCTCAAGCAATCGCAGCGAGAGACATTCGTCAATGACCGGCATTCTTCTTAATATCGCAGGCGCGCTTTCCCGGCGGGCAACATTTTCGACTTCGGCGCGGAAGAAGGCCGCAGATGCCGTTATCGATACACTCGGATGCATGATCGCTGGCGCCGAGGACAACAGCGTTATTGCGGTGACCGAGGCATTTCCAAGTGCAGGTCCAGGAGGGAGTAGCGTGCTGGTGACTGGAGAGCATTCAACGCCTTCGATCGCCGCATTGGTCAACGGGACAGCCGCCCATGCACTTGATTTCGACGACAATTTTCACCCGGCGCGGGCGCATGCATCTGCCGTTCTGGTTCCCGCGCTCATGGCCGTGACGACCGCCGACCGCGCTGTCAGCGGCATTCAATTCCTCGACGCCTATTTGGTCGGGTTGGAGGCCCAGGCCGCTGTCGGCTACGGCGTCAATCCATCCCATTACAACAGGGGCTGGCACGGCACGTCGACCGTCGGCGCGATCGGCGCGGCTGCGGGCGTGGCGCATCTTCTCGGGGCCGGCATCGATGAAATGGCGCAGGCGATGAGCCTTGCGACATCGATGGCGGGCGGGCCGAAAGGTCAGTTCGGAACACGCGCCAAACCGATCCATGCAGGCCTCGCCGCCCGCAACGCGGTCGAGGCGGCGATGCTGGCGCTATCGGGAGTCGCGGGCCGTCTCGACATTCTGGAACGGCCACAAGGCTTTCTCGACCTATTCGGCGGTGACGAGGCACGGGGCTGGTCGGATTGGCAGCCTGACGAGACGCCTGTCATAGAAAGCCGCGGCCTCGTCACGAAACTTCATCCGTGCTGCGCCTCGACACATCGGGCGATCGATGCGCTTCTAGATCTCGTCCAGGAGCACGCGCTTGACCCTGAGGACATCGCAGCGATCGACACCAAGGTCGGCATTTCAGCCGTGAAAAACCTTGCCTACCCCTCTCCTGCAGATTCGATGCAGGCGCGTTTCTCGATGCAATATTGCCTAGCGACCGCGCTGGAGAAAGGCTCACTTTCGCTTGCGGATTTCACAGCGGCTGCACTCGAAAATCCCGGCCGTCAGGCCCTGATGCAGAGGATCAGCATGCACGCCTACACGGCCGAAGAGGAGCGTGGGCACGAACGTCTTCCACACATCGTCACCCTGTCGTTAAGAAATGGCGACGTGCTCCAGAAGACACGGCTGCATGCCAATGGCGCGATGGAGATTCCGCTCACTTCCGAGCAGAAGCGAATAAAATTCGCCAACTGCCTGTCATGGCGGCAGATGAGCTATAAACATGCGGGATTTGATCAACTTGGTGACCTCTCTCGGGTCGATTCAGTCGACTCATTATTAAGCGTCTGCTTCTCCGCGACAGCAACTGATTAGGCGCTAGTCAGATCGCTGCTCTTGAAGGGGCTCGACCGCCGGCCCGCTTATTTCCGTATAGGTTATCGATGGTAGATTGATTTCGATCTTCAGAATGCAAATTTGACATCGGACGTATAGCTAATCGCTACGACTTGCCGATCGATGGGCCTTGGCGCGGACAAGCGCGACGAAGCGTTGTTTGACAGCGGCAGCAGTGACAGTCGATGTCATTGGCATACTCCATTTTCCGTAAAATACGGGATTTCCGGACAATTTTCGATAGCGCAGCGAGCTGCAAGGACGAATCCTGGCGCGCGAAATCTGCGAGAACGCGTTCTCTCCCGCGGGTCACCTATCCGCGACTGCGTCTCTTGGGAGGATTTTGGGACTAACTAGACTATCACGCGCCAGCTCGCTCGCTAATTCGGCGTCGTGCTGATGTAGATCAAGTATCGGCGTGATAAAGACATAAAACCGGGCGTGGCACCACCTGGCAGAAGCTATTCCTCTTCGTCCTGTCCGATTGAGTCAAACCAGGAGCCGACAAAAAAAGCGGCTATGAAAATAAGGAAATAAACCAGATACTTAGCATCGAGACCCAGGCTGTCGTAGCCGGCTAGGGCCGCGATTGTAATAAAACCTAAGATAATTTTCGCGTTCACGACAGTTCTCTAATACTCTCCTAGGGATTGAAGAGTGAGGTTGATGGCGCCTTCTCCACCAGGTCCGCGAGTAAATCAAGAAATATTCGGGAACAAGACAAAGCAGGAGGACCTGCGCGTGTATGTGCGCTGTCTTGGCAACACCTAATCGCTGCTCCGGCGCGTGCGTCGGCGCATACCATCGGAACGCCTCTCGCGCGGATTGGGCGTCAGCGCTCTTTTGGCAGGCTCCCCCTTCTTCAGCTATCACCGATACCGCTGTTTTTCCGGCATTTCCGCCGCAGAAGCCCGCTGACGCGCCTTTGCTTATCCGGACGCTCCGTTGCTCGTCCACGGTCGTATTTCGAGTCTGGCGGGCCGCTGTTCGACACCTAAAACACGCTTGCAACCGGTCCTTTTCACGCATCCTTATCTGTGAACGCCACAAAAATGGTCCGCAAAATCGATGGCGAAGCAACGAAGGTCTATCCCTCCCCTCGCCAAAAAACTGATTGGCTACGTCCGCGTTTCGACCGGCGATCAACCAATCGCCATGCCGGGATAAAGAATTACGAGACAGGGTAAGAAAAAGCCAATCGCCTAGCTGAAGCCGCCGACCTCAGGCGGCACTACAGTTGGCGCGCCAGCCTCCAAAATCGCTCGAACCTCTTCAATCATCGAGCCTCGTTCATCGAGTTTGGTTATCGCCGAGCCCTCGGAATAACCTGAGAATGGATCACCCGGTGCACCATCAGACTTTCCATTTCGGTTCGCTCAACCGTGCCACGAATTCTCTCGTTAGTCTTTTGTCTGACGGAATTTCGACCTGGCTATAGGCGTTGCAATCCCCTCAGTAATCATGCCATTTCAATTTGAACGGCATGGATATGCGTCTGGTGAGCGATTTGCTGCTTCTCCCGGATGAGATTCAGGAAGGCGCGCTCATCCAGGTTTTCGGCATCAAGCCCTTCCCAGTCGAGCGCCGTCTGCATGAGCGCCATATCCATCAGACGCACGAGATCCATGAGCTCCAGTGATGAAGCACTATCTCTTGCCGCAGAAACAAGACGGAAGAGCCGCAGGAATCCCACCGGCCCATTGCTATCAATCATATCAGAAATTCCATCGGCCATCGCCTTGATTTGCCTCCGAGCTTGGCGAAAGTTTCGCAATCGGGCAGGTCCGCCTTGCATCAGTCCCGAAACGGAATGTTGAAATCGAATCTTGCCCGCCGCAAAAACGCTAACACACCCCATCAGTTGCGTAAATGACCAGATTATATCGATTTAAACCACCAACTAAACGTCACTTTATTGAAATATTGGAATTGAAATAAACACCTTATGAGTAGTATTTCGAAGGAACCAGCGAGCGGGATGGACGCTCGCGATCGTTAACTGCGACTTCTCAAGGCCTATAAGCTATCGTTCTTCCACAATTGCCCGTAATCCCCGATTAAGTATATTGTTGCGTCTCCACTTATACGCGAGGCGGTCGTGAACAAAGCCTTCCCTCCTCTTCCATTCGGCAGCGAACGCGCCGATCTGGATAAATCGCCACTTGAAATCAGAGGCCTGCTTTCGCGGCCGATCTGGCGCGAACTCAGGACCTTTCTGGCGGTCGCCAAAAGCCCTTCCTTTGCTCAAGCCGCTGAGCTTCTCGGCACCAGTGCGCCGACCGTCAGCCGTGATGTGAAGCGCCTTCAGGACCAGATCGGTTCGCAACTCGTCATCTCGACCTTTTCCGGCGTCACGCTGACAGAAACTGGGCGCAAGCTCGCAATCCAGGTTGCAGAGCTCGATTTCCAGCTGTTTTCCCTTTCCAACGACCTGAAGGATGAGATGGACGCCGTCACCGGACGGGTTGCCGTCAGCGTGACCTCCGGCCTTGCCGTCGCCATCGTCGCTCCCGCTGTGCCCCGGCTGAACGACAACTATCCGCGCCTCAATCTCGATATTCGCGAACAGGTGTCGCTCGTCAATTTCGAGAAGAACCAGGCCGATCTGATGATCTCGCTCTCTCCGATTTCGAGGGCGGATGTCGATTGCGTCGAGATCGGCACCCTTCATCTCATTCCGATCGCCAGCCGTGATTATCTAAAGAAATCCGGCGTTCCGCAGCGCCAGTTCATCTCCCAGCATGTCTATGTGCAGTGCAACTATTATGCTTCCGAACGCGAGATCTGGGACGGCTGGCGCGGCCTCGTCGAAGCCGGCCACCAGACCCACAACTGCGAGAATTCGCTTGCCTACTTTGCTCTCGTTCGCAACGGCGCAGGCGTCGGGCTGCTCGGCAATTACGTGCTCGCAGATCCCGAACTCGTACCGCTCGAACTCGGCGTGCATGTCGCCCTGCCCGTCTATCTGACCTCGGTTGCCAATCGCCGGCAATCGAGACCGGTGGCCGCCGTCTATGACTGGATCGTCGATATTTTCAGGACCAACCCGTCTTTCGAAAGCAGATTGACCTTCCCGTCCGGGCGGCACGAACAGGAAGAGAGCTTGCGCAAAATGCTCGAAACTATCGCTCCTCCGCCGCCTTCACAATTTGGCTGAGCTCTTCGGAGATCGAAAGATAGGCATTCGCGACATCTTCCAGGAAGCCGGCGAGCTCGAGCGGCTGCACTGTCGGATCATTGATGAGACGACGCACCATTTCGGTGTGTAGTTTCGTGCGCGTGAGAATTTCCTCCTGCAGCGCAGCCGTTGCAGACATGTCGCCCGCGTTGTCAAAACCTGCCATTGTTATGCTGTCTCAAACGAACTCGGCGCGTCCCATTGACCTTCGATGCGCAACAGCATGGCGCTGCTGCTTTCCATGGTAATCGGATCAGATGACGCGGGGATCGTGCCGACAACGGTCAGATAGGGCTCCGGATGGCCGGCGATTTCCACCGGCGGGCTGTCGACGATCTCCAGATCGAATAGAATGGTCCACAGCCGCGCGAGACGCTGCTCGGCCTGGGTCAGAACCTTCGTATAGCCCTTGCGCGCGACATGATCGAAGGTCATCTGAATGCAACGCTTAACCGTAAAAGGGTGTCGGTACTTTTCGCGGAAGCAGGTTCGTTCATACTTGGCAAAGTCGGCGAACCAGCGGATGCGAAGCGAACCAACCGGCTCTTCGCCATCATAAAAGACGAAATGCGTGGCCTGGTGATCATTACCGTCGAAGATGAAGGAGGGCGAGATACCGTGCTCATGGACAAAGCAGATGCTTCTCAAGATCATCGCATCCCGAACATGGTCCGGGGTCGTTGCGACTTGGCATCGAAGATTGGGATATTTGTTCACCATCGGTCGGCCTCTTTTACTGCACAACCCACTTCAACCGCAGAACGACTGCGGCGCGAAGGACGAAGATTTCAGGGGGGATTTCAAAAATGACGGACCCTGCCAATCCGATGGCAACCATCATCGCTCTCTGCGCGGAAGGGGCACGCCGGTATGGCGACGACCCACGCGCCATTGCGAGCTTCGTCGAAAATGAGATCGCGCATCTGTCCGAGAGGGAACAGCGCCAACTCAAAGAACAACTGACGCTTTTGACAGATGGAGGTGGATCTCAAAAGCCGATCATGTAAAGAGAACCTGCAAGATCTGCAGTCGACGGAAGTATTCTCAAGGATAGGCATGAAAGATCAGGAACTGAATTTGGCAATCGGCCAGAGATTACGCTCCGTGCGCGCCGCTCGCGGCTTCACCCAGAGCGAACTCGCTGCGCATATCGGCGTCGCGTTTCAGCAGATCCAGAAATACGAGAATGGTACAAACCGCCTGTCCGTCGCGGTCATGCTGCGGTTATGCGACTTCATGAAGGTGGATGCCGGCTGGTTCATCAACGGCATCGAAACCGAGGCGAGCGCTGGCGTCGAGGACGAGGCAGCCTATCTTGCCAGGGAAATCGAGCGTATCACGGATCTGAAGATCCGACGCGATCTGACGATGCTGATCCACTCCCTGGCCGCCACCGATGTGGCGAACTGACCCCGTCTCCAGCGGCAAAACCAACAGCAATCCATTTGCCTGCGCGCGGCGCTCACCTGGTGGGGCGCGCCTTCTTTGAGCGGCCTCGCAGGCAAGCTGCGAGGCCGGAGCGTTCCTGACAGCTTCAGGCAGCGTTCGGATAACGGGCAGCGTACCAGGTCTTGAACAGGCGATACTGGTTTTCGAGGTGACGGCGTTGGGAGTCGCTCAGCTTGTCGGTCTCGTTGAAATGCAGCGTGTATTCCTTCTCGCCGTTCAGCACCATCAGATACTTGTAGTGCAGCACGAGATCTGGACCTTCGTCATAGGTCGACAGAACCATCAGCGCCTCTTCGAGCTCGCGGGCGGCGCTGCGGGCGGCCGCATCACCTTTGGCTGCCTGTTCGCAGAGCGAAACGAGATGCAGCACTTCCTTCGGCAGCGCGTTGCCGATGCCGGTGATGGCCCCGCCCGCGCCGCAATTGACAAAGCCGTGGTAGACGCCGGTATCGACACCAACCATTAGCGTCAGCGCATCATCGCCCGACGTGATGTTTTCGGCCGCATAGGTCATGTCGCTCTTGCCGCCGAACTCCTTGAAGCCGACGAGGTTCGAAAAGCGCGAACGCAGATCGAAGAACAGATCGGCGCGCGTCGCAAAGCCGTAATAGGGGCTGTTGTAGATGACTGCCGGCAGGCCCTTGGCCGCTTCAAGGATCGCCGAGAAATGGTCCCGCTGGGCCGAAACGGACGAACCGCGCGACAGCACGCGGGGGATGACCATCAATCCCTTGGCGCCCACAGCCGCAGCATGCGCAGCATGGGCGACGGCCGACTTGGTGTTGACGGCACCGGTACCGACGATAACGGGAACACCTGCCTCGACGAGGCGCTGGACACCTTCCTGACGCTGCTCGTCGGTCAAGAGCGGCCAGTCGCCCATCGAACCGCAATAGACGACGCCGGACATGCCGAGGTCGATCAGTTCCTTGCCCTTGCGGGCAAGCGCGTCAAAATTTGGGGTGCGGTCGTCATTGCATGGCGTCATGAGCGCCGGGATGCAGCCTTGGAATACGGAATCAGTCATCGCCAATCTCTCGTTCTCTGGAAAACTCCCCGGACAGCGGGGTTGACGAGGCATTTAGCATCTTGCCGACTTCTTGTCGACAAGAAAAATACAGGATGCAATTTTCCTTCAGTGCTGAACGAGGCACTGCTCTTGTGGTGCGAGAATTTTGCGGGCGGCTAGAGCGCCAGCTTCGCGTTCTGGCGGGAATCGGCGGTGATGTAGGAGCGGATTTGGCCGACAATCTGATCAGCGTGGGCAGATGCCAGGCTGTCGGCCAGCGTGACGTCGCGATTGATGATCGCCTGGATCAACTCCTCGTGCTCGCCGACATATTGGCGCGGCAGCACATCGTTGAAGGAGGAATAGTAGAGCCTCAGAATGCGGCGACCTTCATCCAGCAGCCGGGTGAAAAGCTCGACGTAATATCTGTTCCGGCCGGCCTGGGCGATCGCGATATGGAAGTCGCGATTGGTCGAAATCATGCCGAGCACATCGCGGCTGGTGACCGCAGCCTCGAAAGCCTTCTGCTGCACAAGGATGGCGGCGATATCGCCTTCGGCGTGATTGGCAGCCGCAAGTCGCGTCGTGACGCGGTACATCAAAGTCAGCGCGTCGAAAAATTCCGGCAGGCCGAGGAAATCGATGTTCGAGACGATCGTCGCGCGGTTGGTGAGCGTGGTGATCAGACCTTCGGCTGCAAGCCGCACCAAGGCTTCGCGGATCGGCGTGCGCGACAGCGCAAAACGATCCGACAGCTGCTGTTCATCGATCGGGCTGCCCGGCGGCAATTTCAGCTCGATGATCTCGTTTCGAAGCGTCTCATAGACCGTCGATACGCCGGAGCCGCGCCTGTGCGTTTGCAGTTTTTCGGTCTCGTCCACGCGCCCATCGTCCTTTCAAGCAGCCGAGTTTACACCCAGTTACTAGCGAATCCGCAAAAGGACTTCAAACTTAATATACTTTCTGTCGGCAGATGGAATTTTGAATGTTCCTTTACCCCGGCGGGAGACGGGCGCCTATTCCTGTTTGCCCGGCTTGCCGACGCGCAAGGCGTCGCTCAACTCCATCCGCGCCGTGCCGATCAGCTGCTCCATGGCAAAACGCGCCGCATCGGGCCGCCGCATACGGATGGCGTCGAGCACATCCTGATGCCGGGCGATGGCATAGTCATGGCTCTGGCTTGCCCGGTTGGTCAGGCGAAAGCTTGCGAGCAGGGCAGCGCGGATGGCGGTGGCGAACTGGCGGAACACCCAGTTGCCGCTGGCATTGATGATGGCAGTGTGGAATTCGAGGTCGGCCTGGCTCCAGGCCTCGTTGTCACGGGCGTTGGCGGCCACCATGTCCTCGAAGGCTTCGGCGATCTGGGCGAGCTGCTTGGCTGTGGCGTTCGCAGCCGCCTGTGCGGCTGCTGCGGGCTCCAGAAGCTGACGGGCATCGAGGAGCGAATCGTAAAAGCTGCGGTCGTCGCTGAATTCGAGCGTCGCATCGAGGACCATCGGATCAAGATAGTTCCAGTTCTCGCGCGGCAGCACGCTGGTGCCGGCACGCGTGCGGGAGCGGATCATGCCGAGAGCCGACAGATATTGCATCGCCTCCCGAAGGCTGGTGCGGCTGACGCCATAGACCTCGGAAAGCTCCGCTTCGTTCGGCAACAGCGAGCCTTCGGCAATGTCACCGGATACGATCTGCCCGATGAGCTTCTTCAACAGCTCCTCGCGCACCGTGCGCCGCCCCTGTTCCAGGTTGGCTGACGTAGTCCCCGTTCGCAGAAGTCCTGATCGCGTGCTCATAACGTCCCCCGTACCGCTGGTCTCGTTGTCACCATGAGCAGCGCCATGCTTTCTCATCAATGTGCAACAATAGGCTCAGTGGGCTTCTCCCAAGAAATCTGGTCATCACGCGCGACTGCCGCGCCCGGCAGCCGACGAGCGCATATTGTCGAGCAGGACGGCGATCAGAAGAATAAGACCGCGCACCACATATTGATAGAAGGCCTGGATGTTGAGCAGGTTCATGACGTTTTCGGCAATGCCCATGATCAGCACGCCGACGATGACGCCGGTCATCGCCGCGCGGCCACCGGCAAGCGACACGCCGCCGAGCACGCAGGCCGAGATGACGGAGAGTTCCAGGCCGGTCGCCGCATTGGGCTGGCCGGACGTGATGCGCGAGGCGAGCAGAATGCCGGCGATGGCGCAGACGAAGCCCTGCAGTGCGAAGATCCAGATGCGCATGGTGACGACATTGACGCCGGCGAGGCGCGAAGCCTCCGGATTGCCGCCGATCGCCAGCGTGTTCTTGCCGAAGACGGTGCGGTTCAAGACGAAGCCGAAGATGATGAAGAGCAGAGCCATGATCCAGATCGGCGTCGGCACCGTCAAAAAGCGCGACAGCGCCAGCTGGTAGAAGGCCGGATCGTTGATGCCGACGGCGCGCCCGTCAGAGGCGATCAGCGCCAGACCGCGGACGATCTGCATGGTCGCGAGCGTCGTGATCAGCGCATTGATGCGGAAACGGGCGATGACGACGCCGTTGACGACGCCGACGATGCTGCCGCAAACAAGCGCTGCCAGCAGGCCAAGCGGAATGGAGCCGGTCGCGTTCGATACCATGACGGCGATCATGCCGGAAAAGGCGACGGTCGAGCCGACCGAAAGGTCGAAGTCGCGCGAGGCAAGGCAGAACATCATGGTGCAGGCGACGATGCCGATCGTTACCACCGACTGCAGCAGGCCCAGCATGTTGCGTTCGGTCAGGAAGCTCGGCACGGTCAGTGAGACGATCACGAAAGCGATCGCGAAGATCACTACCAGACCCTGTTCGCCGAGAAGGACTTTTTTCAACGCGTTCATCACTGCTGTTCCTGAATTAGATGGTACCGGCGGCATTCTTGTCGGGGAGGGCCGCGGTCAGAATGCTGCGTTCGTTGAAATCGGCGCGCGCCACGTCGGCGGCAACGCGGCCCTGGCACATGACGATGATGCGATCGGAAATGCCCATGACTTCGGGCAGTTCACTTGAGATGACGACGATCGCCATGCCGCCGGCTGCGAGCTCGTAGAGGATTTCATAGATTTCCGACTTGGCGCCGACATCGATGCCGCGCGTCGGCTCGTCGATGACCAGCACCTTGACACCCTGTTCCGAGAGCCAGCGGCCGAGAATGACCTTCTGTTGGTTGCCGCCGGAGAGATTGATGATGTCCTGCTTGCGCGAGGGCGTACGCACTCGAAGCTTGGCGATGAACTGGTCGGCGACGGCGGCCTCCTTCTTCGGGTTCAGAACACCGAAGGGCGAGAAATGCCGGCGCGAGGAGATCGCGATATTTTCCTCGATCGAGCGGCCCTGAATGATGCCGTCGAACTTGCGGTCCTCCGGGCAGAGAACCATGCCAGCATTGATCGCCGCCTTCGGATTGTTGGGAGAAACAGCAACGCCATCGATCGCAACACTGCCCTGATGACGGCGGTCGGCGCCGTAGAGCAGGCGCGCCATTTCGCTTCGCCCGGCACCGATCAGGCCGAAGAAGCCGAGTATTTCGCCCTTGCGGACGGAAAAGCTGATGGGGTTACGGAGCTTCGAGCCGGCGAGGTTCTTGACCTCAAGACGCGTCTCGCCAAGCGGGCGCTCGCGCCAGCCCCAGATATTGTTGATCTCACGCCCCACCATTTCGGCGATGATCTGCTCGCGCGTCGTCTCGGCGACTTTTGGATGGTGGGCGGCAAGCTTGCCGTCACGCAGGACGGTCAGGCTGTCGCAGAGCCGGAAGATCTCGTCGAGGCGATGAGAGACATAGAGGATAACGATGCCCTTGGCTTTCAGCTTGCCGATCAGGGAAAACAGGATTTCGCTTTCGCGCGAGGATAGCGACGAGGTCGGCTCGTCGAGCGCGATGACGCGCGCATCGAGCATGACGGCCTTGGCGATCTCCACCATCTGGCGGGCGCCGATCGAAAGAGAAGACACCTTTGCCGTGGGATCGACGTCGATGCCGATCTCGTCGAGCCTGGCGCTCACCGTCTCGATCAGCGTCTTGCCATTGATGACACCGGCCTTGCCTGGAAAGCGACCAAGCCAGAGGTTTTCGGCAACCGTCAGTTCCGGAACGAGCTGAAGTTCCTGATGGATGACGATGACGCCGGCATGGAAGGCATCGCGGACGGAGCTGTATTTCTGCTCGACGCCATCGATGAGAATGCTACCTTCGTCGGCTGACTGGTCGCCCGAGAGTACGCGGATCAGGGTGGACTTGCCGGCGCCGTTTTCGCCCATCAGACCATGTACGGCGCCCTTTTCGACGCCGAAGGAGACGTTGGAGAGCGCCTGAACGCCCGGATAGCCCTTGGAAATGGTTTGGAATTCGAGGAAAGCCATCATCGCTCCACCGGGAATGAACCCGGCGGCCTGAAATGCCGCCGGGATGAAATTATCAGGGGATGATTATTCGATGCCGAGGTCCTTGCGAACCTTTTCATAATCGCCGCGCAACGCCAGGGAACCCGAGGTCAACGTCACCTTTGCCGGCTCCTTGCCGTTGGCGATCCAGTCATACATGTCGAGCGCGGTCTCATAGCCGTGGCGCTTCGGCGAGATAATGACCGTGCCGAAGAAGCCGGTGGCCGAGGGCTTCTTGAACTCGTTGATCGCCGATTCCGCACCGCCGATACCAACGCCAATCATGTTGTCGGTGGGGATACCGACCGATTCCGAGGCACGCACGGCGCCGAGCACGGCCTCGTCGTTAAGGCCGAAGGCGACCCAGTATTTCACGTCGGCATGCTTGTTGAGAACGGTCGTCGCAGCGTTGAGCGCTGCTTCCGTATCGGTCTTTGCCTGCGGCGCGTCATAGATATTTTCAGCCGGGAAGCCGGCGGCCTTCAGCACCGAGATCGCGCCTTCGACGCGATCGACGGCGGTCGGGAGCTGGTCATAGGAGACGCGGATTGCGCCGACATTCTTCATGTCCCAGCCGCGCTTCTTCATTTCGTCGACGATTGCCTGGCCAACGCCTTCGCCGATCTTGGTAGCGGAAATGCCCATATGCGGCACGTCTTCCAGCGGCTTGCCATCGGCACCGACCAGACGGTCGTCGACCGTCATCAGCTTAAGCTGGTTGGCGGCGGCCTTGGCGACGATGCCGGGGCCGAGCTTGACGTCAGGCGTGCAGATGATGAAGCCCTGAGCGCCCTGCGCACCGAGATTGTCGATCGCCGACTGGACCTTCTCACCATCTTCGGCACCGATCTTGACGACGGTGAAACCCTTTTCCTTGGCGGCCTGGTCGGCGAATTTCCATTCGTCCTGGAACCAGGGCTCTTCCGGCTGCTTCACGATGAAACCGATCTTGACATCCTCCGCCAGGACGGAGCCGGCGGCCAGAACGGCAAAGGCGCCAGCGAGGATGGCTGCTTTGAAGAAGCGCATAATCTCTCTCCCTAAAATCTCGATCTGCCGCTCACTCGGCAGCAGCCATTGAATAAAAAGAAACATCATACCAGTCAAGATTTATGTATGATTATTTATGCGATTCAGCGGGTGAAAAGCCGACTAAATTCATATTGGCGTGGCTCAACTCGCCGAAATCACCAGAAACTTAGGCTCGAACGCCGCCGGATATGCAAAATAAATCCTATCTATATTGACAATCAATCGACCGATTATAGGGTGCCGCCTCAGTCCGGATCAGCCTCGATCCGTGGGGAAGGCATTGTTTCATGGCGATCATCGATTTGCAGGACGGTGCACTTTCGGCCCGTCTCTCGACGGCCGGCGGTGTGCTCCTTGATTTCTCCTGGATGCGGGATGGCCGGAAAATTCCGCTTCTGAGGCCGGCAGCCGATGACGTCGATGCACTGTCGTCGGCCTGCTATCCGCTCGTGCCCTTCGGCAATCGGGTGAGGAACAATCGCTTCAGTTTCGAAGGACGCGACTACAGCCTTCAGCCGAACACGTTCTGGGACCCACACTACCTCCACGGAGATGGCTGGCTGGCCGATTGGGCGCTTCTTTCCGAGAGTGCCACAGAGGCTGAGCTCGGTTTCCGCCACCGGGCGGACGGTTCGCCATACAGTTATAAGGCGAAGCAGAGCTTCAGATTGTCGGGCAAGGGGCTAAAGCTGCATATGAGCGTGGAGAATACCGGTGAGGCGGCCCTGCCCTTCGGGCTCGGCTGGCATCCGTTCTTTCCGTTAACGGAACAGACGACGCTTCTTGCCAAGGCACAGCGCTTCTGGACCGAGACGGAGGGCTGGCTGCCAGGCGAACCGGCCAAGATCCCTGCCGATCTCGATTTCTCGCAGCCCGCGCCCCTGCCGCGGCGCTGGATCAATAACGGCTTCGAGGGCTGGAGCGGTAATGCGCGCATTACCTGGCCCGAGAGCCGTGCCGCGCTTGACCTGGCGGCAGACCCGATCTTCCGCCACGCGGTCGTCTTCCTGTCGGACGAGCGCTTCGACCCCGGATTCCGCCAGGATTATTTCTGCTTCGAACCGATGTCCCATCTCGCCAACGGGCATAATCTTCCCGGATTGGGCGATCTCAAGGTCTTGCAGCCGGGCGAAAGCTTGGAAGGCTCGATCCGCCTGCAGCCGCAGGCCATATCCTGATCACAAGAGAACGAGCGTAAAGAGGAGACAGACGATGACAAACCGCCTTTCCGGAAAACGGGTCTTCATCACGGGTGCCGCGCAAGGGATCGGAAAGGCGATCGCTGAAGCATATGCCGCCGAGGATGCCCGCCTCTTCCTCGTCGACCGCGATGAAACGCTGCTCGAAGAGACAGCCGCAGCACTCGCATCAAAGGGCACTGTACTTGGCTTTCAGGCGGCCGACATCAGCGATGTTTCGGCTATAGAGGCGGCCGTTGGCAAGGCGGAAGAGCAGATCGGCAGCATCAATGCCCTCGTCAACAATGCCGGCGTCAACGTCTTTGCCGAACCCTTGCAGACGACGGACGAAGAGTGGCAGCGCTGCTTCGACATCAATCTCAAGGGCGCCTGGCACTGCTGCCGTTCGGTTCTGCCGTACCTGATTTCGGAAGGCGGCGGGGTGATCCTCAACATCGCCTCGACGCACGCCTTCACCATCATTCCCCACACCTTCCCCTACCCGCTCGCCAAACATGCGTTGCTCGGCATGACCAAGTCTCTCGGCATCGAATATGCCCCCCAAAACGTGCGGGTAAACGCGATTGCTCCCGGCTACGTCTCGACCCAGAAGGTCATCGATTACTGGAACAGTTTCCCCGATCCGGAAAAGGCCAAGGCCGATACGATGAAGCTGCATCCGGGTGGGCGTATCGCCACGCCGCAGGAAATCGCCATGGCCGCAGTCTTCATGATCTCGGACGAATGCAGCTTCATGAATGCCACTTGCCTGACGATCGACGGCGGCTTGAGTGTCATGCAGCACCAATAATAGCGGGCCTTTTCTCCTCTCTCTGGCCTCAGAGCGCGGGCGCTCATAACCATTGTCTAGTTTTTGCGCAGCAGCATTACTTGACACAATTTTGGGCGATCCATAGAGTTTTATCCATCTGGTAAAAAAGAGGGGAACTCATGAAAAATCAGATCACTATCTCCCGCCGCACGGTGCTCGCCTCCGGCATGGCACTCGGCGCGACCGCCTTTGCACCCAGGCTCTGGGCGCAGGAAAAACTCAAAGTTGCCGGCATCCATGCCTCGCCGGTGGAAAATGCCTGGAATTCCTGTCTGCACAAGGCGCTGCAGGATGCCGCTTCCGAAGGCGTGATCGACTATGTCTTCTCGGAAGGCGTTTCGGGCACCGACTATCCCCGCGCTATGCGCGAATATGCCGAACAGGGCAACGCGCTGATCGTCGGCGAGGCCTATGCCGTCGAGCGGGAAGCCCGCCAGGTTGCTGCCGATTATCCGAAAACCGCCTTCATGCTGGGTTCGAGCGGCGAAGCATCGGGCGACAATTTCGGCGTCTTCGGCACCTGGAACCATGACGGCGCCTATCTCGCCGGCATGCTCGCCGGTAAAATGACAAAGTCCGGCATCGTCGGCTCGGTCGGCGCGCTGCCGATCCCCGAGGTCAACATGCTGATGAACGCTTTTGCCGCCGGCGTGAAGGAAGTCCGCCCGGACGCAAAGCATCTGGTGGCCTTCATCGGCACCTTCTTCGATCCGCCAAAGGCGCGCGAAGCGGGCCTCGCCCAGATCGACGCCGGCGCCGACATCCTGTTCGGCGAACGTATCGGCACGGCGGACGCCGCCAAGGAGCGCGGCATCAAGTCCGTCGGTTCGCTGATCGACTATACGCCGCGTTATCCGGACACCGTCTTTGCCAACGCCATCTGGGGCTTCCGTCCGATCCTCAATGCAGCGATCGCCGATGTGAAGGCCGGCAAGCCGACCGGCAACAATTACACGCGCTTCGGCCTGATGAAGGAAGGCGGCAGCGATATCGTCTACGTCAAGGGCGTCGCACCGGCGGACGCCGAAGCGGCGATGGAGGCCAAGCGCGCCGCCATCAAGTCCGGCGCCTTCGAAGTGCCCATCATGCCCGAGGAGCCGAAATAAGCCGGCATCCACATGAACGGGACTGATGCAAGCAAGGGCTCGATACCGGGCGGCGACGCGATTGCGCTCGCCGCCCGGATCAGGAGCGATGCACTTGGTTGTGCCGAGGCGATGAAGCAGGCGATTTCAGCCGCCAGGGCCAACGAGGCGCTTGGCGCGATCTGTCATATCGACGAAGCGCTAGGCACGGCGGATGCCGCTGCGCTCGATCGCGAATTCAGAAACAATCCCGCCACTTTCTCCGCCCGGCGCTTTGCCGGCGTGCCGACGCTTGCCAAGGATCTCGGTGGCCCATTCAAGGGGCTGGCCGTTCGTGCCGGCTCGCGGCTCTTCGACGGGATGCTCGATCCGTCGGCCGATTCCGACCTCGCGGCGCGCTTCCGGCAGGCCGGTTTCAGCCTGTTTGGCCTTACCACCAGCCCGGAAGTTGGCCTCTCGCTTGCAAGCGAGCCGGTGCGCGGGCCCGTCTGTCGCAATCCGCTCGATCCCTCCCGCACGGCGGGCGGTTCCTCCGGCGGTGCGGCTGCGGCCGTCGCAGCCGGTATCGTCGCAATCGCCCACGCAACGGATGCCGGCGGCTCGATCCGCGTGCCCGCGGCATGCTGCGGGCTCGTCGGCCTGAAAGCCAGCCGCGGCGCCATTCCCGGCGGTCCGGGTTTCGTCAATCATCTCGGCGGCATCGCCAGCGAGCTCGCCGTCTGCCGTTCCGTTCGCGACGCAGGTGCGATCTTCGAAGCCTTGCGCGGAAAACCCGCCGGTCCCTATGCGGAACCGGCCCTCGAGAAGAACGAAAAACTCCACCTGCGCATCGGCCTGCTGACGCAGACCAGCAGCGATTTCCCCACCGAGCCGGCACGCCAGGAAGCCGTCGAAGCCGCGGCCCGCAGCCTCGAACAGGACGGGCATGAGATCGTCACCGTTGAATGGGAGCGGCTTGCAGCAAGCGTCGCTGCAAGTGCCGCCATTTTCGCAGATATCATTTCGATCAATCTGGCATGGCTCGTCGAAAGCCTGCATCTCGACGTTTCGAAAGCCGAGCCGCTGACCGCCGCCTTTGCGGCGCGTGGGGCAGCGCTTGAGCCGACCGCGCTCTGGCAGGCCCTCAGCGCCATGCCGCATGTCAGCCATGATCTCTGGCGGCTGTTCGATGGCATCGATTGCCTGCTCACACCCATGCTTGCCACAGCGCCGCTGCCGATCGGCTCTTTTCCGACCGATCATCACGAAACGGAGCTGCATCTGAACCGCATGGCGCGCTTTGCGCCGCTCGCCTGCCTTGCCAATATATCCGGCTTTCCGGCGCTGACCCTGCCTTATGGACACGATGCGGACGCAATGCCGCTTCCCCTTCAGCTAATGGCACCAATGGGCGGGGAACCCATATTGCTTGCCCTTGCCTCGCGGCTGGAAGCCGAGCAACGTTGGATCCATCCCCATGCCATTGCGGGACTTGCCCCATGACATCAGCTCCCGTGCTTCAGCTTGCCGGCATCAGCAAGCGCTTTGGCGCCATCCAGGCCAATGAGGATATTTCGCTGAGCCTCGCCAAGGGCGAAGTGCTGGCGCTGCTCGGCGAAAACGGCGCCGGCAAGACGACATTGATGAGCATCCTCTTCGGCCACTATGTACCGGATGCGGGAACGATCCATATCGAGGGCACCGAATTGCCGGCCGGCCGGCCGCGGGCGGCGATCCGCGCCGGCATCGGCATGGTGCACCAGCATTTTTCCCTGGCGCCGAACCTGACGGTGCTCGAAAACGTCATGACGGGAACGGAAAAGCTCTGGTCCTGGAAGTCGGAGAAGGCGGCCGGCCGTGCTAAACTGCTGTCGATCTCTTCGCGCTTCGGCCTCGACGTCAATCCCGATGCCCGGCTCGGCGATCTCTCAGTCGGCGAACAGCAGCGCGTCGAAATCCTCAAGGCGCTCTATAACGACGCCCGCATCCTGATCCTCGACGAGCCGACGGCGGTGCTGACCAACATCGAGGCGGAACGTCTCTTCCGGACGCTTCGGGAAATGGCGCGGCAGGGGCTGTCGCTGATCTTCATCTCACACAAGCTGGACGAGGTGATCAGCGCAGCTGACCGCGTCGTCGTGCTGCGCGGCGGAAAGGTCGTCGCCGAACGGCTGACCGGTCAGACCAGCAAGTCCGAGCTCGCAGAACTCATGGTCGGCAGGCGGGTGACACGCCCCGTGCGTGAGGCGTCAACGCCCGGTGCTGTCGTCTTCGAAGCCGTCGGCGTCACCGTTTACGACAGCGGCCAGGAGCGGCTGAAGGAAATCAGCTTGCAGCTTCATGCCGGCGAAACGCTCGGCATTATCGGCGTCTCCGGCAATGGCCAGGCGACGCTCAGCCATCTCGTCAGCGGACTTACCGGCTTGAGCAGCGGGGAGATCCTGCTGTTCGGACAGCCGGTCACCGAAATCGGCGTCGAAAGCCTGATTACTGCCGGCATCGGCCGCATACCTGAGGATCGCAACAAGGAAGGCGCGATCGGCGAACTCGCTGTCTGGGAAAATGCCGTGCTGGAGCGCATCACCTCGCCGCGCTTTTCGCGTCACGGGCTGGTCGACCGCAAGGCCGGCATGGCCTTCGCCCAGGAGATCATCGCAGAATTCGATATACGCGGTGGCGGCCCGGCGACACGCACGCGGCTTCTATCGGGCGGCAACATGCAGAAGCTCATCCTCGGCCGCAACCTGCATGACAGGCCGAAGATCCTGATTGCGGCGCAGCCGACACGCGGGCTCGACGAGGGCGCCGTCGCGGCTGTCCATGCAAGGATATTGCAGGCACGCAAGGAGGGCACGGCCGTGCTTCTGATATCAGAGGATCTGGACGAGGTGATCGGCCTTGCCGATCGCATCCAGGCGATCGTCAAGGGGCGCCTGTCGCCGCCCATCGATGCGGAAAGTGCCGATCCCAGAAAACTCGGCCTGATGATGTCAGGCGAATGGACGTCCGAGGCCCAGCATGCGACTTGAACGCCGCGATCACCGCCCGCTCTATCTGGTCATAGCGGGACCCATTGCCGCCGTCATCGCCGCACTCGCCATTGCTGGCATCCTGATTGCGCTTGCCGGCGCGCCCGTGTTCGAAGCCTATCGGCGTATCCTCACCGGCGCCTTCGGCACGCGGCTTTCGGCGACCGAGACGCTGACGCGGGCCACACCGCTGATGCTGACCGGCCTTGCCGCAGCCGTCGCCTTCCGCGCCCGGCTCTGGAATATCGGCGCCGAAGGCCAGTTCTATCTTGGCGCCATTACAGTTGCCGCACTCGGCTCCAAGCTCTTGGCCGGACTGCCCACAGCGTTGCTTATCCCCGCCTTGCTGATTGCGGGCGCCGTCGCCGGGATGGTGCTGATCCTCGTGCCGCTCTGGCTGCGGCTGCGCTTTTCAGTCGATGAAGTGGTGACCAGCCTGCTTTTGAATTTCGTCGCCCTGCTCTTCGTTTCCATGCTGATCGATGGTGTGCTGAAGGATCCGCTCGCCTTCGGCTGGCCGCAATCCATGCCGGTTAGCGATCATGCGCTGCTACCGAAGCTGGTGGCGAGTTCGCGGCTGCATGTCGGCTTCATCATCGCCATCTTCATTGCGCTCGCCGTCCACCTCCTCCAGTCGCGCACCGTCTTTGGTCTGCGCTCACGCGCAGCCGGCCTCAATCCCGCCGGCGCCGCCTTTGCCGGCGTGCCGCTCGGCATGACGCTGGTGAAGGTCGCCTGCCTTTCCGGAGGGCTGGCGGGTCTTGCCGGCGCAATCGAGGTGATGGGCGTGAAGGGCTATGTGACGACGGATCTGTCGCCCGGGTTCGGCTATTCCGGCATCATCGTCGCCATGCTCGCCAACCTGCACCCGATCGGCGTGATCTTCGCCGCCCTCTTCACCGCCACGATGTTCGTCGGCGCCGACGGCATGAGCCGGGCACTCGGCATACCGACCTATATCGCCGACGTGACGGTTGCCGTTTCGCTGCTCACCATGCTTATTGCCCTGTTCTTCACCCAATACAGGATCCGCAGATGATGGCTCTCATCGACATCGTCTCATCCGCAGGCCTCTGGGCCGCCGTGCTGCGCATCGCGACACCGCTGATCTTCGGCACGCTCGGCGCGCTTCTCTGCGAAAGGGCCGGCGTGCTCAATCTCGGCATCGAAGGCATCATGACCTTCGGGGCGATGATCGGCTGGCTTGCGGTCTTCCACGGCGCCGATCTCTGGACCGGCCTTCTGGTCGCAGCTTTCGCCGGCGCGGTCTTCGGCCTGCTGCATGCGCTTTTGACCGTGACGCTCGGCCTGTCGCAGCATGTCACGGGCCTTGGCATCACACTCTTTGCCTCCAGCCTCAGTTATTTCGTCTTCCGCCTGGTCGTGCCGCTTGCCGGCACGCCACCGACGATCGTGCCCTTCCAGCCGCTCGACATCCCGCTTCTCTCCAGCCTGCCCTTCCTCGGCCCCGCCCTCTTTGCACAGACAGCGCC
The DNA here is from genome assembly GCF_052113285.1 of Rhizobium sp. YAF28. NCBI lineage: Bacteria > Pseudomonadati > Pseudomonadota > Alphaproteobacteria > Hyphomicrobiales > Rhizobiaceae > Rhizobium > Rhizobium sp. YAF28. Next base: position 167,965 of record NZ_JBFRCX010000013.1, on the reverse strand, counting down.
GACTTATCTGGCGATCTTCCTGGCGCTTGCGATGGGCTATCTGATCTTTCGAACCCCACTAGGCCTGACGATCCGCATGACAGGCGAAAATCCGCATGCGGCGGAAGCCCAAGGCATCGATCCGATCAGGATCCGCTATGGCGCGATCATTGCCGGAAGTGCGCTGATGGCCGTCGGCGGCGCCTTCCTGACGCTCGCAGCCTTCAACAGCTTCTTCCCGACCATGGTCCAGGGACGCGGCTGGATTTCCATCGCGCTCGTTGTCTTCGCCTCCTGGCGGCCGGGCCGGGCCCTCTTCGGCGCCCTGCTCTTTGCCTTCTTCGATGCCTTTCAGCTGAGGCTGCAGACGGTGCTGGGAGGGTACGTGCCCTATCAGCTTTTCCTGATGACGCCCTATCTCCTGTCGATCGCAGCCCTTGCCGTGATGGCGCGGCGCGCCCGCGTGCCGCAGGCGCTCATGCAGCCCTATCGCCGCGGCGAGCGCTGATTGCCATGCCCAGAAACCTCAACAGACCGGTGCCGCCATGTTTGACCTGATCATCAAAAACGCAAATCTTCCCGATGGCCGCAGCGGCATCGATATCGCCATTCAGAAGGACAAGATCGCCGAGGTCGCTTCCGGGATCGACGCCGAGGCGGCCGAGGAAATCGATGCGAGCGGCCGCCTCGTCAGCCCGCCTTTCGTCGATCCGCATTTTCACATGGATGCAACGCTCTCGCTTGGCCTACCGCGCATGAACCGCTCCGGCACGCTGCTTGAAGGTATCGCGCTCTGGGGTGAACTACGGCCAATCCTGACGCGCGAAGCCTTGGTGGAGCGGGCGCTGCGCTATTGCGATCTCGCCGTCTCGCAGGGGCTTCTCGCCATCCGCAGCCATGTCGATACCAGCGATCCCAGGCTGGTGACTGCTGAAGCGCTAATCGAGGTGCGCGAGAAGGTCGCCCCCTATATCGACCTGCAGCTCGTCGCCTTTCCGCAGGATGGTTATTATCGTGCGCCTGAGGGCGTCAAAGCGTTGAACCGTGCGCTGGACATGGGCCTCGATATCGTCGGCGGCATTCCACATTTCGAGCGCACCATGGCTGATGGTGCGGCCTCCGTCGCAGCTCTTTGCCGCGTCGCTGCCGATCGTGATCTGCCGGTCGACATGCATTGCGATGAAACCGACGATCCGCTGTCACGCCATATCGAGACGCTGGCAGCAGAGACGGTGCGGTTCGGCCTGCAGGGTCGCGTTGCCGGCTCGCACCTGACCTCCATGCATTCGATGGACAATTATTACGTCTCCAAGCTCATTCCGCTGATGGCGGAGGCGGAGATCAACGTCATTCCCAATCCGCTGATCAACATCATGCTGCAAGGCCGCCACGACACCTATCCGAAGCGGCGCGGCATGACGCGGGTGCGCGAACTGATGGAAGCCGGCCTCAACGTTTCCTTCGGCCATGACTGCGTAATGGACCCCTGGTATTCGATGGGTTCCGGCGACATGCTGGAAGTCGGCCATATGGCGATCCACGTGGCGCAGATGGCCGGCATCGAGGATAAGAAGAAGATCTTCGACGCGCTGACCGTCAACTCCGCCAAAACCATGGGCCTCGAAGGCTACGGCCTGGAAAAGGGTAAGAATGCCGATCTCGTCATCCTTCAGGCGCGCGATCCGCTGGAAGCGCTGCGGTTGAAAGCGAACCGGCTGATCGTCATCCGCCGCGGCAAGGTCATCGCGCGAAGCATGCCTCGCTTGAGCGAACTTGAGATCGAGGGCAGACCGGCACGGCTAGACGCATCGGATTTCTATCCTAGCCTACCGGGCTGACGACGGGTTTTTCTAGGAACGAAGCGCCGTTGCCGGTCCGACCATATCCTGATCCCCGAGCGCCTGCTGTCGCCCGGTCGAGGCGGCGCGCCTTTGCGGTTGTCGGGGCGTCGCATTCGACTCAGGGACAGATGCGGACTTCCTCACTTGGCGCAAAAATTGCTTTTCATGAGCGATGGAGAACACCATATGCTCGACATTGACCCGCGAATATTCTCGATAAACCGGCCGTCGCTTCAGCAATACAAAGCGTTCGTTCAGCGCGACCTCATCATAGAGACTTACCACAGCTCGTCCGGCGAGATGGTCTCGCAGGGCTCACTTCACAGGATCTCGATCAACCGCACTGCTCACCGGAAGTATGCACACCGATATGGTTCGGCAAATTTCAGATCTGTCGATAGACCGTCCTTCACATTGGGCTTCCAGCCGGCTTTGATAAATTTCGAAGTCGAAGGCGACGCCGCAGACTACATATCGATCTTCCAGGCTCCGAAGCTCTACGAGAACCTGGGCTTGAGAGATTTCGACCCTGACCGCCTCAACGACGATGCATTCAGTGCAGCATCGGACCCGACCACCTTGCAGGTGGCCCTTTCACTTGCTGCAGCCGTCGAGCAAACCGATTGCGTGGACCCTCTCTTGATGGAGCACCTTGGCATGGCGCTCGCCTGTTCGGTCGTCAGGCTCCTGGGGGCAAAAGCACCTATCGGGATGCGGTCGATCACGTCGGAAAAGCTGAAGCGGGTGACCGAGTATGTCGAGGATTACCTTTATCGTGCCGACCTCAACGTCGATGAGTTGGCCGGCGTCGCCCACATGAGCCACTTTCATTTCAGCCGCGCATTCAAGAAGGCCGTCGGGAAGCCGCCGCATCAGTTCATACTCGATCGAAGGATTGAGAAGGCTCGAATTTACCTGGCTGATGGCAAGGAAACTCTCTCTGAGATCGCCTATGCCATCGGCTTTTCCAGTCAGGCACATTTCTCAAGCGTATTTCGCCGGATGGTCGGCGTAACTCCTGCTAACTATCGCAAGTCATTCCAATGATCGGCGCTGATGCGCAGAAAAGCAGCTTTGCGAAAAAATAGCGCACGATTTTGAAATCGCACCCCGCGTTTGCAAGACACACTCTCGACAACAAGGGAGTATCGAATGTCTGCCTTTGCGCAAGTTAATCCAATCACCGATATTTGCTTTCTGGTCGAAGACATTGACCGGGCAGTGGCCTTCTACGTCGATAGCCTCGGCTTCAAGCCACGCCGGCGCGCACCAGGCTTTGCCGATTTCAAGGGTGCGGGCGTTACCCTCGCCCTTTGGGAGATCGACCATATTGCTCAAAATACCGGCGTATCCGGCCTGAAGGCACCGCCCGGTGTTCACAAAGCCTGCGCTGCGATCGAGCTTTCTTCTCCCGCGGCAGTGGACGCAGCCTATGCCGAATTGGCAGCTGCCGGCGTCACCTTCCAGGGGCCTCCACAGGATTACAGCTGGAACGCGCGCTGCTGCTATTTTGCAGATCCTGATGACAATCTCTGGGAACTCTATGCCTGGGCCGAGGGCGGTCCGGTGGGCGATCTCGACTAAACAAGTCTCTGCCGCCGATTGCTGGCAAGGGAGTTAACAGAAGGGGAATGGCGATGACGATGAACCGACGCAGGTTTTTGGCCAACGGTGCGCTTACGCTTGCTGCTCTATCCGGCGGCCTAAGTATCTTTACACCCACCAGGGCGAACGCCCAAAGCGCAAAGGTTGTCATCAAGTACGACTGGTTGATGAGCAACGGTCAGATCGGGGACATCGTCGCGGCGAAGAAGGGGTTTTTCCAAGCTGAGGGACTGGAGGTGGAGTTTTCCCCCGGGGGTCCCAACTCCGCGACCGTGCCTCCGGTCGTTACCGGCCAGGCCGGGCTCGGCCAGTTCTCGGACTCGGCGCAGTTGCTGCTCGCACGCGCCTCAGGGGTACCAATCAAGATCATCGCTTGCGGATTTCGCATGGCGCCTTTCGCGTTCTACTCGCTGCCGAAGGCGCCAATCCGCGCTGTCAAGGATATGGTCGGCAAACGCATCGGGATTCAGCCAACCGCCCGCTACGTCCTTGATGCAATCCTTCTCAAGAATGACATCGACCCGTCGAGCCTCACGATCACAAACATTGGCTTCGACATGACGCCGTTGACGACGGGCCAGGTCGATGCGGTGACGGGCTGGATCACCAACACCCAGGCTCTATCCGTTATCGGACCTGACCGGATCGATTTGATGATGAAGGATACGGGGCTGCCGTCTTATGCCAACGTCTATTTCGCAACCGACGATGCGATCGACAAGCACTCCGACACGCTTGCGAAGGCAATGCGAGCCATAGCCAAGGGCTGGTCATGGACGCACGAGCATCCAGAAGACGCAGTGAAGCTGACGGTCGAAGCCTATCCGCAGCTCGATCTGGCAGTGGAGTTGAAAACGATACCACGGATCATGTCGCTGAGCTTCGATGAGACGACGGCAAAGGATGGATGGGGTACCTTCGATCCCAAGGGCATCGCCGAACAGATCCCGGTCTATGACAAGGTTGGCCAGTTCAAGTCCGGCCCACCAAAGCTCGATGAATGCTTTTCGACCGCCATATTGGAGATGACGGCAGGAGACCGTCCGAAGATCGGATGAGCCCTGTGACAAACGAAATTGCAATCGAGGCGAGGAGCCTTGGGCTCGGCTATCCGGGATCGAGTGAGGCGGTTCTGGAGGGCGTCGATCTCAGCGTCGCCAAAGGCGAGTTTCTGACCATTCTTGGCCCGTCCGGATGCGGTAAGTCGACGCTCCTTCGCGCAATTGCCGATCTGCTGCTGCCGATCAACGGGCGGCTTTCCGTACTTGGGAAGTCGGCGGCGGAGGCGAGAAGACAGCGGGAGGTCGGATTTGTATTCCAGGAGGCCACCCTGCTTCCCTGGCGCACGGTGCGAGACAATGTTTGCCTGCCATTGCAGGTTGGAAAAGGCCGCATAGCCAAATCGGTCCAGCCAAGGGCCGACCATTGGCTGGAGTTGGTCGGCCTTGCCCATCTATCGGATCGCTATCCAAACCAGCTTTCGGGCGGACAGCGCCAGCGCGTTTCGATTGCACGCGCCTTGCAGTGCGAGCCGGACATCCTCCTGATGGATGAGCCCTTCGGCGCGCTCGACGAAATCACCCGCGACCGGCTCAATGATGAGCTTCTCTCCATCTGGCGTCGGACACACGCGACGATCCTCTTCGTGACACACAGCATTGCCGAGGCGATTTATCTCGGAGGGCGCGTACTGGTGCTTGCAGCAAACCCTGGCCGGTGCCAGGCCCTCATCGATCTGGCATCATTGAAGGACGAAAACGGCGTCTGTCGCAGGGAAAGCCCGCAGGCACAGGAGATAGCAGCGCAACTGCGTCGGCTGCTGCGCGATGGTGGAGCGTAATCCCTTGAAGAGAGACCAACTTTCCCTGTTGGAAGCGACTATTCTTCCAGTTGCCGGCGCGCTCTCATTACTGATCGTCTGGCAATGGGTGTTACCGGCGCTCGGCGTTCCGGCTTATATCGTCCCCACGCCACTCTCGGTCCTGCACACATTTGGCAGTGAATGGCGGGGGCTCGTCCAGAACGCGCTACCCACCTGGTACGAGGCTCTTCTTGGCTTTTTTCTCGGCAATCTGACTGCAGTGATCCTTGCCATTGTCTTCGTCTACAGCCCGCGTGTCCGGGCGGCATATTTTCCCGTCGTGCTGCTCTTCAATACCATTCCGGTTTTGGCCCTGGCGCCGATCATCATCCTCGTCTTCGGTCTCGGCATTTTACCCAAGGTCGTGATCGCCGCCCTCCTTTGTTTCTTCCCGACTCTCGTCAACATGGTCCGTGGTTTGACATCGGCGACAAGCAACGAGCTGGAGCTCATGCATGTTCTGTCGGCGAGCCCATGGGAAACCTTCTGGCGTCTGCGGGCTCCACGATCGGTGCCGCTTCTGTTCGCCTCGCTGCGGATTTCGGCAACGACCTCTGTAATAGGCGCGATCGTGGGGGAATGGATCGGATCAGATCGCGGACTTGGCGCCGTAATCATCCAGTCGACGTTCAACTACCAAGCCGAAAGGCTCTTTGCGGCGGTACTGCTTGCCTCGCTGTCCGGCATCATCTTCTTTGCGATCGTTGGCCAAATCGAGCGAATCTTCCATCGGCTGGCATCCTCTTGAATTAGGTATGTCCTTTGACAAGCAGGAACGTCTGAATGGATTTTGATCTCATTGTGCAGAATGCCAACCTGCCAGATAGCCTCAGCGGCTTGGCGGGCGTCCGACAACGGTCGATGGGGCTGCCTGTGCGCCGATCATCCCAACCGCAAGATTGAGTGGAGCGATCAGCGCTCACCTTTGACCTGGATGAGGTAGGGCGGCGTCAGGCCTGAAGGCATGGCGGGCAGGTGCTGGAGGATTTTCAGGTTGGGGTCGAGCGCCCGGCGCAGGTGGTCGGCAAGGGCTGCACAGGCCCTGTCAATATCGCCGGCGAGCAGCGCGTCGTAGACACGGGTATGCTCCGATATCATCATTGAAATTTCCGCTTCGGTGCGGAAATTGGCGAAGGTCGAGTGGGTGGCGATGAGGACGCGCTGACTGCGTCGCACGGCCGCAAGAAGCACCGTATTGGGGCAGGGCGCGAGTGAATCGAGATGCAGGTCGGCTTCGGCCCGCTCCAGCATTTCCGGCGCCTGTGGATAGGGGCCGAGGGATTTCAATCTCTGCCGGCGCTCCTCAAGACCCTCCTTCTTAAGGAAAGGATAGGCCTGGCGCAGGGCTTCCGGCTCCAGCAGGCGACGCATGTCGTAGTGATGACGAAAGACCTTGGCGCTGAGCGGACCGGCATACCAGCGGTTATTGCTGTCCTGCTCGATGATGCCGCTGCGCTCCAGCTGGGTCAGCACTTCATGGGCTATGGTGCGGCTGACATCGTAATGCTGGGCAAGTGCTGTCTCGTTCAACAGGAAACGGCCATAGGCAAGACAGACGGCAACGGCATGTTCGACTTCCGGGTAGATCTGCTCCCGGCGATTGATGACCGGAACGGTGAGCGAACGTGGCAGGTCGAGGCCCGCAGCAAAAAGGTCGCCGCGCTGCGGCTCGCCGCCCGGCACGATATAACCGCGCCCCTCGAAGGTCTGGATCAGGCCTTCCGACAGGAGCCGCGCCAGCGCGATACCGGCCGGGATACGGCTGACATTGAAGGCGCGGGCGATGCTTGCCTGCCCGAGAATGAGGCCGGGCTCCAGCGCACCCCGCTCCAGATGGTCACGAAGAACCTGATAGATCGTCAGATAGATCGGCTCGGACCGCACAGCCGTGGCCGCGGTTTCAGCCTCCGCCCCGCTTGCCATCGTCATGTCTGTTCCAAAGGCCGTCTGTCCATTTCCCGATGCGCCCAATCAGCTTGCGGGCGGTTTTTCCTGCGCGATCCATGATGAAAAAGCCATGGATGGTTCCCTGCCATTCCTCGTAACAGACGTCATTTCCGGCGGCAATCAAGCGCTGTGCATAAGCGCGGCCCTCGTCGCGCAGCGGATCGTGGTCCGCAGTGATCAACAGCGTCGGCGCTAAGCTCGAGAGGTCGGCTGCGAGCAGCGGCGAGACGCGAGGGTCGGAGGGTCGCGTGCCGCCCGAAAGATAATGTTCCGCAAACCAGATCATCGTCGACTGTTGCAGGGAAAAGCCGTTCGCGAATTCCCGGCGGCTTTCTGTCGTGCCGGAGAGATCGGTAGCCGGATAAATCAAAACCTGCCCGGCAAGCGGGATGGCGAGATCGCGCGCCCGGATCGCCAGCGATGCGGCAAGACTGGCGCCGGCGCTGTCGCCCGCAAGGATCACCTTGCCGGCATCAAGTGCAAGCACTTCGCCATTTTCCTGAAGCCAGAGAAGTGCCGTCTCGGCGTCCTCGAAGGCCGCCGGAAACGGCGCTTCCGGCGCCTTGCGGTATTCGACAGACAGCACATTGGCGTGGGCGGCATTGGCGAGCGTACGAACCGGCCCGTCATGGGTCTCGATGCTGCCGACCATCCAGCCGCCGCCATGGAAGAACAGGATGGTCCGCGTGGTGCCGGCCACGCGGTAGAGCCGCGCCTTGAGCCTGACGTCGTCGCTTGGAATCTCCACATTCTCAATGCCGGAGACCGCGTCCTTCGCACCCCAATGAAGGGCGAGCCGGATTTCGGAATCGGCGCGCGCCTGCTGCGGCGGGAGCGTCTCAATCGCAGCTCCGCCAAGCGCCTCCTGCTCCTCCAACATGGTCCGATATTCCGGCAAAAGCCTCGACCGGTCGACACGCGCCCCGTTCTCTTGCGGCTCCATCAACTCCTCCTCGCCGATTGCCTGGTGCGATGGAAAGGGAAGATGCCAAAAAAGTCAATAAGCGAATATTGCATGCGATATTCGATCGTGCTAGCGATTGGGTATGGCAATGCTGGAAGAGGACCGGACTTGCCCAAATCGGGAGGATGTCATGACAATTCGCAGTCTCATTGCTGCAGGCCTTGCATGCTCCGTGGCAGTCGCGCCGCTCAGCGCTTTCGCCTCGGACAACAAGATCGCCCTGGTTCCGGGCGGTCCGCACCCCTATTTCGCGCCCTGGGAACAGGCTGCCGCCGATGCCACCAAGGATTTCGGCATCGCCGCTGTCGAATACAAAGTGCCGAGCGAATGGAAATTGGAGGCGCAGACTGAGCTTCTGGAAAGCCTCGCGGCACAGGGTACCAATGGCTTCGGCGTGTTTCCGGGTGACGCAGTCGGCGTCAACGCCATAGTGTCGGAAATGAAGAGCAACGGCATTCCCTCGGTGGCACTTGGCGGCTGCGCGCAGGATCCGACCGATGTCGGGCTTTGCCTGGCGACCGATGTTTCGCAGTCGGCCTATCTCGGCACCAAGGCGCTGATTGAGGCGATGGGTGGCAAGGGCACGATCGTTCATCTGGCAGGCCTGCTCGTCGATCCGAATACGACGCTGCGCGTCAAGGCGGTCGAAAAGGCCGTCGGCGAGACGAATGGCGCCGTCACCCTGTTGCAGACGGTCGGTGATACCGACAGCCAGGAACAGGGCGACCAGAAGATCAATGCCCTGCTTGCCGCGCAGAAGGACAAGATCAACGGCCTGATCGCCACCGGCTATATTTCCTCGGTGGTGGCTGCAACCGCGCTCAAGAACCTTGGCGATAAGAAGATCAAGCTTGTCGGCATCGACGATGACAAGATCATCCTTGACGGCATCCGTGACGGTTTCGTTGCCGGCACCATGGCGCAGAACCCCTATGGCCAGGCCTATATCGGCGCCTATGTGCTTGATCAGATGGCTGCAGGCTGCAGCGTGAAGGCGGACGCCCCGTGGATCGCCACACCTCAGACGGCGCATTTCGTCGATTCCGGCACGCTGCTGATCTCGGAAAAGAACGTCGACAGCTACAAGGACGATCTGAAGGCGCTGACGAAGAAACTGCAGGGGAGTTTCAAGGACACCTACCTCTCCTGCAAATAACGAGAGCGGCGTGGGGTCGAAAGCGCCCGCCGCCCAATCATTCCTGTTCCACGAGACCGGTCATCCCAGCGCATGGCACCCATCGACAATGATAGCCCCGTCCCCGATGCAGGCAGACACAGCCTGCTGGGATTGCTGACCAGGGGGCCGGCGCAGCTCGGCCTGCTGATCATCCTTCTGATCCTGTGGGCCGTCTTCACCAGTCTGGCGCCGGGCTTCCTGTCGCGCTTCAACCTGAATTCCATGGGCCGCTCGGTCGCAATCGATGTCGTGGTCGGCTTCGCCCAGATGGTGGTGCTGGCGACAGGCGGCATGAACCTCTCGGTCGGCGCGATCGGCGTCTGCTCCGTCATGGCTGCGGGCTATCTGATGCAGACGGCAGGCCTGCCCATTCCGCTTGTGATCATCCTGACGCTCGCTTTCGGCGGCCTTCTCGGCGCGCTGAATGGGCTCGCGATCGTCAAGACCGGCGTCAACAGCTTCATCGTCACGCTCGCCAGCGCCAGCCTGTTTTCCGGCGGCATGCTGATCTTCACCAAGGGCGTGCCGCTGAACGGGTTGCCGGCGAGTTTCGGCGCCTTCGGCCGCAGCGGCATCGGCCCGGTGCCGTCGCTGGCGGTCGCAGCACTTTTGATCGGCGCCCTGCTCTACATCCTTTTCAAGCATACGGTGCTCGGCCGGCAGATCCTGGCCGTCGGTGCCAATGCACGTACGGCGGAAATGTCGGGCGTCCCCGTCGGACGGATTACCATCTTCGTGCATGTGCTCTCGGGAATGCTGGCCGCAGCAGCAGCCTTGATGCTGACGTCACGATTGTCAGCGGCCATGCCCGGCGTTGCCGGCGACGACTGGCTGCTGCCCTCTTTCCTTGCCCCCGTCATCGGCGGCACGGCGCTTGCCGGCGGAATGGTGTCGGTGGTTGGTACGATCCTCGGTGCGATGCTGGTCGCAACCATCCGCAGCGGCCTGCTGGTGCTGCAGGTCGGGAATTTCTGGCTGCAGCTCTTCCTCGGCATCTTCCTGCTCTCGGCTATCCTGTTCGAACGCTACCGGACGAAGCTCGCAATCCGCGAACAGACGAGGCGCGCATGAAGACGCTGATTTCCCTTGCCGCAAGGACACAATGGTCCGGCATCCTGGTCGGCGTCATCGCCGGCGCCATCGCGCTCGCCTTCGCCTCCCCCGCCTTCATGACGGAATTCAATTGGTTCGTCATGCTGCGCAGCATCTGCGTATCACTGCTCGTCGCCTTCAGCCAGATGGTCATGCTGGGCGTCGGCCAGATGAACCTTTCCGTCGGGGCGCTCGGCGGGCTCATCGCTGTCGTGACCGGTGGACTTATGGATGTCTGGGGACTGCCGGCCATCGCCGCGATCATTGTCGGCATCGCCTTCGGCGGCCTTGCCGGTTTTATCAATGGCTGGCTGACGGTGCGCACCGGCATCAACGGCTTCATCGTCACACTCGCGACCGGATCAGCCTTTGCCGGCGTCAATCTCGGCATCACCAAGGCCATTCCCTTCTACAATCTGTCGCCGGCCTTCGTCGCCTTCGGCAATGGACGCCTCGGTCCCTTCCCGCTGCTGCTGATCGTGCCGCTGGTGGTGACCGTGCTGCTCATCATCTTCTTTGTCCGCACGGTCGAGGGACGCTACATGCTGGCGGTCGGCGGCAATGCCCATGCGGCGGAGCTGTCGGGCATTTCGGTCGCCCGCGCGACGATCATGGCGCATGTGCTTTCCGGCCTGCTGGCCGCAACTGCCGGCGTGCTCGCCGTCGCCCAGCTCGGCTCAGCGCAACCGACGATCGGCGCGGACTGGGTGGTCATTTCCTTTGCGGCGCCGATCATCGGCGGAGCAAGCCTTGCCGGCGGCTCGATCTCCATCCTCGGCACCCTCATCGCCGTGTTGCTGGTCGGGCTGATCCAGAATGCCATGGTGCTGCTGGCGGTCGATCCCTACTGGGTGACCTTCCTGCTCGGCGCGCTGATCCTCGCCGCCGTCTGGATCAACCGCTACCGCGCAGTCCGGGTCGGGGAGGATTGAGATGGCACTCATTCTGGACCGGATCGGCAAGTCGTTCCCGGGCGTGCGGGCGCTCAACAATGCATCTCTGACCCTCAATGGCGGCGAGATCCATGCGCTGATGGGCGAAAACGGCGCCGGCAAATCGACGCTGATCAAGATCATCACCGGTGTCCATCGGCCAGACAGCGGGACAGTGACGCTGGACGGCACGCCTCTATCCCTCTCATCGCCCCGCGATGCAATCGCGCTCGGCATTTCGGCGGTGCATCAGGAGCGTAACCTGATCCCTCGCTTCTCGGTGGCCGAAAACATTCTCCTGGAGGGGCTGCCGGTTCGAAACGGACTCGTCGATTTTCGCCGCGCCAACGAACAGGCGCGCGAACACCTTCGCAAAGTCGGCCTCGATGTCGATCCGGCAACGGAAGTGCGCCGCCTCAGCGTCGCCCAGATGCAGATGGTGGAGATTGCCAAGGCGCTCAGCCACCAGGCCAAGGTTCTGCTGCTCGACGAGCCGACGGCATCGATCACCGATGCCGAGACTGAAATCCTCTTCAGGCTCGTGCGGCAGTTGCGTGATCAGGGAACGGCGATCCTCTTCGTCAGCCACAAGCTCGAAGAGGTTTTGAGCCTTTGCGACCGGGTCACGGTTCTGCGCGACGGAGAGACGACACTGCGTGGCGCGCCGATGGCTGGGATGACACGGCAGACGCTGATCGAGGCGATGATTGGCCGCGCGGAGCGGCCGGTGATTGCCCGCTCCGGCAAGCCGCAGGAAGGTGCACCAAAGATCGAGCTTCGCGATGTCGCGACAGCGACCGGCCACGGCAATATCTCTTTTTGCCTCCGTCGCGGTGAAATCCTCGGCCTCTACGGCCTCGTCGGTGCCGGCCGCACTGAGCTCGTCCGCGCTATCATTGGAAAGGACAAGCTTAAGTCGGGCACGTTTCTGATCGACGGCAAACCAGTGCGGATCGGCTCGGTGGAGGAGGCGATCAAGCGCTTTCGCATGGGCTATGTCAGCGAAGACAGGAAACACGAGGGCGTCATCCTCGCTCATCCGATCCGTTCGAATATCGCCATGACCGTCTGGGGCAAGATCGCCTCGACCTTCGGCCTGATCGGCGCCGGCCAGGAGCGCCGGACCGCCGCACCACTTGCCCGGCAGCTGGAAATCCGCGCGCCCAATCTCGAACAGCTCGTCGGCAATCTCTCGGGCGGCAACCAGCAGAAGGTGTCGCTTGCCAAGTGGCTCGCCGCCGATGTCGATATCCTCTTCATCGACGAGCCGACCGTCGGCATCGACATCAAGGCCAAGGCCTATATTCACGAGCTGATCAACGGGCTTGCCGACAAGGGCATGGCGATCCTGCTGATCTCCAGCGACATGCCGGAAATGGTGGCGCTCGCCGACCGCATCCTCGTCATGCACGATTTCAGGATCGTCCACGAACATGAAAACGACCGCAAATATGAGACGGCAAGCCGCGCCATCATGTCGGCAATCCACGCGGCCGAACCCGCCCAAACCCGCACGGCACGTTAGGAGGAACCATGGCCCGCATTGAAAAGATCGAACTGCGCATGGTGGACCTGCCGCCGAAGGTGAAGCGTACCGATGCGATCCAGAGCTTCGTCAGCCAGGAAACGCCAATCGTCACCATCACCGATTCCGACGGTGCCTCGGGTACCGGCTATTCCTACACGATCGGTACCGGCGGCTCCTCCGTCATCCGGCTTCTGTCGGACCATCTGGCGCCGCTCTTGATCGGCGAGGATGCCGATTGCATTGAGGCGATCTGGCACAAAATGGAATTTGCCACGCATGCAACGACGATCGGCGCGATCACGGCGCTGGCGCTCGCGGCCGTCGATACCGCACTCTGGGATCTGAGAGCCAAGAAGCAGAAGCTGCCGCTCTGGAAACTTGCCGGGGGTGCCAAGGAAAGCTGCCCGCTCTATACGACCGAAGGCGGCTGGCTGCATATCGAGAAAGAGGCGCTTGTCGAAGACGCCCTGCAGGCGAAGGCGAAAGGTTTTAGCGGCTCGAAGGTGAAGATCGGCAAGCCGCACGGCGCTGAGGATTATGCCCGTCTGTCTGCGGTACGCGCCGCCCTCGGCGATGGCTTCGAGATCATGACCGACTGCAACCAAGGCTTTACCGTCGATGAAGTGATCCGCCGGGCAGAACGGCTGAGGGAACTCGACCTCGCCTGGATCGAAGAACCACTGCCGGCCGACGATCTCGACGGCCATATCCGGCTGTCGCGCTCGACCCCGACGCCGATTGCCGTCGGCGAATCCCTCTATTCGATCCGGCATTTCCGCGAATATATGCAGAAGGGCGCCTGCTCGATCGTGCAGGTGGATGTTGCCCGCATCGGCGGCATCACACCCTGGCTGAAGGTTGCGCACGCGGCCGAAGCCTTCGATATCCCCGTCTGCCCGCATTTCCTGATGGAGCTGCATGTCAGCCTGGTCTGCGCCATCCAGAACGGCAAATATGTCGAATATATCCCGCAGCTCGACGATCTGACCACCAGGGGCATGGAAATCCGCGACGGCCACGCCATCGCCCCCTCCGAACCCGGCATCGGCATCGAATGGGACTGGGATGCCGTCAAGAAGCGCAGCATCGCCGAATTCACGACAGAAATTACCCGAGGGCGGTAGCAATATGCAGCGAATGGGCATGGTGATCGGCCTGGAGCCGGACAAGGTCGCAGATTACAAGGCACTGCATGCCGCCGTCTGGCCGGAGATCCTGTCACTGATCTCGGCCTGCAACATCACCAACTATTCGATCTTTCTGAAGGAGCCGGAAAACCTGCTGTTTGGCTATTGGGAATATGTCGGTGACGATTTCGAAGCCGATATGGCCAAGATGGCCGCCGATCCGGCAAATCGGCAATGGTGGGCCGTCTGCATGCCCTGCCAGAAGCCGCTTGCAACACGCAAGGACGGTGAGTGGTGGGCGATGATGCCGGAAGTGTTTCACTTTGATTGAACTGGCGTTGCTCAGGCGCTCGAAGCAGAACGCTTCCGGGATCCATGGAATTGCAATTCTGATATCATTGCCTTATATGCAATCAATGATATCAGGAGGCTTTTATGGCCAGCATGACTATCCGCAATATCGATGATGCGCTGAAACGGCGCCTGCGAATCCGGGCTGCGAGCCACGGCCGGTCCATGGAAGACGAAGCGCGCGATATTCTTCGATCGGCACTGGCCACCGGCGAGACACCACGCAACCTTGTTCAATCCATCAGGGCACGCGTTGCACCGACCGGTGGCGTTGACCTTGATATTCCCGCACGTGAGCCTATTCGTGACATGCCGGACTTCGAACAGTGATCATCCTCGATACGAATGTTCTTTCCGAGCTGTTGGTGTCATCCCCGAGCCCAGCCGTCATCGACTGGTTGGCCGAGCAGGGCCCAGCTTCGGTATTCACGACGTCTATCACCGAGGCAGAAATCCTATACGGCTTGCGGCTACTACCAGAAGGTCGCCGCCGTCGGGAGCTAGAGGCCGCAATATTACCGATCTTCAATGAGGATCTTGCAGGGCGTGTCCTACCCTTCGACCGCGAAGCAGCGGACGTCTATGCCACTATAGCGACCAGGCGGCGCGCTGCCGGTCGCCCAATCAGCCAATTTGATGCACAAATCGCAGCCATAGCCTTATCTCGCGGCGCGTCGCTTGCGACGCGCAACGAAGCCGATTTCGAGAATATCGGCCTGGCGATCGTGAACCCATGGAAGGCAAGCTGATCTAAATAGGCGATCTCATCAGGGCCGGGGTCGGTCCGTTGCAAATTTTCCGACTATCCACGCCTGGGCCCGCCCCCTCCTTGCTGATCATTCTCGTCAGTGTGGCGGTGCTGCTCGACGTCCGGCAGGCAAGATAATTGCCGGGCCCATCGCGAGTGCGACAGCTGTGCTTATTGAACCCATTCAATACGCTCTGTCGAAACCAAGCTCGAACCAATCCATCACATCCGGCGAGACAAGGTCTTCTTTCGATAGGCCATTCAGCATCCACTTGCCATAGCTATCGCCTTTGGATGGCCGTCCAATCTTCAAGCGCTCGGCAATCTGCAGGGCAATGATCGTTTGATCCCTCGAACTCAGGAGCAAAGGCAATCGGCCCGCGAGGCTCGTGCTGCTTCTCCTCTTTCCATCGAGCACTCCGGCCACGCAACCGGTAAAATAGCCAGCTCTCTTCGCCCTTGGAAACCAGGTGCTGCCGTCGTCATAGGCGGGTGCACTCAGCATCTCGCGGATGGATTTATCCGGTTTGCCCCAATGGAGCACGGCGTCAAGCTGATCAACCACCTCAGGCGTTCTGTCGCTTGCGAACATGACGCGCATATATTGGCAAAGCGCCGGCGCGCCCCTGCTTCTTTCGATCTCGGTACTCACGCCGTCGGGATCGGCCATGATCGCCGCACCGAGGTCATTGAGGATTTTTTTCCGTTTGTGCTCATTGAGAGCGGCGAGATCGCGCCTGTCCCGGATGAAGTCGCTCCAGACGGAGGCTGGCTGGCTCTGAGCCATTGTCGCGACCACCGATGACAGCAGCACAGCAGCCACAAGGACCGCGTGCCTGCAAGCGGATTTTATCATTCTGCGAGGCCCCAGGATCCGACCTTCGATCTTGTTCAGCCTGCATTATTATCCAGATTCGGAGGCCAGACGAAAGCTTGCCATCAGCTCCTGTCCACCTCTACCGTCGCCGTCAGGCCGGCGATCAGCCTGACATCATCAGGCACGGCGTCGATGCTGATGCGCACCGGCACGCGCTGGGCAAGGCGCACCCAGCTGAAGGTGGGGTTGATGTTTGCGAGCAGGCCGCTGCCGGCGGTGCGTTCGCGGTCCTCGATGCCGGTTGCAATGCTTTCGACATGGCCGTCAAGGCTTTTCGTCTGGCCCATCAGGTGGATGGATACCTTGTCGCCGGGGTGGATGCGCTGCAGCTTGGTTTCTTCGAAATAGCCTTCGACGCGCAGCGAATCCGTATCGATCAGCGCGATCTTGGCGGTTCCGGCGCTAACATAATCGCCCGGGCGCAGGCTGAGATTGGAGACCGTCCCGTTGACCGTCGCCTTGATCTCCGAACGGTCGAGATTGAGCGCAGCCAGATCGCGGTTGGCGGCTGCCTGGCGGAAGGCGGCTTCGGCCTGCTCTTCAGCCGTCTGCGCCTGTTCCTTCTGCTGCAGCGAGGCGGCTTCGCCGAGGCGCTCCTGGCGCTCGCGCTCACGGTGTGCCTGGTCGAGCGCGGCCTTGCTGCCTTCGAGTGCCGCTTCGGATTGAGCGAGCGCTATCGAGAAACGTGCGCGATCGACGCGGAAGAGGATATCGCCCTTCTTCACCGCCTGATTATCGATGACGAGCACCTCGCTGACGAGGCCAGAGACATCGGGCGCGATCCCGACGACATCGGCGCGCAGTCGAGCATCGCGCGTCCAGGGCTCGTCCATATAGTGGCCCCAAAGCCCGCGGCCGACAAAGACGGCGGCGACGACCACGGCAAGAGTGACGATGAGGCGACCAATGAATTTCAGGGAGTCCATGCGAAATACCAGCGTGTGAAGGAGGAAACGGCTCCAAGGACGAGCACGTAGAGGGCGAGGTCGAAGAGACCACGGTGCCAGACGAGGGAATAGGCACCGAGCCAGGCCAGCATCCGTCTGATGACGATCATTAGCATCAGGCTCAGCACCATGAGAACGAGGAGGCGTGGGACATAGACGCCGTAAACATCAAATTCTGCAGGCATGACAATTACTCAGCGGCAAGCGGGAGGAGTTGCGGCGCAGCCTCGGCCGCGTGCCAGCTTGCTGGCGGGGCTGCGTCAGGGAAAAGGGCGCGCCTGAGGCCGACAAGGGCGTCGATGCTGTCGGCGCCGCGCCTGTTGTCTTCGAGCGCGATGATTTTGAGGCTGTCGTCGATCGACTGACGCAGGCCCTCTTGCGGAGCGAGCGCCCGACCGGCCGCAATACGGTCATGATAGAAATCGGCGATGCCGGAGAGAACCGCGCCAAGCGATGCGGCGCTCGCCCCACGCAGTCTCTTGCGTTCACCCTGCAGCATCAGCACGTTGAAGCCGATGCGCACTTCGGCAAAGCCATCCACCTTCTTCAATTCCCGGTCCTCGACGACGGCAAGGCGCGGTACGAGCTGGCCGAGGCGATCGAGAATGCGGCCGGAAAGCCGCTCGTGATCGGCACGGCGTTCGCCTGCCGCCGTCTCGGCAAGATCGGTCCAGCCGGCGCGCACCAGCCGCCAGGCGGCGAGTTCGGCGCCGAAAGGGCGGGCGATCAGCGTCCATACCAACGCAAAGCCGATGCCGGCGAGCGCGGCGATCGCTTCATTGGTGAAGGTGGTGAAATCGGACGTGTAACGATCCTGCAGCGCGATGAAGGAGGCGCTGTTTACTGTCAGCAGCATGGCCAACATGTTGAACTGCGGCTTGGGGATCATCAGCCCCAAAAGCAGGAAGGGCGGAGCGAAGACAAGAACCAGGAGCTCGTAGCTGTTGACCATCGGCAGGATGCCGAAAATATAGACGAAGGAGATGATGAGGCTGATGCCGCACCAGATGAACATCGAGGTGATGAAGGGTGCAGGCCGATCAAGCGCCGCGAAGAAGGAGCAGGCAACGGCTGCCATGGTGACGAAACCGGCGCCATTCTGCCAGCCGCTATAGATCCAGAACAGGCAGGCGACGAGAATGCCCGCAACGACCGCGCCGGCCTGGAAGGCAAGCAGCGCATAATCGAAATGCCTGATACGGCCGACGATCTGGCGATGGCGAAAGGCCGGCCGCCAGGGGCCGGAATGTCTGCCGCTGACGATTTCGTCGCGCAGCGTCAGGCAATCCTGCCAGAGATCGACGATCTCCTTCAGCCGCGCCAGCGCACTGGAAAGCAGCAGGTCGCCCCAGCGCCGATCCGGGTCGGCCTCGCGGAGACTATCGATCCGCTGCGCCAGCTTTTCAGCCGTGTCGTCAGCTTGAGATTTTGCGCCGAGGCTCAGCCAGTCGGCGACCTCGTTCAGCAGGCAGATCAAATCTTTTGGCAGCACCTCGCGCTCGGTCTTCAGTGCATGAAGGCGATCGGCGAGCGAGGAGAAGAGCGGCAACAGCATCAGGAGACGGCCGCGCAATTCGCGCGAATGGCGCACAATATCACGGCTGCCCGCGTCGTAACCAAGCTGGCTGATGATGAGGTCGAGGCCGGTGACGTCGGCGGCAAGCTTCTGCCGTTTCAAGGGCGTTGCCGGCGTCGCACCCTCGCCGCGCAGAATATCATTTGCCCAGCTGCCGGCATCGTCGAGCCAAGTGGAAATGCGCTGGCCGAGCACGCTGCGCACACTGGTCGGGAAGACGACGGCACTGACGAGGCTGGCGCAGACGATGCCAATAATGATCTCTTCCGAGCGGGCAAGGGCCGTGTCGAAGATGGTGTCAGGCGAACCGACGGACGGCAGCGCGATAAGCGGCAGGGAATAGCCGGCCAGCATGAAGACGTAGCTGCGTGAAGAACGGTCCAGCATCGAGATAAACAGGAGCGTGCCAGTCCAGAGCGCAATGACGATGCTCAAAAGCTCCGGCGCATTGACGAAGAGCGGCACGAAGAAAACGGCCGCACTTGCACCGAGAAGGGTGCCGAGCGCGCGATAGAGGCCCTTCGAACTTGTCGCACCCGCGAGCGGATTGGCGACGACATAGACGGCCGCCATTGCCCAGTAAGGCCGCGGCAGGTCCAGGGACAAGGCAATGAAAAGGGCAAGCATGGATGCGAGGAAGGCCTTGGCCGAGAAGAGCCAGTCCCGCCAGGAGGGAAGGGTCACGATGTTTCCTCAAATTGCTGTGCGATCGCCGCAACCTGCGACGGGCTGATCTCTTCGAAGGCCTGCAGAACGCGGACCGCCGCTTCGAGATCGGCTTCACTGACGTTTACGAGGATCCTGCCGCGCAGGTCATCGAGAACGGCCTCCATCCGGGTTGCGAGGCTCTGGCCCTCCTCCGTCAGCCAGAGACCCTTTGCCCGCCTGTCAATCGGATCATCCTTGCGCATGACGAGATCGAGTGCTTCCAGCTGATCGAGCAACCTGACCAGCGACGGGCCTTCGATGCCGACGTGATTGGCCAGCACGACCTGGCGCACGCCACCACCCAAACGGCCAATCCAGAGCAATGGTGCTGCGCAAGCTTCCGAGATGCCGTGGGAGGTCAGCGCAAGATCCACCGCCCGGCGCCAGTTGCGGCCGGTCGACAAAAGGTTCGCAGTGAAAACGCGCTGAAGGGACGTAAATGATTGCATGCCATTCTAGTAGCATTAAAATAGTTAGGATTCAAACAATATTCTGAGACGAACGGAAATTGCTCCCGACGGATGTCCGAAGACAGCTGGCGTCAGGATGGAGATGGGCAGGAATTGCCTTACCTGGAGGAAGATTGCAGGGCAGCGACACTCGCCCTCAGCCGGGGTGCGGCGAAATCCAGAAAGTGGCGCATTTTGAGCGGCATCTGGCCACGGGCGAGATGGACCAGGTGGATGGGAGCCGGCTCCGGTTCGAAATCCTCGAGCACGAGTTTCAGCGCGCCGGCCGCGACCGCCCCTGCGACCTGATAATAAAGCAGCCTGGTGATGCCGGCGCCGCGAATGGCGGCCTCGGCCGCCGCCTCGGTCGTGGTGACGGAAAGCCGTGGGCTGATCGGCACCTCAATGGCCTTTGCTGCTCCGACCTTCTGGAACTGCCAGCCGACAGATGGCGTCAGGATCTCGACGCTGATGCAGGGCAGGCCCAGAAGATCGGCTGGCTCCTTCGGCACACCGCGGCCGGCAAAGAAGGCCGGACTGCCGCAGACGACCCTGCGAACCGTACCGACGCGCGTGGCGACCATGGCGCTGTCGGGCAAATTGCCGATGCGCACGGCCATATCGACATGCTCGTCGACGAGATCGATATTGCGGTCCGCCAG
The DNA here is from genome assembly GCF_052113285.1 of Rhizobium sp. YAF28. Lineage (NCBI taxonomy): Bacteria > Pseudomonadati > Pseudomonadota > Alphaproteobacteria > Hyphomicrobiales > Rhizobiaceae > Rhizobium > Rhizobium sp. YAF28. Next base: position 147,594 of record NZ_JBFRCX010000013.1, on the reverse strand, counting down.
CATCAGCCGCACGTTGATCGCCGGAAAGGTGGCCAAAAAGTCCGTCACGACAGGCAGCACGTGAAGGCGGCCGAACTGCACCGGAGCTGTGATCACCAACTCGCCCTTCGGCATGGCGAATTCGCCGGATGCCTGACGTTCGGCCTCCTCCACCTGCTCGAGGATTCGTCTGGCGGCATCGACATAGGTCGTGCCTGCATCGGTCAAGGCGATCTTGCGCGTGGTGCGGGTCAAGAGCTTGGTTCCGAGCAGCGTCTCCAGATCGGTGATCTTGCGGCTCAGAGTCGGCAGGGGAATTTTCAGCGAACGGCTGGCCGCCGACAGGTTTCCCCTGTCCACCACCTCCAGCAACATCGACATGGCTTCGAACCGGTCCAAATCATTCTTCCATTTTCCGGTAAAATTACTTTCATTTTAAGCATATTCTCTTGGTGAATGGAAATCGACACATTTGCATCCACAAGCCAATCACGGTTTGCCAGCAGCGAAGGAGATCTCCATGTCCCGCATTTTCATTCCCGCCAAGGACGATGTGCCAGAAGCAACAAAGCCAACGCTCGACGCCATCCAGAAGGCGCTGGGCTCCGTTCCGAATATCTTCCGCCTCGTCGCCAACAGCCCGGCCGCGCTGACCGCCTTCACCAGCTTCCAGAACGCCCTTTCCAGGACACTCGATGTCAAGACACGTGAGCGGATCGCTCTGGCCGTCGCAGAGGTGAACGGCTGCGACTACTGCCTGTCGGCCCATACCTATCTCGGCCTCAACCTCGCAAAGATCAGCCCGGAAGAAATTGCGCTGAACCGCAAGGGCGCATCAGCCGATGCCAAGGCGAATGCCGCCGTCGGCTTTGCGGCAAAGATTGCCGAAGCGCGCGGTCATGTCTCCGATGCCGATATCGCGAGCGTCCGCGCTGCCGGCTTTTCTGATGCGCAGATCGTCGAGATCGTCGCTCTGGTCGCCGAAAACACTTTCACCAATTATCTGAACGAAGTCGCCAAGACCGATATCGACTTCCCGGTCGTGTCCGCAGCCAATGCCGCCTAACGGATGACGAGCGGGTTAAAGCCCCGCTCCCACCCAACCTTGAGGAGATGGATCATGTCCTATGGATTTCTCGACATAGCCTCGACGCCCAGCGTGCGCGCCGCCCAGGCCGAAATGGGTGTTCAGGATTTCTGGACCAACCTGCCGACCGACCGCAGCTTCGACCGCTTCACGGAAAACGAGAGCGCCTTCATTGCGTCGCGCGACAGTTTCTACATGGCCTCCGTTTCCGAAACGGGCTGGCCCTACGTCCAGCATCGGGGTGGTCCGCAGGGCTTTCTCAAGGTGGTCGATGATCGCACGCTTGCCTTTGCAGATTACCGCGGCAACCGGCAGTATATAAGCGTCGGCAATCTCGCGGCCAATGAGCGGGTCTGCCTCTTTCTCATGGATTATCCCCGCCGCGCGCGGCTAAAGATCTATGCGCATGCCGAAAAGCTGGCGCTCGATGCGGAGCCTGCACTGACGGAGCTTGTCGCCACGCCGTCCTATCGGGCAAAGCCGGAACGCCTCTTCCGCCTGCGCCTCGAAGCTTTCGACTGGAACTGCCCGCAGCATATCACACCGCGCTATACCGAGGCGGAGATCGGCGTCGCCGTCCAGCCGCTTCGTCAGCGTCTCGCAGAGCTGGAGGCCGAGAATGACGCCTTAAGGGCGCAGATCGCGCGAGCTGGAGGTGCAGAGTAGCGCCTGGCTAATGAGCCGAAACCATGCCCCGATCAGTGAGCGTCATACCGGCGAGATCAATGCCCATACCACGAGCGCCCTGGGCTGCTGCCCGGCCGACGGCCTGGAGCTGGTCGGGATCGCTTTGAGACTGCTCGACGGCGCTTTCGACCAGCGCCGCCTGCAGCAGCAGGGCTTCAGCCATCTCCTGCTTCGACGCGTCGTCTGCGGTGGTGACCATAGCGGCCGATGCCATGGCATTCATGACCTGCCGGCGCACGGCGGCCGTCGAAGCCGGGCTCGGGTCATCGGTCGTGCCGCGCGTCGCCTGCCAGCTGCTGATCAGCCAGACGGTATAGGCATCGACGACATTGTCGATCCTCAGGCCGTAGCGGGCAAGTGGTGGGCGCATCGCCTCGATGATATCCTGCGAGGCAAAGAGTTTGGCGAGCGTGTCAGCACCTTTCGGATCGACGGCTTTGGTCTTCGATACGAAATTCTCGAGATTGGCGGAACGGCGCGACTTCGACGGTGTATAGCGAAAGTCTGCGACGCTGACCGGTTTGGTGGCGGCAGGCGCTTGCTTTCCCGAGTTCGATCGCGGCACCGGGCGCTGCATCTGCCGACGCAGCGTCTCGGCGATCGGCCCCATATTCAAGGTGGCCTCGAAGGCACCGGGGCTCAGCGGCCCGGCAAAATCTGCCTGGGCGCCTGCGCTGACCGGCAGGCAGAGAACGAACCCAACGACGACAATCCGAGCATATCTCATCAATGAACCCCAAGGCGCAGCCGCGGCGAATATATGCGGCGTGTTCGCGTCGGCAAGGTGAACAGATGGCTTGGGGGCCACTTCGCGTCCCCGCAGTTTCGCATCCTCGCAGAACCGTATTGCGAATGTGCGACATTGACCGGCATCGAACATCCCCCCGCCTGTAGCCTGAGCAGCAACTGGACTTTGCCCCAGCCTCCGGGGATAGTTCGAGCAATATCCGGATAGAAACGATGGAGGCTCCGGTGAAGGCTCATCTTGCGGCATGTCTTGGTCTCACTCTCCTGGCATCGCCGGCAATGGCCGAGGGCAGGGTCGCCGAGGTCTTCACGAAGACCTGTCTCGCGCAGTTTCCGGATTTCAAGAATATCGATATGGCGCCCTATCACCCCTCCACGAACTCGACCACCACCGATAGGCTCAGCCCGGCGAACGTTCCGATGATGATGCCGACCAGCAAGACCTTCTGGGAGATCGGAACACCGGCGAAGAAATCACCCGACGATTTTCTGCTGGAGGTGAGCGAAGGCACCGTCTTGGAAAAGCCCGCAAAGGGTTGCATGGTTCTCGGAATGGGTGGCGGCAGCTTTCAGGAAGAGACGTTGCTCGCGACATTCCAGACAAGCCAGTTCGTCGGCGAGATGACGTCGTCAATCACACCGGGCTTTCGCTACTGGATCGTTGATGGCAGCGGACGAAAAGCCTTTTTCGGCATCAGTCTTGCCAATGCTTTTGCGCCTGCGGGCGCCTCGATGTTCCTTGTAGTGATCGACCCGTCGGTGGCGCAGCAATTGGGCGAGCTGCCCAAGCAGCAGAAAAACTGAGAACAGAGGCGCATTACACAACGCAAAACCGGTGACTGTTGCCGTCATTGGCACTCCAGAAATCCCGCCAGACTTGTTACTCCCGGTCATTGGCCGCCGGGCCTAGGCTCCTTGGCGATCATCAGGGAACCCCTCCTGATGACATGGTCAATTATAGGAGCATGTCTTGAACATCGAAAACAAAACGGTGCTGATCACCGGCGCCAATCGCGGCATCGGCCGAGCTCTCATGGACGAAGCGCTGCGGCGCGGTGCAAAGCACGTTTATGCGGGATCGCGCGGCGAGCAACAGCATGACGATGAACGCGTCACCTTCGTAAAGCTCGATATTACCGATGAGTGGGATGTCCAGAAGGCGGCCGCTACTGTCGGAAACCTCGATATCCTCATCAACAATGCCGGCATCTTCATGCCCGACGATCTCGGCGATACAGACATCATCAATCGCCATCTGGCGGTCAATTTCTTCGGGCCGCTGAGGGTGACCCAGGCTTTGCTGCCGGCGCTGACGCGGTCGAAAGGCGCTATCATCAACAATCTCTCCCTATCGGCACTCGTGCCGGTCGCGTCCACGCCGGCCTATTCGATCTCGAAAGCGGCGGCACATAATCTCATGCAGGCCTTCCGAGCGCTCTTGTCAGGCCGAGGTGTCGCGGTGCACAGCTGTTTCACGGGGCCGGTTGATACCGACATGACACGCGGCTTCGAGGTACCGAAGTCGCCGCCTACCCTGGTGGCAGCGGGAATACTCGACGGTTTCGAAAGAGGCGAGGAGGATATCTTCCCCGACCCCTATTCCGAACGCGTTGCCGATGGCTGGCGCACCGGCGTCATAAAGGCACTTGAGCAGGAATTTGCCGCTTACGTTCCGCCAGCGCCTGAAGTGGCTCAGGATTGCTGTCACCACTGACATTCTGTTTGCGCGTGAATGGCGTTGCCGCGCCGTTCGCCGCAAGCGGCTGGCTCTACTTCATATAAAGCGAACGCGAACGCTCCAGATGCTTGAGCACCGCCGCTTCGGCGCCATCGACGTCGTTGGCGCCAAGCTGCTCCAGGATCTCTTCATGTTCGGCGAGCGTATATTTTTCCTTGCCGGTCCAGATCAGCATTTCCGTATGATATTCCTTCAGCCATGCCAGCATGGCTTCGCTGACGGCCACATAGATCGGATTGCCGGAGATCTGGGCGATGCGGGTATGGAACCGCATGTCGGCGGAAATGAATTCTTCGGCGTGGCCGAGCGAGGCGCGCTGATGGTCGATGATCTCGCGGAGCGCTTCGACATCGGCCTGCTTGGCGCGCTGGGCGGCCTCCCGCGCCATGCCGCGCTCGAAGAAGATACGGGCACTCTTCAGGTGCTCCAGCGAATCCGCCGATTGCGACAGCATGATCTTCGCCGTCAGGTCGACCTGGCGAAAGATCGACTGGGCAGTCAGTTTCAAGACCTTCGCCCGCTCGCCGTGCGAGATGCTGACGAGGCCCTTGTTGGCGAGAGATTGCATCGCCTCGCGGATGGCGGGGCGGCCGACGCCGAAGCGTTCCATCAGAACGCGCTCGGAGGGCATTTCGTCGCCCGGCTGCAACTCTCCTGATGTGATCAGCCGTTCCAGCCGGTCAAAAACTTCATCAGACAGTTTTCGACGGACAATTGGCTCGATGGCTGAGGTCATGGCGTCTCGCTGGCTCAAATCTTCTCTCCCCTTAGCATTTTCACCGACCGACGACAAAGCGCGCCAAGCGAAATTCACACCTGTTGAAAATTTCCGTTGCAGAAAATGGAATACTCATTATACCAGATTACAAGTTGACGCCATGGCTTCTTGACGTGGCGAGAGGAGCAACCGGCAATTTCATGATGATAACCCTCACTTACCGCATCGAGACGCCCGGCAGCGTCGAAGCGATGGCGAACAAGATCGCCTCTGATCAATCGACAGGCACCTTCGTTCCGGTTCCGGGCGAGACAGAGGAATTGAAGTCGCGGGTCGCCGCCCGGGTGCTTGCCATCCGTTCGCTGGAAGATGCGGGCCATCCCTCCTGGCCGGAGGCGCCCGAAGGCGTACGGCTGCAGCGCGCCGATGTCGATATCGCATTCCCGCTCGATGCGATCGGCACGGATCTTTCGGCCCTGATGACGATCGCGATCGGCGGGACCTTTTCCATCAAGGGCATGACCGGCCTGCGCGTCGTCGACATGAAGCTTCCGGAGGCCTTCAGACAAGCCCATCCCGGCCCGCAATTCGGCATTCCCGGCAGCCGGCGCCTGACCGGCGTCGAGGGCCGGCCGATCATCGGCACGATCGTCAAGCCGGCACTCGGTCTGCGCCCGCACGAGACGGCGGAGCTTGTCGGCGAACTGATCGAATCCGGCGTCGACTTCATCAAGGACGACGAGAAGCTGATGAGCCCCGCCTATTCGCCGCTGAAAGAGCGCGTGGCGGCGATCATGCCCCGCATTCTCGATCACGAGCAGAAGACCGGCAAGAAGGTCATGTATGCGTTCGGCATCTCGCATGCCGATCCCGACGAGATGATGCGCAACCACGATCTCGTGCTTGCGGCTGGCGGCAACTGCGCCGTCGTCAACATCAATTCGATCGGCTTTGGCGGCATGAGCTTCCTGCGCAAACGCTCCGGCCTTGTGCTGCATGCGCATCGCAACGGCTGGGACGTGCTGACGCGCCACCCCGGCATCGGCCTCGACTTCAAGGTCTATCAACAGCTCTGGCGGATGCTCGGCGTCGACCAGTTCCAGATCAACGGCATCCGTGTGAAATACTGGGAGCCGGACGAAAGCTTCGTTGCTTCCTTCAAGGCGATCAGCACGCCACTCTTTACCCCCTCCGACTGCCCGCTTCCCGTTGCCGGCTCCGGCCAGTGGGGCGGCCAGGCACCTGAAACCTATCAGCGCACCGGCCGCACCACCGATCTTCTCTATCTCTGCGGCGGCGGCATCGTCAGCCATCCGCAGGGACCGGCAGCCGGCGTACGCGCCGTACAGCAGGCCTGGCAGGCGGCAGTCGCCGACATTCCGCTCGACGACTACGCCAAAGATCATCCCGAACTTGCTGCATCGATTGCCAAGTTCAGCGACGGCAAGGCGGCGTGAGGATGCGCGACCTGCTCGTCAGTTATTACGGCGACGATTTCACCGGCTCCACCGATGTGATGGAAGCGCTCGCCAGCAACGGCATTCCAACCGTGCTCTTCCTCGGCATTCCCGAGCAGGCACTGCTTGACCGCTTCCGAGATTGCCGGGCTGTCGGCATTGCCGGAACGAGCCGCAGCGAGAGCCCCGCCTGGATGCAGGAACATCTTGCCCCGGCCTTCCAATGGCTGAAAGGCTTGCAGGCGAATATCTGCCACTACAAGGTCTGTTCGACATTCGATTCCGCGCCCCAAGTCGGCAATATCGGCAAGGCGATCGAGATCGGCAAAGAGATCTTCGAGCAGGAGCTGGTGCCCATCATCGTCGGTGCGCCGCAACTCAAGCGCTATACGGCCTTCGGCAATCTCTTTGCCGCCTATCAGGGGCGCGTTTTCCGAATCGACCGCCACCCGGTCATGAGCTGTCATCCCGTCACGCCCATGCAGGAGGCGGATCTTGCCGTTCATCTCGGCAAACAGACCGACCTTGCCGTTTCGCTCGCCGATCTGACGCTGCTTGCATCACCTGATGCGGACGCGAGGACCGACCAGCTGATCGCCGAGGCATCAGGCATCCTGCTTCTCGATGTCGATTCCGCCGAGAGCCAGACCACCGCCGGCCGGCAGCTGCAGCGCATCGCGGCTGCCAAGGGCAGTTTCGTCGCCGGCTCCTCCGGCGTCGAATATGCGCTCATCGATGCGTGGCGCAAAAAGGGCCTGATCGGCCAGGGCGTCGAGTTTCAGTCGCCGGGTAAGGTGGATCGGCTCGCCGTCGTCTCCGGCAGCGTCTCGCCGACGACGGAACGGCAGATTCGCACGGCAATTGCCGACGGCTTTCATGATATTCCACTCGATCCTCTGGCACTCGTCGGCATCAATGCCGAGGCGGCACTCGACGTCGCGGTCGCAGCAGGCCTTGCCGCGCTGAAAGCCGGCCGCAGCGTCATCCTGCACACCGCCCTTGGACCCTCGGCCGATCGCGGCGCCGATATCGACCAGCTACCCGGCGCCCGTCATCGGCTGGGTCGCGCGCTCGGAACCATCCTGCGCCGCCTTGTCCAAACCGAAGGGCTTTCGCGCGCCGTTATTGCCGGCGGCGACACGTCGAGCCATGCGCTGAAGGAATTGCGCGTCGATGCACTGACGACCCTCTTGCCGCTGCCGCAGACCCCCGGTTCGCCGCTCTGCACCGCCCATGGCGGCTACGCGTCGACGGACGGGCTGCAGATTGCGCTGAAGGGCGGGCAAGTCGGCGCCGACGGCTATTTCGCGCAGATCCGGGACGGAAGGAAGGCATGATGCGATCGGGTGACTTCGTCCGCGAACGATAATGGAATGGTGATTGACTCATCATACCAGCTACGATACCAATCCCCGCATATGAAGGTGAGGAAACATGACTGCAATTGCCCTCTTTGGCGCCGGCGGAAAAATGGGATACCGGCTGGCCAAAAATCTCAAAGGTTCCCGTTTTGACGTTCGTCATGTCGAGGTCAGCGACGCCGGCAAGGCGCGCCTGAAGAACGATCTCGGCATCGATTGTACGCCGGCCGATGCCGCGCTCGATGGCGCTGATGTCGTGATCCTCGCCGTACCGGATACCGCGATCGGCAAGGTTGCAGCTGGTATCGTCGACAAGCTGAAGCCCGGCACGATGGTCGTCGCCCTCGACGCCGCCGCCCCCTTTGCCGGCCATCTGCCTGAGCGCGCGGACCTAACTTATTTCGTGACCCACCCCTGCCATCCGCCGATCTTCAACGACGAGACGGAGATGCAGGCGAAGAAGGACCATTTTGGTGGCCTCTTTGCCAAGCAGCACATCGTCTCCGCCCTGATGCAGGGTCCGGAAAGCGCTTATGGCCTCGGCGAAGAGATCGCAAAGGTTATCTGGGCGCCGGTCATGCGCTCGCACCGCGTCACGGTCGACCAGATGGCGATGCTGGAGCCCGGCCTTTCGGAAACCGTCTGCGCCTCGCTGCTCGTGATCATGCGCCAGGCGATGGACGAATGCGTCGCCCGCGGTGTTCCAGCGGAAGCCGCCCGCGACTTCCTGCTCGGGCATATGAACGTGCTCGGCGCCGTCATCTTCAAGGAAGTCGACGGTGTGTTCTCGGATGCCTGCAACAAGGCGATCGAGTTCGGCATTCCGGCCCTCATGCGCGACGACTGGAAGAAGGTCTTCGAACCTCAGGAGATCGCCGACAGCATCCGGCGCATCACCTGATACTGCCGCGGCAGGGCTCGAGCCTTGCCGCCTTTGCCGGCCCGGGGGGACTTTGAAGACCGGCCGGTTTTCGATCTCGCATGGATTGAACCGAACCGGGATTGGTTCGGCCATGCGTCAAACCTGGGAGGAGAAACCATGAAACTTACACGTAGACTGACCCTTGCAGCCTTCGCCGGCGCCCTGTCGCTTGGTGTTGCGATGCCGGCCTTTTCGGCGGACCTGATCGCCATCATCACGCCGGCCCACGACAACCCCTTCTTCAAGGCGGAAGCGGTCGGCGCCGAAGCCAAGGCCAAGGAACTCGGCTATGAGGCGCTCGTCATGACGCATGACGACGACGCCAACAAGCAGTCGGAAATGATCGATACCGCCATCGGCCGCGGCGCCAAGGCGATCATCCTCGACAATGCCGGCGCCGATGCATCGGTTGCCGCCGTCAAGAAGGCTAAGGATGCCGGCATCCCCTCCTTCCTCATCGACCGCGAAATCAATGCGACCGGCGTTGCCGTCGCCCAAATCGTTTCCAACAACTATCAGGGCGCCCAGCTCGGCGCGCAGGAATTCGTCAAGCTGATGGGTGAGAAGGGCAATTATGTCGAGCTCGTCGGCAAGGAGTCGGACACCAATGCCGGCATCCGCTCGCAGGGCTATCATGACGTCATCGACGACTATCCTGATCTGAAATCTGTCGCCAAGCAGTCGGCCAACTGGAGTCAGACGGAAGCCTACGCCAAGATGGAAACCATCCTGCAGGCGAACCCCGATATCAAGGGCGTCATCTCCGGCAATGATACGATGGCCATGGGCGCAATCGCCGCTCTTCAGGCTGCCGGCCGCAAGGACGTGATCGTCGTCGGTTTCGACGGCTCCAACGATGTGCGCGACTCCATCAAATCAGGCGGCATCAAGGCAACCGTGCTGCAGCCGGCCTATGCACAGGCCCAGATGGCTGTCGAACAGGCTGATGCCTATATCAAGAACAAGACGGCACCGAAGGAAGAAAAGCAGCTCATGGACTGCGTCCTCATCAACGCCGACAATGCGGGCAAGCTCGAGACCTTTGCCATCGCAAAGTAAAGCGGACGACTGCTGCAGGGAGCGCGGGAGACCGCGCTCCCTGCAGCCTATTCTCTTTCATTTCGAGGTTTATCGCATGTTGAGGATCAGGGGCGCCCTGATCGCCGCGCTCGTCGCGGCGGCTTTGCCCGGCTGCAAGATCATCAAGACACCGACTGCGGAAGAAAAAGCCGCAGCGGCGGCCAAGAGCGCTTTCGATCCGAATGCCAAGGTCGATGCCATTTGGCAGCCGCAAGTCGTGCCCTATTATGAAAAGCGCGCCGGCGCGCTGAAGGATGTCGCAGCACTTGCCGTTTCGAGCCCCGACCAGGCCGGCGAGAAATACGGCAATCCGCGCAAACAGGCGAGCTCGCCCTGGACCTATGCCGTCAAGTTCAGTGGCAAGGTCGTTGCCGCCGATACCGCCTCGCGGGCGGCAACGCTCGATGTCGATGCCGATGGCGACGGCAAAGCCGACGCAAAAGTGCAGATCGGGCCTGCCATCCGCGGCACGGCGCTGCGCGACACGCTGGATTTCGTCAATTTCAACGAGTTCAAGAACCAGATCGAATGGGCGCAGTTCGGCAAGTCCTTCAATGAGAAGGCCAATAGCGCCTTCCTGTCGGCGGTCCCGCGCGACGGGCTGGTCGGCAAAACGGTGACCGTGACCGGCGCTTTTCCGCTGCCTTCGGGCAGCGATCTGCCGCTCGTGACCCCTTCGGCGCTGACGGTGGCACCATGACGATCGCCGAGGCTCCAAAGGACGAGATCATCCTGCGCCTCGACGACGTGTCGAAGGTCTATTCCGGCATCGTCGCCGTCAAGCGTGCCAATCTCGAATTGCGCCGCGGCGCCGTCAACGTGCTGGTCGGCGAAAACGGTGCCGGCAAGTCGACGCTGATGAAGATCATCGCCGGCGTCGAACCGCCGACGCTCGGGAACATCATTCTGGACGGTGAAACCGTTTCCTTCGCCAGCCCCGCCGATGCGCAGGCGCATGGCATCGGCATGATCTTCCAGGAGCTCAATCTTTTCGCCAATATGTCGGTTGCCGAAAACATCTTTGCGACGCGCGAACTGACCCGCGGCGTGCTCGGCATCGACCACAAGGAACAGGTCCGCAAGGCCAACGAATTCCTTGGGCGTCTCGATGCCGGCATCGATGCCGAGACCATGGTCGAGGATCTTCCGATCGGCCAGCAGCAGCTTGTCGAGATCGCCAAGGCAATGTCGCTGAATGCCCGCATCCTCATCATGGACGAGCCGACGTCGGCGCTGTCGGCAGCCGAAGTCGAGATCCTCTTCAAGGTGATCGGCGAGTTGAAGGCGCAAGGGGTCGCGATCGTCTATATTTCGCATCGCCTCGAAGAGCTCATGCGGATCGGCGATTACATCACCGTGCTGCGCGACGGGCAGATTACCGGCCATGCCATGGTCAGGGATATCGACACCCGCTGGATCGTGCGTTCGATGATCGGCTCAGATGCCAAGGATTTTGCGAAATCCGACGATCATGCGCTCGGCAAGGAAATGTTCCGCGCCGAAAATATCAGTCTGCCGCGGCCGACCGGCGGGCTTGCAGTCGATAATGTCTCACTGTCGGTCAGGGCAGGCGAGATCCTCGGCATTTACGGGCTGATGGGCGCCGGGCGCAGCGAATTCTTCGAATGCGTCATCGGCCGCCATGCGCACTCGACCGGCAAGATCTTCATCGACGGCAAGGAGGTACGAGCGCGCGATACGACGCGGCGCATCCGCCGGGGCCTCGCGCTCATTCCCGAGGATCGGCAGCGCGAAGGGCTGGTGCAGGTGCTCTCCATCGCATCGAACCTGACGCTTGCAAGCCTCGGCCGCTTCACGCGCCTCTTCCATATCAATGCCAAGGCAGAGAAGAACGCCATCGTCGAGGCGATCCGCGATCTCTCGATCAAAGCGCCGAACCCGGACTTCGAGGTGACCTCGATGTCCGGCGGCAACCAGCAGAAGGTTGTCATCGGTAAGGCGCTGATGACCAATCCGAAGGTTCTGCTGATGGACGAGCCGAGCCGCGGCATCGATGTCGGCGCCAAGGCGGATGTTTTCCGCACCATGCGCCGGCTTGCCGCCAATGGCCTCGCCATCCTGTTTTCAACATCCGACCTCGAAGAGGTCATGGCGCTTTCCGATCGCATCGCGGTGCTCAGCAACGGCCATCTCATCGCCGTCTTCGACCGCGCGCAAGCAACGGAAGAGGCCATTATCGCGGCCTCCGCCAAGGGGCACGAACATCAAGGGAAACTTGCGTCATGACGGCGGCTACCGCATCCACTTCCGCGCCGAAGGGCGCGAACGGCTCCTTCCTCCTGACGCTGATGAAGCTTCGAACCTTCATCGCGCTCTTTGCCGTCATCATCTTCTTCTCGATCTTCGCGCCGAACTTCACCTCGACGGCGAACATGATCCTCATGTCGAAACATGTGGCGCTGAATGCCTTCCTGGCGATGGGCATGACCTTCGTCATCATCACCGGCGGTATCGATCTCTCGGTCGGCTCGATCGTCGGCCTGTGCGGCATGGTCGCCGGCGGGTTGATCCTCTACGGCATCGAACTGCCGATCGGCTATACGGTCTATTTCAATCTCGTCGAGATCGTGCTGATCACGCTGGCAATCGGTCTCTTCATCGGCCTGATCAATGGCTTGTTGATCACTAGGCTCAATGTCGCGCCCTTCATCGCCACGCTCGGCACGCTCTATGTCGCCCGCGGCCTGGCGCTGCTTTCATCCGACGGCCAGACCTTTCCGAACCTCGTCGGGCGGCCGGAATATGCGACGACCGGTTTCGATTTCTTCGGGGCGGGCCGCGTTCTTGGCCTGCCGGTATCGATCTGGATCCTGATCGTGCTGGCGCTGGTAGCCGCTTACGTCGCGCGCTCGACGCCGATCGGGCGCCACATCTTTGCCGTCGGCGGCAATGAGCGCGCCGCCCGCATGTCGGGCATCCGCGTGGATCTGGTCAAGATCTTCGTCTACATGTTCTCCGGGCTTTGCGCCGCGATCGTCGGCATCGTCATCTCCTCGGAGCTGATGGCCGCGCATCCGGCGACGGGCGAAAGCTTCGAACTCAACGCGATTGCCGCAGCCGTACTCGGCGGCACTTCGATGTCTGGCGGGCGCGGCACGATCGGGGGAACGATCATCGGCGCCTTCGTCATCGGCATTCTCTCCGACGGACTGGTTATGATGGGGGTTTCCTCCTTCTGGCAGATGGTCATCAAGGGTCTGGTGATCATCATCGCCGTCGTCGTCGACCAGGCGCAGCGTCGGCTGCAGCAGCGCGTAACCCTCATGCAGATGGCAAAGGCAGGTTGAAATGGCTGACGTGAAAGGTGCTTTGATCGGTTGCGGCTTCTTTGCGATCAATCAGATGCATGCATGGAAGGATGTTGATGGTGCCGCGATCGTGGCAATCTGCGACCGCGATCCGGAGCGCCTGAAAATCGTCGGCGACCAGTTCGGCATTAACAGGCGCTATACGGATGCGGCGGCCATGTTTGCCGATGGCGGCTTCGATTTCGTCGATATCGCCACCACGGTCCAGAGCCACCGGGCGCTGGTGGAAATGGCAGCCAGCCACACCATCCCGGCCATCTGCCAAAAACCCTTCGCCAAGACGCTTGCCGATGCCAAGGCGATGGTCGAAGCCTGCCGGAAGGCAGGCATTCCGCTGATGGTGCACGAGAATTTCCGCTGGCAGACACCCATCCAGGCCGTGCGCCGGCTCTTGGACAACAAGGCGATCGGCATACCCTTCTGGGGCCGCTTCTCCTTCCGCTCCGCCTATGACGTATTTTCCGGCCAGCCCTATCTCGCCGAAGGCGAACGCTTCATCATCGAGGATCTCGGCATCCACACACTGGATATTGCCCGCTTCATCCTCGGCGACGTGAAAGCGCTGACGGCGCGCACGAAACGCGTCAACCCAAAGATCACGGGCGAGGATGTCGCGACGATCCTGCTCGACCACGAAAGCGGCGCAACTTCCATCGTCGACGTCAGCTATGCGACGAAGCTTGGCACCGACCCCTTCCCGGAAACGCTGATCGAGCTCGACGGCACCGATGGCACGATCCGCCTTTCGGCCGGCTATCGGCTCGAAGTGACCAATGCGGCAGGTACCGTCGTTTCCGACGCTTCGCCGCAGCTGCTCTCCTGGGCCTCCCGGCCCTGGCACAATATTCAGGAAAGCGTCTATGCGATCCAGAAGCACTGGGTCGACAAGTTGAAAAATGGCGGCGAGCCGGCAACGTCGGGCGCCGACAATCTCAAGACCTTTGCCCTTGTCGAAGCGGCCTATGACAGTGCCGCATCGGGAAAGACGATCGACGTGGAGGCCATGCTGAGATGACGACGGACGCCTTCGCCCTCTACGGCACGCATGAGGCCGAAGAGCATCCAGTCCGCCTGACCGCCGGGCGCCTCTCAGCCGATCTCGCAAAGGGCAATCTGCGCACGATCCGCTATGACGGTATCGAGGTGCTGCGCGCCGTCTCCTATCTGGTGCGCGACCGCGACTGGGGAACCTATAGCCCCCGGATCGAAGATCTCTGGGTCGAGCAGGGCAACGGTGCCTTTTCCGTCCGCTATGTCGCCCATTGCAAGGGACCCGAGGATAGCAGGCTTGCCATTTCGGTGCATATTGCGGCAACGGAGCGTGAACTGATCTTCGAAGCCAGCGCGCTCTCGCCGACCGGTTTCGAGACCAATCGCTGCGGTTTCTGCATCCTGCACCCGATCGTCGGCCTTGCCGGAAGCCCGGCCAAGGTCGAGCATGTGGATGGTCGCGTAAACGAGACGCGCTTTCCCGACCGGATCGACCCCTGGCAGCCCTTCAAGGATATGCGGGCGATCACCCATCATGTGCTGCCGGGCGTTTCAGCCGAGTGCCGTATGGAAGGCGATACATTCGAGATGGAAGACCAGCGCAACTGGTCGGATGCCTCCTACAAGACCTATGTGCGCCCGCTGGCGCTTCCCTGGCCCTACCAGATCGCCGCCAACGAACCGGTACGGCACAGGATCGTCCTTTCCATCCGCGACACCAGGAGCGGACAAACGACCGCCGCCGGCTCCGCTGCTGGCGCGATCCGGCTCGAACCGGGTGAGCACAGCGGCACCATGCCGGCCATTGGCCTGATCGTCGCGCCTGATGAAGCCAAGGCCGTGCTTGCGGCCCGTGATCTGCTTTCGGGGATTGCCCCGCAGGAATTGCTTTTCCACTTCGATCCTAACGCCGGGCATGGCGCTGATGCATTGCAGGATTTTGCCGCGATTGCCGCGCTTCACCGCGGACGGTCGACGCTGGAGATCGCCCTGCCCTGCAAGCAGTCGCCAGCATCCGAAACTGCCGAAATTGCCAAACAGATGCAGGCTGCGGGTTTCCGCCCCGATGCCATCATGATCTCCCCTTCCGTCGACCGGCAGTCGACGCCTCCGGGCAGCAAGTGGCCCGAATGCCCGCCGCTTGAAGAGGTCTATGCCGCAGCGCACGAGGCCTTTGCCGGCATTCGCATCGGCGGCGGCATGCTGAGCTACTTCACCGAGCTCAACCGCAAGCGCGTGCCGGCCGATCGCCTCGGTTTTATCAGCCACTGCACCAACCCGATCGTCCATGCCGCCGATGATCTGAGCGTCATGCAGACACTGGAAGCGCTGCCCTTCATCACGGGCTCGGTACGCGCCATCTATGGCGACAAGCCCTACCGGATCGGTCCATCGACCATTCCCATGCGGCAGAACCCCTATGGCAACCGCACCATGGACAATCCCGCCGGCGGCCGCATTCCGATGGCAAACCGCGATCCACGCCACAATGGCCGCTTCGCGGAAGCCTTTGCGCTCGGCTACGCCATCCGCGTGCTGGATGCCGATCTCGAATGCCTGACGCTCGCAGCGCTGACCGGCCCCTTCGGCCTGGTTGCCGGTAAGGCAGAACCAACGGAAGAAGGCGGCAACAGGCCGCTTTTTACCATCGTGAAGCTGCTGTCCAGCCTTGCCGGGTCAGCCTGGATTGGCTGCACGTCTTCGCATCCGTCGAAGGTTCTGGCCTTCCTGTCGGGGTCGACGCTGCATATCGTCAATCTGACGGCCCAAGAGCAAAGCATCGATATCAGTGCCTTCGGCTCGGACTCGCAAGGCAAGAGCATGGCACTTGCGCCTTTTGGTACGGCGTCGATCAAACTCGCCGTTTAGGGCTTTCGGGCACATCGCGCAGACCGGTGGGCATCAGTGTCTGTGCCGAGGAGGATGCACCGTTTAAAGATCCAGGCCACGCACATTCTGTGGTTGCTTTTATGTTTCTATTCTCGTCGAACGCTTATATGCGAAATATCGGGCGAGCCGTTACGATGGATACGATTCCCACCGAAGGCTTTGATGTGGCTTTGACACTGACCGACACCCTTGATCATCTGCCGGCCAGCAAGCGGCGCGATCTTGCCCGCGTGCTGGAGATCATCTTCTTCGAGATCGAGCAGTTTCGGTCAACCAAGCAGTCTGCAAAGAAAGCCAATGGCAAGATCCTCAAGGTCATCCTCTACCGCTCTTACGCCCGCGGCGACTGAGTGGAAGACCGGCTGAGTGGCTATCGCTCGGATTACGATATTCTCATCGTCGTCAATTCAGAGAGCTTTGCGCAGGAACAGGAGCTTTGGCTTTCGCTTGATGAACGGTTCCTGCAGGAACAGATGTCCACCGGATCGAGACGCCGGTCATTCCGATCGTCCATAGCCTGCATAACGTCAACGACCAACTGTCGCGCGGCCGGCCGTTCTTTGTCGATATCGCCAGAGACGGCAAGGTCCTCTACGAAGAGGAAGGTCATCCCTTCGTCCGGCCGAAGGCCCTGACGAAGGAAGAGGCGAACGTTGAAACGCAGCGGTATTTCGATGAATGGAGCCAAAACGCGAGACGTTTCCTGTAGGCAGAAGACGCATTGGGACAGGAATACCCTAAGCAACGCGCTTTCTTGCTTCATCAGGCTACGGAAGCACTGTATCACTGCCTGCTGCTGGCCCTGACGCTCTAAGACATACTTGCCGCCGCGCAGCAATCATGTCTAACGTCTCAAAGGTTAGCATTGCAGTAACACCGCAGCAAGCTGAGCTTTTGCGCGATGCGGTCGAAAGGGGTGCTTATGCCAGCAGCAGCAGCGAAGTTGTACGCGAAGCCATGCGTGACTGGTCTGCGAAATGGGCTAGCCGGAAGGACGATATTGTGCATCTTCGCGAATTGTGAGCGCGGGGCAAGCCGCAAGCTATTAATTTCGAGGCAACCCACGAAAGAGCCCGTCAGAAACTGAACGCCGCTCGCAATCATGGCGGTTAAGCTCGTTTGGTCGCCTCAAGCCGAGGACGACGTCATCAATACTTATGTCGAGATAGGTCTTCACCAACCTCAAGCCGCTGAACGCTATTATGAGCAGTTTAGGCAGAAAGTCGGCCTTTTGGCCGAAGCCCGATGGTGTCCTGACTTTCGACCGGCTGTCCTCGGTGTTCCTGTCGAACACCGATCACGAGGAAGACCAGCCGGTGCATCTCAAGGTCAAGGACATGGCGCTGCAGAAGTCGTCCGAGCACGACATCTATGCCGGTCCCTCGACCCGCTACTGTCCGGCCGGCGTTTGCGAATGGGTCGAGAAGGATGGCCAGGAAACCTACGTCATCAACGCCCAGAACTGCGTCCAATGCAAGACCTGCGACATCAAGGATCCCAACCAGAATATCAATTGGGTTCCGCCGCAGGGTGGCGAAGGGCCGGTCTATCCGAATATGTGACCGTTGCATCGACGCTGCCGCCAACCTGGCAGGCGTCCGGTTCTTTGACAGTCACGCGAGGACAACATTCGCACTAGCACCGGCGCTCTTGACCCACCAACAACTCAACAGCTGGCGCCGAAGTTCACTTCCGCTCCACTCTCCATAACCGATGAGGCGAATTGCGCTCATAGCCGAGTTCGGCGAAGCTCGCGACTTCCAAAATCAACCCCCACGGGGCTCGGAAATAGATCCAATTGAATCCCGCCAATGGTCCGCTTTCAACCAAGTTGGGTCCATCCAGCATGTCGATGCCCTGCGCTCGCAATCGATTCGCGCACGCATGAACGTCGTCGACTTCAAAACAAAGATGCATGCCGCCGACCTCCGAGGATCGCTTCGGTCGGCTGTCTTCCTCGCCACTATATTCAAACAGCTCGACACTCGTCCCTTCGCCGCAACGCAGGAACACCAGATCGCGTATGGTCGATTGTGCGGATGCGCCCAGCTTTTTTGCCATGAAATCCTGGTCGACATCGAAGGGTCCTGTACGAAAGACCTCGATCGCACCGAAGACCGCCCGAAAGAATGCAATGCCCTCTTCAATATCCGGCACCGTAATGCCGATGTGGTGCATGCCGTAGACCCTGCCCGTCATATGATAACCTTATCCAATTTGTTGAGACGCTCGAAAATGCCGGACGTGCGTGTGCTGATAGAAACTGCGGCTTGCCATCAGTCGCGGAGGAGGTCGCCACAGCTAGTGTGCTGTCCGCCTGCGGGCAGCCGAATAGATCAGCGCCGCGACGACAATCAGGATGCCCTGGAAAAGATATTGATAGGTCTGTGTGAGACTGAGGAATGTCACCGCGCTCAGCACTTCCGTCAGCAGGACGGCACCGAGGACCGTGCCGATGAATGTTCCGCGACCACCCGTCAGGCTCGTACCACCGAGTACGACCGCCGTGATGCTGGACAAGGTGTAGTTGACGCCCTGGCGTGGATCACCGACGCCGATCTGTGTCATCAGCATGAGTGCGCCGACGGCGGTCATCAGGGAGCAAGCGATATAGCCGCTGATATAGGTCAGATCGACACGAATGCCCATTCTGCGTGCGGATTCCTCGTTTGAACCGACCGCCCGCAAGCGCCAGCCAAGTCTCGATCCGCGCAGCGCGTATTCACCAATCAGCGTCACGACGACGAGGATGAGGAAGGCGACGGGAAGCGGCCCCCATTGCCAGTTGATCCAATCTGTGACGGTCGAGCTGATATAGCCGTCCGGGTTTTCGCGCAGCAGAAAGCTGAAACCCTGTATCGCGATATACATGGCAAGTGTTGCCGCAATCGGCGTAAAGTTCGCGTATCGGATCAAAACGCCATTCACGGCGCCCGTGACGAACGCACCCGTCAGCATGAGCAGAAATCCAATCAACATCATACCGCTCGACATATCCTCAGTGACGAAGAACGAGGCGACGACGACGAGAAAACCGGCAAGCGGGCCGACGGATAGGTCGATGCCGCCCATGAGCAGCGCGATCGTCTGTCCGAGGGCGATGAAGCCCAGCGCGGTCGACAGCAGGAGGATGTTGTAGATGTTGTAGATCGACAGAAAGTTGTCGTTCTGACCATTGACGAAAAGCCCGAGAAGAATACTCACAAGCGCCAACGGCACGGCGGGCGCAATATCCGACTGCAGGAAATGGCGCAGCCCGTTCGGTGCGGTCCCCCCTGATATCGAACCGCTTTCGACATCGTGAGTTGCGGCCTTGACGGCCGCCGCGACGATGCGCTCTTCGGTGACATCATCACCGGTCAACGTTTCGACGACGTGACCGCGCGACATGACGATGACCTTATCGCACAGCCCCTCGAGCTCGACCGCATCGGATGAGTTGACGACAACAGGCGTTCCTGCCTCCGATACGTCACGCAGGATACGATAGATCTCGAAGCGCGCGCCAACGTCCACACCCTGCGTCGGCTCGTCGGCAATTACAATGCCAGGCTCTGACAGGAGGGCGCGCGACATTACCACCTTTTGCTGATTGCCACCGGACAAGGACATGATCGGTGCTTCGAGACCGGGAGCTTTGACTGCCAGCTCGCCGAAGATCGCGGTGACTTTTTCGTGCTCTCTCCTACTGTTCATGACGCCACTTGCGGCGAATTTCTCCAGCGCAGAGAAGGTGGCGTTTTCGCGCACCGTCAGGCCGCTCGCCACGCCTTCGAGATGTCTGTCAGACGGCATGAAGGCAGATTGACGCAACAGCGTCGGTTGATTGACGGCTTGCCCGTGAAGCGTGACCGCCCCCTCTGCTGTGTGCAGACCGGCAAGCGTGCGCATCAGCTCTGTCTGGCCGTTGCCGGAGACACCGGCGACGCCAATGATCTCGCCGCGCGCTACATCAAAACTTACATTGGTAAATCCGTGGCCGCTCAAACCCGCAACGGACAAACTGGCCGCACCGCCGACCCGCTTCGACTTTGGCGGAAAGGCAGCCTCCAGCGTGCGACCGACGATGAGATTGACGAGCTCGGCATCGCTCGTGTCATCGACAAGTGCCGAACCGCGCACGCGCCCGTCTCGCATGACAGTGACGCGCTGGGCGATCTGGCGCAGCTCTGCCAGACGGTGGGTGATGTAGATCACCGAGGTGCCCGCTTTCACCGCCTTGCGGATGAGACCGAAGAGCATGTCAGTTGCCTCCTGGTCGAGGGAGGCCGTCGGCTCGTCAAGGATGAGGAGCTTCGGTTTCATTGCGAGCGCCTTGCCGATTTCGAGCAAATGCTTCTGCGCCACCGTCATCTGGCCGGCGCGCATGTGTAACGGTAGTGCCAATCCGACCGTGTCGAGCATCTCCCTTGCGACTTCGCTCATGGGCCTGCCGGAAAACATCGATGGCGGCAGGGCAACGCTCAGATTTTCGAGGATCGACAGGTCGTTGAGGATGGCGGGATGCTGGAAACAGATGGCAATGCCGATGGTGCTTGCGAACTCAGGCGTCATCTGCCTGATGCGCTCGCCCTCGAAGCTGATCTCGCCCTCGCTCGGTTGGAGCGTGCCGGCGATGATGTTCATCAATGTCGACTTGCCTGCACCGTTCTCACCGAGAATGGCATGGACCTCGCCCGGCCGGAATTCGACGCTCACGTCGCGAAGCGCGGCAACACCCCCAAAATATTTGTGGATTCCGGTCAGGCAGATCGTCTGGTCGGAACGGGTCGACAACGGTGTCGCGATTGCATTGATTTCTGCTGCAGCCATAGCTTGTCATCCGCTGGAAGAGAAAACCTGCCCGGAGCTCGGGCAGGTCCTGGATGTTTACGATTACTTTCCGACCGCCTTTGCCTGATCCTCGGCTGAAAGTTCGGAGGACAGGTAGATCGCGCCCGGAAGATCCTTGCGGCACTGCACCGCGCTTGGCTTGCCGGATACCGAATCCTCGAAGGCCGGTGCCTTGAAGACCTGTTCGCTCGGCGGCGTGCCGCCGGTGGCAAGCGCGACGGCCCATTGGACCGCGAGCCTGACATTGTCGTTGCCGGTTGCGACCGTGAAGAGCTTGAAGTCCGGATTGCTGTCCTTGTTGTCCTGCCAGAAGCAGCCGAGCGAGTTGCCATCAGAGGTAGCAAGCGCCGGGATCGACTTCCCCTGTTTGGCAAAGAGCGGCAGCGCACCGACGAGAGAGGGACCGAAGTCGGAGATGATCACATCGATCTTCTGGTTCTTGGCGATTTCCGCCGTCAGTACCTTCTGTGTCAGCGCCGGATCCCAGTTGGTGACGGCGAAGGGCTCCTGATTGACGAACACATATTCGGGGCCAAGAACCTTCTTGAGGCCCTTGAGTTCATCGAGGCCCTGGCTGTTGCCGGCAGGCCCGGAGAGGAAGAGGAGGTTTCCGCCTTTCGGCAGGACGCTCTTGATCCAGTTGCCCCAGCTTTCGCCATCGTTTTCAAAGGATGCGCCGACGAATTTCGAATAATTCTGGCCATCCTTGCCACCAACGGCGACGCGATAGGGCACGACGACCTTGCCTGATTTGAAGACGCTGGTAATGGCTGGAAGCACCGCCGGGCCTGCATCGCCAAAGACGACAAGCGCATCAAGACCCTTGGCCGCCATGCTCTTGATGTCGGAGATCGATTTCAACGTGTCGCCCTGACCGTCAGCATATTCGTACTTGGTGATGCTGGGGCAAAGATCCACGGTCTGCTTGCCGGAGGCCGTCGTGACCTGGCGCCAGCTGTTGCCGCCATAACCGTCCAGTAGTCCGAGCGTTGCCTTCTTCGGGCCGCACCAGGATGGGGCCTCGGCCTTGGCGATACCGGTAGTGGCGAATGCAGTGGTCGCGGCCACAACGGAAAGCGCCAGGTATTTCGAGAGAGATGCATGTTTCATGTTTTGTCCTCCACTTTTCTTGTCCCAGTCGTTGTCTTGCGGTTTACCGTCCAGCGGATCGAGTAAACACCGATGCCAAAACCCAGAGCCAAGGCCTGGATGATGGTTTGAGCTGAAAACGGCACCCCGACCGTCAGTGCGAATTGGCTCAATTGGTTGAGGAAAAATGCAGCGATGACCGTCGAGACGGGATAACCTCGCCCACCGAGAAGTGATGTACCGCCGAGAACCACGACAGCGACGGAGGGCAGCAGCAGGCTGTCCCCTTGAAAGGCGGTGGGTTCGCGGGTGATGCCGGCAATCAGTGTGCCGGCCATGCAATAGAGAAGCTGCGCATAGACATAGGCCATCATCTGGTGAATGCGCACGTTCAGGCCGGCAGCTCGTGCGGCAAGAGGATTGGCACCGATCGCCTCGAACCGTCGACCCGCCACCGTTTTCTTGAGCGCGAAGCTCACGAGCGCCATGCCCGCCAGCGCGAAGATGACCGAGTTTGGCAGGCCGAGACTTTCGCCGCCCGCGATCTCGGCCAGAAGGTTGGTGGTGATCGAGGGGACGCCGCCCGACACAGCAAAGACGACTGCGTAAAGCAGCGCATTGGTGCCGATCGTGGTGATGATTGCGTTCACCCTGAAGATACTGACGAGAAGCCCGTTCAGGGAGCCGGCGACGAGCGAAATGCCAATCGACAGAAGGACTGCCTGATGGAGCAACGCATCGTTCTGCTGCGGAAAGTGGGTTGCGATGACGACGGCAAGCGACACCGCGCCAGGAAGGGAAAGGTCGAAGCCACCCTGCTGCACCACGAGCAACTGACCGAGACCGACAATGGCGATGATTGCCGCGAAGGGCAGGCTTCCCGAAAGCGCGCCCCAGGACAGGCTCGACGGCGCAAAGACCGCGCATATGAGAAGGAGAACGAGCGTCGAGAAGACGACGGTCATGAAGCTTCGTGCCAGCGGTATCGGCAAGATTGTCCCCCTTGGATGCTTGTTGGAAGCAATGGGAAAGGCGTTCGTCATCGAAGTCTGTCTTTCGCGCTGAATGTCATGGCTCCGCCGCCGAGCTCCCGGCAAAAACCGGAGGGCCCGTTCGGCAAATATTCAAGAGAGGAGACCGACGTCAGGTATCCCGTTTCGGAAAAACCCAACCCACCGATGGGCCGGCCTTTGGCGGAGGTCGCAGTCGACTAGGCCGTCGACGCGCTGACAGTGAGTGGGGCGGATTTCGCGATTCCTGGTACTCGACGTGAAATCCGCTGCAAATGCTCCCGGCTTCTGCGAGCCAGTCGCGGATCTCGTCCCAGTTGATTGTACCTGCCGCTTTCATTTTCCCTCCTCCTCAGAAAATCAGCTGCTGCCGGGACACGCGGGCATCCCGATGCGGTCATCTTAGCGATGGCCGCCGATCGTTGGCCGCCACTCGTAGATGGCGACGCTTGCATAGACGTCGTGGAGGACAAAGGGATCCTCCGCGCTGAAGCGATGCATTTCCTCCAGCGAACTGACATCGGCCACGACAACTCCTCCGCTGCCTTCGCCGAATTCATCCACGATCGGTCCGGACTGGACGATGCCGACCCGACCGGACCGCAGATGGCGCTTGTGGTCCTCGAGATAGGTTTCGCGTTCGGCCGCCTTGCCGGGATTGGATATTGCGACACGAACTGCAAGCATGACCTCTCCCTCCCTGGTAGCCAAATCGGCCCTCCGTCTCCCGTCCAATTTCGGATATCGGAGACATCGCAATAGTGATGGTAACCGCACTCTGAGCAAAGGAAACAGTGGAATTATCCATTTTGGATTTCCGGATTTCCCTGCCCCCACTACGCAAAACTCCTCGTCGCGTCCAACGCTCCCGGATGGCGGCGAACCTATTTTGCCCGGGGTTCATCGCCCCGGAAAGCGCGCTCGAGCAGGTCGGTCAGACCTTCCTTTTCCAGGGCACGCGGGTTCCAATAAGGATTCGATATGGCTTGTTCGACGGCAGCTCCGACACTGCCTTGCGGCATGCCGAGCTCCTGCAGAGACATCTTCGCGCCGAGCCGCCTCGAAAGATCAAAGAGTGCCTGGGCGGGATCGGCGGCACCAAGCTTGCCGCCGAGCATGTCCATCGCTGCTGGTGCGGCACTGGCATTGTAGGCGATGGCATGCGGCAGCACGGCGGTATGCATTGCTGCGTGCGGCAGGTTGAACATGCCGCCGAGCGTGTGGCAGAGCTTGTGGTGCAACGCCATTCCGACCGACCCGAGACAAATGCCGCAGAGCCAGGCGCCGTAGAGAGCATCCGAACGGGCCGTCTTGTCTCCAGGGTTCTGGGTGATCCCGGGCAAGGCGCGAACGATCGCATTGATCCCCTCCAGCGCCATCATCGAAATGATCGGGTTTGCTTCCCGGGCATAGAGCGCCTCGACCGCATGGGCGACGGCATTCATGCCGCTCGTGACGGACATTGAAACCGGCAGGCTGAGCGTCAAGTCGACATCGTAGACGATGATTTCCGGAAGAATGCGAGGATCGGATCGCGTCACTTTTCGTCCACCCTCGGTTTCTCCAAGGATTGGCGTTGCCTCCGATCCGGCATAGGTGGTCGGAACAACAATCTGTGCAAGATCGGTACGATAGGCGATCGCCTTGCCGAGACCCGTCGTCGACCCGCCGCCGATCGCGACGAGGCCATCAGCTCGGAGTGCCTCGACCTGTCGCATGGCGTCGGCCGTCACATTGGTCGGCGTATGCATGGTCGCCTTGGAGAACATTCCGGCCACGCGCGTACCGAGATGAGCGGCGATATCCTGCGCCTGGCTTTCCTGTTCCGGTGTGGAGAGCACGAGCAGGCGTCTTGCACCGAGCCTGTCGGCCTCCTCCGCGAGCCTTGAGATCGTGCCGCTGCCGAAAATGACGCGGCCGGGATTTCCGGTATAGACGAAGTGTTCCATGCCGGCCTCCTAGCGCCCCTGCCCGGTGCGGGTGAGAACGAAATCGAAATCGGAGCGCCACAGCGTATCGCCGTTCTCGACAGGTTCGAAAGGCGTGACCAGCGTCTTCTTCACCCCGAAAACGGTGTCTGATTGAAGGTAGGGGTCTTTCCCGACGAAAGTGTGCGTCACGAGCTTCTCAAAGCCGTCGGCGCGGACCATGTAGTGCATGTGGGCCGGACGATAGGGATGGCGTCCGAGCGACGCCAGCATCTTGCCGACCGGTCCGTCATCGGGAATGGGATAGGAAACCGGCTTGATGCCGACGAAGCTGTAGGCTCCGTCGGAGCCGGTGATAAAGACACCGCGATTGTTCCACTTCGGCTGGATATCGGGCTGCTGCACGTCGTAATAGCCTTCCGCATTGTCCGACCAGACGTCGATGCGGGCGCCCGCAACCGGATTGCCGTCAAGATCGATCACCCGGCCGGTGAACAGACAGCTTTCGCCCTTGCCGTCGAGGCAGATCAGATCGCCCATACGGCGTACGGGAGCGCCCTCGACATGGAACGGGCCGAAGACGGTGTTTTCGGTCGCCCCTTGTGGCCGCTGGTTGTTAATGGCGTCGACCAGCATGGAAAGACCGAGCGTATCCGAGAGCAGGATGAACTCCTGGCGTTCCTGCGTGCAGATGTGGCCCGTGCGGGTCAGGAAATCGATGCCGAATTCCCATTCCTCCTGCGTGAGCTCGATCTCGCGCGCGAAATTGTGGAGATGCTTCACGAGGGATGCCATGATCTTGGCGAGCCGCGGATTGACGTCCTTGGCCATGCGCGCATTGACGGTCTCGATCGAGTTTTCCTCGGTAAAATATCCCGCCGGCGAAACCGGTGCTGTGAGGTCGGCACTCATGCGGTCCTCCTCCAATCAGGGTATGATGCGATCCGCGCGCAGGCGGTCGAAAGCGTCGGTGAAGGACTGGGTCGTGTCCTGATAATCCATGAAGCCGAGCTTGCGGCTGCGGCCCATATCGTTGAAGGTCTCGACCTGCCGACCAAGATCTGCGTCCGAATGCCAGAAGGAGGCGACCCGCGAGAGCGCATTGGGCTGCAGGTCATATTTTCTGACCATTCCGTTCCAGATCTCGTCTGCGCCCGCCATCTGGTTTTCGAGGGGGTCGGGCGAACCGGAATAGGGTGCTGCCTCAATGCCGAAATAGGCGGCGATCCGCGGCCACAACCATTTCCACCGGAAGACCTCGCCGTTGACGACGTTGAACGCGAGATTGGCCGCTTCCTTCGTGGTTGCGGCCCATCGAAGATGCCGGGCAAGCAGGCGCGCATCGGTGACATCGGTCGTCGCCTGCCATTGCTGCGGCGATCCAGGGAAGACGAACGGCCTTCCCGTCTCCTTGCAGATCGATGCGTAGATTGCGAGTGTTGCAGCCATATTCATTGCATTGCCGACGGCATAGCCGATCAGCGTGTGCGGCCGGTGGATCGACCAGGTAAAGCCGTCGCGGGCTGCGGCAGCAAACACCTCATCCTCCTGGACATAGTAGAAATTTTCCCCCGGCAGGCGCTCCTGCTCTTCGCGGAAAGGGGTCTCGGGCTGTGTCTTGGCGTAGGATTCGAACGGCCCGAGATAATGCTTGGTGCCAGTCGTCAACGCGACATGGCCCACACTTGCGCCCTGCAAGCCATCGAGCACATTGCGGACGATCGCCCCGTTCACCTTGCAGTTTTCCGCTTCCGTCTCCTGGCGCGACCAGGCAGTGATGAAGACGTGGCTTGGCCGCAGACCGAGCAGCGCACCACGGACGGAATCCGGATCGACGAGATCGCACTGAAGCGTTTGCACCCCGGCGATCGGGCTGACGGATCGGGACAGGCCCGATACGCCCCAGTCACCCGCGGCAAGCAGGAGTTCGGCTAGGTTGCTTCCGGTAATGCCGGTCGCGCCGACAATCAGGGCATGCTTTGTCATGGGTTCAACCGTTCAACAGTGTGATCTTGATACTCTTGGTCGGATCCTGTCCGAAGGCAAAGGCCTGGACCGCCTCCGTCAGGGCAAAGTCATGCGTCTGGATCGGCGACAGATCGATGCCTGTCCGTTCCAGAAAGCGAATAGCAGCCGGCCATACACCCGGTGAGCCGATGCAACCGCGCACCGTCAGGTTCTTCATCTGAATCTGGCCGATCACGACCGGCACCTTGCGGCCGATATTGATGCCGACCATCGACACACGGCCTTCCTCGCGCGCGTAGTCGAATGCTGCCGCAAGCGAGGCATCGTGACCGGAGGCCTCAATGACGAGATCGGCCCCCTTTCCGCCGGTCAGCTCGCGGATCGTCTCTGCCGCACCGCCGTCAGATGGATCGAGCGCGACGTCTGCGCCGAGCCGCTTTGCGACGTCCCGGCGCGAGGCAAGCGGATCGACGACGATCACGCGCGCGCCCATGCCGATGGCGGCCGCAGCCGACACAAGGCCGATCGTACCGCCACCCGAGATCACGACGGTTTCGCTGGCATTTGTCCCGCCGGAACGAAGGACGGCATAAAAACCGCAGGTAAACGGCTCGATCAGCGCGGCTTTCTTGTCGTCCACGGCGTCCGGCAGCTTATGAAGCCATTCCGGATTGACCGTGAAATACTCGCGGTCAGCGCCGCTGATCGAAAAGCCGAAATGATGCAGGCGCTCAGGCGTGCGCACCACGCATTCGCCGACAACGCGGTCGCCCTTGCTGAAGCCCTGGACGTTGCGTCCGACTTCGACAATTTCGCCGCTCCATTCGTGCCCTGGTGTCACCGGATAGGAGATCGGGATGATGTAGCGGCCGGCAAGCAGTTCATAATCGGAGTGGCAGATCCCAACCGCCTTGGTGTGGACGAGAACCTCGTTCGGCGACAGGTCCGGTATTCCAACCTCGGCGACGACGGGCTTTTCGGGAGCCTCGAAAACCAGAGCTTTCATGTCCTTCTCCTCAGACCTTCTCGAGCGTGCCGCTCTTTGCGGAGCGTACAATCGCTTCCAGCAGAGCGATGTTGTTGATCATGTCCTCACCGGTGATCGGATAATCCGCCTCGCCACGGATCGCCCGGGCGAATGCCCTCAGATTGTCACGGACCGGTTCGGCGGGTGGCAGCTCACGAACGGTGATCTTCTCGTTCTTCCAGCCTTCGGTCACCACCCAGCCATCGGGTGCCTCGACATGGGCCCTGTCGCGCACTTCGATCCATCCCTCCGTCCCGAAGACGGCGAAGCGGGAGATGAAGGGGGTGGCGAGCGTTGCCGAGACATAGGCCGTGCCGCCGCCTGAAAAACGGATGTGAGCACTCATCGTATCGCCCTGCGGGATGCTAGACGCGAGATTTTCGCAAACGACGCGCACGTCCGCGGCAGGGCCCATCAGCTTCACCGAGAGGTCGGTCAGATGGATGCCGGTCGCCGTCATGCCGCCTGCTGGCGCCTGATCGGCCTTCAGCCGCCAATTGGAGGGATCGAGTGCCAGAAACTTGTCATGGCTGAAATTCGCCTCGATCTGCAGAAGCCTGCCAAGCTTGCCCGATTTTGCAGTGTCCAAGATTGTAGCGATCGGCGGCTCGAAACGACGCTCGTGGCCCATGCCGAGGACAAGTCCCGCATCGTGACAGAGATCCACTGATGCCTGCGCGCCAGCCTTTGTCAGGTCCAGCGGCTTTTCGCAGAAGACGTGTTTTCCGGCTGCAACGACACGCGCGATCTGTTCCCGGTGCAGCGAATGCGGTGTCGCGAGCACAACGGCTTCGATCGTCGGATCCGCGAGCGCTTCCGCCATGTCATGGGAATATTGCAAGCCCATCTCGCCAGCAAAGGCGGCTGCGTCGGGATTGGGATCGATGCCGCGGACGAAATGCATTTTCGCGCCCCCGGCATTGACGAGGCTCGCCATCTTGCGACCCCACCAGCCGAGACCGACCAGCGCTGCGATGACGGGTTTATCTTCGCGCATGGTCATCGATTGTCCACTCGCTTGTTGAACGGGTGGATGTTGACGGTTTTCCAAACGCCGGCCTTGGTGAAGGGATCGGCCTTGTTGAACGCAACGATCTCTTCCTTGGTATCGGCCTCGAAAACGAAAAGCGAACCGATCATGGTCTCGTTGTCGTCGGCCAGAAGCGGACCGGAGATGACAGTCTTGGTCTTGCCGGTCGACAGATAGGCCTTGTGGGCGTCGTAATTGGCGTGGCGCTTGTCGACAGCGCCCTCGTGATCAAGGCAATGAACAACATAATGCATGTCTAATTCCTTTCGAATTCAGGCAATCGCGTGGTCGTCGGAGGTTTGGCCTCTGGAATTCCTTGATCAGGCCTTCATGTTGACGAGGATCTTCATGTGGGAGGCGGCCGGATCGATCAGGGCCTCGAAGCCTTCTTCGACCACGTCCTCCGGGGCGATCTGCGCCGTGACGATCTTTTCGACCGGGAAGATTCCCGCTCCGATCATCTGCGCGATGCGCGGCCAGATCTGCACCGGATAGCACCAGGTGGCTTCGACGGTGATGTCCTTGAGCGCCCAGAGCATTGCATCGATTGCCGCCGGCCGGACGTGAAGCCCGACCTGCACGACCGTGCCCTGACGCCGGACGGCCTTGGCGCAAAGATTGAGCGACGCCTCGGCGCCGACGCATTCCAAGGCGACGTCGACACCGACGCCTTCCTCAGTGTGGCTGCGGAACAGCGCTTCGGTATCGGTCTGGCGCGGATCGAAGACAATCGCTTCAGGAACGAGCGTCTTGGCCAGCGCCCTGCGGTTGGGATTGAGTTCCGAGACGAAAATCGTCGTGGCGCCTGCCGCCTTTGTCGCCAGGAGCACGAGGGCGCCGATCGGACCGACACCAGACACCAGCACCGAGCTTCCGGAGGTGACGCGACCGCGATCGACGCCGTAAAGCGCGACGGCAGCAGGCTCGATCATCGCTGCCTGAACATCGGAGACGCTGTCTGGGACCGGAAAGACGTTATAGCCATTGACGACGGCGCGCTCGCCCATTCCGCCCCAGTCCCATGACAGGCCGACGCAGGCCATCTTTTCGCTGAGGTGGAAGAGCCCACGCCGGCCATAATAATCGTCGCGCGGCGAGATCAGCGGCTGGATCGAGACGCGCGAGCCTGGAGCAACATGCGTGACGTTCCTGCCGACCTCCAGCACACGTGCGGAAAATTCATGACCGAGAATCTGCGGCAGCGTGGCGCCGGAATAGACATGGGGGGTGGCCGGTGTGACGATCGGCCCTGCAATATACTCGTGGATATCGGTACCGCAGATGCCGCAAACCAGGGGGTCGATCAGCACCATGTCGTCGCCCAGGCGGCCGCTTGGCGCCGGCACGTCTTCGACGCGAATATCTTTCTTGGAATAGTACCGTACAGCCTTCATCTTCACGCCTTTCATGATGAACTTGTTATTGAGCCGCCGTCGCAGACCGGTCCGATGCCCAAAGCAAGACGCTTTCCGGTCGGTCCTGTCACAGCGCTCGTCCTTTTAGATCAGCACCATGCCGCCATCGACCATGATGGTCTGGCCGGTGACATAGTCGGATGCCTGGGAGGCGAGAAACGTCGTGACGCCGGCGATATCCTTGGGAAGCGATACACGCCCCAGAAGGATCGATTGGGAAAAATCATTGATCGCCTGTTCCGGCTTTTCCGTCAGGCCGCGCTCGATGAACTCGCGGTCGAGCTGTTCCCACAGCTCGGTTTTGACGACATCCGGGCCGAAGCAGTTGACCGTGATCTTGTGTTCTGCAAGCGCGCGGGCAGCCGCCTGCGTGATCGCAACAACCGCGAATTTGGAAGCGCAATAATGGGCAAACAACGCGTAGCCCTGCTTTCCGGCGATCGAGGCAGTGTTGACGATCTTGCCACCATCGCCCTGAGCGATCATTTGCCTTGCCGCCTCCTGGGTTCCGATCAGAACGCCGCGGCCATTGATCGCCATGATCCTGTCGAAATCCTCATCCGTCACCTCCATGAAGGGGCAGGTCTGACTGATGCCGGCATTATTGAACATGACGTCGAGGCGGCCGAAACGAGATACGGTTTCGTCGATCAGCGCCCTGACGCTGGAACGGCTCGAGACATCGACGGCAATTGCAACCGCGCTGCCGCCCGCAGAGGAAATTTTTGATGCGGTTTGCTGCGCGCTATCAAGATTGAGATCTGCAATCACCACGCGCGCTCCATTTTTGGCAAGATCGGCGGCAATGCCCGCGCCAATACCGCGCGCCGCGCCGGTTACGATGACGACCTTATTGTTGACCGATCCACTCATGGCATTCCCTCCCAATAGAACTCCCGTCGCAGCTGAGACCGTCAGACGTGACGGACAGGGCGAATGCGACAGGCCGCGGTGCGATGGGATCCGACCGGGACGGCAGGCCGCCTCATCTGATCCACCCCTCCCCTGAACTGTCCGAACCGCTGACGACGCGGGATCAGGCGCGGAAGCGCTGGCTTCCGCGTCATCTCCAACATGTTGACGGCAATATTCCTCCCACAGGAACCGCCGTGCGATCCGAAGCGAAGGCTAGAGGATCAACCTGCGCTTCGACAAATCCTTAATTGTCCGAAATGGATATTTTCAATGCAGCAATAGGTCTTCGGCTGACGCTAGTATTTCTTCGGGAGGAGACGGCCCTCGCGCCGAGTTGAGGCATGTTTTCGCCCGGTTCGCTGGCGCTCCTTCGACATAGAGCTGCATCGAGAATTCCGGTTGGCGAACGCCTCCGGGGAAGGAAGGTTTTGCATGAGCGAGACGTTGAAAGTGGGATGGGCCGGAATCGGCAAGATGGGCGCGCCGATGAGCCGGCGCGTCCTCGAGAACGGATATGCCTTGTCCGTCTATGAGCCACTTCCGGAAAACCGTGCTTCCGTCGTTGCGCAGGGCGCGAACGTCGCCCACAGCCTGGAGGATCTGGTCGAGGCATCCGACATAGTGATCCTGACCATTCCGAATGACGAGGTGCTGCGTCAGCTCACACTTGCACCCTCCACGCTTGTCGAACTGCTCAAGCCCGGCCAGATCCTGGTGGAGATGAGCACCGTCTCGCCGGAGCTTTCGGCCGAAGTTGCAGAAGCCCTTCACCGCAAGGGCGTCGACTATGTGCGTGCGCCCGTTTCGGGCAGTACGATCACCGCATCCTCGGGTCTGCTCTCGGTCATGGTCTCTGGTCCCGAACAGGCATATAAAAAGGTCGAGCCCGTCCTGGCGAGCTTTTCAGCGAAACGGTTCTATCTCGGCGAAGGCGAGCAGGCACGCTATCTGAAACTCGTGCTGAATGCGCTCGTCGGCGCAACGGCAGCCCTTCTTGGGGAGGCATTGACGCTTGGATTAAAGGGAAATCTGACCGTCGAGACCATGCTCAACGTCATCTGCGAGAGCGCTGTCTCGTCACCGCTGATCGCCTACAAGCGCGACCTGCTGGTCAACCGCAATTTCGATCCCGCATTTTCCGTCTCACAGATGATGAAAGACTTCGACCTGATCCTTGGGGCGGCAAAATCCGATCATGTTCCGATGTATCTCGCCTCGATGATCCGCCAGCAGTACGAGGCAGCCTTCGCCGATGGTCTTGCCGAAAAGGACTTCTTCGTGCTCTTCGAACAATATGAGCGCCTTGCTGGCCTGGGCCGGGAAAAGGCTGCTGCTTCGCACACCCTCAAGGCCATTTAGCGCTTTGACGGGGCTGGCGAGCGGAAGAGTTGCCGGCTAGTCTGATTGCAGGCAGCGCGACGGTTGGGAGGCCGACGTGAACGAATATGAAATGCTGCGCGTCATCGATTTCATCGAGAAAACGCGCCGCCCCTTCAGAGAGGTCGTCGAAGCGGCCGATGATGATGCGATCTGGCTTATCGTCACGTTCCTGATCAAGTCGCATATTCTGAGCCAGCCTGTCTCGATCTCGACGCTCGGGCAGGAATCCGGTCTTCCCTATGCAACCTCGATGCGATTGATCAATCGCCTCATCGATGCCGGTTACATTCTCAAGGTCGCCAAGGGACAGACAGGCAAGAGCTTCGCGCTGCAGCCGAGCGAGCAATTGCTTCGCTCCTTCGAGCTTTATGCCCGCAAGACGAAATCCCTGCTCGCCCAGACATTGGGGCTGCGGGCAGGCGAGGAGGAGGATGAGTATTATTTCGGGGGAACCCCGCTCGGTTCGCAAATCATCCCGCCGATGCGGCTGGTGCAGAAGCGCGCGGAATCGCAGATCGAGCTTCGTTTTCTCCTGAACGACGACAATTATTTCTCCGCAATGCGCAACATGTGGGCCGACTTCCGCAGCAACCTCGCTTCGCGCAAGAATTTCGACCTTCTGCCGCTGCCCGATCTTTATCGACGCGCGCGCGAAAATGGCGCCAAGCGGCTTTCCGATTACGACGTCATCGCCATCAACATGCCCTGGCTCGGCGAATTCGCCGAGAGAGGCGTTATCAGGCCGATCGACCAATATATCCAGAAGACGGGCATCAACCCGCTCGATTTCCATCCCTCCATCTGGTCTTCAGCGACCTGGGAAGGGCGTGACTACGGCGTTCCCGGCTATTGCACCATCGAGGTCCTTGCAGCGAGAAAGGACCTGTTTGCCGATGCGAGCCTGTCGTTCCCGAAGACATTCGACGATGTGATCAATGCCGGTCGCAAATTTCACGCTCCCGATGAGGGAATGTTCGGCGCGGTCTGGGATGGTGCGCGCGGCATGCCGATCGCCTCGAGCTTCCTGTTTTTCATGGGCGCCTGCGGTCAACCGGCGATTTCGCTGCGCAAGATCCGCGCGGGCTTCACGCTTGAGGGCGTCAACCTCGAAGAATTGAGCTGCACGATTCTGTCCGACGCTGGTTTTGCGGCACTTGACTATATGCGCAGGCTGCTCGAAATCTCTCCGCCCAAGATCCTTGAAATGGCTTGGGACCAGACGCTCGCAGTGTTTCTGAAAGGAAAAGCAAGTCTCGGCTATTTCTGGACCATGCGCGCGGCTCGCTTCGAATATGACGTCCAGTCGGTCGTCAAGCGCAGGGTCGAATATCTGCCTCAGCCCTCTGGCCCGGGCGGCACGCGCGCCTCGCCGATCGGGGGCTTTCTCTTCTGCATTCCGACAAATCTGCCCGAGGAACGAGTGGAACTGGCCGCCGATGCGATCGCCTGGATGGCATCGAGAGAAGCAATGAAAGCGCATGTGAAAAACGGATTTCCGGTCGCGCCGCGTTTTTCCGTCAGTGCCGATCCGGAGGCTGCCGCAAGTTCGCCGATCGTGCGTTTCGTGGACCAGCTCGCCAAGAAGAACCTTCTGCAGACCTGGCAGCGCCCAAAGATCCCACAATATACGACGATCGAGAAGGTCCTCGGCGAAGAGATCCATGAGGCATTGCTCGGCAATAAGACGCCGCGGCTTGCCCTTGAGCACGCCGCCGCTCAAATTGAAGAAAGCCTCAAATCCACGCAGAGGAGCTGGACACGGCAAAGCACGGTTTAGTCAATCAAAATGCACCGGCGATGAACGACGACGGGTGGCCGTGGATATTTACCACGGCCCCAAAAAGCCGCCTGTTCTTATCCTAGCTGTGTGCCATCACGGCCTGGTATGCCTCGATCAGTAGTGCTGCATTCTCCGGTCGCGCATCAATCTGACCGGCTTCGATATCAAAAGCCACGTCCATGACCCGTTGATTGACCGGGGCTTCCTGTCCGTGCACGCGCAGTATATCGACAACCCAGCCATTGACCTCCCCAACTTCCGCTCGGCGTCCCTTGCGCCAATCCTGCAGCGACGTCGTCAATGTGTCGGCCTGTGAAAAGGTCTTCAGCACTTCGTCGAAGATCTGATCGACATAACGTTCCGGATGATTGGTGGTCACCGGCGGCATGCCGATGATCGGAACGATTTTGGCTCCGTCGGCGAGTGCTGCCCGCATTGCCTCATATCCGGCGGCCCGCATGACCTCGAGCATGCCCGGTGCGCGCGCTGCATCGGCGAGCGGCAGATTGATGATGGCGGACGGAATAAGTTCGGCGGCATTGACGACAAGCTTCATCCACTTGGCGGAACGAATGTCGTCCATCACTTCGACCGTGCCGGAATTGCGCAGCAGATCGGCGACTGCTTCCACGCGATCCTGCGTCTTCGGATCGAGCGCGCCGAGCGCAAACCAGGACGTGTCATGATCGTTCTGCCGGTTGGTGACGCCGGGCACGAACATATTGGAGGCGATTTCGATGACGGCGCCGATCGTCCGCTCGCGGCCGACCACGTCGGCAATATCCTCATGCGTCATGCCGTTTTGGAGACCGACGACCAGCCCATCAGGCGCCAGACATGGCTCGATCAGCTGGCATGCCCATTTGGTGTCGTAGGCTTTTACCACGAGGAACACGACATCGAAGGGTTCCTTGATTTCGGCGACCTGACACAGGTGTAAAGCCGGGACCTTCGCATTGATGGTGCGTTTCGGCAGGTTCACCGTGATGCCCTTTTCACGGATCGCCATCACATGCTCCGGCCATTGCTCGATGAAGGTGACGTCAAGGCCCGCCAAGGCGAAATCCGCCCCGATGGACGCGCCTTGCGCGCCCGTTCCAACAAATGCAATCCGCGGACCGCGCGTCTCATCCCAACCCATGAACTTCTCCTCTCATACTGTTGCTCCGGCCGGTAACGGCCATTCATGCCTCGATAAGGGTGGCGTTTGACGGTTGCGCCGAAAGGCTGTCGCGCTCCGATGGCGCGGGCGATCTCGACGATCCGTTGATTGACAGGCGCGCTCTGGCCCGCCCTTTTCAAGGTTTCGACCACGTGACCGTCGAGATCGAGGACCTCCGCGCGCCGTCTCTTGCGCCAATGCTGGAGAGCGGTCGTCAGCGTATCCGACATCATCAGCAACCTCCCCTGTCGATGATCCACCACGCCACCCGGTAAGAGGCCGATGTCCGTGGATACGCCGAAATCCTCCCGAGATTTCGTGAGAGATCGTAGGAAAAATCTCCAAAATGTGAAACGACGCAATTATCCATTCTGGATGCCGGGCGTCGTCCAATCACGCAGCCCGACCTCCGAGCCGGGCGAGATCGTCCGGGCCATGACTGGCTGGTGCAGCCTCGCGGCGATGGACGCCTCAAAGTCCGTCATGTCGAGACGCATGGCAACCCGCCTTCGACCGAACGAAGATCTGCTCGACTTGCCCGGTCCTACACAAACTATGAAGGCATGTAGAGGCGCTAGAGCTACGGCCACACGTTGCTGAAGCGCTCACTAAAAGTGACCGCGACCAAAACTGAAGCGTTTCCGCGATTGCTTGGCAGCTAATGCGTAGCGGCGATCAAGGTCCGATTCTCTCTCAGTCAGGATCAGACTAGCGCCCGCCACGAAGGGAGGGCGTAGTCCAACCGTAGTCACACCCCCGGCTTGGAGCAGATTTTCGGCGTCTCTCAATCGCGGTCGGTCCGATATTTTCGGTTTTCTAAATTGAGGAACCCGTTTGTGCCCGGTCGCGGCGATGACTGTGGACCTCTGGATTTTGAAACTGTAGCTGCGGACTTTTGCGTTCAGCCGCCGTGTCCAAGGTCCTTTCCGCTGCCTGGCAAAGATGCAGGGTGGGGCTGTTGAAGAACCAATCGTCGGCGGAGCTACGCGGAAGTCACCGACAAGGCGATTCCAAAAACTTTCCTTTGCCTGGAGGGATGTCGGGCTGAGCTGGTAGCTTCTTGGCTGTACACGAACAGTAAAATTGACAGAAAAGCACTTGCCAGTCGCTTCAAGTTGACTGCCGCGGCCGTCAAGCGAAGGACAGAGGTCGTCGGCATCTTTCCCAACGACGATGCCATCTTCAGACTCGTCGGCGCTTTGTTGCTGGAGCAAAATGACGAGTGGGCTGTTCAGCGCTCGCGATACATGACACCGGAAAACATCGCTACAATAAGCGATGATCCGCTTATCAACTTGCCCGCTCAAGTTGACCCGTTCCCGGCTCTGCCCGGGAAGCTCGACGATCGAACGAGCTACACAACTCCCAGGGACATCATCGCTGGTCGCTGGTGCTGGTCGCGAACACCCTGCTGACGGTCGTATATTCTCTGGTCGAATCGTTGGCTCGGTAAAGCTGGTTCGTTTCCCCATGAGCCGAGGAAAGCTGGCGCTTCTCTTCTCCGGCCACGTTGACATGACAGCAGCTGGTTCTTATGTTACATGTAACAACGTCAAGGGAGTTTCCTTATGGCCACCTCTGTCAACGAAAGAGTTCAAAAGCGTCGTGAAACATTGCGGGCTGCCGGCCTGCGACCGGTGCAGATATGGGTCCCCGATACTCGCCGCCCCGGTTTTGCCGCCGAATGCCATCGTCAGTCCGTTCAGACAGCCCTTGCCGATGCTGGCGACCGTGATTTGCAAGATTTCCTCGATGCCGCTCTCGGCGACCTGGACTCCGAAGGTGAAGCGTGAGGCGTGGTGACATCGTCACCGTCGTAACCAGCGGCGATTTCGGCAAGCCTCGTCCGGCACTTGTCATCCAGGCCGATCAGTTCGACGCGACAGGCACGGTCACTGTGCTGCTGATTTCCAGTACACTCATCGATGCGCCGCTCATTCGGCCAACAATTCAGCCAACCGCGCAAAGCGGATTGCGGAAAGCCTCGCAAGTGATGGTGGACAAAGCCATGTCCGTGAAACGCGAAAGAATTGGTACGATGATTGGTCGCCTGGAAGATGATGCTCTCCTAGCAGTCACCCGGTCCCTCGCCGTTTTTTTGGGTATCGCGTAATTACGAATTTATGCCTACGTCAGATTCCTGTGCACTTCGACGTTTCAGTGACCACGAGGTTCAAGTATCGATAGTGGTTGATTTGAAGGACCGGCGGCCGGAAATGCCATCCCAGTCAGTCTATTTCTTCCCCTTGGTCGCGCCGGTAAACAATCCAAGAAAGCCTTCACTGGTTGGCTGAGGTCGGCAAATTCGGCGTCACTTTTGATTTCTTCGAATGTCCCTTCCTTGCGCTGCCTGATGGTCCATTTCACATTCGTCGGTTTGTCCGGGCCGAAGGTGTAGATCGCTTAGAGGGCGATGAGTGTCACCGCGCCAATCTCCAGCATCGGCATCTGGCGATCCGCGTCCGCGATCGCCTCGGAAATCAGTTGCTCGGTCTCCCGTTGCTACGCAGCGTGCGCAATCCACAGCAACGCAATTTCATTGAGGAGTTCTGGATGTTTGCGAAGCGTTTCGAGGGCCTCATCCACGTCTGCCTTGTCATCGACCACCGCTTTCAAATTCGACATCATCTCATCAGGCGATAGGTCGCCCGATGCTTCGAAGACGGTCGTATCCAGGACCTGAAGGATCGTCTCGGGCGTCGCACCCTTCTTGTTGAGATCATCTGCAATGCTCATTCCCAGGCTCCCTCGATGACAAAAGAATGGGCTTGCCATGCCGGCACTCCCGGTTGATCGCGGCGGCGACGGCAGAGCTCATCGCCTTGTTCAGCGGTTGCCCTGCCACGGAGCCCGCTATCGCTTCGTCGAGGGTGGGCAATGCCAGCTCTGCGTCAATTTTCCAGCGCGGCGCTACGACAGCGCTCGTGCCGACACGGCTCAGGAGCGTTGCGAAGCTCGTCCGTTCGTCGAGGCCGCCGACGGAGACGATACCCGACGAACAAGCCCTGAGAAAAACCGTTTTCGCCGCTGTCGTCTGGTTTTTGAGCGCCATACGGCCAAATCGATGCCCACGGTTGGCGGCGACGAGAGCCGACATGGTGTAGCCTGGCGGCGGGTTGCCGTCGTGGTCAATGATGAGCGCGACTTCACGACGTCTTTCCAGACTTGCCCATGGCAGAGCACCTTCAAAACGTCGGTCGTAGCGAGCATGTCGCTCAACGCCGCACGCGTTTATCGATAGCTTGTCACTTGAGCCGATATCATTTCCATCTTGTTCAGTGCGGCAAAGAATGCTTCATCAGAGGCGATGGGGCAATCTCCTCATTGGTCAGCGCAACGAGCATCGAGCTACCGTGCAGGTACGAGGCTGGACGCCGAAGCTGGAAGGCGCCAGGTTTTCCAACCCGAAATAACCATTCCAACAAACGGATCCTCCCGGCCGCGGCCGCCTCCCCCAGGGCCTCAACGAAACTGGCATCGATCATAAGACGCCCATTCCTATGGTTAGCTCATCATACCAGTTGACATGTCAATGAGCATCCGGCAAGAAAGGCTCCAGCTTACAAGAGGAGGACGTAATGCTGACCCTTTCTGCAAAATTGAAGTCTTCATGCGTGGCCGCCATCGCAATTGCGGCTGTTGCGGTCACCCCCGTCAAGGCCGAGGACATCACGCTCTGGACGCTGAACTTCGACAATAATGCCGCCAACGTGGCGTTGAAGAAGGTTGCGAGCGATTTCGAAGCAGCAAACCCGGGAACCCATATCGAGATCGTCCAGCGCGCCGTCGACGAGCACAAGACGGCGCTGCGCGTCGCTGCCGGTTCCAACCGCGGCCCGGACATCTATTTCAGCTGGGCAGGCCTTGGCCTTGGCGGCGAATATGTGAAGGCCGGCCTGTCGCTGCCGCTCGACAAGTACTACACCGAATACAAGTGGAACGACGAGCTGCTTCCCTCGGCAGCTGCCTTTGCCGATCTCTATCCGGGCGGCAAGCACGGCACCCCCTTCACCTTCAAGGGTGAGGCCGTCTATTACAACAAGAAGCTCTTCCAGCAGGCCGGCATCACCGAAGAGCCGAAGACCTATGACGAGCTTCTGGCCGCAGCCGACAAGCTGAAGGCAGCCGGCATTCCGGGCTTCACCTTCGGCGGCACCGTCAACTGGCACGTCATGCGCCTGATGGATGTGATCCTGGAAACCAAATGCGGCGCCGAAAAGCACGATCAGCTGAAGCTGATGAAGCTCGACTGGTCGAAGGAGCCCTGCGCGACCGACGCGTTCACCGAATTCGCCAAGTGGACGAAGGACTATACGCTGCAGCCTTTCATGGGCATCGACAACAAGCAGTCCTATAGTCTCTTCACCGCCGGCCGCGCGGCGATGATGCTGGAAGGCGACTGGCTGGTCGGCCAGCTGTCCGGCAGCGGCGTCAATCTCGACGATTACGGGATCTTCCCCTTCCCGACCAATACCAACCGCCTCTATGGTTTTGCCGAGTACAATTACATCAGCACCAAAACCAAGAACCCGGACATGGCTGCGAAATTCATCGACTATTTCCTGTCGAAGAAAGTGCAGCAGGATCTCGTCGGCCAGATCAGCTCGATCTCGGTCAACAAGAATGTCCAGTACACCAACCAGAAGCCTCTGGAAGCCGAGTGGCTGGATATCTTCAAGACCTACAGCAAGATCTACATGAATGGCGACCAGGCCTTTCCGCTTGACGTGACGACGGAATATTTCCGCGTCATCAACGATGTTGCCTCCGGCAGCATCGAGCCGGCCGCAGCAGCCAAGCAGATGCAGGCCTTCATCGCCGGTAGAACCTAACTCCTCCCGAGACGCCGGCTGGCCGACACAATGTCGGTCGGCTAGCGCCGCATTCGCAAGACCGGCAGGATCGTGCCCTGCCCGGAGGTGAGCATGTCATTGCGCCAAACAACTCATGATCCACGCGTGCAGGCCTTCATCCTGCTCGTCCCGGCT
This sequence comes from Rhizobium sp. YAF28, assembly GCF_052113285.1. Lineage (NCBI taxonomy): Bacteria > Pseudomonadati > Pseudomonadota > Alphaproteobacteria > Hyphomicrobiales > Rhizobiaceae > Rhizobium > Rhizobium sp. YAF28. The sequence goes on along the minus strand of NZ_JBFRCX010000013.1, from coordinate 107,084 downwards.
CTGGCCATTTACGCGATCTTCGCGCTCTACCCGATGCTGAACGTGGTTATTATTAGCTTCCAGAAGTGGAACGGGCTCGATCCGCAACGGCCTTTCGTCGGCCTCGCGAATTATACGGCGATCTTCACGCGCGATCCGGTCTTCTGGGTTGCTTTCCGGAATACCGTGATCTGGACGCTGATGAGCCTGATCTTCCCGCCGTTAGTCGGGCTGCTCTTGGCGCTCAGCCTCAACCAGAAGATTTTCGGCCGCAACAGCCTGCGCGCCATCTTCTACCTGCCCGTCATCATTGCGCCGATCGCCGTCGCCACCATGTGGAAGTGGATGTACGATCCCTTCTTCGGCCTGTTCAGCCAGATGCTGACCTCCTGGGGCATGCAGACCTGGATCAAGGACTGGCTCGGCAACAAGGATATCGCGCTCTATTCCGTCTTCATCGCCTATCTCTGGCAGACCGTCGGCTTCTCGATGGTGCTGTTCCTCGCAGGTCTTCAGAACGTCTCGCAGACGCTGGTGGAAGCCGCCCGCATCGATGGCGCCGGCCGCTGGGCCGTCTTCAAGCATGTTACACTGCCGGCATTGCGTCCCACCATTACCATCGTTCTGGTTCTCTCCATCATCTCGTCGCTGAAGGCTTTCGACATCGTCTATGGCCTGACTGGCGGTGGTCCCGCCCAGTCGACCCAGATGCTGGCGCTCTGGGCCTTCACCCAGGCCATGCAGATCTTTGATTTCGGCCGCGGTGCTGCGATCTCGGTGGTGCTGCTTTTAATCACCATGGCGATCGTCATCCCCTATCTGCGCTGGACGCAAAAGCATGAGGAGGTCGAATCGTGACAGTTCTCGGAGCGCAAGCCGACGATCTCGACATCGACACCAAGCCCCTTCGCCTGAAGCGCGACCCCATCCTGATCGGCTTGTGGATCGCCCTCATCCTTGTCGCGCTGATTTGGGTCGCGCCTTTCGTCTTCATCGTCTTCACCTCACTGAAGACGCCGGCCGCGGTCACCAGCACCGGCGCCTTCATGCCGCCGACCGAACTCGCCTTTCAAAACTACGCCGACGCCTGGAGCCGCGGCAATTTTGCCAGCTCCTTCTTCAACAGCGTCATCATCACCGTCATCAAGGTGCCGCTCGGCCTCGCGCTGTCGGCAATGGCCGCCTACGCGCTTGCCAAGATCAAGCTGAAGATCAGCAAGGCGCTCCTGCTGCTCGTCGTTTTCGGCACGATGATCCCTTTCCAGGTGATGCTCGCACCGCTCTTCACGCTGGTGAATTCCTTCGGGCTCATCGACACCTATCCGGGCGTCATCCTGCCCTATATCGCCTTCGGCGTTCCCTATCAGGTCTTCATCCTGCACGGCTTCTTCAAGGGCATTCCGAAGGAGCTGTCGGAGGCAGCCCTCATCGATGGCGCGACGCATTTCACCATTTTCCGGCGGATCTTCCTGCCCGTCTGCCTGCCGGTTCTCGCCGCATTGCTGATCCTCGACTTCGTCTCCACCTGGAACGAATTCGCCATGGCACTCGTCCTTTTGCAGGACCAGCACATGTGGACCCTGCCGCTCGGCCTCATGTCGTTCCAGGGTCAGTTTTCCAGCAATTACGGCCAGCTCAACGCCGCGATCGTCATGACCGTGCTACCGGCGACGATCGTCTATCTCATGTTCCAGCGCTACTTCGTGTCCGGACTGACCTCCGGAGCCGTCAAGGGCTGACCGAAATCTTGTTTACGAGGAGAGACAGAATGTCCGATGCAGCAGTCGAAAAATGGGGCGTGTTCGAAGCGGCCTTTGCCGGCCCGTCCGAAGGCAATCCCTATCTCGACGTGGCATTCGATGCCGTGTTCACGCACAAGAGCCGCGAGGTCCGCGTGCCGGGCTTTTATGACGGAAACGGCACCTACCGCATCCGCTTCATGCCCGACGTCGAGGGCGAATGGTCCTTCAAGACGCGCTCGAAGACGTCGGCACTCGACGGCAAGACGGGTTCGTTTACAGCAGCCGCGCCGTCGGCAGGCAATCATGGACCGGTGCGGGTGCGCAACAAGTTCCATTTCGGCTATGCCGACGGAACGCCCTTCTTCTCCTTCGGCACGACCTGCTATGCCTGGACGCATCAGCCGCTGGAGATGCAGAACCAGACACTGGAGACGCTGAAGAAAACCCGCTTCAACAAGATCCGCATGGGCGTCTTCCCGAAGGACTATCCCTATAATACCAATGAGCCGCTACATGCCTGCTTCGAAAAAGGGGCTGATGGCAGGGAGGATTTCGACCGGCCGAACCCTGCCCTCTTCAAGCATTTCGACCGGCAGGTGGCAGCCCTTTGCGCGCTCGGCATCGAGGCCGATATCATCATCTTTCACCCCTATGACCGCTGGGGTTATGCCGACATGTCGGCCGAGCAGGATTTCCGCTATGTCGCCTATCTCGCGGCGCGGCTTTCTGCTTACCGGAATGTCTGGTGGTCGCTTGCCAATGAATATGACTTCCTGATTGATACCAAGCCAATGGAGCAGTGGGACCGCTACTTCCATATCCTGGAAGAAAACGATCCCTACCAACACCTGCGCTCGATCCACAATGGCGACGTGACGGCGAATTTCGACCATCGCAAGCCCTGGGTCACCCATACCTGCATCCAGAACCCCGACGTCAAGCGCACGCAAGAATGGCGCAACGCCTATGGCAAGCCGGTCGTCAACGACGAGCCGGAATACGAGGGCGATATCCTGCAGTCCTGGGGCAATCTCTGCGCTCAGGAACTGGTGCATCGCTACTGGATCACCATAGCGCGCGGCGGTTATGCCGGCCACGGCGAGACCTATTCGCATCCCGAGGACCTGATCTGGTGGGCCAAGGGCGGCGAGTTGCGTGGCGAGGCCTGGAAGCGCATCGGTTTCCTGCGCGATCTGCTCGAGGCGGATGTGAAGCACGGGCTGGAGCCGCTCGGCATTATCGGTGAATGGCCCTGGTCGCGTGTCTCGGGTGCGCGGGACGGCGACGATGATTTCCGGCTGATTTATCTCGGCGAGCACCAGCCGGTCATCTGGTCATCGGGTCTGCCGCTCGACGACGACAATTACGATGTCGATATCATCGATACCTGGGAGATGACGATCACACCGGCCGAGAAGGTCGCTGCACCCGTCCCGCATCCCACCCGTCATGGCGCGATCGTGCGCGGCGGCAAGCCGGATGCTGCTTTCGGCGTCAAGCTTCCCCGCAAGCCGCATCAGGCGCTGCGCGTGCGCAGGAAGCGCTAAGGATAGAAGGAGCCCCCATGTCCGGATTGAGCATCAACAAAGTCAAGAAATCCTTCGGTTCGGTCGACATCATCCACGGCATCGATGTCGAGATTGCCGATGGCGAGTTCGTCATCCTCGTCGGCCCGTCCGGCTGCGGAAAGTCCACGCTCTTGCGCATGATCGCCGGCCTGGAGGAAATCAGCGCCGGCAAGATCAGCATCGACGGGCGCGTCGTCAACAATCTGCAGCCGAAGGACCGTGATATCGCCATGGTCTTTCAGAACTACGCGCTCTATCCGCAGATGACGGTCGCCCAGAACATGGGCTTTGCGCTAGAGCTTGCCGGCGCCAAGCGGCCAGAGATCGACAAAAAGGTGGCGGAGGCTGCCGCGATCCTCGGCCTGCAGCCGCTGCTGGAGCGCAAGCCGGCCCAGCTTTCGGGCGGCCAGCGCCAGCGCGTCGCCATGGGCCGCGCCATTGTTCGCGATCCGAAGGTCTTCCTCTTCGACGAGCCGCTGTCGAACCTCGACGCGAAGCTGCGCGTCAAGATGCGGGCGGAGATCAAGGCGCTGCACCAGCGCCTGAAGACGACGATCGTCTATGTCACGCACGACCAGATCGAGGCCATGACCATGGCCGACAAGATCGTCGTGCTGCAGGGCGGCCATGTCGAACAGATCGGCAGTCCGCTCGAACTCTACGATCGGCCGAGCAACATCTTCGTCGCTGGTTTCCTCGGCTCACCGGCGATGAATTTCCTCGAGGGCACGCTTGAGAATTCCGGTAGCCCGAGCCTTGCTCTTCCCGGCGGCGCGCGCGTCAAACTCTCGCAAGCGCCAGAGAATTCCTCGGGCAAGTCGCTGACGCTCGGCATCCGTCCGGAGGATATTTCGCTCGGTGGCGATGAGGGCATCGAAGCGATCGTGAAGGTCATTGAGCCGACCGGTTCGGAAACCCATGTCGCCGTCGAGGTCGAGGGCAAGGAACTCACCTGGGTTGTGCGCGAACGCGTGAGCCTTGCACCCGAACAGCGGATCAAACTGTCCTTTGCGACCCCGAAGGTGCACTTCTTCGACCGGCAGACACAGAACCGGCTCGACACTTGAAGCAAGACATATCGATGAGCCGGGCGGCCTGACACCGCCCGGCTCTTTCCCCACGGTGGTGGTCCGCGCTAGGTCAGGTCACCGTGCTGAGTGTTCGCGCAATCGCGTTGCGCCAGCCGACAATTCTCGCCTGCCTGTCTACGTCAGTCATATCGGGCTCAAAGCTACGGTCGCTCGCCCAGGCGCGCGCGAACTCCGTCCGGTCCGGCCAGACACCGGCCTTCGATCCGGCAAGCCAGGCTGCTCCGAGCGCTGTCGTCTCCAAGGTCGCCGCCCGATCGACCGGACTTGAGAGAATGTTGGCGAGATGCTGCATGGTCCATTCGGAGGCCGACATGCCGCCATCGACGCGCAGCACGGTTTCGATCGGATGGTCGCCCCAATCGCTGCGCATCGCCACCAGCAGGTCGAGCGTCTGGTAGGCGACCGATTCCAGGACGGCGCGCGCCAGCTCCGCCGGGCCGCTGTTGCGCGTCAGGCCGAAGATCGCGCCCCGCGCCTCCGGATCCCAATAGGGAGCACCGAGGCCGGTGAAGGCGGGCACGACATAGACCCTTTGCTGCGGATCGGCTCTGTCAGCCAGAGCACCGGTTTCCGATGCGTTCCCGATAATGCCGAGACCATCACGCAGCCACTGCACGGCCGCACCGGCAATGAAGATCGACCCTTCCAGCGCGTAGGTGGTCTTGCCGTTCAGACGGTAGGCGATGGTGGTGAGCAGCCGGTTCTTCGAGTGGACGCGGTCGTCACCGGTATTCAGGAGCGCGAAACAACCGGTGCCGTAGGTCGACTTCACCATGCCCGGTTCGAAACAGGCATTGCCGATTGTCGCCGCCTGCTGGTCGCCCGCGACCCCGAGGATCGGGATCGCCGCGCCGAAGATGTCAGGATCGACCGTGCCAAAATCGTCGGCACTGTCCTTGACCTCGGGCAGCAGCGCCCGCGGGATGCGCAGGATCTCGAGAAGCTCGTCGTCCCAACGGTTCTCGGCGATATTGTAGAGCAGGGTTCGCGAGGCGTTGGTCGCATCGGTGACATGCGCCCGCCCGCTGGTCAGCTTGTAGATGATCCAGCTGTCGATGGTACCAAAACAGACCTCTCCGGCTTCGGCACGGGCACGCAGTCCCTCGACATTGTCGAGCAGCCAGCGCAGCTTCGTGCCGGAAAAATAGGGATCGAGAAGCAGACCGGTCTTGGCGGTGAAGAGCTTTTCATAGCCATCGACTTTCAGCCGGTCGCACATTTCCGCCGTGCGCCGGTCCTGCCAGACGATCGCCTTGTGAAGCGGCCGGCCGGTGGCTTTTTCCCAGACGACGGTCGTCTCCCGCTGGTTGGTGATGCCGATGGCGGCGACTGCGCCAGGAGCTGCGCCGCTCTTTGCCAGGGCGTCGCGGGCCGTCGAAAGCACCGTGTCCCAGATTTCGTTTGCATCATGCTCCACCCAGCCGGTCTGTGGGAAATGCTGGGTGATCTCCGTCTGGACCGAGGATACGGTCCGCATCTGAGGGTCGAAAATTATGGCTCGTGACGATGTCGTGCCCTGGTCGATGGCAAGGATATGGCCGCTCATGACATCTGTTTCCTGCGCAGCAGCCGTCGTTCCGCCGGAACGGCAGCTCTGTTCCCGTTATTATCATGGAAATTTAGCGATGGCCGGGCGCAGCCGCGCCCGGCCAGTTTGACGCCTACTTCTTGGCGTCGGCCCAGCTCTTGACGAGATCGTCATAGTTGATGGTGACGGGCTTTTCCTTCTCGTTCTCGATCTTCAGCTGCGGCGCAAGGTTGCCCTTCTTCACCGCGTCTGCGTTCCAATAGGCGAGATCATGCTCCTCGGCGAGTTTCGGGCCAATATCGCCCTGCACCTTCGCGCGTTCCAGGCGCTGCAGCACCTTTTCCTGTTCGCCGCACAGCGAGTCCATGGCTTCCTGCGCCGTCTTTGCACCGGAAGCGGCATCGCCGATCGCCTGCCACCACAACTGCGCGAGTTTCGGATAGTCAGGAACGTTCGTGCCGGTCGGCGACCACTGAACGCGGGCCGGCGAGCGATAGAACTCGATCAAGCCACCGAGCTTCGGAGCACGTTCGGTGAAGCTCTTGTCGCGAATGGTGGATTCGCGGATGAAGGTGAGGCCGACATGGCTCTTCTTCACGTCCACGGTCTTCGAGGTGACGAACTGCGCATAGAGCCATGCAGCCTTGGCGCGATCGTCAGGCGTCGACTTCATCAGCGTCCAGGAACCGACGTCCTGATAGCCGAGCTTCATGCCGTCCTTCCAGTAGACGCCGTGCGGGCTCGGAGCCATGCGCCATTTTGGCGTGCCGTCATCATTCATGACCGGCAGGCCGGGCTTGACCATGTCGGCCGTGAAGGCCGTGTACCAGAAGATCTGCTGGGCGACCGCACCTTGTGCCGGCACCGGACCGGATTCGGAGAAGGTCATGCCGCCTGCCTCCGGCGGAGCGTAGGCCTTTATCCAATCGAGATATTTCGCGATCGAATAGACGGAAGCCGGACCATTGGTATCGCCGCCGCGTGCAACGCACGAACCGACCGGACGCGAATTCTCGTCGACCTTGATACCCCATTCATCGACAGGAAGGCCGTTCGGCAGGCCCTTGTCGCCATTGCCGGCCATCGACAACCAGGCATCGGTGAAACGCCAGCCGAGCGACGGGTCCTTCTTGCCATAGTCCATGTGGCCGAAGACCTTCTTACCGTTCACATCACGACCGGTGAAGAATTCGGCAATGTCCTCATAAGCAGACCAGTTGACGGGAACGCCGAGGTCGTAGCCGTATTTGGCCTTGAAATCGGCCTTGTTCTTCTCGTCGTTGAACCAGTCATAGCGGAACCAGTAGAGGTTCGCGAACTGCTGGTCGGGAAGCTGGTAGAGCTTCTTGTCCGGCGCGGTCGTGAATTTGGTGCCGATGAAGTCGTCGAGATCGAGGCCCGGATTGGTGACGTCCTTGCCTTCATTGGCCATCCAGTCCGTCAGCGAGCGAGCCTGCTGGTAGCGCCAATGGGTGCCGATCAGGTCGCTATCGTTGACATAGGCGTCATAGATGTTTTCGCCCGACTGCATCTGCGTCTGCAGCTTTTCGACCACGTCACCTTCGCCGATCAGGTCATGGGTGATCTTGATGCCGGTGATTGCAGTGAAGGCGGGCGCCAGCACCTTCGATTCATATTCATGCGTCGTCAGCGTTTCCGAGACGACCTTGATGTCCATGCCGGCGAAGGGCTTGGCGGCATCAACGAACCACTGCATTTCCTTTTCCTGGTCGGCGCGGGAAAGCGTCGAGAGATCGCCGACTTCCTTGTCGAGGAATGTCTTGGCCTCGTCCATGCCGGCATAGGCCGACGCAGTCATCGCCAGCAGCAAGCCTGCTGTCGTCGTCAGTAAGTGCTTTCGCATAATATCCTCCCAGGGTTTGCGATTGCAGGTCTTACGTCTCAGGCGGCCAGTACCCCCGGCCATCCGTATCACCTTGGCATCACACGTAGCGGAACACGCCGACGGCGTAGATCACGGAGATGCCAAGAGCCCACCACAGGTTGGGTCCGATGAGACCCAGCCATGCAAGATGAATGAATGCTGCGCCGAGCAGCGAAATGAAGAGCCGGTCGCCGCGCGTCGTCTCGAAACGAAGTAAGCCGACGCGCGGTGAGCCGCCCGGCGAAAAATATTCCCAGACGCTCATGCCGATCAGCAGCGCCAGGATCGTCAGGAAGAACAGCGCCGTCGGCAGCGTCCAGGCCATCCAGGAAAAGCTCATGTCCGGTCCTCCTCAGACGCGACCCAGGGCAAAGCCCTTGGCGATGTAATTGCGGACGAAATAGATGACGAGGGCGCCGGGAATGATGGTGAGTACGCCGGCTGCTGCCAGCACCCCCCAATCCATGCCGGAAGCCGAGACGGTGCGCGTCATGATCGCCGAGATCGGCTTTGCGGCCGTGGTCGTCAGCGTGCGGGCAAGAAGCAGCTCGACCCACGAGAACATGAAGCAGAAGAAGCCTGCGACACCCACCCCGCTCGCGATCAGCGGAATGAAGATCTTGATGAAGAAGCGCGGGAAGGAATAGCCGTCGATATAGGCCGTCTCGTCGATCTCCTTGGGTACGCCCGACATGAAACCTTCGAGGATCCAGACCGCCAGCGGCACGTTGAACAGGCAGTGGGCAAGTGCGACGGCAATATGCGTGTCGATCAGGCCGAAGGCCGAATAGAGCTGGAAGAAGGGCAGCGCGAAGACCGCCGGCGGCGCCATGCGGTTGGTCAAAAGCCAGAAGAACAGGTGCTTGTCGCCAAGAAAGCGATAGCGCGAAAAGGCATAGGCAGCCGGCAGTGCTGCGGCGACCGAGATCACCGTGTTCATCACCACATAGATGATCGAGTTGATATAGCCGTTGTACCAGGACGGATCGGTGAAGATGACCGCATAGTTGCGCACCGTCGGGTTCGTCGGCCACAGCGAGAAGGCGCCGGTGATCTCGGCATTCTCCTTGAAGCTCATATTGACGAGCCAGTAGATCGGCAGGATCAGGAAGATGATGTAGATCGTCGGGACGAGCCAGGAAAGGTTGCCTGCAGGTTTGTATTTTTTGGTCATGTCTGCGCCCTCCTTCAGCCGTTCGCGTCGCCGCTGGTCATCACGGTGTAGAACACCCAGGAGAGCAGCAGGATGATGAGGAAGTAGATGATCGACATGGCCGCCGCAGGGCCGAGATCGAACTGGCCGACCGCCATTTTCACCAGATCGATGGAGAGGAAGGTCGTAGAGTTGCCGGGGCCGCCGCCGGTGACGACGAAGGGTTCGGTATAGATCATGAAACTGTCCATGAAGCGCAACAGCACGGCGATCAGAAGCACACGCTTCATCTTCGGCAGTTGGATGTAGCGGAAGACGGACCAGCGCGAGGCTCCGTCGATCTTGGCCGCCTGATAATAGGCATCCGGGATCGAAACGAGGCCGGCATAGCAGAGCAGCACAACAAGGCTCGTCCAGTGCCAGACGTCCATGATGATGACGGTCACCCAGGCATCGACCGGATCGCGCACATAGTTGTAGTCGAGGCCGATCGCTTCCAGCGTGTGACCGAGCAGGCCGATATCGACACGGCCGAAGACCTGCCAGATCGTGCCGACGACGTTCCAGGGAATAAGGAGCGGCAAGGCCATCAAGACGAGGCAGACGGGAACGCCCGGTCCCGATTTCGGCATGTTGAGCGCGATGAAGATGCCGAGCGGAATCTGCAGCGCCAAAATGATGAAGGAGAAGAGCAGGTTGCGCTGCAATGCTTCCCAGAAACGGTCGGAATGGAGGGTCTGGACGAACCAGTCCGTGCCGGCCCAGAAGAACTCGTTATTGCCGAACGTATCCTGCACCGAATAGTTGACGACGGTCATCAGCGGGATGACGGCCGAAAATGCCACGAGCAGCAACACCGGCAGGACCAGAAACCAGGCTTTGTTGTTCCACGTCTTCTGCATGGGTCAGGCCTCCCTGCCGACACGCCAGCTGTCGGCGTAAATGCTGATGGCTGAGGGATCGAAGCTGACGCGGGCGTCATCAGGGATTTCGCCATCCTCAGGCACGACGATTGCAATCGGCTGGCCGGCGAAACGGGCGCGCACGATCTTCTGGCGGCCGATATCCTCGACCTTGCTCACCGATACCGGCATGCCCTCCCGTCCGAGCCGGATGAATTCCGGCCGGATGCCGAGCTCGGTCTTGGCCGCGCCCTCGGTCTTGGGCGCATAGTCGAGCGTCAGCGTCTCGTCGCCCACCCTGACGCTGCTGCCGTCGATCTTTGCCGGCATCACGTTCATGCCGGGCGAGCCGATGAAATAACCGACGAAGGTGTGGCTTGGCCGCTCGAAGAGCTCGGCCGGCGTTCCGATCTGGACGATCTGGCCATCATACATGACGACCACCTTCTCGGCGAAAGTCAAAGCCTCGGTCTGGTCATGGGTGACATAGACCATTGTGAAGCCGAACTGTTTGTGCAGCCGCTTCAGCTGCGAACGCAGCACCCATTTCATATGGGGATCGATGACGGTCAGCGGCTCGTCGAAGAGAATGGCGTTGACGTCGTTGCGCACCAGCCCGCGCCCGAGCGAGATCTTCTGCTTCTGGTCGGCGGTCAGGCCCTGCGCCTTGCGCCTCGCCCAGCCGGCAAGGTCGATCATTTCGAGAATGTCGCGTACGCGTCGGTCGACATCCGCTTCTGCCACGCCGCGGTTGCGCAGCGGAAAGGCAAGATTGTCGTAGACCGTCATCGTGTCGTAGATGACCGGAAACTGGAAGACCTGCGCAATGTTGCGGCTTTGGGTCGAAAGGTCCGTGACATCCTTACCGTCGAACAGGATGCGGCCATGTGACGGCTGCAGAAGACCGGAGATAATATTGAGCAGCGTGGTCTTGCCGCAGCCGGAGGGGCCGAGTAGCGCATAGGCGCCGCCGTCATTCCACTCGTGGTCGACTTCCTTCAGCGAATAATCCTTATCGCTCTTCGGATTGGCGCCGTAAGCGTGGCGGATATGGTCGAGCGTGATGCGTGCCATTGTGCTCTCCTAAACCTTTCCAACCGTGGCGATGGCCTGCCCATCGGCGCCGAATGCCATCAAGTGGCGCGTGTCGAGATAGGCTTCGATCTCCATGTCCGGATCGATGTCGTGAATGCCGTGTGCCAGCATCACCCAGCGCACGCCGTCATAGTCCAGATGAACGAAGCTCTCCGAGCCGGTGATTTCCGACACCAGCGTGCGCGCCTTGAGGCGAGCCGCATCGCCGGTCTGCGGCGCCAGCCCGAGATGGTGCGGATGGAAGGCGATCGTCACGGGTCCATCGGACACGGTGTAAAGATGGGCCGGAACCGGAAGCGTGCCCCCGCCCGGGCGCACAAAGACATGACCTGATTTGGTGACCTCAATGGCGTTCAGCGGCGGATCGGCGAAGATGCCGGCGGTGGCGAGATCAACCGGTCGCCGATAGACATCGATCGTCGGCCCGAACTGCGTGACCCGGCCGGCGTTCAGCGTTGCCGTATTGCCGCCGAGCAACAGCGCTTCGGAAGGCTCGGTGGTGGCGTAAACGAAGATCGCCCCCGACTGGGCGAAGATCTTCGGCAGTTCCTCGCGCAATTCCTCGCGCAGTTTATAGTCGAGATTGGCAAGCGGCTCATCCATCAGCACGAGGCTGGCATTCTTGACAAGGGCGCGAGCGAGCGCGGTGCGCTGCTGCTGGCCGCCGGAGAGATTGAGAGGCGTGCGATCGAGATAGGGCGTCAGTTTCAGGAGTTCGGCTGCCTTGCGCACATCGCGGTCGATCGCAGCCGCATCCTTGCCGGAAATGCGCATCGGCGAGGCGATGTTCTCATAGACGGTCAGTGCCGGATAATTGATGAACTGCTGGTAGACCATGGCGACGTTGCGCTTCTGCACCGGCATGCCGGTGACATCGGCGCCGTCGAAATGCACGGAGCCTTCCGTCGGCCGATCAAGCCCCGCCATCAGCCGCATCAGCGACGTCTTGCCCGACAAGGTCGGCCCCAGCAGGACATTCAGCGTGCCCCGCTCGAGGACCAGATCGGTCGGATAGATATGATAGTCCGCGCCCACCATCTTGGCGGCGTTTCGCAGCTCCAGCATTCCGATTCCCGTGCCTCCTCGCAACGGGGACCACACGCCACCTTATCCGGCCATCTGTGCCGGTATGGCAGCCATGTACTCCTCCAGTGATCTCACCTGCTCCTTCGAAAGACGCAGGCCATCCTTTGTTCTTCGCCAGAGCACGTCTTGCGCGTGCCTGGCCCATTCATGTTCGATCAGGTAGCGAACCTCGGCCTCGTAGAGATCGGATCCGAACAGCCTGCCGAGATCTTCTGTCTTCTGGGCATTGCCGAGAAGCGTGGCGGCTTTCGTGCCGTAGCGGCGGACAAGCCGGCGGGCATGGGGCTCGGTCAGGAACGGATAGCTCGCCTTGAGCTTGCCGACTTCGCCCTCATAGCCCTGCACCGGAAAGTCGCCGCCCGGCAGATGGCTGCCCGCCGTCCACGGCCTGCCCTTGACGCCGATCGCTTCGCCGATCTTTTCGAGTGCATGTTCCGACAGCCGCCGATAGGTGGTGAGCTTGCCGCCGAAGACATTGAGAAGCGGTGCCTCGCCCTGCTTGCCCTCGACCTTCAAGACATAGTCACGCGTCGCTTCCTGTGCCTTCGAGGCGCCGTCGTCGAAAAGTGGGCGAACTGCCGAATAGGTCCAGACGATATCGTCGGGCTTGACCGGCTCCTTGAAATATTCCGACGCCGCATTGCAGAGATAGAGCGTCTCTTCCTCGGAGATCTTCACGTCCTTCGGATCGGCGGTGTAGTCGCGATCGGTGGTGCCGATCAGCGTGAAGTCGGTCTCGTAGGGGATGGCGAAGATGATGCGGTTGTCGGGGTTCTGGAAGAAATAGGCGCGCGGTCCCTCGAACTTCTTCCTGACGATGATGTGGCTGCCCTGGACGAGACGCACATGGCGGGCCTCGTTCTGGCCGAAGGCGGAACGGATGACATGATCGACCCAGGGACCGGCGGCATTGATGAGCATGCGGGCCTGATGGCGCTCGCTCTTGCCGGTCACCGTGTTGATCGTCTCGATCGTCCAGACGCTGTTTCCCTGAGCATCTTTCTCCTGTCTGGCCGACACCACCCTGGTGCGCGGCATGATCAGCGCGCCCTTGTCGGCGGCATCGCGGGCATTGAGCACCACCATGCGGGCATCGTCGACCCAGCCGTCGGAATATTCGAAGGCTTTGGAAAACAGCGCCTTCAGCGGCTTTGCCGCCGGATCGGTGCGCATGTTCAAGACCGCCGTCGGCGGCAAAAGCTTGCGGCCGCCGAGATGGTCGTAGAGGAACAGGCCGAGCCGGATCATCCAGGCCGGACGGATGCCGCCCTTGTGATAGGGCAGCACGAAGCGCAGCGGCCAGATGATGTGCGGGGCCATGGCCCACAAAATCTCGCGCTCCATCAGCGATTCCCGCACCAGCCGGAACTCGTAATGTTCGAGATAACGCAATCCGCCATGGATGAGCTTGGTCGCACCCGACGAGGTGCCGGAGGCGAAATCATTCATCTCGGCAAGCGCGACCGTATAACCACGGCCAACCGCATCGCGCGCGATCCCGCAGCCGTTGATCCCGCCCCCAATGACGAAAATATCGTTGATACGGCTCATGCTCCCCCTCTTTGAGCCAGGACAGCGCAACGGTTCCCCCACCATTGCGAAAGTGAGGATGATTAAACCGAAAATTTTTCGAATGTCAAACGAATGTTGTTCACCGTTAAAATCAGCGGTTAGCTTTCGCTGTTTCGACCAGCACAACACCGCTCTGCTGACAGATAGTGCGGATAGAAGGCGAATCGCATTGGTCGGTGATGAAGGTGTGGACCTGCGAAATCTGGCCGATACGGACGGGTGCTGTCCGTTCGAACTTGGTCGAATCTGCTACCAGGATGACGTGTCTGGCATTGGCGATGATGGCCTGGGCCACCTTCACCTCACGGAAATCGTAGTCGAGCAAAGCGCCATCCGGATCGATCGCGGAGGCGCCGATCACGGCATAATCGACCTTGAACTGCCTGATGAAATCGACGGCCGCTTCCCCGACGATACCACCGTCGGATTGGCGTACCACGCCGCCGGCAATCACCACCTCGATATTGTCGATCAGCCGCAATCTATTGGCGACATTGATGTTATTGGTGATCACCATCAATTCGTGATGATCGGAGAGCGCCTCTCCGACCGCTTCCGTCGTCGTGCCGATATTGATGAAGAGCGAGCTGTTATTGGGGATGAGATCAGCGGCAGCAACACCGATCGCCTGTTTTTCCGTTGCGGCGATCTGGCGCCGGGCGTCATAGCGGACATTCTCCGTCCCTCGCGGGAAGGTTGCGCCGCCATGAATGCGCGTCAGAAGCTGCGCATCGCAAAGATCGTTCAGATCCTTGCGGATCGTCTGCGGTGTCACGGCAAACTGCGCCGCCAGATCATCGACCAGTACCCGGCCCGACGACCTCGCAAGCGCGATGATCTTCTCCTGACGATCCGACAGAAACATGCGCCCTCCCTCGTTTCACTTTCATCTTTAGCCAAACTTCGCCTCGAGGCAAAGCAATCGCTGCTGGTGCGATCCTCCGGATCAATCTCGCCGTGCGGTCTTTTCGAATATGAACGAGTGCCGAAATCCCTTTGGATATTGCAAAGCTCGCCCCGCCTCTGCCTTGTTGCGCGCTTAACGTATTATGCGATTCGCTATCCGCGACGGGGCGGAGCATGCACGAGGGACAAAAGGAGAGTTCGATGACAGACGCCAAGAGCGGCATTACGGGACTACGGCCGCAGATCACGGTGATTGGCGTCGGCGGCGGTGGCGGAAACGCGATCAACAACATGATCGCCGAAAAACTGGCGGGCGTTGATTTCATCGCTGCAAATACGGACGCCCAGGTGCTCGCGACCTCCAAGGCGACGCGCCGCATCCAGCTCGGCGCCCATGTTACGGAAGGTCTCGGCGCCGGTTCCCTGCCGGAAGTCGGGCGCGCTGCTGCCGAGGAATCGCTCGACGAGATCATGGATCACCTGAGTGGCTCTCATATGTGTTTCGTCACCGCCGGCATGGGCGGCGGCACGGGCACGGGTGCGGCCCCCGTCATTGCGCATGCGGCACGTTCGGCCGGCATCCTGACGGTCGGCGTCGTCACCAAGCCCTTCACCTTCGAAGGCAATCGCCGCATGAAGATGGCGGAAGCCGGCATCGAAGCTCTGCGTCAGGCGGCCGATACCGTCATCGTCATTCCCAACCAGAACCTCTTCCGCATTGCGGACGCGAAGACCACCTTCGCCGATGCGTTTATGACGGCGGACCGTGTGCTTTATGCCGGTGTTGGCTGCATCACCGATCTCATTGTCAAGGAAGGCCTGATCAATCTCGACTTCGCCGACGTGAAGTCCGTCATGCGCGGCATGGGCCGGGCGATGATGGGCACGGGCGAGGCTGAGGGCGAGGGACGCGCGATGAAGGCGGCGGAAGCTGCCATCGCCAACCCGCTGCTCGACGATATCTCGATGAGAGGTGCCAAGGGCGTGCTGATCTCGATATCAGGCGGTTCCGACATGACCCTCTTCGAGGTCGACGAGGCCGCAAGCCGCATTCGCGATGAAGTGCAGGACGACGCCGAAATCGTCGTCGGCGCAATCTTCGACCGCAGCCTCGACGGCAGGTTCCGCGTCTCGGTCGTCGCGACCGGACTTGAAGGCGCTGGAGCGACCGCTGCCGTGCCGGACTTCGCCGCAGGACAGCTTCAGGGCCGCACGTTGCAATAAGGCGGCAAGATCGCCTTATTGCGTTGCCTGTGAAAGCATCATCATCCGAAAGCCGGGCGGCGAAAAACCGCTCGGTTTTTTTATCGCAGCTCTTAACTGAGGCTGCCAATCACCTCGTCGGCGGCCCGCAACCCGCTCTCCCAGGCGCCATGTGCCGTCGAGAAGTCCGATTGATGCGTCGCCTCACCGGCGAAGAACAGTCGGTCGGCGACCGGACGCGCGAGGATGGTGCGGGCGCCGGCATGGCCGGGCAGGGCATGGCTGTAGGAGCCGCGAACCCAATCCGTGTGGCACCAGGACGAGGCTGCGAGCGGACGCAGGTGGCGGCGCATGTTGTTCCCCAAGAGCGATGACAGCTGGTCGAGGGCGAAGGCGAAGGCATCGAGCAGGCCAGCCTGTTCGATGACGACGGCGCCCTTACCGCCGAAGAAGCCTTCGACGACCGGACGTCCGAGCGGCCGGATATAATAGCTGCCGGTCTCGTCGTTCCTGGCATCGCCGAGCAGATGCGTTTCCGGCTCGAGGCCATGATTGCCGTGAAGCTCCATGAACAGCTTGTCGGCAAGGCCGAGCGGCAGTTGCGCTGCGGCGTGCAGGTGATCATCGGCCTCAGGGTCAAAGGCGATCATGCCGCGGGCGAGAACATTGGTCGAGACCGTGGCGATTACCGCACCTGCCGTCACCGGACCGCGATCGGTTTCAAGCCGGACACCCTCACCGGTCAGCGCGATACGGCGCACCGGCGTCGACAGGCGCAAGGTCACGTCTGGAATGGCAGCAGCGATCAGGTTTCCATAGCCTTCGTGCACGCGCCAGTTGGCATCGGTTGCGGCATTGTCATAGGCAAGGAAGTCGGCAACCGACAGCCGCTCCAGCGGCGCGCCGTTCAGATAGCCGCTGAGCGACTGGCAATAGGCATTCCACTCACCATCCGGCTGCAGCGCATCCGAGGCCCTGTCGCTTGCCGGCGGATTGCCCCGCAGCCGCTCTTCAAGCGCCTCCCAGGCAGCGGCGGCAGCCGCACGTTCTTCCGGCGAGAAACCGAGATCGCACCACTGGTTCTGCCAGGCCGTCGGCCCGCGCTCGATCGTAAAGCCTGCCTCGCGGCCGATCGCGACGAGCGGATTGCGCTCGGCCGAATGCAGCCAGCCACAGCCCATATCGAGCGGCATGCCGGAAAGTTCGACCGTCCAGGCCCGGCCGCCAACACGGTCACTGGCTTCGAGGATGATGACCGAGCGTCCTGCATCGGTCAGCCTTCGTGCCGCAGCAATGCCCGCCGCGCCGGCACCGATAACAGCCACGTCGTAGTCCATCGTCACCGTTTCGCTCCGCGCTTCGTCATCACCCTGATAGGCTTAAGCTTTACATGGGAGCCGCACCCGCTTCAATGCGCGAGAAAGCCTGCTACTATGCCGTCATGACCTTCTTCGAAACCCTCGTTGCCCTGCTGGCCGTCGCCATCCTGCTCCTGCAGATCACCCGGCGCATGCATCTGCCCTATCCCGGCATTCTAGCCGCTGCCGGCGTCGGCGTGGCGATGCTGCCTGGTGCGCCTGTCATCCCGATCGACCCGCCGACGGCGCTTGCCCTATTCATCGCACCGGTGCTTGTCGATTCCGCCTATGATTTCCCGATGGGGGCTGCGCGGCGCATGCTGCTGCCGCTGATCTTCTATGCCGTCATTGCCGTTCTGGTGACGACGGGCGTGGTGGTGTCGATCAGCATGCTGACGGTCGGCCTGCCGATTGCGGTTGCGGTAACGCTCGGCGCCATCGTTGCTCCGCCCGATGCTGCTGCCGCGACCGCCGTGCTTTCCAATCTGCCGGTGGATCGGCGTGTGGACGCTCTGCTCAAGGGCGAAAGCCTGTTTAACGACGCAACGGCGCTGTTGCTGTTTGGAGCGGCACTCACGGTCCAGGCGCGCGGCGGGCTCGATGGCGCGACCGCCCTCCAGATCGGCTTCGCAGCACCTGGCGGCATTTTGCTCGGCATCGTCTTCGGCTTTTTCGTCTCGCGGCTCCGACCGATCACCGAAAACACGGTCGGCGGCACCCTGCTGCAGTTCGTCTATGCCTTTTCGACCTGGCTGATCGCCGAGCATCTGCACCTCTCGGCCGTCCTGGCAACGGTTGCAAGCGCCATGACGATCGCCACGCTGTCGACGGTCGACGATTCCCCTCGCATGCGGGTGCATTCCTTCGCGGTCTGGACGACCGTCGTCTTTCTGCTGAACGTCGTCGCCTTCCTGCTGATGGGGCTGCAGGCGCGCAGCATCGTCGAATCCATGTCCGCCGACGCGCTCGAGCGGGCGCTCGGCTTTGCCGCCATCGTGGTGGTTGGCGTCATCCTGGCGCGCCTGGCGATGGCTTTCCTCCTGCATGCGATCGTCATTTCGCGCCACCGGCGCGGCAATCTGCTGGCGCCCTTCAGGCACGGGGAGACCTTCCTGGTCGGCTGGTCCGGCATGCGCGGCTTGGTCACGCTCGCCACCGCCTTTGCCCTGCCCGCCGACTTTCCGGAACGTGACCTCGTCGTGCTGACAGCCTTTGCCGTGGTGTTGGCAACGCTTGTCATCCAGGGAGCGACACTTGCCCCGATGATCCACTTCCTGAAACTCGGGCGGCAAGGCCAATTCCATGACGAACTGGAAGCGGCAAGACGTTCGCTCGCCGAGGCGGCGTTCCAGCGGCTCGAAAAGGAAGGCGGTGCCGAGGCCGAGGCCATCCGGACGATCTGCAAGGACCACTGGACGGTGCCCTCGGACCGTGGCGAGACCTCGCCGCTCGTGCGGCGCCGCAAGCTGACGATTGCCACCGTGATCGCCCAGCGCCAGCGTCTGGAGGAACTGCGTGACAAGGACAGGATCGGGCCGACGCAATATCTCGAATTGCAGGAAGATCTCGACTGGAAGCAGCTCTCGGTCGGCTCCGACGAGGATCGGCGCATTACCGAGAGCTGAGGGTAGGCTGCAGATAAGGGCGCGCCCTTGCTGTCGCCCCTTATCTGTATGCGATCCCGTCAATGTCCGCAGCAACTGCCGCTGGCCTTATCCCCCTGATCGGAAGCGGCCGAGCCGTGGTTGTCACGGCTATGCTCATTGCGGGCAGCGGGGAGGTTCATGGCAATGTTGCTGTCGAAGAAGCCGTTCGGCTTCAGGGTAAAGCCCGCATATTCGACCGGCATGATCGGAAAATCCTCCGGTTTGCAGACATGTGTATGCCCGAAAGAATGCCAGAGCACGATATCGGCGTTTTCGATATTCCGGTTGTTCTCGACATATTTCGGCAGGCCGTCTCCGCCTGCATGCACATTCGGATAGTCGCCGGACGCATATTTTTCCTTCGCGTCGAAAGCCGTCACCCAGATGTGCTTCTTGGCAAATCCGCCACGCTGAGCAACGGTCGACCCCTCCTGGGCGAGCATCAGGGGACTTGGCATGACCACCATTTTATAGCCGGGCGCATTGCCCACGGAATTCTGCTCGTTGGGGTTCTGGACCTTCCAATACCGGCCGGTCTCGCCATTGGCGACGGCGGGACTATCGAGCTCCCGTTTCAAGATTCTCGTCTTCGTATCGAAGACGTTGCCATAGGGATTGTCCTCGCCCCATGGGCGCGGTTGGAACTCGTGTTCGCTGACGGTATTTCCGCCGCCATCGATATCCATGTGCAGGCGGGCATTGAAGAAATGCTGGTGGGTCGGGCCGCCGAGATTGTCGTCGACCATTCCACCCCAAGCATATTTCTGGCCACTCGCCACAGCCGCGGTCTGGATAATTCCGGTAAGCTTTGCTTCGAGCTGGATGGTGCCATCCTGATAGAGATACCAGTAGAAGCCGTAGTCATAATTGCCGACCGTCGCGAAGAAGGAGATGACGAGACGGCGCGATCTCCTCACTTCAAAAATGCCGTTTCTGAACTCGTAGTGCTTCCAGAGAATCCCAAAATCCTCCTCATGCATGCAAACGGCGTTCTTCATCATTACCGGCTGGCCGAAATCATCCGCCGACGGGATATCGAAATAGTGTATCTGGCCAAGGCAATCGCAGCCGAGCTCAAGGCTGTTGGCGAGCCGCCCCAGCCCATATTCTCCGGCGTCGAAAGCGCTCTTCCAATAGTGGTTGGCGGTCGGATCGGCATAGGGCACGACCATTTCGGTCACCGAGGCACGGAAGATCACGGGACGAAGCTTGCCGCCATTTTTAATACCTAGCTCATGCAGGACAAGACCTTCGCGAGGCGTAAAACCCACACGAAACGACCAGTCCTGCCATTGCACTGTCCAGCCATCGACCGAGAAGCTCGGTCCCTGCGGCTGCACGATATTGAGCGGCTTTACATCCTGACGGACATCGGAAAAGGACTCCTGTCCGTAATTGCGCTTCTTCCTCGGCACCGGAATGACGGTCTCGTCGTCGACGAGATCGACCACCTGATTGCTGATCAGGTCGACAACGGCAACAACCCCTTCGATCGGATGGGCGTAGCCGTTGTCGCGGATATCTTCGCGCCAATAGGAGACGGCGCGAACGATGCGGGCACCCTTTTCAAATTCCCGTCCGAAAAAACCCGAGGAAAACGGGTCGATCTGGACGAGCGGAATATCTTCATCGGTGATACCGCGCTTCTTGACGGCGGCGATCCAGCGCGGGTCCGATTTGACTGTCGCCTCGACGGTCTCGAACTCGCAAAGCATGACAGGTGGCTGCCCGTAGGGCGCTGATTCAAGCGGCAGCCTCTTATGCTCGACGACAGTTTTTTTCGACAGGTCGACGATCGATTCATGGACTTCGCCCGAACTGGAATCCAACGAGAGGACAAATGCCAGCCGAGGAAGCTTCCTTCCGTCGCGATGCATGGCCATGTCGGATTTGGTCGGCTCCTCCAGGCGAATGATCGGGAAGCGGATCGATTGCGGCAGTTGCTTTTCGTCCTTCAGAATTGCGACGGCTTCCGAGATCTCTGTCAGGCTCAACGGGTCGAGCGGATAGGCGAGCGTTTCTACAATGGCGTCCATTGTCAGTCCTTCATGTGCTTTGGGTGGTGGCAGTGCGCATCTGGCTGCACACTGCAGGGCTCAGCCGTCAGCGGCCGGAGCAGATGTCCATTTCGGGCATGCGATCACCATGGATGCAGAAGACAGAGCAAAATGCGTGTGCTTCTGCCGCCATCAGGATTGTGGCGATGGTCAAAGCCATCAAAGTGATCAGCGACATCCGGTCGACGAGGGTCAAAGGTTGAAGTCTCGTCATTCGAAGGCTTTCCCGAGCGAGGCATAGAGTTCAGGCTTCACGGTCCTGATGCGCACCGCAAAGGCGGCCCCGATCAGGCCGGTCAGCACCACCATCAGAGGGAAGGATTTTACGATCACGCTTTCCGATCCCGACAGGAGCGGCAGGTTGACGATAACGAGGACGATCGAGCCGAGGATACCGAGCAGCGCCAGGACCGGTGCCACCGTCGTGGTCCATAGACTGTAGCGATGCGGCAATCCCCGGAAGAAGAGAACGATGGCAACGCAGACAAGGGCCTGGACGGCCAGGATCCCGAGGACGGCCAGAGCGGACATCCAGGAAAAGACGACCGTATAGGGATCGGCGCCAGCTGCGATGAAGCAGACAAGCGCGAGGGCGGCAATGGCGCTCTGGATGGCACCCGCGATATAGGGCGAACCATGGACCGGATGGACCTTGCCCAGAGCCCTGACGGCGAGCCCTTCGCGGCCGAGCGCGTAGAAATACCGGTTCAGCGTGTTGTGGAAGGACAAGATGCAGGCAAAGAGGCTGGTGATCAGCAGGATATTCATCACCTGCGACGACCATTGTCCGAGGACCGCGTCGGAGGCGACGAAATAGAGAGTTTCCAAGCCACTGCCGGCAGTCGCCTGCACCTTCGAAGGGCCATAGAACTGCACGATGGCCCAGGTCGACAGCGCGTAGAAGACGGTGATCAGCAAAACGGCGGCATAGGTTGCGCGCGGGATCGTTTTTTCCGGGTTTTCCGCCTCTTCTCCGAAGATGGCAGTGGCCTCGAAACCGATGAAGGAGCCGACCACAAAGACGAGCGCGACGCCGAGGCCCGGCGAAAATACGATGGCCGGGCTGAAGGAGGAGAGGCTGAAACCTTCCGGCCCACCGCCGGTCAGCACAATGCCGATGTCGAGAAGCAGAAGGATAGCGACCTCAGCCAGCATGCAGATGCCGAGGATCGTGCCTGAAAAGGCAATGTTTCGCCGACCGCAAAGATGGACGGCCACGAGCGCGGCAAAGGAACAAGCCCACCACGGCAGCGTCACGATCGATGCCACGGCGCCGCTCATGAAGACACCGAACAACCCGTAGATGGCGATCTGTACCGACGAGTAGGTCAGAAGCGCCATCAGCGCACCGCCGACACCGGCCGGCTTGCCGATGCCCTGCGTGATGTAGGTGTAGAAGGCCCCCGTCCCGCCGACATGCCGGCTCATCGCCGTGAAGCCGACCGAGAAGACGAGATACAGGATCCCTGCCAGGACGAAGGCACCCGGTACACCGGGTCCATTGCCGAAAGCGAAAGCTGCGGGCGTCGCCCCGACAACGGCGGTGAGCGGCGCTGCTGCCGCCACGACGAAGAAGACGATATGGGCAAGGCCGACGGAGTTTTTCGCGAGGCGATCGGGAGGATTTCCCAAAGTGGTGTGCGTTGTCATGAGAACCCCTGTTTTTGATTTTCATCAACACGGTAGCCCCCACCGATTGGCCTCAAAATTGCAGTTCATGCCAATGAATCGATAATTCGCGCCATCACTGGCGGCGGGGAACAAAAACATGTCATCTGCCCAGCAAACCGGCACGCCCGCGCAGATATTTGCTTCAATTCGTGCGTCTGTGCTGCTGCCGCTCATCGAACAGATCGACCGGAAATCCGGCAAGGCAGATGTATTGCTTGCCCTTCATGGTCTTCTGCGCAGCCAGCTTGACGATCCCTATGCCATGATCCCCATGAACCGATATGTGGCGATTTTCGAAGATGCGGCATCGATCGTCGGAGATCCGACGATCGGCGCATTGCTTGGAACCCTGTTCAAGCCGAGCGATATTGGCCCGATCGGCGTGCTGTTTTCGATATCGAGCACGATCCGTACCGGCTTCGAACGATTGGCGAAATATGTGAACACCGTCCAGAGCGGCACCAATTCCGGTGTCTTTCAGGAAGACGGCAATCTGGTCTGGAGCTACCGCCTCGACGATCCCAGGCTCTGGCCGAGACGGCAGGACAGCGAGTTCACACTGGCCGCGTCCTGCCAGCTCGTCCGTGCCTGCTTCGCACGCGGATGGAGACCCGTCGAAGTCCATTTTGAACATCGCGCGCCTCGCGATCCGACGACCTTGCAGCGGATTTTCCGGGCGCCCTTAAAATTCGGCGAGTCTGCCAATCGCATCGTCGTTTCTGCAGAAGACGCCCACCGCGTCTACCGGCAGGAGCAGCCCGACCTGGCGGCGGTCCTGGAGCGCCATATCGCGGATCTGAGCGGCAAGTTGTTGCAGTCGGACTCGACCGTCGGTCATGTGCGATCATTGATCGGGATCTATCTGGGACACAAACCCATCACGCTCGTCGGGCTTTCGCAGGAGCTCAGCCTTTCGCCGCGAACCTTGCAACGGCGCCTCTCCGAGCAGGGGACATCGTTGAGGGATCTGATGCGGGAATACCGCCAAAGTATCCTTACACTGCAGAGACAGAACGGCGCGGTCAGAATGAAAGAGCTTGCGCAAGTCCTGGGTTACGCGGACGAGACGGTGCTGTGGCGCGCCCGCAAACATTGGGAACGCGTGCAGTAGACAGCAAACAATGCTGCGGCAGATCCGTAGGACCAGCCGCAGGAATCAAGGGAATTCGGCCCGGCGCCCTCAGCGGATGCTGAACGGGAAATATTTCGCGTTGATCGTATCGTAGGTATCGCCGTCCTGGATTTCTGCAAGCGCGGCATTGAGCTTGTCCAGCAGCGGCTTGTCGGTCGGGCGCACAGCGATGCCGGCGCCGTCACCGAAATATTCGGTGTTCTTGATATCCTCGCCCTTGAATTCGCAGCAGCTGCCGGCCTTGGTGTTTGCGAGCCAGTCGTAGACGGCGAGCTTGTCTTCCAGGATGATATCGACCTTGCCGTCGGCAAGGCCCTTGTAAAGATCCGGCGATGCCTGGAATACGGTCGTTTCGACGCCGCTGTAGAATTTCTTTGCGTAGGATTCCTGGGAGGTTGCTGCCGTCACGCCGAGCCGCAGTTTCTTCAGATCATCGGCTGACGTGCCGGCAATCTCGTCGTTTTTGCGCGCGATGAAGACCGTCGGGCTGTCATAATACTTCTCGGTGAAGGCAACCTTTTCTCGCCGCTCCGCGCTCATCGACATTGACGAGATGATCGCGTCATATTTGTTGTCGAGCAGGTTCGGGATCATCGCCGTCCATTCCTGGATGACAAATTCGCACTTCAACTTCGCTGTCTCGCAAAGGGCCTTGGCGATATCCACGTCGAATCCCTGAAGCTGATTATTGGAATCGACATAGTTGAACGGCGGAAATGCGCCCTCGACGGCTATGCGGATGCTGTCGTTTTCGGCAGCCCGGACAATAGCGGGCTCAAAAATACTGACCGCAACAACGGCCGCACAGGCAAATTCGAAGAACTTCGAACGATAGAGAGATCCTAATCGCAACATATCAATCACCTTGATGTAGAGCTCGATTGCCAACCTTGCATCGGCAAGCGTTGCGCAATGAGCAGCCAATCACAAAACGATTAAAAAGCTCATCATTTTGGGCCATCAATTTTGATGCTGCTTGAAAAGCATTTTGTAAACAATCGCGGTCAGTATCAGGACGCTCGGGAGAAGACTGCGTGCCTGCTAATCCGTCTTTAAGATTATTTGCTCACAGAGCGACCTGGACGTCGTCCGGGTCGATACTGGTGCTGCTTGCCATCAGCGGCCTGGCAATTCTTGGCCTGGTGTTCCTGGCTGCCATCTGGGCCGGGAGGGAAAGCGACGCAGCTGCCCTTGATCGGCAGCGCCAACTCGTCAACGGCCGCCTCCTGGATCAGGTACAGCGCGTATCGCAGGACATCCAGCTGATGGGCGCAGGCTATGCTTCACTGCTCCTGGCGGATTCGGCGACGGCCGGCGACAAGAGCGAGCGCGCAGGCACGACATCGGCCGGGACATTCGGCAAGATCGCGACAACGGTATTCGGCTACAACGCGGCATTCCTCGTGACCCCGGCAGGCGAGCTTGCCCTACAGTCCGATCCCGAAACGAAACGCCGCTTCAAATGGGTGCGACCGCTGCTTCAGCCGATGATCCAGGATCTGGAAGCAAGGAACCACGGTGCGCCGCAGGGGCCGAGCTCCGATCCGGAACCCAGCCGGGTGGAGCTGATGCGGCTTGAGGGCCGCCCTTCGGTCGCCGGCGTCGTTTCGGTCACGGGTTCTTCGAAAGTGGATTCGCAGGAAGGAAATGACGGCAACAGGCTCTACCTCGTGGCGTTCCGCTTCCTCGACGGTGTCACGCTCGATACGCTGAGCCGCGAACAGGGTTTGGCCGGCGCTCGTTATGCCCGCACCGCGGACCAGGAACAGAATGAAGTTGCATTCGAAATCGAGGCAACGGCATCAGGCGACCCGATCGGCTTCATCATCTGGAGGCCGGATCTGCCGGGCTCACGCGTCATCGGCCGGCTTGTTCCCGTGCTCTCCGTGGCCGGCCTTGTCATCGCCGGCCTCTTCTTCGCCCTGATGGGCCGTTTGCGCGGCAGCCTCAGAGAGCTCAGCGCCAGCGAACATCACGCACGGCACCTTTCACTGCATGACGTATTGACGGGCCTGCCGAACCGGGCGCTGTTTGCAGCCCGTTTCGAGCAATGCCTTGCGGCTATGAAATCGTCCGGCGAGATCGCCGTCCTTGCCCTTGTCGATCTCGACAAATTCAAGGAAGTGAATGACATTCATGGGCATGCCGCCGGTGACGATCTGCTGCGCGGCGCCGTCGACAGGATGAATGCCCTGATCGAACCAGGCGACACGCTTGCAAGGCTCGGCGGCGATGAATTCGCCCTGCTTCTTCCTGCTGTCAGGGAGGACGACGATAGTTACGTCCTCCTCTGCAACGCCATTATCGAGGCCCTGAGCAAGCCGTTCCAGCTTCGTGGCTGTGACGTCGTCGTGCGCATCGGATGCTCGATCGGCATCGCGGCCTTTCATGACGCGGCTGAGGCAACGAGCGAAATTTTGCGGCGTGCGGACGTCGCCCTTTATGAAGCCAAGACCAAAGGGCGAGGCCGCCTGATCGAATATGATCCTTCTCTGGATCACCGGGTCGAGGCACGGGAAAACCTCAAGAACGATCTTCGCCTCGTGCTGGACGGTCCTACGTATATCCCCGATAACGCCGAGAATGCACATTCAGGTGATCCGGGCCATCTGGAGGTCTTCTTTCAGGGCGTGCATCGTGCTGACGCGCATGAAAAACTTTCGGGTGCAGAGGCCCTCGTGCGGTGGCGCCACCCCACGCTTGGGCTGCTGTCGCCGGACAAGTTCATCCCGATCGCCGAGGAAGCCGGCATGATCGACCAGCTCGGCGGGTGGGTGCTGAGGAACGCAGCAAAGGCAGCCGCAGGCTGGCCAGCCGATATGTCGGTCGCCGTCAACGTCTCGCCCTCGCAAATCCGGCATCGGGACTTCGACCGCCACGTGCTGTCGACCCTGGCGGAAACCGGTCTGCCACCATCACGCCTCGAGCTGGAACTGACGGAAGCAGCCCTCTTCAACATCGACGAGACCGCGCAGGGCACACTCGGCAGGCTTCGTTCCCACGGGATCCGGATTGCGCTCGACGATTTCGGCACCGGCTTTTCTTCGCTCAGTCACCTCATTCAGTTCAATATCGACCGCATCAAGATCGACCGGTCCTTCGTGCGGTTGCTCGGAACACAGGCCGAGGGCGCCGCCATCGTTTCGGCGATCCTGGGCTTGAGCCGGACGCTTGGAAAAGCGACAACGGCGGAAGGCGTCGAGACGAAGGGGCAGAGAGATTTTCTCGTTGCTGCCGGCTGCAACGACTTGCAGGGCTTCCTTTTCTCCCGCCCCTTGCCTCCGGCTGATTTCCTCTCGTCATTGCCATCTGCCGAAGCCGCGCGGCCGCAGTCGGTTGCCGCATCGTCCGCGCGCGGCTGATCGTCCATTTCGACGGGCCGCTCTCATTGCCTTTTGCCTATCATCCAGACAAGGTATGGCGCGCCGGCGAAGGCCGCAAAGAGTCCGAGCGGCAGTTCATAGGGAAAAGTGACAGTGCGGGCGCCGAGATCGGCGATCATCATCAGCACAGCGCCGATGACGGCGGAGGCGAGCAGGTTGCTGCCGGCCTTTTCGAAGCCGGCACGGTGGGCGATGTGCGGGGCCATCAGGCCGACAAAGCTCAAGGGGCCGACGAGCAGCGAAGCGGCAGCGGTCGCAATGCCTGCCGTCAGCACCATCAGCATGCGAGCACTAACAAGCGGTAAGCCAAGCGCAAGCGCGGTCGGCGCGCCAAGTGGCAGGATTGTCAGCCATCGCGTGAAGATCAGGCCGATTATCAGGATGACAATGGTGAGCCCGGCGAGGAACACAGCCGTTTGCGGCGTGGCGGCTGCAGCCGAGCCGCCGAGCCAGGAAAGGATCTGCCAGGCGCGCTGATCGCCGACGGCAAGAAGCGCACTCAGGATCGCCGACGAAAAGGCGCTGACGGAAATGCCTGCGAGCAGCAGGCGTTCGGGCGGCAGATGCCGGCGGGCGGCAAAGAGTGCCACGATGACAAGCACGACGATCGCGCCGCCGCCGGCGCCAAGAAAGAGGGCTGGCGCGCCGGCATTGGCGGACAAGCTCAAGGCAACGGCATAACCGACGCCGGCCCCGCCGCTGACACCCAGCACCTCGGGGCTTGCCATCGGATTGCCGGTGAGGCGCTGCAGCATGGCGCCCGCCATGGCGAGCAGGCCGCCGGCAGCGGCCGATGCCACCAGCCGCGGCCAGCGGGCGGGAAAGAGCTCCCAGAAGAGATCGCCGCGGAGCAACGTCCAACCATCCGGCAGGCGCGCAACGCAAAGGGCCGCCCAGGCAAGCGGCGGCAGCAGGCAGGAGATGAGGACGAGGCGCGACAGCGGCGCGCGGGAAACGACGACGCTATCGGGCGGCTGCGGCGGCTCGACGGCGCGCACCTGCGGCAGCAGCCAGAGCAATAGCGGTCCGCCGATCAACGCCGTCACGGACCCCGTCGGGAAGGTCTCGCCGGCCGAGGAGGCGACGAGCTGGACGATGCCATCGCAGAACCAGAGCAATAACCCACCGGCAATAGGCGAGAGCAACAGGATGCTGCGCGTCGTGCGGATACCAAGCAGGCGCACCAGCGCCGGGGCGGCAAGGCCGACGAAGCTGACAAGCCCGACGGCAGCGGCAACGCCGGCGCTCAGCGCCACGGCAAGGCTTGCAATAGCAATGCGTGTGCCGGCAAGTGCCACACCGAGCGAGCGGGCACTGCTGTCGCCGAGGCCGAGCAGGGTGAGCGGACGCAGCAACAGGAGGGTGATGGCGAGGCCGAGCAGCAGTTCGAGGCCGAGCGTTACCGTCGCCGACCAGTCCTGCTGGCTGAGCGAGCCGCCGTTCCAGGTCACCAGCGACATCAGATATTCGCCCTGCGAGAGCGTCATCGCCGCCGACAGCGCGCTGCAGGTAACGCCGACGAGCAGGCCAGAGACCACCATGGTGATGGGTTCGAAGCTGCGCCGCCAGCCGAGCAGGAAGACGATGGCGGTTGCCGCGGCCGCACCGGCAAGCGCAACAAGCCCGCGGTAGCCATCGAGCACCTCGGGGAAGAACAGTGTCGCAACGACGATCGCAAGCTGCGCGCCGGAGGAGACGCCGAGCGTCGAGGGATCGGCAATCGGGTTGCGCAGGAGGCGCTGCAAGAGGGCGCCGGCAAGCCCGAGGGCCGCACCGGCTAGAATCGCAACCGCCCCGCGCGGCAGGGCGGCGTAGGCGAAAATGATCTGCTGCGTCGTCATCTGCCCGGCATCGAAGGGCAAGGACGGCCAGTCGGCAAAAGGCAGATGGCTGAGTGCCCCCGACAGGAAGAGGCCGGCGGAGGCGACAAGGGCGAGAAGCGCGGCGGCGAGTGCGGCGGGTCTCATCACGGCCTTTCCCCTGACGACAGCATCGCCGCCTTGAAAAGCCGCGTGAAGCGGGCGGCCGCCGAAATGCCGCCATAGGGATTGATATTGGAAAGCATTAGCACGCGGCCAGAGCGCACCGGCTGCAGCGATTGCCAGATCATGCTGTTCTTCAGGCCGTTGCGGGCTTCGACCGGGATATCGGAGATGATGACGATGCGCGCCTCAGGCGCTGCGGCGAGGTTTTCGATCGGCACCGGCGCGGCGAACGTATAACGGGAGCGGTCCGTCCAGGCATTCGGCAGGCCGAGCCGGGACAGGATATCGCCGAACATGCTGTCGGCGCCGAAGATGCGGACGTGCCTGCTATCGCCGATATTGACGAGATAGGTCGGGCGCGCGGCAAAAGCCTGGAGGCTGACGCGCGCCTCCTCGAAAAGGGCTGCCTGTTCAGCCACGACTTCGCGGCCTTGCGCTTCGCGGCCAAGCTCCTTTGCAAGTGCCGAAACGGCATCCACCGCCTTCTGATAGGGCGGCTCGCCCCTGTTATAGAAGGGCAGCGACAGGACAGGCGCAATCGCCCGAAAGCTCGCCTCGAACCTGACATAGAAGGGCGAAATCAGAATGAGGTCCGGGCGCAGCAGGCGCAGGAGTTCGAGGTTCGGCGATCCACGCAGGCCGAGATCGGCAACCGAGGGGTCGAGTACGGGCTCGACCGCATCCTTGCGGAACTGCACGAGCTCGGTCGCGGCAACTGGCATAATTCCGAGTGCCACCAGCGTTTCCAGCATGGCCCAGTCGATTGCCGCGATGCGCTTTGGCAGCGATTGGGACGCCTCCGCAAAGGCTTTGCCGGGAATAGCGAAAGCCGCCAGCAGTGCAAGCACCCGCCGACGGCTGATGCCCCGTCCATATGCATCTCGAAATTCACTCACCATTGAAAGGTCAGCTTGCCCATCACCGTTCTGCCATCGCCGTAGGTGCAGCCGAAGGAGCTGCAGCTTGCAACATAATCCTTGTCGGCAAGGTTCTTGAAGTTCAGCGAGGCAGTCACATTGTCCTTCTCGTAATGCAGTGCTGCATCGAAGAGGGTCATGGCGTCAAGATCGAGCGTGTTCTTGGTATCGCCATAGCGCTGGCCGACATAGCGCACGCCACCGCCGAGACCGAAGCCTTCGAGCGCCGTATCCTCGGGGAAGGTGTAGTCGAGCCAGAGGCTGGCGGCATGCTCCGGCACATTGTCCGGGCGCTTGCCGTCATCGATACCGCCGACGATTTCGGCCTGCATGTAGGTATAGGCAGCGCGCAGATCGAGCCCGTCGGTAAGGCTGGTAACGCCTTCCAGTTCGATGCCCTTGACGTTGACCTCGCCGATCTGCCCGGTCGCCGTGCCGCCGGACGGCAGCGCAAACGTCGTCAGCACATTCTTCTGCGTTAGGTCGTAGGCGGCCAGGGTGAAGACGCCGTTCCAGCCCTCCGGCTGATATTTGACACCCACTTCCACCTGTTCGCCTGTCGTTGGCTGCAGAGGACCACCGGTCGCAGGTACCGGCACCGGCTCGAAAGAAGTGGCATAACCGATATAGGGGGCGATGCCATTGTCGAAGACATAGCTGAGGCCGGCGCGACCGGTCAGCTTCTGGTCGTCCTTGTCGAGTGAGCGCGACACACCCGTCAGTCGGTTCGTCGACGTTCCCTCGGTGCTGGCCCAGTCTTGCCGAAGGGCTGCCGTTGCACGCCAGTTCTCATAGGCAAGCTCGTCCTGCACGTAGAGGCCGACCTGCGTCATGGTGGAATCTACGGAGGTGCTGAGCGTCGGGGCGATCAGCCTGACCGAACCATAGACCGGATTGAAGGCATCGAGCGACGTGGCGCGCCAGAACTCCGTGCCGACATTGTTACTGTAATAGCGATAGTCGAGACCAAACAGCATCTTGTGCTGGATCTCGCCGGTCTCGAATTCCGCAAGCAGGTTGTTGTCGACGTTGAACGTGTTGAGAAGCTCGTCCTGGATGGTGGCGTTGCGGTTGATCGTCCGGCCGCCTGTAAGGCCTGCCGTCGACATGCCGAGTGCCTTATAATTCCAGTCGAAATTCTGGTAGCGGAGGTGCTGGCGGAAGGTCCAGGTATCGTTCAGGCGATGTTCCAGCTCATAGCCGAGATTGGTGAGCGTCCGGTCGGATGTATCGAAGCTCTTGTCGCCGACGAAGAAATCCCGCGACAGGCGGTTGGCGCCCCTCGCATTGAGAGTGAGTGAAGGCGGCAGACCGGATGGCGTGCTCGGATTGTCGTGCTGGATGCTGGTCAGGATCGTCAGCTTGGTGTCTTCATCCGGCTGCCAGGTGAGCGCCGGAGCGATGAAGTAGCGGTCATTGTCGAGTTCGTCGACCTGCGCCGAAGCCGTCCTTGCAAGCCCCGTCAGACGATAGCCGAAATCGGAATTGCCGGGAATGATGTCGCCGAAATCGAAATAGGTGCCGTAGGTATCATAGCTGCCGGCCTGCACGCCGACTTCACCGAAACGTTCGAAGACCGGCCGCTTGCTGATAAGATTGATCATGCCGCCCGGATTGCCCTGGCCATACATGACAGAAGCCGGGCCGCGCAGCACTTCGATACGCTCGAGCTGATAGGGGTCGACCGCGGGCGCGCCTGCCGTGCGCATCATGCGCAACCCGTTCAGGAACTGCGCCTGGCGGCTGTCGAAACCGCGGATACGCGGCGAGTCGAAGCGCGGGTCCGCGCCATAGGGCTCGCCGACGACCCCGGGCACGTAATCGAGCGCCTGGCCGACGGTTTCGGCGTCCTGCGACTTCAGCTGGTCGGCCGTCAGCACCGAGATCGATTGCTGGGTTTCGATGAGCGGCGTGCCGGTCTTGGTCGCCGTTGCACTCGTCCTGGCAACGAAGCCCTTTACCGGCGCCGTCGGGTCCTCGTCCTTGGAGCCGCTGATGACGATCGGGGCGAGCGTCGTCGGATTGGCCTCTTGCGCGGTCGCCGGAAACAGCGGCGCCAGAAGCACGCTTGCCAGCGCTGTGGTCGAAGCAAATTTGAGGAGGTGAAGAGAACCAGTCATTGGGGGCTCGTTATATGCCGTAAAACTGGATTTTTCTAATCATGTTATTTTTCGAAGGTCCAATAAATGCGGCTCGAATTTTTTATAAGCGCGGGTTATGAAACTTCCCCGTTGTCATAGATTTGAATTGTTCCAGGAGAGAAATTTGGCGCTGACCGACCCCGGCTTCGAACTCCGCCATCTGCGATATTTCGTAACCCTGGTCGAGGAGCGGAATTTCGAACGTGCGGCTGTCAGGCTCGGCATCGCCCAGCCAGGTCTCAGCCAGCAGATCAGGAGCCTCGAAAAGATTGTCGGCACGCCGCTGCTCGATCGGAGCCGGCGCGGCGTGCAGCTCACGCATTCGGGCGAGACCCTGTTTCAGGAGGCCCGCAAGGTGCTAGCCCAGACTGAGGCGACGGTCGCCGCCATCCATCGCGCCGGGCGCGGCGAAAGCGGACGCATCTCGATCGGCTATGTCGCTTCTGCTGCCTATTCCGGCGCGGTCGTCGGCTCGATCAGGGACTTCAAGCGCCACTATCCCTATGTCGAGGTTGAACTGCAGGAAATGGAGCTGCGCCAGCAGCTGCAGCGCATAGCCGACGGTTTGCTCGATTTCGGCTATATCCGCGCGCCGGCGCCAATACCGCCTGGCGTTTCCGTCCAGATCGTGCTGCGCGAGCCGCTGGTTGCCATGGTGCCCGCGGATCATGAATTCTCAGAGCGGGCCTTCGATACGCTCGCCCGACTGGCCGACAATACCTTCATCACGCCACGCCAACCGCCGGAAGTCGGCTTTCACCGCAACACGCTGCAGGCCTGCCGGGAGGCGGGCTTCGAACCATCTGTCAAGGCCATCGCACACGACTTCACCGAAATCGCCGCCCTCGTCGGCATCGGCACCGGCATCGCGCTGGTACCGCAATCCATGAGCCGGGTGGAACTGCCCGATATCCACTACCGGCCACTTCGGAGTGTGACGATAACGTCGGACGTGGCTATCGCCTACCGCAAGGGCGAAAGTTCGCCTGCCACCAAGGCTTTCATTGGCCGGCACCGGCAGAAGATCAGCCCTCCGGCATCGGGCGAGATAGTCAACGCGCCGGCGTCTGTCGAACCATCGGATACGGCCCTGTCTGCATTGCGCCGTTCGCCGTTTGTCGGGTCCGAACTTGTTCTTTCGAGACCGGAAGAGGAAGGCATAAAGTCGATCTGTGACGCAGATCCATCTGTCATCCGACTTCAAAGCTTGGAATGAAGAACAAGGTGATCTGCATTATTTAAGAGAATGTCTACATGGAGCTGGCGATGGCCATCAACAACAACAACGCAGAGGCGGATGCTCTGACGCGGGAGTTCGTCACCATGGCCGGGGTCAGTATGACTGATGCGATTGTGATCGCCATGAAAGAGGCTATCGAACGTCGTACCAGGAGCGAGAGCCCGGCCGAGACTGCAGCCCGGCTCAGGAAGAAGCATGGCATTTCCCTGACACAATCCTCCCGCAAGCCGCTTTCCCGTGAGGTCATTGATTCCCTGTGGGACGAAGGCTGATGTTCATCGAGGTCTGCGCGATCATCGCCCTCCTGTCGGATGAACCGGAGGCCAAGCGGGTATCCGATGCGATCGCGGCGGCGCGCGACCCATTCACCTCTCCTGTCGCAATGCTCGAAGCGGCTTTGGGGCTCGCGCGACCCGACAAGTTTGGCTTGCCCCTGATGCAGTGGAAGCGCTGCAGATGGAATTCTGGAGGCTCGTAGGATCGAGATCCGCGACCTTCCCCCGGCTCGTGAAACAACGCGCCTCGCTCTTTCAGCTGCGCATCGGTATCGCGCCAGCCGCAGAGGCCTTAACCTTGGCGACTGCCTCCACTACGCCTGTGCGAAATACTATGGCGTTCCTATTCTGGCGACAGATAACGAATTTCGTGAGACTGATATCGAAACCGTTCTGTAATTTTACGCCAACGCCGGCCCGCAAATCGTCAGGACAATTCATACAGGCTTCGGATCCGACGGCATTGATCGTCCATCCGCGCGTCTTTGGCTAACGACCAGATACCCTAGCGCACTGACGAAGATGGTAAGAAGTATCCATAGCTCGTTGACATATGTGATCCAATGTTCCCCGAGCCTGAGGCTCAG
Organism: Rhizobium sp. YAF28; assembly: GCF_052113285.1. Classification (NCBI taxonomy): domain Bacteria; kingdom Pseudomonadati; phylum Pseudomonadota; class Alphaproteobacteria; order Hyphomicrobiales; family Rhizobiaceae; genus Rhizobium; species Rhizobium sp. YAF28. Next base: position 72,982 of record NZ_JBFRCX010000013.1, on the reverse strand, counting down.
AATGCGATCCATCAGAAACATCAGGTCAATGGTGGACCCCGGCGGCAAGCCCACGATCCAGCCGAATGATGCGACCATCGGGATGCAGATGACCGCGGAGATCATCGTCGAGACAAACGCGCTGACGCCCGCAAACCGCCAGGAGATCGTGAGCGCGCCGGCGCGGTTTTCATCCTCTCCTTTCCAGATGGACAGGAAGATGATGAAGGCGAAGAAGAAGAGCAGCGTTACGGGAAATCTGAAGGAAAATAGGCCGAGGGAAAAACCGACGGCCCAGAAATTGAACCCGGCAAGAAGAACATCATGGGCTGCGAGCAGCCACAGCACCGCGGCAGGCGTCCACAAGACGCTCAGGCCCGCGCGCGCGCATCGCCTCGCAATGAACGTCAGCATTGCGACGGCGTAGACAAATACCAGGATGATGCGGCCAAACAGGCCGAACACCAGAGCGACGGCGCCGCAGGTGTCGGCCGCGCAGGCGGTTGTCTTGACGGCAGCAAAGAGGAGAAGCGGAAAACCGCCGATGAGGGCAATCCACAGCGCGGTGAACACGCTGCTATATATCGCGAAGCTTTTGCGGGTCATGGTCTCTCCATCGTCAGCAGAAGCTTGCCAGACGGCGCTTAAGGACCCGAGAAACCAATCGATAAAATGCTGCTGGGTCACGCTGCCCGATATCAACGACAGGTCAATCGGCTGCGTGGCGGTGACTTCCGACGTGGCGATCGCCAGCCGTAGGGGCGGGTCACTCGCACTCGAGCTGCGGCTGCCTGAAGCTCGTCACATACCACTCGCCGCCGGAATTGCGGGTGTAGAAAGTGTAAAAACATTCCGTCCGCTCGACATGACCAGGCGTCTCCGTCACTTCGTAACGTTCGCCGCGGCGCGTCTGGCGTACCTCGCCGCTGGAACTGCCGGAGACCACCTGCGTCTTGTCCTTGCGCCATTGATAGGCCCGCTCACCAGGGCGCATCTCATAGACATTGTCGGGCGGGCCGTAATCCAGCATGACGCTGCTGATCGGCACGCCGACATAGCTCTTCATGATCTGCGAGGCACAGGCTGCCAGCATGAACGTGGCCGGGCGCAGTCGAGAAGAATTGGCCGCGGCCAACTCCGTTTCCCTGTCTTCATCGATCGGTCCTCTGCGCGTGGATTTATCCTCGCCAAGATGGATAGGGCCGATGGATTGCCGATACATTGCGGCTTTGGCGTCAGCCGCGATCCGCCCTTCATGACAATTACACGACACAATTGGAACAAGGGTGGAAACGCTTGTAACCCGCCTGACATTGGGGCGCTCTAAAGAGGCGGCATGAGCATTGCCTGCCGCCGGAAACTGCCGCAGGCCCTATTGGAGAGCGCCGGCATGAAGATCGTCCAGATCACCGACACGCATTTCAGCCCCTCGATACCGCATTTCAACGGCAACTGGCAGCCGCTTGCGGATTGGGTCAACGGCAGCGGTGCGGATCTCGTCATCCATACCGGCGATCTCGCCGTCGATGGCGCCGACAAGGACGAGGATCTGACCTTCTGCATGGAACTGATGCAGCAGGTAAAGATCCCGATGCTGATCGTTCCGGGCAATCATGATGTCGGCCATCTGCCGGGTTCGCTGCAGCCGGTCGATGCGACAAGGCTCAGCCGCTGGCGCAGCCTCGTCGGCCCCGATTACTGGCTGGAAGATGCCGGCAACTGGCGCCTCATCGGCCTCGACAGCCTGCTGATGGGCATGGAGAATGACGAGCAGGAAACGCAATTCGCATGGCTGGAAAAGGCGCTTGCCGAGCGGGCCGGCCGGCGCATCGCGATGTTTGCCCATAAGCCGCTCTTCGTCGATACGCCCGATGAAGGCGATACCGGGTACTGGAGCATCCGCCCGGCCCAGCGTCAGAGGCTTTACGATCTGATCGCCGCCCATGATGTCGCGCTTTATGCCAGCGGCCACCTGCACTGGGCCTGGAAGGGCCGTTTCAACGATACCTCGCTCATCTGGGGACCGTCCGCTGCCTTCATCATTGGCACGATGGAGCGTGAGATGCCGGGCGAGAAGCTTGTTGGAGCCGTGCTTCACGATCTCGGCGACGGCGTCACGAGCGAGATCGTCACCATATCAGGCATGAAGGCACATGTGCTCGACGATGTGGTCGCCGAAGTCTATCCGCACGAGGTCCACAAGGTGCAGAAAGAGCCGGCGCAATGAGCCCGCTGACGCTTTCGGCCATTTCCAAATCCTATGGCGACAACGCCATTCTCAGGAACATCAGCCTCGATGTGCAGCCGGGCGAATTTATCGCGCTTGTAGGCCCTTCGGGCTGCGGCAAGAGCACGCTCTTGCGCATCCTTGCCGGCCTCGACCATGCTGACACCGGCGAGATCCTCATCGGCGGGCGAGAAATGTCCAATGTGGCGGCCGCAGACCGCAACATCGCCATGGTCTTTCAGTCCTACGCGCTCTATCCACATCTGACGGCCGGCCAGAATATCGCCGTTCCGCTTGCCATGCGGCGCTTAAGCCGCATTCAGCGTCTTCCCTTCCTTGGTCCTGTCCTGCCCGGCTACCGCGCCATTCGTTCGGGCATTTCCCGCGATGTGCAGGAAACGGCCAAAGCCCTGAAGATCGACCATCTCCTGGAGCGCAAGCCTGGCCAGATGTCGGGCGGCCAGCGGCAGCGCGTGGCGCTCGCCCGCGCCATGGTGCGCCATCCGAGCGTCTTTCTGATGGACGAACCGCTGTCGAACCTCGATGCCAATCTGCGCGTCCATGCACGCGGCGAAATCGTCGAATTACATCGCCGCGCCGGCGTGCCGACCGTCTATGTCACCCACGATCAGGCCGAGGCGCTCTCCATGGCCGACCGCGTCGCCGTGATGATCGGCGGCCAGCTTTTGCAGCTGGCGCCTCCGCAGGTCATCTATGACGATCCTGCTCATGTCGAGGTCGCCCGCTTCGTCGGCCAGCCGCGCATCAATCTCTTGCCGGCGCGCGCCGATGGCGGAACGATTGCTTTCGGCGATATCAGGCTCACGTTGGAAGAAGCCAATCCTGCCGGGTCCGACGTGACGATCGGCATCCGTCCGGAGTTCGTGCGGCTTGCGGCTGAGGGCCAGACCTCACTTCCCGGCCGCATCGAGCGCATGGAATTCCTCGGCTCCGAGGTGATCCTGTTCTGCCGCCTCGATGCAATCGGCGAGGCCGTACTTGCCAAGCTTGCGCCTGCTGATGCCGCAGGCCTTTCTGCCGGCATGCCCGTCGCCCTCTCCTTTCAACCCGACAAGGCTATGGTCTTTGCACCCGACGGCCGCCGGCTGCGCACTGCCGCACTTTCCGCCGATACCAGCAGGGAGAAGGCCCATGGCTAGTATTGCCGCAGGCGAGATCCGATCGGTCGCACCATCCGTCAGGCATGAGCGACGCGAGGCACAGACGGCCTGGCTGCTGACGCTACCAGCGATTATCCTGATCGTCCTCTTCGTGCTGCTGCCGATCGTCGCCGTCGTCTTCCTCGGCTTTACCGATTTCGAACTCGGCGTCGGCAAGTTCCGTTTCGTCGGCTTCGATAACTATGCCGAGCTCTTTGCCGACCGCACCTTCCGCAAGTCGCTATGGAACACCACGGTCTATACGGCGATCGTGGCACCCGTCTCGATCCTGCTCGGCCTTGGTGTGGCCATGCTGATCGAGAGCGAGGGCTGGGGAAAGAGCTTCTTCCGCACTGCCTATTTCCTCCCCGTCGTCTCGCTGATCGTCGCCATGGCGACCGTCTGGCAATATCTCTTCCATCCGACGATCGGTCCGCTCAATGCGCTCATCGGTCTCGTCGGCCTGCCGAAGCCAAACTGGCTCGGCTCCTCGGCAACAGCACTTTACAGCCTCTCCATCATCGGTGTGTGGCAGACGGTCGGCTTCAACATGGTGCTGTTCCTCGCCGGGCTGACGGCGATCCCGCGAGAACTCTATGCCGCCGCCGAAATCGATGGCGCCAAATCCTCGCTCGACCGCTTTTTCCTCGTCACCTGGCCGATGCTCGGGCCGACGGCGCTTTTTGTGACCACGATCAGCATCATCAACGCCGTGAAGACCTTCGAGACGGTCAAGACGCTGACGGATGGCGGCCCCAATCACGCCTCCGAAGTTCTGCTTTTCACCATCTATCAGGAGGGATTCGTCTACATGAAGGTTGGCTATGCCTCGGCCATGACCGTGGTCTTCCTCGCCATCCTCGTGGTGATGATGTTCCTGCAATACCGCTTCCTCGACCGGCGGGTGCACTATTCATGAAGACGCGCTCCAGCTTCACTCCCGGCCGGCTCGTACGTCTGGCACTGCTCATACTCGGCGCGGTCATCTTCCTCGCGCCCTACATCTTCATGACATCGGCCGCCGGCAAGTCGCAGGACGACATCTTCACAGCCGCGCTTTCGCTGATCCCGACGCAGTTTTACTACGTGCAGAATTTTACCAAGGCGCTCGACAAGGTAGCGATGGGCACGCTCTTGTGGAACGGCGTAGTGGTCTGCGCGCTGATCTTCGTCTTCCAGGTGCTGGTCGCGATCCCCTGCGCCTATGCCATGGCGAAGCTGAAGTTCCGTGCCGGCCGCATGATGATGGTGCTCGTGCTGCTCGGCCTCTTGGTGCCGATCCATGCGACGGCGCTGCCGCTCTACGTCGCCTTCGACAGCCTGTCGCTGCTCAACGGCTATACGGCGCTGGTCGCTCCCTTCACCATCTCTGTCTTTGCGATCTTCCTGTTCCTGCAGTTCTTCCGCGCCATGCCGGACGACCTGATCCATGCTGCGCGTCTCGACGGCATGTCCGAGCTCGGCATCGTCTCACGCGTCATCGTGCCGAATGCCTGGCCGGCGGTCACGGCTTTCGCGATCTTTTCGGTCGTCGCCCATTGGAACGACCTCTACTGGCCGCTGATCGTCATCAGCAAGCCGGGTTACGCCACCCCGCCGCTCGGCCTGATGAACTTCCGCGCCGCGGAAGCCGGCGACGACTACGGCGCCCTGATGGCAGCCACCATCATCATCACCATTCCCCTCGTTGCAGCTTTTCTCTTCGCGCAGAAACGTTTCGTCGAGGGCATCACCATGACCGGTCTCAAAGGCTGACCGGCTGAACCCAGGAGAACGAGCGATGAAGCATTTCACCCAGTTCCTCGCAGCAGCGGCTCTGTCCGTGGCGGCGGCACTGCCGGCCCACGCCGAAACGACGCTGACGATCCATTACCCGATGCCGGGCTTCTTCAAAGACGTGATGGACACGATCTCGAAGAAGTTCATGGAAGAAAACCCTGATATCAAGATCCAGTTCGCCGCTCCCTCGGCGACCTATGAAGATGGTATCCAGCTGATCCTGCGCCAGGCCGGCACGTCTGAAATGCCCGACATCACCTTCATCGGCCTCAACCGCCTGCGCATGCTGAACGAGCGCAATGTCGCCATCGACATGACGCCGCTCGTCCAGAAGGAAGGCAACATGGCCGAGAAGGGCTTCTCGGACACGATCTTGAAGCTCGCCCAGGTCAACGGCAAGCAGGTGGGCCTTGCCTTCGCCACGTCCAACCCGATCATGTATTACAATGCCGATCTCGTGAAGGCAGCCGGCGGCAATCCCGACACTCCGCCGAAGACCTGGGACGAAGTCATCGCGCTCGCCGGTAAGATCAAGGCGCTCGGTAACGGCGTCGACGGCATGGACTTCCGCTGGCAGGGCGACGATTGGATGTTCTCCGCCCTCCTCTTCGGTGCCGGCGGCAAGATGCTGAGCGATGACGAGCAGAAGGTGGCCTTCAACGGTCCGGAAGGCCAGAAAGCCGTCGAACTGATCAGCCGCTTCGTCAAGGAAGGCGGCATGCCGGTCTTCACCAAAGCAGCCGGCGAACAGGCCTTCGCAGCCGGCAAGGTCGGCTTCGAATTCCAGACGACCGGCGCACTCGTCAACACGATCAAGAATGTCGGCACCAAGTTCGATCTGCGTACCGCCCAGATCCCGCTGATCGATCCGGACAAGGGCCATCTGCCGACCGGCGGCAACGCCGTCGTCATCCTCGCCAAGGATGCCGCCAAGCAGGATGCCGCCTGGAAGTTCGCCAAGTTCGCAGCCGGCCCCTATGGCGCCTCCGTCGTCGTTCCCGGCACCGGCTACGTGCCGAACAACGAGCTTGCCGCCAAGTCCGCCGAATATCTCGGCGACTTCTACAAGAAGAACCCGCTCTTCCAGGCAGGCCTCAGCCAGATGCCGCGCATGATCCCGTGGTACGCCTTCCCCGGCACCAATGGCGTCAAGGTCACCCAGACGATCGTCGACAACCTGTCGCGCATCGTCGATGGCTCGGCCGAGCCGAAGGAAGCTCTCGACGACGCAGCCTCCGACGTCGAAGGCATGCTGCCGCGCAGCTAAATCTCGCCGTTAAGTCGCGGCTCAAGCCGCCCGCGGTCTCGATCCGGAACCGCCGCATCCACGGGGTGCGGCGGTTTCTTCGTTTTGGAGGTTTCGCACCGTGCCGCCTGGGCGCAAGGCATGCGACAATTCCAGGTGTCTCAATGGCGCATCATTCTCGACGATATCGAGCAGCAACGACGCTGCCGTCGCGCCCATGCTGAGATCGGGCATTTCGATCGAGGTCAGCGTCGGATTGATGAGCTTGCCGATGGCGATGCCGTCGAAGCCGGCGACCGAGATATCGTCGGGAACACGCAAGCCCTCGCGATGGATGGCGCCGATGACGCCAAGCGCGATCAGATCGTTCGAGCCGATGATGGCGGTCGGGGCAAATGTCCGCAATACCTGGCCGAGATCCATTTGGTCGTAGCCGATGACGAAGGGCACCTCTAGGGCTTCGAGCGGGGCCACGCCCGCTGCCTCCATCGTCTGCAGATAGCCGCGGTAGCGCAAAAGCGCACGGTCTGAACCCCTGAAGCTGCCCGAGACATAGAGGATGCGCCGGTGGCCCATGGATAAGAGATGTTCGGTCAGCCGGCAGCCAGCCGCATAATTGTTGACGGTGACGGCAGCAGGATATCGGGCCGTTGGAGAGCTGCCAAGCAGTACTGTCGGCGGCAGGTCCTGCGCCAATGCCGGGCTTGTCTCACCATTGCAGACCGTCAGGATCAGCCCGGTCGGCCGCTCACCGAGAAGCCCTGCCACGGCGTTGGCCTCCTGATCGGGATCGTAATTCGACTGGGCGATGAGAACGCTGTGGCCGGCAATCAGCATGCGGTTCTGGATGCCCGAGAGGGACGAAGCGAAAACCGGATTGGTCACGCTTGGCACCAGCACGCCGATAACGGGCCGGCGGCCGCTGCGGGCAGACGGTGCGGCCGCACGATAGCCGACTTCGGCTGCAGCACGGCGCACGCGAAGTGTCGCCGCCTGGCTGACGGGACCGCTGAGGTTCAGCACGCGGCTTGCCGTCGCCATCGAACATCCGGCCCTCAGCGCAACCTGTTTCAACGTCGTCATCGCCGCTCCGTCTCCGTCGAGGTTTGGCAGGCTCTTACGGGCGGATTGTCATGAAATGATGACGGCAAAGACCGTTTCTCAGCCGCGTTTGGGCTGACGGCCGAGGATCTGGCGCACGCCATCCTTGGTGAAGGGCTGCGCCAGTTGGCTGACGAAGCCGGGGGCGATCTGGCCCTTGATGCCAATATCGGTCGAGGATGGGCGGTCGGGATTGAAATAGGTGCCGAACAGCTGGTCGAACAGCACGACATTCTCACCGTAATTGGTATTACCTTCGCGCAGATCCTTCGAATGGTGCCAGCGGTGAAGTCGGGGCGTCGAGAAGACGAAATCGACAAGGCCCGTCCGCATGTCGACGTTGCAATGGGTCAGAATGCCGATGAAGGCCGTGACGGCGCCGAGCCACCAGAAGACCGGCAGCGGGGCGCCGAGCAGGTAGAGCGGGATCTGGCTCAACGCTATCTTGAACAGGGAATCGATGACGTGGAAACGGCCGGTATTGATGACCCAGAGGCGGGTGACGCTGTGGTGCAGCGCATGGAAGCGCCAGAAGAACAGCCGTTCATGGGCGATGCGGTGCGCCCAGTAGAGGCCGAACTCGGCGATGATGACGGCGAGGGCCGCCTGGAAGATCATCGGCCACGATGAGGGCCAGAGACTGAACTGCATGGCGGCGAGCGGCTGCAGCAGGCCGGCGGCGAGCATCGGAAAGATCGCTGCCGAGAGTGCTGCCAGCTGCACCAGGCCCTTGGTCAGGACCGTGTGGGCGATATCGTTGGCCGTTTCGCCATCCGCCTCGAGCCAGCGCTGCTCATAGGGAATGGTGCGTTCGAGCAGGAAGAGAAGCAGGACCTCGCCCGCATAAACGGCCGAAAAAGCGACCATCGGCCGATCGCCGGCGAAGGCGAAATGGGCGCCCGTCAGGCCGGAGAAAAACACCAGTGGCCAAGACAGATAGGCCAGAATGTACCTTGCGGCTGCGGCAGCTTTCGACGTCAATGTCATGTCCCCTCAGGAGCTCGCCGGCCTCAAGCGCGTTACCCAATTCCTCCCTTGATCGCGCGCCGCCCTCGCTGCACGGATCGATCCGGTAACGCCCCGGCCCGGTGTTCCCGCCACTCATGCCATTGATCGCAGCGGAATGCACGCCCGAGTTCTGCATGGCTGCGTGGAAGATCCGGCAGAGCTCAACAGATCTGGATATTCGGCAATCGCATCAGTCGTCACCAGATTGGCAGTATTTTTTGCAGCCTTGTCACTCCGAGTGCGAACATAGACTTCCAAGGCTTGCGCTACGTCAATTTGAGGTGGGGGATCAACCGATTGCCAAATTGATTGATGTTAACCTTTGATTAACCATCGCTCCCTAGCCTTCAGGAGACGCCGGTGATATGATCCAGGGGCTTATCGAGAGGCTAGACCTCTTCGAGGGTATTGCTGACCGCAAGTTCATGGACGGTGAACTGGCCTATGACGGACGGGGCTGGATTACTTCATCGGACATCGATCCCCTGCCCCCGCAAAACCGGCTTTGATAACCGCCCGGGGCGCAACGAATGCTGATGGCGTGCAAGCCTATCAGCGCTGGCTTGCTTATTCGATCAGATTGCCGTCCAGCCAAATCTTTGCGGATTAACCCATTAATTAGCAATCACTTGCGTTAGCGGCCGATGATGTTAGCCTCATCGCATCGATGAGGGTTGCGTATGACTATTGAAGAGCTGATCGATTTGCAGGAAGCGGGTTCACGAGCTCGAGTGCTCGGATTGAAGGCGCACGAGAACCCGTATCTAGAAGCTCACAGGATACCCATTGGTGACACCAGCGCCCTCGGCGATTGGCTCGCGCGACATGACGCGTGGAAATTCGGTTGGGAAGCAGAACACGCCAGCCGTGAAGGGCGGATTGCCACTCATGTCAAGGAACTGATTTCGTTTTCCAAACGGCCTGCGTTCGGCGCGTAATAGTATTGCGGGTCGTGCGCCAACGACGTGTTCGCTCTCTTCTCAGCATCATAGCCGCGCAGCATCGAACTTCACTCAAGTGTTCAAAATCATCGGTCTGAGCGTAGGTTGGCTTGATGGAAGCCTGATAGGCTGGGCGATCCGCTTGACCACGAAATCCCTGTGAGCTTGAGGGCCGGATACGCCCCCTCAGTTATAAGGGAACGAGGATTCCGCCACGCATTCGTGTCTTGAGACTGTTGCCCGCCTTTGCCAGATTGGCGGCGGCGGCTTTGCGGCTGCCAGCAATAAAATCAAAGGGATTGGTCGATGAAACGCGATATTGAAATCACCACGGCAGACGGCGTTGCCAAGGCGTCACTTTTCCGCCCTGACGGCAGCGAGGACAAGGTTCTGCCCGGCATTCTCTACTATATGGATGCACTCGGACCGCGCGACGCAACCGACATCATGGGCGAGCGTCTGGCGAATGCCGGCTATATCGTGCTGCTGCCCGATCTCTTCTACCGGTTCGGCTCCTACGGCCCCTTCGACGGCACCTCCTTCGGCAACGAGACCTCGCGCGCCGAGATCATGAAGATGATCCGCGAAACGACGCAGGAGATGACGAAGAGGGACAGCCAAGCCTTCCTTGACATGCTCGAAGCCGAAGGCGTTTCCGGTCCGGTCGGCGCCGTCGGTTATTGCATGGGCGGCGGCCGGGCGCTGACGGCAGCGGCCACTTATGCCGACAGGATCGCGGCAGCTGCAAGTTTCCACGGCGGCAATCTGGCAAGCGAGGCGCCCGACAGTCCGCATCGCCTCGCCGGCGATATCAAGGCGCGCGTCTATGTCGGCATTGCAGGCGTCGATGGCAGCTTCCCGCCCGAACAGTCCGCGCGGCTTGCCGAGGCGCTCCGCACGGGCGGCGTCGACCACATCATCGAGAACTATATCGGCATGTCGCATGGCTGGACCGTTCCCGATCGCGGCGAGACCTACAGCGAAAAGGGTTCTGAGCGGCACTGGAAGCGCCTGCTCGAACTTTTTGCAGAAACGCTGAGCTGAGATCAGCGAATGCGACCTCGCCCGGCCTCGGCGGGGTCTGCGAACACTGCGACCTGCTATAACTTTGCTGACGTGATAGCTCGATCATGCCCGCCATCTGCGGTGCCCTACAGAACGGCACGCCGTTGCACTGAAGCAGGAAGGCGACATTAGCCCATTGGGCTTGCACAGCGAATTATCTCACCGCGTGGCGACAGCACGCTTGGCCATCAGTTTGCCACGATGTGCCCTACCCTCCGCAGGCGTGTGCCCCAAACGAGAATTGGATTGATGATAAACTTCACGAAATCTGCCATCGGCATTCTGCTTGCCCTTGGCACTGTAGCCTCCACGTCGAGCATCGCGTCTGCGCAATATTACGAGGGTTACGACAGAGGCCCGCCGCCCCGTTTTGAACCTGACAGGGATTGGGGCAGGCCTCCCGCGCCGCCGCCCGGTTGGGGTCGTCCGCCGCGCGGTGGCTGCGATCCGCGATGGGCAGAGGACAAGGCACGTGATTTCGGCTTCCGCCGCGCTCGCGTCGTCGACGTCACGCCGCGGCGTGTGATCGTTCAGGGCTGGACACGGCGAGGTCCCGGCGAGATCAGCTTTGCCAATGTCCGCGGCTGCCCGGCGCTCCGATAGGGGCTGGCGGCCAATATGAAACGCCCTCGGCCGGTTTCCCGACCGAGGGCTTACGGACAAATTCTATGCCGGGCATTAGAGCTCACATCTTATAATGGCCATAACTTTGTCCCCACGTTTATATCCAGCACGAGGCGGCGCCGATTTTCACGCTCAGACTTCTGACGAAGCCGGGAACGGACCGTCATCCGATTGAATTTCACGCTGTCCGGCCTAACATCAACTCGATGAGCGGATTGCGGGCGCGCACAGCGCAAAAGCGACTGATGGCCGAAAGCTTTGATGTGCCGCCCGGCGGTGGTGCATTCGTCTTGCCACGCATGGCTGTCGGCCTCTTCCTCACCGATCAGCCGGGCCACCGCATCGCCGTCGGATCAGACAGGCGAAAGCCCATTCCGCTTGCCGCGGGCGACGGTTGGATCCTGCCGGCAGGTACATCCGGCATCTGCGAATATGATGCGGCCCTCTCCTATCTGAAGCTCGAACTGACCGATCCATTGCTTGTCGATGTTGGCTTCGACCGGGCACAGGATGTGGGCCCGGTTGTCGGCCGCATCGATCCGCTGCTCGCAGAGTTGGCGCGCCAGGCGGTCTCGACGGCCGCGGAACCGGCATCGCTCTATCGCGAGACGATGGAGCTCGCGCTTGCCGCCCATCTTGCGCATCTGCTGTCGCCGCGCACGGATGGGGCGGCAACGATCGATGACCGGCGCCTGCAGCGCGCCGTCAGCTATATCCATGACAATATCGCCGAAGATCTGTCGCTGGACGAGATCGCTTCTGCGGCCGCGATTAGCCGCTTTCATTTCGTGCGCGCTTTTCGCAAGGCTTTCGGCATATCGCCTTACCAATATGTCATCCACAAACGGATGGAGCGTGCAAAGATCCTCCTGAAGACGACGCGGCTACCAGTCGCGGAGGTCGCAGCCCGCGTTGGATACGACGACGTCTCCCGCTTCGGCCGGCATTTCCGGCGCCATGTCGGCACCACACCAGCCGCCTTCCGCATGGACTGACAGCCACAAAGCGCAAGAAATACCCACCCATCGCCAAGAATGGCTCCAGCTGCCGGCGCTCATCCCTGCCAAATTCCCTTCGACCGCAATGAGGAGCGGGTGGAGGATTTGCGATGAGACGCCTTGCTCTTTTGACGATCGGTGCGGCACTGATGAGCGCGAACGCCTTTGCCGCCGATATTCAGACGCGGCAGGTCTCCTTCGAGAACGAGGGGACGACACTCGCCGCCACGCTCTACCTGCCAAACGATTCCCGACCCGGAGAGAAGCGCCCCGGCGTGCTGGTCACCGGTGCCTGGACGTCGATCAAGGAGCAGATGTCGGGCCTCTATGCCCGCGAGATGGCCGAGCGCGGCTTCGTGGCGCTCGCCTTCGATTTCCGCGGCTGGGGACAATCGGGCGGGAATATCCGCTTCAAGGAAGACCCGACCGCCAAGACCGAAGATATTTCGGCCGCCGCCGACTACCTGGCCAGCCTGCCGGAGATCGATGCGTCCAGGATCGCCGGTCTCGGCATTTGTGCATCGGCCGGCTATATGGCGGCGGCTGCGACCGGGAACGCCCATTTCCGGAGCGTGTCGCTGGTCGCCCCCTGGCTGCACAATGGCGGCATCGTCGAGCAGGTCTATGGCGGCAAGGATGGCGTCGACAGGCTGATCGCGCTGTCACGCAGGGCCGAAGAGGCCGAACGGAACGGCACGCCGCAGCTCATCACGGCCGCCAGCTTGACGGACGAGACGGCGCTCATGTACCAGATCCCCTATTACACCGAGACCGGCCGCGGGCTGATCCGCGAATATGACAACAAGTTCAACCTCGCCTCCTGGGAGCCGTGGTTGACCTATGATTCCGTCGCGCTCGCCAGCCGCCTCGACAAGCCGCTGCTGATCGTTCATTCGGAGGCGGCCGCCGTGCCGCAGGGCGCCCATGCCTTTTTCTCGCTACTGACGAGTGACGACTCAGAGCTCTGGCTCGACAGTGTCAGCCAGTTCGATTTCTACGACAATCCGGAGGATGTCTCGCGTGCTGCCGATGCCGCGGCCCAGCATTTCCGGCGCTTCAACAAGCCCTGACCCGACCGTCCCCAGCCCGCCATTCAAGGAGAGACCGATGAAACGCCTGACCCTGATGGCGGCGATCTGCGCCCCCTTTGCCTGCCCGGATATAGCGGGCGCCGAGCCGATCGGCATCGACGACCGCATGGCCATCATCGACACGATCACCGACATCGCCGCCGGCGCCGATCGGCACCAGTGGAGCCGTGTGCGCGGGGCTTTCGCCGATCAGGTTACGCTCGATTATACCGGCCTCTGGGGCGGGCAAGCGACAAGCCAGAGCGCCGACGAGATCGTTGCCCAATGGTCGGGCTTCCTGCCGGGCTTCGACCGGACGCTGCATCTTGTCGCCAATCATGCGATCGTCGCGGCGGGCGATAGGGCGGCATTAGCCGAGGCCGATTTCCAGGCCGTTCATCGCATTGATGCCGATAGCTGGTCGCTGATGGGCCACTATCGGTACGAGCTCACTAAGCGCGACGGCGCCTGGAAGGTCACGCGGCTAGTGATGACGCCGACGCATGAGACCGGCGACCGCAGCCTGGTGAACCGTGCCGCGGAGCGTGCCAAGGCGTCCCGCTGAGCAATCCCTCTCGACCCAAGGAGGTGGCATGAAAGAGGCCGCGCCCGTTGAGAGAACGGATCACTGAGATGCAGGTGATGATCGAGGGACAGTCACACTTCCAGCCTTTCGGCTTATCCTGTTGGGGTTTCGCAGATCTCAACAAGGGAGTTGGAAGCATGACTGCCTCTTATAATTACCATATCGGCGTGGATTACCACAAATCCTATAGCCACCTTGTGGTGCAGGATAGCAGTGGCAAGACGCTGCGATCCGGCCGCGTGAAGAACGATCGCCAGTCGCTCGGTGGGTTTCTAGAGCGGTACCGCGAGAACTCGCATGCGGTTGTCGAAGCGACGCGCAACTGGATGGTGATGTACGACTGGCTCGACGACATTTGCGATGATGTCGTTCTCGCCCACCCGTTGAAGGTCAAGGCGATCGCCGACGCCAAGCTCAAGACCGACAAGATCGATGCGACGGTGCTGGCGCATCTGCTTCGAGCCGACTTGGTGCCGGAGGCTTGGGCACCCGGCGAACGCGCAAGAGAGCTTCGCGTCGCGCTGCGCGAGCGGATGTTTTACGTCCGGCTGCGCACGATGACGAAGAACCGCATCGTCACAGTGTTTGACCGCTATCCCGAGCAGACAGCCCAACTCAAGAAGCTCGGCGATCTGTTCGGCAAGGCCGGTCGCGTCCAGCTGGCGCAGGTCAACGTCGCGGAAATCGACCGCATCCAGATCGACCGTGGCCTCGACTTCATCGGCGACATTGACGTGCGCATCAAGCAGTCGGAAGCAACGATCCGGGCGATGACCAAGGCCAATGCCCATGTGAAGGTGTTGAAGACGATCCCCGGAATCGGCGAGTTCTTCGCCCGGCTGATCGACGCGGAGATTGACGATATATCCCGCTTTCGCAACCCGAAGAAGCTTGCCGCCTATGCCGGGCTTGTACCGTCGACCTATTCGAGCGGCGGCAAGACCTTCCACGGCAAGATCATCAAGCAGGGCAACAGGCGGTTACGCCCGCCATCGCTACAGATGCGCAGCTTCGCGCCCAATACGAGCACTTGAAGATCAGAGGAGTAAACAAGGCGCGTGTGGCCATCGCGCGCAAGCTTTTGACGATCCCCTTCCAGATCCTGCGTGACCAGCGCGCCTACGAGCCGCGCGGCACCAGCACCACGGAAGGCGCGTCGACGATATCCCGGTTGTCCTGATGTCGTTCTAGCGAGCCCGGCAGGACTGGGCTGCGCTCTTCAAGGAGAATGGGAAACCGGGAGCCGAACGCCACTCTGTGACCGAAGCCGAGGCATCAGGATCACGAATTGGAGCATGGTTCGAGAACCGAAGGACATCTTTGTCCTGCGGAAGATAGACGTTTAGCCGATCGGCGAAAATGCCGGTCAAATAACAAATGAACCCAAGGAAAATCCCGCAAATGCTGGTGTTTTGCCCCCTTGTGTTCTTTCATTGGAGATCGACATGCGTATTTCACAGGCTCTCACCATCTCGCTCGCGCTGTTTACCGCGGGCGCGTCCATGGCCGCCAGTCCCGATGAGAACAAGCAGGTGGTTGCCGATTATTACGCCGCCTATGCGAGCGGCGACATGAACCGTGTCGCCGGATTCTTTGCCGATGATATCGAATGGCACATTCCCGGCCATCATCCACTTGCCGGCACCAAACGCGGCAGGAACGAAGTCGCCGCCTTCTTCCGCGAACTCGGCAAGTCCGGCTTCCGCGCCGAACTCATAGCGCTCATGGCCGACGAGAACTGGGTGGTCGACATGCATCGGGGCTGGTCCAACCGCGAAGGCGCGGCCAATGTCGATACGATCTGGGTGCTCGCCTTCCGCATTGAGGACGGCAAGATCCGAGAAGCCCGCAACTTCGCCTTCGACCAGGCCGCCGCCGACATCTTCTTCTGGCAAGCGTATCCGCTGAAGCCGCTGCCGGAGAGGCTGGTGGAGTGAGACGGGCAAAGGGCAGGCTTACCCACGGTCATGCCGTCGAGCGGACTGCGGCGCGGTCCGCCACGCTCGGCCTGCCCTTTGCGGATCAAAAAGAACCTGTGCGGCAAAAGTCCTGAGGGAACCATTTTATCCTCCGTGATTTAAACAGCATGATCAGATCCATGCTAGTTTGCGGCTTCATATCGCTTTCAATCCACGGTGTCGGGAACGCCCAGCCGCTTGCGGCTCAAAACATCAATGACGCGTCGATTGATGCTATCTCCTCGGCCCCTCCGAGTGAAAGAGCAACGACGCCGGATCCAGCCATCATTCATCTGCAGGTGCTGCTGGATCGCGCCGGCGCATCGCCCGGGGTGATCGACGGCTTCTACGGTGAAAACGTCGTCAAGGCGATTGCCGGCTTCGAGATCATGCAACGACTCACGGTCGACGGAAGGCCCGACCTGGAGATGCTCTCTCGCCTTCAGGACGATCGGAAGGTTATCGGTCCATACGTCATTGCACCGGATGATGCCGCTGATCTCGTCGAGAACATTCCGAAGGACTACGCAAAGCAAGCGAAGATGACACATCTCGGCTACACAAGCGTCGCCGAGCGGCTGTCCGAGCGCTTTCATATGGATATCGACCTACTGAAAGCATTGAACCCTGGGGTCCAATTCGCCCCCGGCGAAACGATTTCCATTGCGGTCATCGGTACGCCGAGAAAGGGGAAGGCCAAGCGTATCGAGGCCCGCAGGAAAAGCGGCGAGGTGCTGGCCTTTGGCGAAGACGGATCTGTTCTGGCGGTCTACCCGGCAACGATCGGCAGCGACGACAACCCCTCGCCTGCGGGCCGGCACAAGGTAAACGGTGTCGCTCGTAATCCCAAATACGTCTATAATCCCAAAGTAAATTTTCAGCAGGGCCATAACAAGAAACTGCTAGAATTGCCGAGCGGACCCAACAACCCGGTCGGGACGGTGTGGATAGACCTTTCCGAGCCGACCTACGGCATTCATGGATCGCCGGAGCCTTCGCTGATCGACAAGGCTGGTTCGCACGGCTGCGTGCGGCTGACCAACTGGGATGTCGAGGAACTTGCCAGCATGGTGAAGCCCGGCGTCGTCGTCGACTTCGTCGATTGAGCGATCTTATGCGGAACGGCGCGTGGACGACCACTTCGACAGGATCCTTGATCTGCGCATGTCTGTTCGGTGGTATCGCTTGCGTTGGTACAGAGAGCGGATGCAAAAGCTCAACCGCGGCGATGATCGCGGGTCATTCCTTTTGCAGGACTTCCGCTGCGAGCGACGGTCGTCACCGCCGCCTCTCCACCGCCGTCACGGGCAAGGAGCGACATGCCATTCTGCAGCTTGGCGAAGAATACGGCAGTGGCCTCGCAGTCGAAGGTGTCGGTCGGCTCCCCCGTTGACGGCCCGCTCGCGCAAGCCGTGCTTTGATCACGCGGCCGAGGTGGCCTCGGCAGCGCTCAGCGCCAGATCCGTCACCTCGCCGGTCGAGGCATAGCCGGAGACGAGTTCAGCGAGCATTAGGCGAGCGGCGGGTATGTCGTTGCGGTCGAGGACTGCATCCAGAACCTTCAAGCGCTTGGAAAGCTCCGGCCAGGAGAGAAAATCCTCGCGCGCCTTCATGATGCGCGGATGCTGCGTCGTCTCGGGATTGTCGCCGATCAACAATTCCTCATAGAGCTTTTCGCCGGGGCGCAGACCCGTGACCGAAAGCTCTATATCGCCTTCGGGATTGTCGTCGCTACGAACCGACAGGCCGGAGAGATCGATCATCCGGCGGGCGAGATCGGCAATGCGAACCGGCTCACCCATGTCAAGCAGGAGAACGTCGCCGCCATCGGCCATGGCGCCTGCCTGAATGACGAGCTGCGAAGCCTCCGAGATCGTCATGAAGTAACGGGTGATGTCGGGATGTGTCAGCGTCACCGGGCCGCCATCTCTGATCTGCTGGCGAAACAGCGGTACGACGGAACCGGAGGAACCGAGCACATTACCGAAGCGGACCATGGAGAAATTGGTGTGCGTGCCGGCCAGCTTTTCGGCCGATAGCGCCTGCAGCACCATTTCGGCAAGCCGCTTGCTGGCGCCCATCACATTGGTCGGGCGAACCGCCTTGTCGGTGCTGATCAGCACGAAATTGGAGACTCCGTATTTTTCGGCCGCCTGTGCGGTAATCAGCGTGCCCATCACATTGTTCTTGATGCCTTCCACGGCATTCTGCTCGACGAGCGGCACATGCTTGTAGGCGGCGGCATGATAGAGCGTCTGCGGGCGCCAGCTCATGATGATATGTTCCATGCGGTCGCGATCGCGCACCGAACAGAGGATCGGCACGATCTGTACCTTCTGTTCATAAAGCTCCGAAAGCTTCAACAACTCGCCATGGATCGCATAAAGGGCGTATTCGTTCTGATCGACGAGGATCAGTTGCGTCGGACCGCAACGCAGGATCTGGCGGCAGAGTTCGCTGCCGATCGAGCCGCCGGCGCCCGTCACCATCACCACCTTGCCAAGTGTCGCCTTGTCGAGAAGCTCCTGGCGTGGCGCCACGGCCTCGCGTCCAAGCAGATCCTCGATTTCGAGTTCGCGGATATCGGAAACGGCAATGCGGCCCTGTGCAAGGGCGGTCAGATCCGGCAGCGTTCGCACATTCACCCGCGCCTTGCGGATCTGTTCGAGGATCTCGTTGCGGCGCTGGCGCGTTACCGAGGGCAGCGCCAAAAGCACGTTGTGAACATTCAGCGTCTGGACGAGCTCGGTCAGGTCGGAGGGATCATAGATCGGCAGGCCGCCCATGATGCCGCCCTTGAGCTTCGGATCGTCGTCGAGATAACCGACGGCGTTGAGCTCGGCACTATTCGTCAGTGCAGCCGCAAGCTGCCGGCCGGAACTGCCCGCGCCATAGATCAGCACCTTTGCCATCGCACCCTGGTGCAGGATGCGCTGATAGGTATCGCCGAGCCAGTAGCGGATGCCGAGGCGCGAAAGGCCGATTGCGATCAACAGAAGCAAGGGCTGCAGAATGCCGACGGTGCGCGGAATGCCGGGAACGCTGAGTGCAGTGAAGATCGTCGCGAAGGCAACGCCATAGATCGCGATCGCCTTCAGCACCGCCAGGAAAGCGGCAATGCCGGCATAACGGAAGATCGCCCGATACATGCCCATGACGACGAAGATCGGCAGCGCAAGACACAGCGACACGAGAACCGCGAGCCATTGCACGCCCGTCAGGATCGTCCACTCATTCAGGCGGAAACAATAGGCAAGCCAGATGGTGACGACACAGAGGCTGGAATCGACGATCAGTGCAAGAATGCGCTTGGCCAGACGCGGCATCGCCAAGAGCGGGCCGACTAGCGTCTGCATCGACATCCAGGACCGGCCGGTCTTTGATCCGTCGTTTGAGGGATCATAATGCATGTCTATACTGCCCACCCATCATTCCAGCCTGACTTCTTCTTGTCCTTTTCGATTTCAAGCGCAACCAAAATAATCGAGGGTCGCGCATGCAATCTGTTTATAACCTTAAGTCGTAACCTCAATGGGTTATGCCCTTGCTGCCCAATACCTTGGCGACAGTCATTGCCAGAATGCGCATATCCATGAAGAAGGAGCGGCGCTGCAGATAATCAACGTCGAACTTTACCTTTTCCGGGATCGGCAGCTCGTCGCGCCCGTTTACCTGCGCCCAGCCTGTCAGCCCTGGCAGCAGCGCATCGACGCCTTCGGCCGTACGCAGCGCAATCAGATCGTCCTGATTATAGAGCGCTGGACGCGGGCCGACGAAGCTCATGTCGCCCTTCAGGATACACCAGAGCTGCGGCAGTTCATCGAGGCTCGACTTTCGCAGGAAACCGCCGATCGGTGTCAAATAGCGGGAGGGATCGTCGAGAAGATGCGTGGGGACCGTCGGTGTGTCGATCCGCATGCTGCGGAATTTCGGCATCCGGAAGATCTCGTTGCGGCGCCCCACCCGGTTCGACCAGTACAGTGCCGGTCCCGGAGAGGTCAGGCGCACGCAAAGCGCCACGACCCCGATCGGAACGATCAGGATCAGGGATGCCACCAGAGCCAGGAAAAGGTCCACTGCCCGCTTCAAGTCCGTCCTCGCTTTTCCCATACTCTTCTGGCCTGCGATGGCCTGACTTGCCCTATAATCTTCAGCCAATTCACGTCAACGACCCTTTCCGGCCTCGGGGCGCTTTATGCGTTGTTTCTCAGGTATTTCCGGTAATTCCACCACCGTTTTCCAAAACAATTTGTCAGCCATGCCATTGAGAATATTTGCCTCTTCTTCTTTTGCGGAAGTTAATTCCGCCTTCATTTCCGACACCTTGTTCTTCATCTGAAAAACGATGCGTCTTTCAATCGTCCCAATGACAGCGCCAAAACTAGACCTTGCAATCTTTTTAGCAGCCGTCCCGCGCGAACGAGCAGTCACGGGGTCAGTTGTCGTCCCGTTATTCGAAAAGTGTTCAAGCCTTTCGCGCAACCGGACTGTTCTGCCGTGCCAGCGCCATCAGCATCGGACCAAGCGAGAACTCTCCTCGCGCTCCCTTACGGGTCAGGTCACGCAGATAGCCGCCTGGTGAGTTGATATGGGTGGCCCGTTCCAGCATGCAGGCGATAACGACAGCGGCATTTTCCCGGCCAAGGCTTTCGCAAGCCGCCTGATAGGTCTCTGGGGTGATCCCCAGCATGGACCGGACGGTAACGGCAGTGGTCACAAGATCTCGCCAGCCCCTGATCGATCCTCCCTGGGCATAATCGCTCATTTGCGGGCAGGCCTGCAGGATGAGGGCGAGGGGGAATATCTTCTGGGATCCGTCCAGCCGAACCGTCCCGGATGCAATCGGTAGCGTTTCCACTTGCACCACCGGTGCAGATTCTAATTCGAGAGAGTCTATATCTGAATTCTGTATGTGCGGTTCATTTTGGACCACACTGGCGGTCGTTTTTTTGAAATTATCGAAGTTCGTCAACAGATTGACGATGTCGGTGCGTAGTTCTTCGAACTTCAGCCGCACGCTGTCCAGATCGGAAGCTTTGGGATTGCGGGGCAGGCATGCGAGGTGACGGGCATAGGCAGCCTCGATCTCGTCCCAATTGCCGGGAACGGCGTCCCCGATTGCGGCATCGATCAGTTTGCGGACATCGCGGCGGCAAATCGTCAGTCGCTCGCGCGCTCGCCGGAGTGCTATCCGGTCGGCTTCGATCTTTTGAGCCATGGCAGCCAGTTCCTCGCTGCGGGCAAGAAGCGGCGCCAGGCTGAAGCCATAGGCATCCTCCAGCTCACCGGAGGTCTTGCGGCGGGCAAAACGTTTTCCGTTGGCACTGTCCTTGCGAATGATCAGCCCGGCGTCGACTAGAGCCGCCAGATGCCGGCGCAGCGTGGTGACTGCAATGCCGTGCGCCCGTACTATCAGCTGCCGGTTGGATGGAAAGACAACCATGCTCGCCTCCCCGGAGAGACGGTTCTCGGGATAGAAGGAGAGAAGGGCGTTCAGCACAGCGAGTGTGCGATCAGAAATGTCGAGCAGCGGTCGTGCTTCGCAGACGTCGCGAAACACCTTCCACTTGTCCACGGACTTATCTGGTTTAACTGATTCGGCCTGAAGCTGACCTCTCATCAAGGCAAGCGACATCGGCCGCCGCCCGAAAGGCGTCGTCACAAATCCCGTATCCATCGTGGTTCACCTTATACAAAGGCAAATCATCGGCGCCCGCCAAAACGGCGTTCAAAAACCTTGACAGCGATTCCGGGAAGTGCGATTCTCTAGGTGCTAAACGAGAGAAGAGGGCTTCCGGATGTTTGTTCGGGGGCCTTTTTCTTTGCCTATTGGCTCCTTTTCCTAACAGTCAAATCCTCGTCAGCGGCTTAACCCGCCAACAGTTATCGTTGTGACCTGACGGCGCCGAACTCGTCGAAGAGCTCATCCAGCCGGGTGGTGAGATAATCGGCAAATTCAGGCACCATGCGCTCATCGAAAGTGATGCGCGTCTTGTTGCCGGAGCGCTCGATTTGCGCCGCCTTCTGTCCTTGCCGTGTTTTCCAGATATCGCCCGCCACCTTCTTACCGTCGCGGGCCGCAATTTTCGACAGCACACGCTGCAAGCGCTGATCACTGTCTAGATCGGCAAAGGCATCGTCCTCAATGATCGCCTCGACCTTCATCGGTGAGGAAGAGACAGCATCGACAAGTGCCAGCCATCGGGCGCGGCCTGCCTTCGGTGCCGGCCCGATCGCAAGGATCACTGTCTGCGGTACGCCACGGGCGACCGAGAGGTAACGGCTGAGATCGGCCTTGTCGGTCGAGAGTGCTGCTATAATGACATCACGCGGGTAGCCTGCTTCTTCCAGACGATGGGCAAACAGCGCCTTCTCAATGAAGGAGAGATCCTGCCGGTCGAGATTTTCCTTGCCCTGGGCAATCACCAGTTCGTTGTCGCTCAAGCTCTGAACGATCGCCTTGACCTTGAGCCCAAGCTTTGCCGCGGCACGCAGACGGCGACGGCCATAGGCAATCTGGTAGTGCCCTTCCATTTCAGGGTCGGGACGCACCAGGATCGGTACCTTCTGGCCGTGTTCAGCAATGCTCGTTACCAGTGCATCGAAATCGACATCGCGCTCGACCGGGATACGGTCGCTGATCGAGGAATTGGAAATATCCGCCGGGTCGATTTCAAGAACGGAGAACCCGGAGGAAATCTGCGCCTGCAGCCGGCCAGCGGTACGCGCAGCTTCCGTCATTTCCTGCAGCGATGCACCCATGGCTGAGACGGCGCCGGTGCGCACGCGGTCTGGGTTCTTCTCGACGCCAGCGGAAGGCGCCGGCGTATCAGCCTTGCGCATAAAGATCGAATTGACGGTATCGCGTCGGCTCATCAATTCTCTCCTTTCCAGTCAAGAGCTCGTAAGCCGGAAGAGCGCAGTTGGGAGCTCCCAACACGCTTGTGGGCTACCGACAGATGGAGGGACTTTTGCCAGGCGCTCAGACGGTGGCAACCTCTGTTGGGAGCTCCCAACAGATCGGGTGTACCGCTGAAACCTGATAGATCGGCGTCGGTCGGGCAGAACGTCATGTGCGCCCCCATGCTTGCCGGATCAGCGTCTCGACCTCGCCATTGACAGCATCGAGGGCTTCCATGGCCCGGTCATAGGTCGAGCGTGTCAGGTTCTCGCGGCCGATCTCGTAAAGCGTCTGCTTGGTGAGGCCGGCATCGGAGACCGCTGCCGATTTCACCATCGCATTGATCATGACGTGATCGTCGAACAGATTGCGCAAGAGGGCCGCGACCTTCGTCTGCGGCGCATCCTGCGGCTCGTAGCGGGTGAGCAGATATCGAATGAAATCGTAATTGAGCTCGCCGCCTGCTTCGCGCACGACGGAGAGAAGGTCATGCGTCATCAGCAGGAACTGGCTCATGGAGGCCACGTCCAGCATCTGCGGATGCACGGTGACGATCATCGAGGTTGCTGCGCAAAGGCCGCTCAAGGTCAGGTAACCGAGCTGCGGCGGGCAATCGAGGACAACGACGTCGTAGTTCTCGGCAACATCGTCGAGCGCCTTGGCGACGCGCATGAAGAACACGCCTTCGCCATCCCGGGAGCCGCGCATAAGCGCGCGCGGCGTCGTATGCTCGAATTCCATGAGTTCGAGATTGCCGGGAATGAGATCCAGGCCGTCGAAATAGGTATTGCGCACGACCTCGGAGAGGGGGCGTCGCTCCTCATCGTAACGGATCGCCGCATAGAGTGTCTCGTTGGAACGGACATCGGTCTCGGGCATGACGCCGAGCATGGCGGACATGCTGGCCTGCGGGTCGAGATCGAGGGCGAGCACGCGGTAGCCTTGCAGCGCAAGATATTGCGCAAGATGCACCGATGTCGTGGTCTTGCCCGATCCGCCCTTGAAATTGGTGACGGCGATGACCTGGAGATGTTCGTTCTCCCTGCGGCGCGGCAGGAAGTCATACGCCTCGCGTCCACGCGCAGAGGCTGCAAGCAGGGCACGCAGCTCATTGAGCTGGCGCAAGGAATAGAGGCGCCGGCCGTTGGTGCCGACATCGGGCTGCGGGCCTTCGCCGGCAAGCGTCATCTTTCGCAAGGTCGAATCCGAGACCCCGATCAGCTTGGCCGCCTCGCCGGATGTGAAGCGGCGCAGCGTCTTGCTGGCGGTCGGGGGAAACAGGGCTTCGCTGATCGCCTGCAACTGCGAACTGATCGTCGACGCATGGGCACCGATCGTCTCATCGACGCTACGCTGAAGGGTCCGAGAAGTCCTTTGTGGCTTGCTCACGCTCTAATCTTTCATCACGGAAAAACACCAGAAACGGCTGTTTATCCGTGACGATTACCGATCGCAGCGATTCTGGCAAGCTACTCCAGCAGAACAGGGTTTTAGCGGCAGCGGTCACGTTCATGAGTTTACGACAGAAGGATTACAATTTCCCTTGATATCTCCGCCAGTTAACAGAAATCACACTCGGCTTGTAATGCTGTGCCATCCTTACATCATTTTTTCCATCGATGCGGCTAAGCTGATGTTTTGATCCCGCGGTCGGCCCGTGGCGCATCCCATTGAGAAGAATCAGTTATTATCGATTCCTAATCTTTGCCGGCAAAGGATCTGATGACGAAGGGCGAGGCTGCCCTGTTCCCGCGATCCCCTGAGCGTTGACGAAGACGGAAGGCGCGCTTGTGTGTTCGACACCCGGAAGACGAGATCGCGCGCCAACGTCCGCCTGGAAAGTGAATACAAGCGAAAGGCTGCCTGACGCCGTTTTCGACGACAGGATGTCCCAAAATCGAACAGGGGTGTGACGGAATCGATCTGCGAAATAGATTCCGTATCGCTGAAAAATGTGAGAAAAAACAGCGAGTTAAAAACGCACCATACAGGCTGTCCGAAGCTCGCGAAGGTGGCTCTTTCGAGCCCATCTCCATATACTCTTCTTATAAAGCATCCGGGACGTTTCTGCAATGATTGGCATGCTTCTATCCCCAGCAGAGAGCCGGGGAAGCCATCCTCGTATCGAGGCCGCCTGCACTAGCCGCGGAATGTGTAGCCGGCAATCGAGGCCGGTTTCATTTCAATCGAGAAGCCTGGCCGGGTTGGCGGCATATAGGCAGCGTCCTTGATGATACAGGGATCGAGGAAATGTTCATGCAGGTGGTCGACATATTCGATGACACGGCCATCCTTGGTGCCCGACACCGCCACATAATCGATCATCGACAGGTGCTGGACATATTCGCAGAGCCCGACACCGCCCGCATGGGGCCAGACCGGCAGGCCGAATTTGGCGGCGACCAGCAGGACGGCCAGCACCTCGTTCAGCCCGCCCATGCGGCAGGAGTCGATCTGGACGATATCGATCGCGCCTTCGGCGATGAACTGTTTGAACATGATGCGGTTCTGGCACATCTCGCCGGTCGCGACCTTTACCGGTGTTATGCCCTGGCGGATCTTGCGGTGGCCGGCAACATCGTCGGGGCTCGTCGGCTCTTCGATGAAGAAGGGTTTGGCGAAAGAGAGTTGGTTGACCCAGTCGATCGCCTGGCCGACCTCCCAGACCTGGTTGGCGTCGATCATCAGGTAACGGTCCGGGCCGATCACCTCGCGGGCGATCCTGAGGCGGCGGATATCGTCCTCAAGGTCGCGGCCGACCTTCATCTTGATGTGGTTGAAGCCGGCATCGATCGCTTCCTGGCAGAGCCGGCGCAGTTTCTCGTCCTCGTAGCCGAGCCAGCCGGCCGAGGTCGTGTAGCAGGGATAGCCTTCCTTTTCGAGCGTGGCGATGCGCTCGGCCTTGCCGGCTTCGGCCTGTCTCAGGATGGCGATCGCCTCATCGCGCGTCAGCACGTCGGTGAGGTAGCGGTAATCGACGATATCGGCGATCTCTTCGGCAGGCATGTCTGCAACGAGGCGCCAGACCGGCTTGCCGGCCTCCTTGGCAAGCAGATCCCAGACGGCATTGACGATCGCGCCGGTCGCCAGATGGATCGCGCCCTTTTCAGGACCGATCCATCGCAGCTGGCTGTCGCTGGTCAAATGCCGCCAATATTTGCCGGGATGGGCCAGCACCTCTGAAAGTTCGGTGCCGACGACGAGATGCCGCATAGCCTCGATCGCCGCGCAGCAGATGTCGTTGCCGCGGCCGATGGTAAAGGTCAGGCCGTGGCCGGCCAGCCCGTGCTTGTCGGTTTCCAGGATCACATAGGCAGCGGAATAATCCGGATCCGGGTTCATCGCATCGGAACCATCGAGGCTTTGCGAAGTCGGAAAGCGAAGGTCGAAAACACGGAGGTCGGTGATGCGGGTCATGATGTCTTCCCGTTGAGGGGCCGGTATCCTTCCTTGGAAGAAGCCGGCCATGCAAAAGCTCAGATCGTCCAGCCGCCGTCGATGGCGTAGGCCTGGCCGGAAGTGTAGGTCGCACCGGCGAGGTAGACGGCGAGATCGGCGATCTCCTCCGGCGTGCCGAGGCGGCCCATCGGCTGGCGGGCGATGAAGGCGGCGCGCGCCGTGTCATAGTCGCCCTGTGCGCGCATGCGGTCCTGCAGCGAAGGGCTTTCCACGGTGCCGGGGCAGATGCAGTTGCAGCGCACGCCCTGCGTCACGTAGTCGGCAGCGACCGACTTGGTAAGCCCGATCACGGCTGCCTTGGTCACACCGTAGGCAAAACGGTTCGGCACGCCTTTGATGCTCGAGGCGACCGAGGACATGTTGATGATCGCGCCATCCTTGCGCTCCAGCATGCCCGGCAGCACCGCGCGGATGGTGCGGATCATCGCCTTGACGTTGAGATCGAAGGCAAATTCCAGATCGGTATCCTTCATGTCGAGCACGGAGCCGTTATGGACGGTACCGGCGCAATTGAAGAGCACATCGACGGCGCCAATTTCGGCCACCAGCGCCTTGACCGCCTCGTCTTCGAGCACATTGAGCTTGCGGGTGGAAATCTTGCTCTCCGCCGCAAGGGTCGCCAGCGCGTCGGTATTGATGTCGGTGGCATGCACCCTGGCGCCGGCAGCGGCGAAGGCAAGCGCGGAGGCGCGGCCGATGCCTTGACCGGCTGCGGTGATGAGAACGGTCTTGCCGGAAAGATTGCTTGTCATGTCATGGCCTCTTTGGGGATTTTTGCGCGCGCTGGCGTGGTACTAAATCTATCTCAAAAGGATCAGTCGGGATGAAGGCCGCGTTCGGCCACGTGCCTTGCAAGGCGCTGCCATCTTTGTGCAGGCAATCACGATGTCCACGCATTGCATGGCCTTCCTCCCTCTCCCGTTATCTTATTTTTGTCTCGCCTTGGCGAGCCTTTCCGGGGATTGCGATCGTTCGGCGTGAGAATATGCCGAAAAATGTCCTCACTTTTAATTTGTCTGTTTATAGACAAACAGACGATAGCCTCATGGTCAAGCGCGAACTTTTTCTTTTCC
This sequence comes from Rhizobium sp. YAF28, assembly GCF_052113285.1. Taxonomy (NCBI): domain Bacteria; kingdom Pseudomonadati; phylum Pseudomonadota; class Alphaproteobacteria; order Hyphomicrobiales; family Rhizobiaceae; genus Rhizobium; species Rhizobium sp. YAF28. Next base: position 45,807 of record NZ_JBFRCX010000013.1, on the reverse strand, counting down.
GTCTGCCCGTCTGCGTATATGCAGAATGATATTCACAGGGGGGAAGAATGGAGACCGACGAGTCAGATCGCTATCGCGCTCCGGCGCTCGACAAGGGTCTTGATATTCTCGAACTTCTGGCCAGCGTCGACAGCGGCCTGACGCAGGCGGAAATCGCCAAGCGGCTGGAGCGCAGCCCGAACGAATTCTATCGAATGCTCGACCGTCTCGTGAGGCGCGGTTACGTGACGCGGCTCGATGGCGACCGTTATTCTCTGACCTTGAAGCTTTTTGGCCTGGCGCAGCTGCATGCGCCGGTGCGCCGCCTTGCCTCCTATGCGACGCCGCTGATGCGCGATCTCGCCCAGCGCTCGCGCCAGGCAAACCATCTTGCCGTATTCGACCGGGGCGCTGCCGTCGTCATCGCCCAGCAGGAGGCGCCGGACTATTGGGGCCTGTCGATCCGCGTCGGTTCCCATATCAGCCTTTTCGACACCGGCTCCGGCCATGTGCTGCTTGCCTTCCGCAGCGACGAAGAGCGCGCGATGATGATCTCGGAACATGTGCGCACCCGCAAAGACGCCGATCTCGGCCCGGAATTTTACGAGCGGCTGAACCAAATCCGCGAGCGCGGCTATGAAATCATGGCAAGCGCCCAGACGGCCGGCGTCTATAATCTCTCGGCACCGGTCCTGGGGCCTGATGGGCGCGGTATTGCCGCGCTGACCTGCCCCTATATCGCGCTGGTAAATGCGCCGGCAGCGCCCGATATCAGCCAGGCGATCGGCATGGTGCAGAAGACGGCGGCTGAGCTTTCGGCGCTCGCCGGCGCAACGATTTCCCTGCCGGGTTAAGATCCAGCAGAATTTCAATTTGAATAATTCATTCACCAACGATAGGTTCTGCCAACCACTCTTTGGAGGAGAAGAGCGTGTTTATCGATACCCATCTGCACGTCATCGACCGGTCGGCGCTGAATTATCCCTGGCTTGCCGATGTGCCGGCCCTCGACCGCGATTTTCTCTACGAGACCTATGCGAGCGAAGCCAAACGCTGCGGCATTACCAAGGTGTTGCACATGGAGGTGGATGTCGATCCGGTCATCATGCAGGCCGAGACCGATTATATCAGCCGCCTCGGCGATCTGGTCGCTGGCGCGGTCGTCTCCTGCCGGCCGGAAGAAGACTGTTTCGCCGACTATCTGGAGCGCCAGAAAGCCGATCCCTTCGTCAAGGGCTTTCGCCGCGTGCTGCATGTGGTGCCTGACGATGTCTCGGAAGGTGTGCTCTTCCGCGAGAACATCAGAAGGCTCTCAGGCACCGGCCTGACCTTCGACCTCTGCACGCTGCCGCATCAGGTTGGCAGGGTGGTTGCGCTCGCCGATGCCGCCCCCGATGTGCAGTTCATCCTCGATCATTGTGGCAATCCGGATATTAAGTCGAAAGCCTTCGAGCCCTGGAGCCGCGGCATTGCCGAAATCGCCCGCCGGCCAAATGTCGTCGCCAAGATTTCCGGTATCGTCACTAATGCCGATCCGGCAAGCTGGACGGCGGAAAACCTGCGGCCTTATATCGAGCATGTCATATCGAGCTTCGGCTGGGATCGTGTGGTCTGGGGCAGCGACTGGCCTGTCTGCACGCTGGCGAACGGCCTTTCCACCTGGGTCGCGGCCACCCAGGCAGTGCTGTCAGGCACCGCGGAAACGGAGCGTTCGAGGCTCCTTCACGGCAATGCACAGCGTCTGTGGATGCTCTGAGTTTCACTCAGCTCCGCCCTTTTAGGGTTCAATTCTGCCGGATTCCCGCTTGAAGTGATCTGTCGCCACGTGCAATCCGGAGGGGCTCTCGGTTGGCGCGATGTTTTGGCCCAGCCTAAACTACATCCAAGCAATTGCTAGGTTGAACTAACTCGGCTAAAAGTTGTTGTTACCGGCCGTGTAAGTTGTCGGCCCGGTTTTCGCAGGAGGGAATATCAGATGAAAGAAGAACCGCATTCCGTAGACGTTCACGTCGGCAAGACGATCCGTATACAGCGCCTGCTGAGAAAGGTTTCTCAGACGGAGTTGGGCGATCGTGTTGGCGTGACCTTCCAGCAAATACAAAAATACGAAAAGGGCTCCAACCGCGTCTCTGCCAGCATGCTCGTCGAAATCGCCGGCGCGCTCAGCGTCGATGTCAGGACCTTCTTCGACGACCTGACGGCGCCCGCCGCCAACGCAAACGATAATCCCGCTCCAAGCGAAGAATTCATCATTTCGCGTGAAGGCGTCCAGCTCAACGCTGCCTTTTTCTCTATCAAGAACGAGCAGCTTCGCAAGAAAATCCTAAAGCTCGTCCAGGCGATTGCCAGCACCGAGCAGACTGAAGTCGACGCTGCCGAATAACGCGTCGGCCTGATTTTCTAGCGCTCAGTCGCACCCTGCATCAGGGCTAATGGCGATCGATCACGATCAGATTTTCGCCAGCGTCCTTCATTGCGATCTTAGCTTTGCTGCCGACGAGTTTTTCGAGGTTCGCATCGAGTTCCCTATCCGGATCGATGCCGTCCCAATCGATGACCACCTGTAGCAACGCCATGTTAGTTAGGTGCATGAGATTGCGCAGCTGAAGTTTTTCAGCCTCGTCCTTGGCTGCCGATAGCAGCCGGAAGAGTCTTGCGTATTCCCTGCCTGCACCTTGGTCCCTTTTTTCGAACATTGTTTTGGCCCTCGACAACAGTCATATCCCCACGCAGGTTACCTTGGGCTTGGAACCGTTATTCGAGCGTTACAGGCTGCGTCTGCTGCGTGACTTCGGCCTGCAGCACTTCGAAATGCGAGGTCGCGGCAAAGCTCCAATCACGCTTGGCTGACGCAAACTCTCCCTTTTGCAGCCATTCCAGCACGAGCCTTGCGTCGGTGCGCTTGCGCTCGGCGCGATTGGCGCGGATCGCCGCGAGGATCTGCTCGCGCCGCGGTTTGCGGGCAAAGTGAGATTCTTCGACCACCTTGGCATAGGTCCGTTCCGAGAAATGCAGGAAGCGGCCAGCGAGCAGCAGCTTCTTGCGTTCGCTGACGGTAATCTCACCCTTCGCATAGAGACCTTCGATCGTCGGCTCGAAATCGACCCAGGGAACGGAAAGCGGCAGCCAGCCAAGCTCCTGCGGTGCATGGACGAGCGCCACTGCCTCATCATCGATGAGTTCGCCGGATTCGTAATCGTCGAAGATCGAGCCGATGCCGACCATGCCGAAGGCGGCGCATTCGGCAGCGCGCAGCGCGCCCATGCTGGAACCGCCGGCAACGGCAACGCCCTTTTCCAAGGCAAAGAGGATTTCCTTGTGCCAGACGGACGGCAGATCGCCGAAATAGCCGTCGATCAGACCGATTGCTGTCGCCCCCTCCTGCGCGGCTTTTAGAATGTCACCGCAGGCGGCAGGCGGGCGGAAATCGATATCGGGATGCTTTCTGCGGGCATCAGCAATCTCGCTTGCAAGGCTCGGACCGACGAAGAGGATCTTCATGCCGCGGCCTCCCTGATGACGTTGACGGCGCGCAGGCCAAGCTGGATGTACTGGCCGCTGATATCGACCTCGAGGCCTGGCACGATGACGCGCACGATCGAAACCGGAAGGGTGGGGTGTGACAGTGGCACGGCGATGATCTGGCCGATGCCGGCAGCCCTCAGCCGGCCGGAAATGTGGCGGACCGTATCCTGGATCGTCATCGGGCGCTGCGGGCGCATCGGGAAGGGTTTTAGCGCCGCATCATTGTTGCAGAGATCGACGACCTGGCGCATGCCGGCGCTGCGGTCGATCCGCTGGTAGATCTTCGGTGAAAAATCGTCGCGGCTGCCGGCAATCGCCGTCAACCGGCTCTGGGCTGCCTCGGTAATGGCGCGAAGAGCTGCGCGCACCGGATCAGGATGGCAGCCGCAACCGCCGCAGACCTGGGCCCAGCGAGCATCGACGCGGTCCGAGAGATTGCCGGGAATGATGACGGCAAGAAAAGCCGGGACACCGATATCGGTGGTCATGTCGATCAGCAGAAGGCGCATGCCGGCTTGGCGGATGCGATCGACCAAGACGTCGATTACGGCATCGCCGAAGGCGAGCGGATCGATGCGGTTCTGCTTGAGTTGTTCAGGAGATTTGAGCTGGGTCAGCGCCCAGGCATCGCGCTCGACGAGTTCGCAGAGCCCGTGCAACACGGCTTCGGCCGGCGTATTGCCCGAGGCCAGGCCATCACTCGATTGTTCGAAGCCCGGCGGGCGTTCGCCGCGATGGTCGAGGCCGACCATCCACCACGGCACGAAAGTGGTGCTGCCCGAAAGAAGATCGAAGCCGGAGCACCAGGGGATTTGACCATCGCCGATCTCCTCGGGCGCGCAGCGCGCCACGCTGTCGAGATCGATCATGGCGGCCCGTTCGGCCCTCATGGTCTCGAGGTTGGAAAACGTCAGATCGGCAGGTGCAATTTCGGCGATGCGGGTCTCGATCGCCTCCATGGCGGCAGAGGTCATCGCCGCTTCCTTGTCGATGCCCTTGCCCTGGAAGACTGACAGCGTGTGGCTGTTCGGCCTTGTGGCGAAGGCAACCGGAATGTTCAGCACGTCAAGGCCGGTCAGCAGTCCGACGCGGGTGATGCCGAACTCGCGCAGATGCGGCTTGATCGCCGCAAAGGTCTGCGCCGGGGTCATCGACCGGTCGTGGTAGCTGTTGATGCCTGCCGATGATCTGTTGAGGTCAGCGGCAAGCGTTTCAAGGTCGGCCAAAGCAGACATGCTGATCGATTCCTCAGCGGAACCTCAGCGCATGCGTCAGGCTTTCAAGGCCATTTGCCGAAACGCTGAGCTGGTCCTGCTTGACGGCTGCCTTGGCAGCAGCAGAGAAACGGAGTGTGGGGGCCTGGATTGCAGCGTTGGTTTCAACGGTTTTCATGATCTCTCTCCAAATGGTTGGGCGGCTGACCGCCGTTAACCATTCAAAAAGAACATTGCCTGCGTCATTTAAGCGTTACAGGCTTCGTTAAAAGGCTGTGTATCACGGAAGACCGGCGAGTTGCAGGCCCTTTATCAACGGTTCGGTGAAGGCCGGATCGCGATCGGGGACGAAATGACGGATCCCTTCGCTGCGGAAATCGGGGAAGTTTTCCAATACCACCTTGGCGTAATTCCGAGCCTTCGCAGTATCGCCCGCCATGGCATGGGCGGCTGCGAGCAGGCGCGCCGTCGCCTGTTTTGCCTTCACCGGCTCCAGCGCATCGATCGCCTTTTCATACTCTTCGCGCATGAAATGGATGCCGCCGAGGTTCCAGTAATAATAGTCCGGCGGCAGCGGATTGAGCTTGAAGGCAGCGCGGCTGAGCTCGAGGGCCCGATCGAAATCGCCGTCATGGGAAAGTGCGTCGGCGAAATCGGCCAGGATGTCGGCATCGTTGGGATTGAGATCCTGAGCTTGCTGGAAGGAATCGAGGCTTTCTTCGAACCGGCGGCGATAGAGCGCCACGAAGCCGAGTTCGCGATAGGCCCGGCCGCTGTTCGGGTCGGTCTGCCGCGCCATCCTTGCGGCGCTGTAGGCTTCGTCGAGCAGTTCCCGATCGCGCATCCCGCGGATCAGCCATTCCATGCCGAGGGCGCGAGACATGCCGGCATGGGCCGGCGAGAAATGTTCGTAGCGGCTGAGGGACGACTTGAACCATTTGCGCGCCTGCCGCAGGTGCTGCAGGTCGGTCTGTGAAATCAGCCGCTTGCCTTCGAGATAGAGACGATAGGCGGAAGCCGGCACGTCGCCAAGCGGCATCGCCAGTTCGTAGCGCTCGATCGTATCGGCAAGCGTCATCACGATACGCCGGGTCAGCTGGCTGAAGGCTTCGCTGATTTTTTGCATCGCAAAAGGAATTTCAACCGCCCAGAGCACTTCGGAAGTCGCCGTGCGCGTCAGCCGGCAGGTAGAATAGACATCCTCGTCGCGGCTCTGGATCGTCACATAGACGGCATAGTCGAAGGACAGGTCGAGCGGACCGATGGTCGGGCGCGTCGGGTCGAGCGCGCGGCTCAGCATTTCCAGGCTCGTATGAGCGGCAATCACCTTGAAGCCGCGCTGCTGGCTGAGCCCGATCGTGACATCTTCGAGCAGCGCGCGGCCGACGCGCTCCATCAGCGGGTCGGTAAAGATGCTTTCGGGCGGCAGGATGACGATGCGCGGCTGGCCGGCCGGATCGATCAGCAATTCCGACACCGGATGCGGACGTTCCGCCGCCGCCGGCTGTACCGCAGACAGGATGCCGAGTTCGCGGGCAAGGGCCGTCGTGGCCTCGTCCGGCTCGATATCGAAATCGTCCTTGAGCTGGCTGCGGCATTTCAGATAGGCCTGACGCGCCGCCGGCAGGTCATTCATGCGGGCGTGGGCGCGCATCAGCGCCCGGCAGGCGATCTCATTGGCGGGGTCGAGCTCGATCAGCCGCTTGGCGAAGGCGATCTGTTCCTCGTCCGGGCGCTCGTCTTGACTTTCCAACAGGCGGACAAGATGCGCCGAGCGCGCTTCGTTAATCCGCTGGCGCTCGAACGTCAGCCAGTCCTCGGCACCCTGCGTTGGTGATTTGACGCTTTCGAGCAATTCTCCGAGCAGGATACTGCTTTCGTCCGGCCCCAGCACATCCTTCTGCTTGAGGATATTGAGGTCGATCTCCCAGCCGGGCGCTAGGCCGAGATGGGTGCGCGTGGCAGTCAGCAAGGGCGGCAGGCCTTCGGGAATGCTCTGGTCGATGCGCGACAGAAGCTGGCGAAGGCTGCCGGCCCGTTTTTCGGGAAGTTCGGATTGCCATAGCTGGCATCGGATGGTTTCACGGTCGACCAGCGGTTCCGCCGACAGCGCTAACATTGCCAGCAGGAAATAGGACTTTTCGGGCAACGGAAGCTCAGTCCCGGCGGCCGACAATCGCGGCCTGCCGAGCAGACATAATCTGTTCGCTTTCACTTCCCCGGTTGACCCGTCCATCAGGGTTCTCACCTTCAAAAGCCGGAACGCTTGGAACGGACCGACCGATTACATGATGTTAGAGTGAATAGCGGGCAACGGGAAGCGCTTTTGCTTTGCTGGAGCAATATTTTCATCGAATATTTACGCTCCCGCCGGTGCTTGCTACCAACACACTTTACGAATACTGCATATGGACGTGAGACGCCGCTCTAGTTCGGAGCATCATCCCGCCATGCGAACCGGCGCTGCCGCGATGTATTCGTCCAATGCCGTGGTTTCCTCGATCCCGCCGCCAATGACAAAAATATCGTTGATACGATCGCTCACACCCAATCTCCAAACCGTCGCCCAAATCAGGGCACTGCGCGTTCGATGCCGGGAAGCCACCGGCGTTCTGTATCGCCTCCGAAGCCTCAAGCAACCGCAATTCCGCCACTGCGGCAGCAGCGGTTCATTACTCTGTCAGACCGACTATCGTGCACGTTACGACGCGATTGAGACAATGATGTAAAGGCTGAAATCAGCGGCCAAGCGCCGCAACTGCGGCCTGTCGGACGAACGCGCGGTCGAGTCCGGCTAGCGAAAACGAAGGACTGCTTGCATGAGCAACGCCTGCCCTTCACGCCGACACGCGGCTTGTTTGGCGATCATCGCGACCGCGCTCGACCCGGTCGCACGCAACCGTCGGCCGCCGGAACAACCTAGTCCCACTTCGGGCCCCAGTCCGGATCGACGACGCGATGATTGCGGTCGATGGCTTCGATGCGGGCGACTTCCTCAGGTGAAAGCCTGATCGAGCTTGCCTTGAAGTTCGAGCGGATGCGCTCCGGCCGGCCCGATGTCGGGATGGTGCAATAGCCCTTGGCGAGTTCGAAGGCGATCGCCACCTGTTCCGGCGTCGCATCGTGTTTTTCACCGATTGTGCTCAGCACCGGCTCGTCGGACAAAATGCCGCGGGCGATCGGCAGGTAGCAGGTGACGAGAATGTCTTTTTCCCGGCAAGAGTTTGCGAGCTTCTTGTTCTGCAGGATCGGATTGAGCTCGAACTGGTTGTTGGCGATCCTGCCCTTGCCGAGCAGCGCTTCGGTCTCCTCCAGAAGGGCGATCGTGAAATTCGACACGCCGATCAGCTTCGTCAGGCCGCGGGCCTGCGCTTCGGCGATCTGGGTGATGTAGACGTCGAGCGGAATGCGGCCATTGGGCGAGGGCCAGTGGATCAGCGTCAGGTCGACCTGGTCGACCTTGAGCGCTTCGAGGCTCTTTTCCAGCGAGGGAACGAGTGCGCCGGGACCGAAATTGTCGGTCGAGATCTTCGTCGTCAGGAAGACCTCGTTTCGGTTCAGGCCCGAGCGATGCAGCGCTTCGCCGACTTCGAATTCGGTATCATAAGTCTGCGCAGTGTCGAGGTGCCTATAGCCGGTTTCGAGCGCACACAGGATCGCATCGATACCATCCTTGCCGTTGCGCCCAAAGGTGCCAAATCCCACCAACGGAATAACATCATGTTTTTGCAAATCTATTGCCTCCAATTCGCCTCGCTCCTCCAGCGGGCTTGCGGAGCTTTGCAATAGCTTGAGGCTGTGTCCAGCGAAAAACGCCGATAGAATTTCGGGCAAATCCTGATGGCGGTTTAAAGAAAATACGGGCGCAAATTTGGAGCTGATACGGCAGCCGGCCGAGGTCGGCTACTGTATCATCCTGGCGGTTTGGGCAGCCCGAAAAACAAAGCCATCTTAGAAAGCCTGGGCAAGCCGGCGCAATGGCGTCGCGCTTTCGGCAGCGGCTTCGACGAAATCAAGACCGATATCGAGAACCGGGGCGCTGTGCGTCAGCCAGCCGACCGAGATCAGGTCGACGCCGGAGGCGGCAATGGCAGGCGCGGTTGCCGGTGTCACGCGGCCGGAGGCTTCGGTGATGGCGCGACCGGCAACGATGCCGACGGCCTCGCGCAACTGATCGGGCGTCATATTGTCGAGGAGGACGGCATCGACCCCTTCGCCCATGGCCTCGTGCAATTGATCAAGCGTGTCGACCTCCACCTCGATCTTGACCATGTGGCCAACGCCGGCCTTGGCGCGGCGGATCGCTTCTGCCACGCCTCCGGCAATGGCGACGTGATTGTCCTTGATCAGCACCGCATCATTGAGCGCAAAGCGGTGGTTCATACCGCCGCCCGCCCGCACGGCATATTTTTCGAGCGCCCTAAGGCCGGGCGTCGTCTTGCGGGTGCAGACGACGGAGGCTTTGGTGTTGCGGATCGCCTCGACGATGCCTGATGTCACTGTGGCGATGCCCGAGAGATGGCCGAGGAAGTTCAGTGCCGTGCGCTCGGCCGTCAACAGCCCGCGCGACGGGCCTTCGATGGTGGCGATCAGGCTGCCTGGCTCTACGGCGGCACCGTCAAACAGATGCCGCCTCATCGTGATGGCGGGATCGACGAGCTGGAAGGCAAGGTCTGCGGCGTCGAGACCAGCAACCACACCCGGCTGGCGGGCGGCCATGACGACCGTCGAGCGATGCTCTTCCGGGATGACAGCTGCCGAGGTGATATCACCGGCAAGGCCGAGATCCTCGGCAAGGGCGGCACGCACCAGCGGCTCGACAATGACGCGCGGAAGGGAAGCGAGGTTCATCTCAGGCACTCCTTGCAAGGGGATGGGAAGCGGTCGCCCTGGCAATTTCCAGGACGTCACTCAGCGTCATTTTCCGCCGTACGGCTTCGGCCCGCTTCAGCGGAAAATCGGTGCGCGCATGGGCTCCGCGCGATTCCGCTCGAAGGCTCGCGAAGACGGCAATCAACAGCGCAACGATTGCCGGATCGGAAGCCGGCCCCTCGGCTTCGACAAGCGGCAGCAGGCTTGCGACGGCGCCATGGGTGGCACCTGCATTGCGCAATACGCCGAGATGGCGCGAGACGATCGGTCGGACGGGCGAAGGATCGGCCGCCGCGGGCAGCGTTACTACGGATTTAGCTGTCGAGGGTTTTTCGGTTGGGGTCGCAAGAATGTCACGTGCCGCACGCATTCCCATGATGGCGGCTTCCAGTAGTGAATTGCTGGCGAGCCGATTTGCGCCGTGCAAGCCGGTTGAGGCCGCCTCGCCGGCAACCCACAGGCCTGCAATGGAGCTGCGGCCGGCAGCATCGGTCGCTACCCCGCCCATGTGATAATGGACGGCAGGGCGCACCGGGATCAGCTGACGCGAGGCATCGAGGCCGGCTTCCCGGCACAGAGCGTCAATGACCGGAAAACGCGTGGCGAAACGATCGCCAAGTGCTGCGCGCGCGTCGAGGAACACCCTGCCGCCACGCGCGAGTTCGGCGCTGATGGCGCGGGCCACCACATCGCGCGGTGCCAATTCAGCGCCGGGCACGCCGGCCATGAAGCGATCGCAGCTCTCATTGACGAGCACGGCACCCTCCCCGCGCACGGCTTCGCTCACCAACGCCAGTGGCCGGCGGCGGGAATCAAGTGCAGTCGGGTGGAACTGCACGAATTCCATGTCGGCAAGTTCGGCGCCGGCGCGCGCGGCAAGCATGATGCCTTGCCCGAAATTGCCGGTCGGATTGGTCGTCGCCTCATAGAGGCCGCCAATGCCGCCGGTCGCCAGCACGATCCGCCGTGTCGGAAGGATGACGGCGCCATTCTCGCTCGCGCAGACGAGGCCGCTGACACCGCTCTCGTCCGTCAGGATGCGGCGGGCCTCCAGCCCTTCGAGCACGGTGATGGAGGGTGTCGCGGTAACGGCTGCGACCAGTGCACGCACGATCGCCGCACCCGAGCCGTCGCCTTGCGCATGCACGATGCGGCGGCGGCTATGGGCGGCCTCAAGCCCCAGGGAAAAGCTGCCATCCGGCGTCTTGTCGAAGCCGACCCCTGCTCGCTCCAGCGCGGCGATCGCGGCCGGCGCCTCGGCGACGATGCCGGCAGCGATGACGGGATCGCAAAGCCCGTCGCCGGCGGCGAGCGTATCGGCCAGATGCAGGCCGGCGCTGTCATCGGCACCGAGACTGGCGGCAATGCCGCCCTGCGCCCAGGCGCTCGACGTTTCAGCGCCGAGGCCAGCGCGCGTGACGATGACAACTGGCTCCGGCGCAAGCGTCAGCGCCGTCATCAGTCCCGCAAGGCCGCTGCCGACGATGACGGTGCGGCCGGTGACTTGGTCAGCAATCTCGCTCATATTGCCAGCATCCTCTCGACAGCCCGGCGAGCAGCGACAGCGATCGCGGGATCGACGGTCACTTCGTGGCGGTTTTCTTCCAGTGCCGCGCGGATATTGGAAAGCGTGATCCGCTTCATGTGCGGGCAGAGATTGCAGGGGCGGATGAATTCGACATCGGGATGATGCACGGCGACATTATCGCTCATCGAGCATTCGGTGAGCAACACGACGCGGGCCGGCTTCTTCTGCCCGACATAATCGGACATGACGGCGGTGGAGCCGGCGAAGTCAGCCTCGGCAACGACATCCGGCGGGCATTCGGGATGGGCAAGCACCGTCACGCCGGGGTGGTTCTCCCGCAATTGGCGAACATCTTCGGCAGTGAAAAGCTCATGCACCTCACAATGGCCATGCCAGGCGATAATTTCGACATTGGTTTCCTTGGCGACATTCTGGGCAAGATACTCGTCCGGGATCATCAGCACCCGGGGAACGCCAAGGGATTCGACGACCTGTTTGGCATTGCCCGAGGTGCAGCAGATGTCCGAGGCCGCTTTGACGGCTGCAGACGTGTTGACATAGGTGATGATGGGCACGCCTGGATGAGCCTGGCGCAGCAGCGCGATATCCTCGGGCGTGATCGAGTCCGCCAGCGAACAGCCGGCCCCCATATCGGGGATCAGCACTGTCTTTTCCGGGTTCAGGAGCTTTGCCGTCTCGGCCATGAAATGCACGCCGGCCAGCACGATCACGTCGGCATCGACCTCGATGGCTTTCCGCGCCAGAGCCAGGCTGTCGCCGACGATATCGGCCACGCCATGGAAGATTTCCGGCGTCTGATAGTTATGCGCCAGGATGACGGCGTTGCGCTTGCGCTTCAACTCGAGGATCGCATCGACATCGTCCTGGAACATCATCCATTCGGCATTGGGAATGACGCGGCTGACGCGATCATAGAGGGACGACGCGGATACAAGGTGGTTCATGGCCGGCTCCATCAATTATGCTCGATTTGAGCATATCCTGCGCACAGAGATATTCTCACGGTGAGCATATGTCAATTGCGGGAGAGCGGTAATTTCGTTCCGGCGAGCGCGCGCTCTTCGAGAATGGTCTGGCGGAAGCGGAAAAGCTTGGCCGGCCGGCCGCCGGTTTCGCTCGTCGCCTCGCCGGTTTCCTCCACCAGTTCCTGCTGTTCGATCAGGCGGCGGAAGTTCTGCTTATGCAGCGTCAGGCCGGCCAGCGCTTCGACGGCCCGCTGCAATTGCAGAAGCGTAAAGCTTTCGGGCATAAGTTCGAAAACGACCGGGCGGTATTTGATCTTGGCGCGAAGCCTTGCAATGCCGGTCGCGAGAATCCGTCGGTGGTCGGCAAACATCGGCCGGCCGAGATTGTCGTTCTTGCTAGCGCCGGCTTCCGTGACAAGGCCCGCCTCATAGAGCAGTTCGTAACGCTGCAATGTCAGGTCTTCGTTCCAGCCGCCGCCATCGAGCCCGAAGGTAAAATCGGCGCGGCGATGACGATATTCGCGCCTGGCGGGATCGGCATCGGCCCACAGGCGCAACCGTGCGATCAATTCGTCCATGACGGCTGGCCGCCCGTCGCGATGGTCTTCCCAGGGGAAATATTCATACCAGCCGTGCCAGCCCGGCCGTCCGGCGCCCGTCTGTTCGTAAACGAGGCCGAGATAGCTGATGGATATGGTGCGTCCGCCCTGGATGTCGTTGTTCCGGTCGCGGTCGGCGAAAGTATAAAGCTGCTCGAGGAAACCGACGGGATGGGCGGTCTGTTCCTGGATCCATTCGCGCAGGCCTGACTGCAGGGTGCGATGCCCCATCTCGAAAGGGCCTGATGGAAGCGCATCGCCACTCTGGATCGTCATGACACGCGGTTCATCGCCCGTCACCGCGACGAGAACCGCGATCAATTCCGCATGTGCAAAGCCTATCGTCACCAGAGCCTGAGAATCTGTTCGTGATCGCTCTATTCTCTGACACAGGGCGCATCAGATGCCAATGACGGGTTCCTCTTCTCCCCAGCGACCGAGGGCCTTCTATCCCTCGGCTTCCAGCCGATGCAGGAAATTGCGCAACTCGGCTTCGTCGATACCGACAAGATGACGCTTTTCCGGATAGGCTCCCGAGCGGATATCCTCGACGAATTCGCTGAAGGCCGCAATGCGCTCGCGCTGTAGCCGGTCATATTCGGCTGCGAAGTTGCGGTAGACCTTGGCGTGTCGCGGCGTGTGGTCTCTGGTCGTGCCGAGCACGTCGTCGGCGAAGAGATACTGCGCATCGCAGCCGCGCCCGGCGCCCATCGAGACCATCAGCATCGAGGTGCGGTTGGAAATCGCAGCCGCGACATCGCCGGGAACGACCTCGATCTCGGCCGCGAATGCGCCGGCATCCTGCAGCGCCTTCGTCTGGCGCCAGACGTCGAAGGCGCTAGCGGCCGACTTGCCGACGGCGCGAAAGCCGCCGGTCCAGGTCGCCTTCGAAGGGATCAGTCCGACATGGCCGCAGACGGGAATACCCTCGTCGCGCATGCGGCGGATCGTCTGCAGGCTTGCGGCGCAATAGACGGCATCGCCGCCCGCCTTCAGCGCCTTGAAGGCCTCGCCTATATAGTCCTCGGCCGAGACATGGTCGCCATATTCGAGGCCGGGAATGGCAAAGAGTGTGGGGGCCGCCTCGCGAAAGACCGGTCCCAAGAGGGCTGGCGGCACGGAGATCATGTCCATGCCGGCTTTTTCCGCCGCTTCCGCCTCATCGAGCGAGGTGACGCGCAGCATCGTGAGCTGCCGTTTTCCCTTGAGCGCCAGGAGGTCGGCGACCGTGGCGCGATTATGTTTTTTCATCGCAATATCCTTTGGGCCAGTATTCATTGGGTCGGTATTCGGGGAAGCGGTCAGGCGGCGAGAAGCGTCTTCAGCTTGACGTTGCTGGCCGTCAGCGCGGCCGGATCGGGATGGGCGCGTGCGGCAATCAGCATTTCCGCCAGACGGATGTCCCGGGCGACCGCATTGCCGGGCCCGATGCCGCTTGCGGCGATCAGCCGGCCTTGGGCGTCGAGATGGAAAAGGATGAAGGTCCCCTCGCCGAGATCGCGGCGCAGATGGGCGACCGCGCCATCGGCAAGCCCTGTTATCTGCAACGTCATCTCATACTGATCTGACCAGAACCACGGCACCGCGGAGACCGGCTCATCGGCGCCCAGCATGTTGGCGGCGGCAAGCGTGCCTTGTTCCTGCGCATTGCGCCAGGATTCCAACCGCACACGCCGGCCGCCATAGATTGTGAGTGGAAAGGAGCAGCAGTCGCCGGCAGCGAATATATCGGCGGCGGAGGTGCGCAGCCGGTCATCGACGGCAATGCCGTTGTCGATAACAAGTCCGGCCGCTTCGGCAAGCTCGGTATTCGGCCGGGCGCCGATGCCGACAAGCGCAATGTCGGCCTCGACCGTCTCTTCGTTGGAAAGCCGAATGACAGCCTTGCTATCCCGCTCCGTCAGGGATTTGATGGAGACACCGCAGCGCAGATCGACGCCCTCTGCACGGTGGCGCTCGGCGACAAGATGGGCGACATCCTCGGGAACGCCGCGCTTCAGCACCCGCTCCAGCCCTTCGACGAGAACGACATCGGCACCAAGCTGACGCGCGGTTGCTGCAACCTCCAGGCCGATGAAGCCGCCGCCGATGACGGCAAGCCGCTTGCCGGGCTGCAGCATGGCGCGCAGCGTCACCGCATCATGATGCGTGCGCAGGAGGCGGATATGGCTGCTTTCACTGGGAGCATTGGGAAAGGCGCGGGCGCTGGCGCCCGTTGCAAGCAGCAGCCGGTCATAGTTGAGGCGATTGCCGTCTGACAGGGTAACGGTATGGACCGCGGCATCGAGGCCGGTTGCCGTGATACCAGTCAGCAGGCGGATATTGCCGGCCTCATAGGTTTCCTGTGCGGCGATGAATTTCGGATCGACATTGCCGGCAAGGCCGGCTTTGGAGAGCGGCGGGCGCTCATAGGGAGCGTGCGGTTCGGAACCGACGAGCGTGATCTCACCGTCAAATCCCTTTTCCCGCAGCGCGAAGGCGGCGCGTGCCCCGCATTCCCCTGCCCCTAGGATGACAAAATGGGCCATGGCGCACCTCAGATCGCGATGAAGACGGCGCCGCCTTCGATCTTGACGGGATAGGTTTTGAGGTTGACGCAGACGGGGGCGCCCTTGGCCTCGCCCGTCTTGTAGTTGAAGCGGCCATTGTGCTTGGGACATTCGATGATCTCGTCCATGACGAGGCCGTCGGCGAGATGGATCTGCTCATGGGTACAGAGCCCATCAGTCGCAAAGAACTCATCGTCCGGGCTGCGATAGACCGCGAAGGTGCGCCCGCCATGGTCGAAGCGGATGACATCCTCCTCGTCGATCTCGTCCTTGCCGCAAACCTCGATCCAGTTTCCGCTCATCTCTTTTCCTCCCTCGATCTTGTTCTATTGAGCAGCCTACTGGGCCGCAGGCGCCAGCTCGGCGTGAAATTCCTCGCGATAGGGCCGCGCTGTCGCCGGCAGTTCCCGCTTCAGGAAATAGTCTTCGTTGCGAAGCTGGCGCAGGAAAGCCGGGATCATTTCCCTATAGCCAGACCAGATCGACGGATTGGGCGCCGGCAGGTCGTGCTTGATCATCGCGTGCAGCTTCGGCAGCGCGTGGTAGGGCACCATCGGGAACATGTGGTGTTCGACGTGGTAGTTCATGTTCCAGTAGATGAAGCGGCTGATCGGGTTCATGTAGACCGTGCGGCTGTTCAGCCGGTGGTCGATGACGTTGTCGGCAAGCCCACCATGCTGCAGCAGGCCGGTCAGCACGTGATGCCAGGCGCCATAGAGGCGCGGCAGGCCGATCAGCATCAGGGGCAGGATCGAGCCCAGGTAAAGCCCAAGCGCAATGGTGACGGCGTAGATCGCAAGCCAGATACGCGCAATGCGGATCGCCTTCGGCTGCTCCATCTGAGGAATGAAGGTCTTTTCCGCAGCACTGATGACGCCGGCCGAATTTCGGACCATGTCGATGACCGCGTGCCAGGCATCGAGGATACCGAAGAAATTCAGGATCAGCCGAAAGAGATCGGGCGGGCGCATGACGGCGATCTCAGGGTCGCGGCCGACGATGACGGTGTCGGTATGGTGGCGGGCATGGCTCCAGCGCCAGGTCACCGGATTGCGCATGATCATGAAGCAGGCGATCTGGTAGACGACATCGTTCATCCAGCGCGTCTTGAAGGCGGTGCCGTGGCCGCATTCATGCCAGCGGCTGTCGGAGGCCGAACCGTAGAGCACACCATAGGCGAGGAAAAAAGGCACGGCGATCCAGGAGCCCCAGAAGAAAATGCCGAGCGCGGCAAAGATCACCATACTGCCGAGCCAGAGCGCGGTGTCACGGATCGCCTGGTCGTCGGAGCGCTGCATCAGCGCCTTCATCTCCTTGCGGGCAATATCGGTATGATACCATTGCGCGGCCGCAAGACCGGTTTCGACCGCCGTCCTGCCGCTCTCTCCCAAGAGGCGGTAATCGCGCTTTGTTGCCTCGCCAGCCATGCCTTCCTCCTCATCAGCTCTTGGATCAGGAGAATAGGTTGACTTCGAAAGGCGCTCAATGCAGGCTTGATATATTCTATCAAAAGCCATCAAAGACGGCTTTCATTCATGATTGAAAACCATCAGGAATAGCTATGCGCCGCCCAACAATCTCCGATCTCGCTCAGGTCTCCGGCGTCAGCGTTGCGACCGTCGATCGCGTGCTGAACGGCCGCCATCGGGTGCGCGAGGAAACGGCGCGCCGTGTCTATGATGCCGCGCAATCGATCGGCTACCACGCCGTCGGCCTGATCCGCCAGCGCCTCTTCGAGGATCTGCCGCAATATCGGCTGGCCTTCCTGCTGCAGAAGCCGACGCAGCCCTTCTACCAAGCCTTTGCCCGCGAGATCGAAACGGCGGCCCGCAACGTCACAACTGCGCGGATCCAGACGCAAGTGGAATATCCCGCTGCGGCTACGCCCGCCGCCATCATCGAAAAGATCAAGCTGCTCGGCGCCCGAAGCCAGGCGGTCGCGCTTGTCGGGCCGGATTATCCGGCCGTGACGGCAGCCGTCGAGGAGTTGAAGGCGCGCGGCGTTCCGGTCTTCTCGCTGCTGTCCGATCTCGCGACAGGGGTGCGGGACGCCTATGTCGGCGTCAACAACCGCAAGGTTGGTCGCACCGCCGCCTGGATGATTGCCAAAGCTGCCCGCCGGCCTGGCAAGGTCGCCTGCTTCGTCGGCAGTCACCGTTTTCATGGCCACGAGCTTCGCGAAATGGGCTTCCGCTCCTATTTTCGCGAGGAGGCGCCTGATTTCGAAGTGGTCGAAACGCTGATCAATCTGGAGACACCCGAAATCACCCATGAGGCGACACTGACGCTCCTGCAGAAACATCCCGATCTCGTCGGCCTCTATGTCTGTGGCGGCGGCATGGAAGGGGCGATCTCGGCATTCCGGGAAGAGGAGATCGGCGGCCGCATCGTGCTCATCGTCAACGAACTCACCGCCGATAGCAAGGCGGGCCTTGCCGACGGCATCGTCACCATGGCGATCGGCACGCCGCTGCCGGCGCTCTGCAAGGAAGTGGTGGCGTTGATGACCGGCGCGCTGGAAGAGGGCGAGATCACCATCCCTGGCCAGTCCTTCCTGCCCTTCGAGATCTTTCTGCCTGAGAATATCTAGAGCAATTCCAGCACAAGTTCGAAGCGGTTTTGCGCCCGGAATTGCGGAATGCTGAGTGAATGATGGAATTCTATCATTCGTGCAGAAAATCTAGCAGCGATGATAGAGTTTGATAGTGTCCAGCGGATGGATTGGGCGGCAAATTCCAGTAGAGATTGGATTAGTCATTCATAATGCTTCTCACGCATGAGGGGCGAGGAGGAGATTTCGCATGGCATCCATCCGTTTCGCGCTGAACCATATGGCGGCACCTTCGCTTCCGATCGAGGATTTCTTTGCGCTTGCCGCTTCGCTCGGCATCGACGCGGTGGAGATCCGTAATGATCTCTCAGGCAATGCGATTCTCGATGGTACAAAGCCTGAGGTCATCAAGGAGGCGGCGGCCCGCCACGGCGTTGCGATCATCTCGATCAACGCGCTGCAGCGCTTCAACGAATGGAATGCGACGCGCGAGCGGGAAGCTCGCGAGCTGATCGATTATGCAAGGGTTGTCGGCTCGCAGGCGCTGGTGCTGGTTCCCAAGAATGACGGTACGGGTCGCATCGACGGCGAGCGCCAGGCCAATCTGCGCCAGTCCTTGACGGCACTCCGCCCCATGCTCGATACCGCAGGCATCGTCGGTCTGGTGGAACCGCTCGGCTTCGAAATCTGCTCGCTGCGCTCCAAGGCGGAAGCGGCCGATGCGATCGAGACGCTGGGCGTGCAGCCGACCTTCCGGCTGGTGCATGACACGTTCCACCATCACCTTGCCGGCGAAACGCATTTCTTCCCGCATCTGACGGGGCTCGTGCATATTTCCGGCGTCAGCGATGCCGCCGTTTCCGTCGCCGACATGCGTGATCCGCACCGCGTTCTCGTCGATGCCGATGACCGGCTTGGCAATGCCGGCCAGATCCGCGCTTTGCTGCAGGCAAGCTACAAGGGCCCCTTCTCCTTCGAGCCCTTCGCATCCGAAGTCCATATGCTGAAGGACCCCGGCGCCGCGTTGAAGGCGAGCATGGATTATATCGCCGCGAAGGTTTGAGACGCCTATTCGCGTCCGCGGAAACGGCGCTGATAGGCGGGGTCGTAGAGCGAGCTTTCGCGGAAATCCTCTGATGCAAGCGACCGGCCGACGAAGATGATGGCCGTGCGCTCGATCGGCTCGGCCGCCACCTTCTCCTCGATATCGGCAAGCGTGCCGCGCAGGATACGCTCGTCCGGCCAGCTGGCTTTCACCACGATGGCGACAGGGCAATCGGCACCGTAGAGCGGCGTCAGTCCAGTCACGACCTGAGCCAGCTCATGGATGGCGAGATGGATTGCCAGCGTCGCCCCCGTCGCGCCGAATTTTTCGAGCGTCTCCTCATTCGGCATCGGCGAGGCGCGACCCGAGACACGCGTCAGAACGAGGCTCTGCGCCACGGCGGGGATCGTCAATTCGCGGCCGAGTGCTGAGGCCGCTGCCGCAAAGGCTGGAACGCCCGGCGTCATCGTATAGGAGATGCCGTGTTTCTCCAGCCGGCGGATCTGCTCGGCAACCGCGCTCCAGACGGAGAGATCGCCCGAATGCAGCCGCGCCACGTCCTGGCCGGCATTGGCGGCATCAAGAAATACGGCCTCGATCTCGTCCAGCGACAGCGGTGCGGTATCGACGATGCGCGCCTCCGAGGGGCAATATTGCAGGAGCTCGGGCGAGACGATGGAGCCGGCATAGAGGCAAACAGGGCATTTGCCGATCAGGTCGCGTCCGCGCACCGTGATGAGATCCGCTGCACCCGGTCCGGCGCCGATAAAATGAACGACCATTCTTCTATTCCTTGGTCCAGCGCCATTGGGTCACGGGCATGGCCGGCCGCCAGCCGCTCATGCGGCCGACGGGTGCGGCGCGGGCGATTTCGATTTTCGTCAGTGCGCCGCCGCGCGCCGCATATTCGGCGAACAGCAACGCTTCCATTTCCAGCGTGACGGCGTTGGCAACGAGCCGACCTCCCCGCTTCAATGCTTTGATCGCGGCATCCATGACGCCGGTCTCGCTGCCGCCACCGCCGATGAAGATCGCATCGGGTGCGGGCAAGCTGGCGAGCGCAACAGGTGCCGTCCCCTCGATGAGGGCAAGCTGCGGCACGCCGAATGAGACGGCATTGCGGGCAATGCGGGCAGCCCGTTCCGGCGCCTGTTCGATGGCGATTGCTTTGAGCGACGGATCGGCGAGCATCCACTCGATGCCAACAGATCCGGAACCGGCGCCGATATCCCACAGCAGTTCGCCATGGCGCGGCGACAGTGCCGACAGGGTAGCGGCGCGGATCTCCCGCTTGGTGATCTGACCGTCATGCTCGAAAAGCGCGTCGTCGAGACCTGAAGCATAAGGCAGGATGCGTGCCGCTTTCCCCGCCGCCACCTCGAGGGCGCAGACATTCAGCGGGTCGATCGTGTCGAGATCAAATCCCGATGCCGTCGCGCTGCGGATGCGCTCCCGCCCGCCGCCGAGTGCCTCCAGAACCGTCAGCCGTGTCTCGGAAAAGCCGTTGGCGACAAGCAGGTCGGCCAGCGCCTCCGGCCCTTTCTCGTCAGAGGTCAGCGCCAGAATATGCCTGCCGGCATGCAGATGCGGGCGGATGAGGTCGAGCGGGCGTCCATGCAGCGACACACAGGCAGTCTCCTGCAGCGGCCAGCCGAGACGCGCCGCAGCAAGGCTGAACGCGGAGGGTGCCGGGATGGTGTGCATTTCGTGCGCCGCGAAACGGCGTGACAGCGTCGCCCCGACGCCGTAAAGGAAGGGATCGCCCGAGGCCAGCACGGCGACGGGCGTGCCGCGCCGAGCCTCGATCGCCTCGACCGATTTTTCGAAGGGGCTCTGCCAGGCAAAGCGTTCGCCGGTGATCAGTCTATCAGCAAGTTCAAGATGGCGCGCACCGCCGAAGACGGCGGGTGCAGCAGCGATCCGGCGCTTAGCCTCCTCGGCGAGCCCGTCTGGACCATCTTCGCCGATGCCGATAAGAGTGAGCCAGCGCGGGCCGGAGGGGGAGGTGTCAGACATGGAGAAGACCCGTATTCTGATCCTCGGCGGCACCAGCGAGGCGCGCAGGCTCGCCGCAGAACTGGCCACGCGGGAAGAGTTCGACATTCTCCTGTCGCTGGCGGGCCGCACGCAGGCTCCCGCCCAGCAACCGGTTCCCGTCCGTATCGGCGGTTTCGGCGGTGGGGAGGGGCTGGCGAAATTCCTGACGGAAGGAGGCTATCACCTGCTGGTCGATGCCACCCATCCCTTCGCCGAGCGCATTTCGGCCAATGCCGCCGTTGCTGCTGAACGCACCGGTATCCGTGCGCTCGCGCTCGTTCGCCCTGAATGGATGCCCGAACCGGGCGATCACTGGCATATCGTTGCGGATATTCCGGCGGCGATTGCGGCACTTGGCCCCGCCCCGCGCCGCGTCTTTCTGGCGACCGGACGTCAGGGCGCCCATCATGCCGAGGTCGCCCCACAGCATTTCTATCTGGTGCGCAGCGTCGATCCCGTCGATCCGCCGCTTGCCCTTGCCGATGTCGACTACGTCCTCGACCGTGGTCCCTTCACGCTCGAGAGCGAAATCGACCTGATGCGGCAGCACAGTATCGACGCCGTCATCACCAAGAACAGCGGTGGCATGGCGGCCTATGCCAAGATCGAGGCCGCACGCCTGCTCGGTATCAAGGTTGTCGTGATCGCCCGCGCGCCCGCTGCCATCATGACGTCGGTCGAAACGGTGGAAGCGGCGCTCGAGGCGATCGATCATCTCGTCTCCCCGGCCATGAAGCGCGGCGTATAGATCAGATCCGGCCGTCCTTCACGGGCAATCACCCGGGTCTCGGGCGAACCGATGATCACGCAGGTCGCCATATCGGCAATGGCGGCATCGGCTCCTTCAAGCGGCTGCACGGTAATCCGCTCGTCGGGTCGTCCGGCCGCGCGGCCGAAGATGACGGGTGTAGTGGCCGGCAGATGCCGGCGCAGCAGTTCAAAGGCGCTGCCGAGCTGCCAGGGGCGGGCCTTGCTGATCGGATTATAGAGGGCAATGACAAAACCGGCTTGTGCCGCTAACGCCAGACGGTTCTCGATGACGGTCCAGGGCTTCAGATTATCCGATAGCGACAGTGCGCAGAAATCATGCCCGAGCGGTGCACCGACGCGCGCGGCAACCGCCAGCATGGCGGTGATGCCGGGCAGAACGGTGAGATCGACGCCGCGCCATTCCGCCGGCCCCTGGTCGATCGCTTCACAGACGGCAGCGGCCATGGCAAAGACGCCGGGGTCGCCGCCGGAGACGACGCAGACATCAGCACCCCCGGTGGCGAGCGCCAAAGCAGCCCCTGCCCGGTCCAGTTCCTCGCGATTGTCGGAAGCATGGCGGGTCTGGTCGGCGCGCAGCGTCAGGCGGTCGAGATAGGGTCCGTAGCCGAAGAAATCATTGGCGGCTTCAACGGCGGCCAGTGCTTCCGGGGTCATCTGCTCCGGATTGCCGGGACCGGTGCCGATCACAAATAGCCGGCCGCTCATCGGCGGGCCTCCCAGCCGGGCACCAGCACCAGCGAGAAATAGGGCGCATCGCCCTCGCCGCGTTCGGCAAGCTTGACCATTGCGGCATTTGCCATGGTGCCGCGTTCGACATAGAGCGCGTCGCCAAGACGCCCGGCGGCCTCCAGAGCACGGCGGATCTTCGGCAGGTTGCGGCCGACCTTCATGATGACGGCGGCTTCTGTATCGGCAAGACGCCGGGTCAGCTCCTGCTCGCCCATCGTGCCCGGCAGCACGGAGAGCACGTCGTCGCCCTGGACGATCGGCATGCCCGCCAGCGACCAGCAGCCGGACATGGCGCTGACGCCGGGAATGACTTCGGTCGGGTAGCGCTGCGACAGCCGCACATGCAGATGCATATAAGAGCCATAGAAGAGCGGGTCGCCTTCGCTCAGCACCGCGACCGTGCGGCCTGCCTCAAGCTGACGGGCAACGGCATCGGCGGATCTATTGTAGAAATCGGTGATGCGGCTCTGGTAGAGCGGGTCGTCCTTGTCGAGCTCGGTCGTGACAGGATAATAAAGCGGCAACAGTTCTATGTCGGGCTTCAAGAGATGCTCGACGATTGCCTTGCCATTGCCGCTTCTGCCCTGCTTGGCGAAATAGGCAATCACGTCGGCACCCTCGATTGCGCGCACCGCTTTGATGGTCAGAAGCTCCGGATCGCCAGGCCCGGTGCCGACGCCGATCAGACGGCCGCTCATAGGCCGGGCCTCGAAAGCGCATTGATGGCGGCCGCCGTCATGGCGCTTCCGCCGAGCCGGCCGCGCACGATCGCATAGGGAACGCCATAGGAGTTTTCCGCAAGCGCATCCTTGGATTCGGCAGCCCCGACAAAGCCGACCGGCATGCCGATGATCGCCGCCGGTTTCGGTGCCCCGTCGCGCAACAATTCGAGAAGATGGAAGAGGGCCGTGGGTGCGTTGCCGATCGCAATCACGCTGCCGGCGAGCCGGTCGAGCCAGAGATGGATAGCGGCAGCCGAGCGGGTATTGCCGGTCCGATGGGCAAGCTCGTGGGTGCGCGGATCATGCAGAGTGCAGATCACCTCGTTCTGAGCCGGCAGCCGGGCCCGCGTCACACCATGCGACACCATCTCCGCATCGCAGAAGATCGGGGCGCCATCCTGCAGGGCGATGCGCGCGGCATGGACGAAATCGGGTGAAAAGACGAAATTCTGTGCGGCTTCGACCAACCCGCAGGCATGGATCATGCGGACAGCAATATCGGCTTCCTCGGGCGAGAAACGCGAAAGATCGGCTTCGCTGCGAATGATTGCGAAGGAGCGCTCGTAGATTGCGTCTCCGCTGCGGATATAATCGTAGTCTGGCATTGCTATTCCTGTTGCAGCGCCTCGGCGAGGCCGTTGGGGCCAAGCCTTTTCAGGCAATCGGCGCTCGACTCGCCGGCGCTTCTTTTGTCTTTGATCAGCCGGGCGAGCCTCTCTATAGCGAAATCGATCCGTTCGCCAGCAATCCTTGCAGCGGGTCTGTCTGCCGCGAGACCGTTGACGATGAAGCCGTAACCTTCGCCCGTACCGACAATCGCGAGATCCGCGCACCGATGCGCGCAACCCTTCGCACAGCCCGAAAGGTGAAGCTTCAGCGAGCCGTCGAAGAGCGCGGGAACCTGGTCGATCAACCGGCTGGCGAGAGCCCTGGTATCGTAGAAGGCCGAGGCACAGGCCCCTGCCCCGGCGCAGGCGGCGATCTGCTCGGTCGGCTCGTTCGCCGTGACGCTGAAGCCATGATCGGCGGCTACTTTTTGAATAGTCGGCATTGCCGTCTCGGCCAGACCAATCACGAAGAAACCACGATCCGGAGCCAGCCGGATTTCCCGTGCGCCAGCGCTTTCAGCTGACGTGAGAAAGGAGAGCAGATCGGCGGCTCTTGCCTGACCGAACGTCAGGCGCACGCCGAGTACCGTGCTGCCATTCCCTAGTCTCGTGACACCGACGAAGGACGATTTCCTTGGCGCTGGCCGGGTAGATCGGATGCTATCGATCTGCGGATAATGGGCGCGCAGTATTGTTGCGTCGATATCTCGGGCGCGTGTCCGGCGGCCCCCTCCAATCAGCATCTGGAGCAGATCGCCGACCGCATTGACGGCGGCATCTGCACTACAGAGGGCCAATGGCATCGCGCCATCTTCGTCGCCGGCGATTGAGACCAGCCATTGCCCGGCGGGCTCTGCGACGATGCGGATATCGGCAACGAGCGCGGAAAGTGAAAACGGACCGCCCCCATCGATCAGGATGGAGAGTTTCGGAGCAAGGTGCGGAGAGCTCAGAAGGTCGCCGAGCTTGCTGCGCAGTTCCGCTTCCATGTCCGCCGCATCGGCGATCTCGTCGGAATCGATGCCGTGCAGCGGCGACATCTCAATCGCAACGCCGTCAGGTATAATGATGCCGCTAGCATCGATCTCGGTTGCCAGCGGCCCAACGGAGCCGGTTTGAAGACCCCGGATCTGCAAATTGCCGCGGGCGGTGATTTCAAGAATACCGTTTCCATGTCGCGCCGCTCCCGAGGCCAACTGCTGGAACTGGGAGATCGTGAGTGCGCCGCCCGCTGGCCGCAGGCGAACGAGCAGACCATCGCCGGTTTGCATGGGGGCCGCGAGCGCCGGGCAGGCGCCACGGTGCATGCCTGTTCTATCAGGGCGTTCTGCTTCCAAGATCTTGCCGGCAACGCTGCGCATTCAACCATCCTTTGGCCCATGTCTTACATGATCGCGCCGGATGCAGCAAAGCGAGATCGGGGTTGGATATGGGGACGGCTACTCTTCGAAGTCCCGTCCCTTGCGCAGGAGATAGATATCCATGATCCAGCCATGCCGCTCGCGCTCTTCGGCCCGGAGCCGGAGGATGTCGTCAGCGATATCGCCAAGCCGGCCCGAGCGGATCACTTCGTTCTCCGTGCCGAGATAGGCGCCCCAGAAGATCTCCGCATCGGGATCGTCGATCTTCGAGAAAGCCTGTTCGCCATCGAGCATGACGATGGTGCTCTCACGCGTCAGCCCCGTTTCGCTCAGCCGCCGGCCGGTGGTGATCTCGACCGGCTTGCCGACGAGATTGACAGGGATGCGATGGCTTGCTGCCAGCGCCTGGATGCTGGTGATCCCGGGAACGACATGATAGTCGAAGGAGCAGGCACAGGTGTTGCGCACCCGTTCGATAATGCGGATCGTGCTATCATAGAGGCTTGGATCGCCCCAGACGAGGAAGGCACCAGCACCGTTTTCCGGCAGGTCGCCGATCAGTCCTTCATAGATAAGGGCGATCGCAGCATGCCAGTCGTCCACGCTCTGGACGTAACTCCGGTCCTGGGTTGCGCGCTTCGGTACCTCGAATTCAACGATGCGCACAGCTTCGCGGGTCAAATATCGCTCGCAGATTTCCCGGCGAACCTCGGCAAGATCCGCCTGTGCGGCACCCTTGGTCGGGATGAACACGACGTCTGCAGCGTTCATGGCGTTGATCGCCTGGATGGTCAGATGTTCGGGATTGCCCGTTCCGATACCGATGATGTGGATATGCCGCACGCTTTCTGCCTCGCGATTTCCAGCGGTTTGTGCCGCCAAAGCAGGTCTTTGGCAAGGGCGCACCCAGGAGTTGGCCGCGGCCAACTTTCTAACTGTGTGGTTTGCGAACCGTTTATTGTCGCCATCCCCGAATCATGTCATCTTCGATACGCTTTTTGACGCTATGTTGAAAGAAAAGCGCTTTAAGAAGGGGCAAGTGTTTTGGACAACATTAGCGTATCAACGACGGACGTTCGCATCGAACGGCACGCCACGCAGCTTTCACGCCAGCTGAAGCTGCTGCGAGAAAGGCTCTTCCCGCCGCTCTCGCAAAAGACGCTCCGGACATTCACCTCGGGTGAGGCGGCGCAGATGATCGGCGTCTCCGATGGCTATCTTCGCCAGCTGTCCTTGGACGGTAAGGGTCCGCAGCCGGATGTCTCGCAGAATGGCCGTCGCTCCTACACGCTCGGTCAGATCAACGAGTTGCGCCAACATATGGCGAAGATCAAGCCGAAGGATGCGCTCTCCTACCTGCCCCGGCGCCGCGACAGCGAGAAGCTGCAGACGATTGCGATCACCAATTTCAAGGGCGGTTCGGCCAAGACGACGACGACGCTTTATCTGGCGCAGCATCTGGCGCTGGAAGGCTATCGTGTTCTGGCGATCGATCTCGATCCGCAGGCCTCGCTCTCCTCCTTGCTCGGCGTTCAGCCGGAATTCGATCTCGGCGATGGCGACACGCTCTATGGTGCGATCCGCTACGATGCGCAACGACGCCCGTTGAAGGATATTATCCGTAAGACCTATTTCGACGGTCTCGATATGGTCCCGGGCAATCTCGAACTGATGGAGTTCGAGCATGAAACGCCGCGTGCCTTGAGTGATCGTCAGAAGCCGGAGGAGCTATTCTTTCGGCGCGTCGGCAATGCAATCGCCGAGGTTGAGGCGGATTACGATATCGTCGTCATCGACTGCCCGCCACAGCTCGGCTATCTGACGCTCGGCGCCGTCTGCGCCGCCACCTCGCTTCTCATCACCATCCACCCGCAAATGGTTGATGTCGCCTCCATGTCGCAATTCCTGTTGATGACGTCCGACCTCTTGTCGGTGGTGCGCAAGGCCGGCGGCGACCTGCAGCATGATTTCATTAAATATGTCGTCACCCGCCATGAGCCTTTTGACGCGCCGCAGTCGCAGATCGTGGCACTCTTGCGCAGTCTCTTCGGGGATGATGTGCTGACGGCGACCATCCTGAAATCGACGGCAATTGCCGATGCGGGCCTGACCAAGCAGACCCTTTATGAAATTGAAAAGGGCCAGGTTCGCCGCTCCACCTATGACCGGGCACTGGAATCGGTTAACGCCGCCAACGGCGAAATTATCACCAGCATCCATAAAGCATGGGGCCGCGCATGAGCAGACGAGATCGACTGAAGGGATTGTTCACCGACACGGCGCAGGAGTTGGCCGCGGCCAACTTCGAGGAAACCGCTGCGCGCGGTGCCGCCGGTCCGGTGCGCACCATGGCCCTGACACTCGGCCGCATGGAGGAAGAGAGCAGGGCGATGGAGGAGGCCCTGCTGTCAGGCGAACATATCGTCGAACTCGACCCTGAGCTGATCGATTCGTCCTTCATCCGCGATCGCCTCGCTGATGAGCCGCTCGATCTCGAAGACGAACTCGTGCAGTCGATCGCCGAGAACGGCCAGGAAGTGCCGATCCTGGTGCGGCGCAATCCGCATCACGACGGGCGTTACCAGGTCGCCTATGGCCATCGCCGCCTCCAGGCCGTCAAGCTGCTCGGTCGAAAGGTGCAGGCCGTCATCCGCAAGCTCGACGATACCGATCTCGTGATCGCCCAGGGCATCGAAAACTCGGCGCGCCGCAATCTGTCTTATATCGAGCGCGCCGTCTTTGCGCTCAATCTTGAACTGAAGAAGTTCGATCGCCCTGTCATCATGAAGGCGCTCTCGACCGACAAGACGGAACTGTCGAAGCTCATCTCCGTGGCAAGGGCTATTCCCGCCGATATCATCCAGGCCGTCGGAGCCGCCCCCGGTATCGGCCGCAGACGCTGGATGGCGCTTGCGCAGGATTGGACTGAAGCCGCGGCCTCACGTCTGACCAAGCTGATTGGCTCTTCCACCTTTAACGCCGTCGAGAGTGACCGCCGCTTCGAGCTTGTGATCGCCGAGCTTTCGAAGAAGGAAGAGACAAAGCCCGAGGGCACGGAATTTGCCTGGAAGCCTGCCAGCGGCGGCAAGATCGCCGGCCGCATCAAGAGTTCCGGCACGTCCTTCACCATCGCCCTGAAGACCGGTGACGCGCCGGATTTCGGTGCCTATCTCTCTGGTCGTCTCGATGAGCTCTATGACGCCTATAAGGCGGGGAAAGCCGATTAAGGCAGGATGGACGGCGCGAGCCGTTTGCCCTGTGCGCGCAATTCATCAACGCTCGTAAATGGTCCCATCCGAAAACCCGGTGGAAACTTCCGGGGCGCGGGGATCGCGCCATTGTTCGTGTCTTTGCGCCATGAGATAACTGACGGAAGGAAACGCGGGTTTCGCTTCCCTTTGTGAGAATCCACCAAGCCTAACAATGCGATACGATATCGACGCCGCAATGCTCCAAACGCTGCTTCCAGCCATTGCCGAGGCGGAAGATGCCTTGGCACGGCTTGATGAGCGGGTAGCGCGCTCGCCGGTGGGGCAGGGCTTTGCCGAGCGCAGCCATTATCTCGATGCGGCAGGCGCCCTGTGGGTGGCAGGCGAGCTTGTGCATGTCGAGGATCTCGTTCTGCACGATGCGCATATGGATAGCCGCGCGCCAAGCCATGAGCTGACGATTGCCCATTCCGTGCTGCGTATCCGCAGGCGCATCGAGACGGCCGATCCCGGCTGGGCGCTAAGCCCAGCAGGTCTTAGTGTTTTGACTGCCAGCACATTGGAAGGGCAGGAGAGGCTGCCAGACGCGGGAAGTGCGGAGCCTGGGAGCGAGCCTGATGATGAGGATGACGAGGCGCCGCTTGCCGCCGAAATCGCCGAGCTCGATGCGCTGCTCGCCCGCTCGCAACAACTTCTCGACCGTCATGCCGGAAAGCCTGTTGCGCAGGAGCCGGAGCGGACTGCGCCCTCGCAGCGCGATGACGATCCGCTCGGCCTGTTTTGTGACGACGAATGGAACGAGGAGGAACGGCTTCGGGAATGGCGTGGTCTGATCCCACTCGTCGAGGAACTGCCGCCCAGTCTGGCCGCCGCCATCCTCTTTGACGCCTGGGAACGGATCGAACCGGTGCGTCGCCAACATTGGCTGGGTGGCCTGCTGATTGCCAGCAGCCTGCGTCTCAGAGGCAAGGTCGCCTCGCATCTCTTTTCTTTTCACACAGGGCTGAAGCAGATCCGTCATGAGCGCCGCCGCTCGCGTGACCGGGTCACACGCCTGCAGGCCTTTCTCGATGCGATGCGGGAGAGTGCGATCACCGGCCTCAAGGAGATCGATCGCCTGTCGCTGGCGCGCACGCAGATGGAGCTGCGCTTTCGCGGCCGACGCTCCAATAGCAGCCTGCCGCAGCTTGCCGATTTCATTCTGTCGCGGCCGATGGTGTCGGCCGCCATGATCGCCCGCGAGCTTGGCGTCACGCAACGTGGCGCGCTGAACCTGATTAACGAGATCGGCATTCGCGAGATCACCGGTCGCGGCCGCTACCGGGCCTGGGGTATCATCTGAAACCCACGGACCGTTGCCACAAACGAGAACGGCCGGGCGTCAAGCCCGGCCGTTTCTTTAGGGTGAGCACCCGATCCGCCATCCTGTCACAGATTTCGAACCGGGCGCTCTGCGCTTCCATTGCCCCCAGAAGCGCAGTCCTTATTCCCGCTCGCCCGTGAAGTTGAGCAGAAGCTGGAAGATGTTGACGAAGTTCAGGTAGAGCGAGAGCGCGCCGAAGACGGCCAGCTTCTGGTTCGATTCCTGATCGTAGTTTTCCGAATACTGTTCCTTGATGCTCTGCGTGTCGTAGGCGGTCAGGCCGACGAAGACGACGATGCCGATCACCGAGATGGCGAATTGCAGGGCCGACGAACCTAGGAAGATGTTGACGATACCGGCGATGATGATGCCGAACAGGCCCATCATCAGGAACGAGCCCATCTTCGAAAGGTCACGCTTCGTCGTGTAGCCATAGAGGCTGATCGCGCCGAACATGGCAGCTGTGATGAAAAAGGTCTGCGCGATGCTCGTCTTGGTGAAGACCAGGAAGACGGAGGCGAGCGACAGGCCCATGACAGCGCAGAAAGCCCAGAAGGTCATCTGTGCGGTGCTCGACGACATCGACTGGATGCGGAACGAGAAGAAGAACACGAAGGCGAGCGGTGCCAGCATCACCACCCACTTGAGCGGCGTCTGGAAAATCGGCACGTAGAGCGCCGGGGTCGAGCCGACGATGAAGGCAACGATGCCGGTGATCACGAGGCCGAGCGCCATATAGTTGTAGACGCGCAGCATGTGCTGGCGCAGACCTTCGTCGAAAAGGGTCTGTGTTTGGGCGCCGGAGCCGTAACCATAGCGGGGATTGATCGGGTTCATGACTGATCTCCTCGGTTGAACTAGTAGAGCGAGCGGGCAAGCCGTTCGGCTGCCTGATCGAGATTGGTGCCGCTGTTGTCGGCGATCAGCGCATAAGCGACGTCGCCGATCTGCCAGTAGGCGGCCTCTGTCTTTTCAAGGGCAACATGGCTGACCGGCTTCACCTCGAAGGCACCCGGCCGCACCGCAAAGAGCGACAGGCGCTTGCCGTCGGTCTCCTCGATGGCCATTTCGACGCTCGGGCCAAAATCCGACGGGAAGATTTGCACGTCGGCAACCTTCCAGTCCTTTGGCAGTTCGGGCATCACGATTGCGGTCGCAGCGCGGATTTCATCGGCGCTATAGGCCGGCGCCGTCTGCGACGGGATGGTTTCACGAAGCGCTGCCGTACGATAGGCGCGCACCGCATCCTCGACATAGGCCGGGGCCGGAACAGAAGCCGAAACCTCCGTTGCCGTAAAGGCGCCGAAGGAATTATGCGCCACCCAGCCGGCGGCAAGCAGAACACCGACAGCAGCGATGCGCTGCACCGAATGCAGGATGCGACCATAGGAAAGACCGCGTTCCAGCTTTCGGGCGGCATCGCGCGTTTCGGGGCGGCCAAAGGCGCTTTCGCCTGCCAGCGCCAGGCGCAACTCGCCCTTCATGCTGAGATCGGCCATGACCTTGGCGGCGATCGCCGGATTCTCCGACAGATAGGATTCCACCTGGATACGCCGCGCAACATCGAGCTCGCCGTCTACGTAGGCGTCGAGATCGGCATCGATGATTGGATCAATCGCCTTCATTGCCGTTCCCTCCAATTAATCTCAGATGCGAAATGCGCGGTGTCTTCTCCTCGAACTCGCGCAACTGGGCGCGGGCGCGGGAAATACGCGACATCAGCGTGCCGACGGGAATGCCGAGCGCATTGGCGGCTTCCTGATAGGACAGGTCCTCGATCGCCACGAGATGCAGCGCTTCGCGCTGCTCTTCCGGCAAATTGAAAAAGGCGTTGCGCACCTGCTGCAGGCGCACCGCATGCTCCTGTCCGGCCGGCAGCGACTGCTCCGCCTCGACCGCCGCCTCGTCATGGCGGCGCGTCAGCGAGCGGGTCTGCCGCACGCGGTCGATATGCGCATTGTGCAGAATGGAAAGCAGCCAGGTGCGCAGGTTTCCGCCGCTGCGGAAGCTCTTGCGCTTCTCAAAGGCCCGAACCAGGGCATCATGCACAAGATCCTCCGCCTCATCCGAGTTGCGCACCAGCGAGCGCGCGTAGCGACGAAGCGCTGCGAGCTGACCGATGACATCGAAGGGGCGTTCTTTCCGTTCCATGATTGAGTATACGAAAGCCTCGCAGATTTTATTCCGAAGCGATGCAGATTTTTTTGGATCGGCCGGAAAGGGAGTGCCGGTTTTCGGGCAACGCCAAAAACCTCCGCCCTTTGCCACGGCGGAGGTGGTATCTCGCAGCCTTAATGCAAGGAAGTAACCCTTGGGCAGGTACCCCGGGGGTCAGCCCTCGGGCATGATACCCGGCTGATCTGAAGGGAATTTCGCAATGTCCTGGACGCTGACATTGAGATGTTGGGCAACGAGGGCGGCCGGCGTATGCGTGAGCCACGAGGAAAGCCCGACCTCCTGATAATCGGCGACCTTGAAGACGGCGACGAATTGCAGATCGGTCTTGCCGGTATTCTCGATGATATGGCCCTGGCTGCGTTTGACATAACCGATATCGCCGGGTCGGAAATCGGCGGTCTGGCTGCGCGGGCCGGCATCGAATACCGTCATGCGACCTTCGCCCTTGATCCAGTACTGCCATTCGTCGGCATTCGGATGCCAGTGCATTTCACGCACGCCACCCGGCTTGATCGTCTCGATCGCCGCAGCGATCGTCTTAGAGACCTTGAAGATGCTGCTGTCGGCAAGCTGGATCGTGCCCGACGCATTCTGCTTCAGCGGTGCCGATGCCGTCAGCCGGTAGGTGAAAGGGTAGGGCGGCAGGCCAGCAGAAGCGACGGCTTCCTGGTCGGCCGAAAGCGGACCCGGCTCCTTGCCCTGGAAGATCCAGAGATCCTGCAATGGGATGTTCTTGAACGTGTCCTGCGGTACGCCGAAGTTTTTGGCAAGCAGTTCGGGCGACGTATGTGCCAGCCAGTCGGTCAGGAGCAACGTGCCGTATTCGGACTGGTCGCCCTCGTCGAAGACGAGGACGAATTCGCAGCCCTCGGGCCCAAGACCCTGCAGTGAATGCGGGAAACCGGCTGGAAAATACCAGAGATCGCCAGCCTCGACGTCCTGCACATAGGCGCGGCCCTGCGGATCAAGCACGGTCACCCGGCAGCGGCCATTGGTCATGATCGCCCATTCGGAGGCCCGGTGCCAGTGCATCTCGCGGATGCCGCCGGGGCCAAGGCGCATGTTGACGCCGGAGACCGCTTCGGAAATTGCAAAATCGGCCTTCGTCACCTGCCGTGCCCAGCCGCCGTTCTGGATGCGCTTGGGCGCATTGTTGAACGAGCCCCAGAAGAGCTGCATGTCGCCGACATCGGTTGCCGGCGGACTGCCGAACGAGGGAAACTGGTCGTTGATGGCAGGGTTCTTCGGGCCGGGATCGGACAGGCCGGCTGGATTGGCGTTGATCGCGCCCTCGGCCGGCTGGTCGGGATTGCCGAAACTCGCCGCCCGCGCAGCACCCGCCGCAAGTGCCGTTCCTCCCATCGCTCCGAGCGCTAGAACCGTACGTCTAGAAAGAGGTTCCATGGTTTTAATCCTTTCGTGTCGATTGGGAGGGTTATTCCGCCGGGGCGTCTGCGCGGGCGATGGCGGGCCGTTTCCGGCTGACGAATTCGCTCAGCTTTTCCAGGTAGAGGTAAACGACCGGCGTGGTGTAGAGCGTCATCACCTGGCTGATGAGCAGACCGCCGACCATGGCGTAGCCGAGTGGCTGGCGCAGTTCCGAGCCGGTGCCGTGGCCGAGCATCAGCGGCAGGCCGGCAAGAAGTGCCGCCGCTGTCGTCATGATGATCGGGCGGAAGCGCAGGAGACAGGCCTGACGGATTGCGTCTTCCGGCGACAGTCCCTGCTCGCGCTGGGCGGCGATGGCGAAGTCGACGATCATGATGCCGTTCTTCTTGACGATGCCGATCAGCAGGATCACGCCGATCAGCGCGATCACGGTAAAGTCGAAGCCGAAGGCCCAGAGCATGGCGAGAGCACCGAGGCCGGCGGAGGGGAGCGTCGACAGGATCGTCAGCGGGTGGAAATAGCTCTCGTAAAGTACGCCGAGGATCAGATAGATCACGGCAATCGCTGCAAGCACCAGCAGCGGTTCGCTCGAGAGCGAGCTCTGATAGGCCTGAGCATTGCCCTGGAACGTGCCGATGACGGTTGCCGGCTTGCCGAGATCGGCCTCAGCCTTGCTGATCGCGGCAACCGCCTGGCTGAGCGCGGTCCCCTTTGCAAGGTTGAAGGAGAGTGTAACGGCCGGAAACTGGCTCTGGTGGTTGACGGCAAGCACGGCCGTCGGCTCCGTCGTCTGTTTGACGAGCTGGCTCAAGGGAACCTGCTCGCCGGTCAGCGGCGATTTGATATAGAGACCGTTGATCGCCAGCGGTGAATTCTGGAACTGCGGCGCAAGCTCGAGAACCACATGGTAGCTGTTCAGGTCGGTGAAATACTGGGTGACCTGGCGCTGGCCGAAAGCATCGTTAAGTGTATCGTCGATCGTTTGCGGCGCAATGCCGAAGCGCGATGCCTGGTCACGGTCGATCGTAAGCGTCACGGTAGCGCCGCTATTCTGCTGGTCGGTGGCGACATCGGTCAGCTCCGGCAGCGTCTTGAATGTGGCGAGCAGCTTGGCTGCCCAGTCGTCGAGTTCTCCGGCATCACCGTCCTGCAGCGTATACTGGAACTGCGTGGCCGAGGCCCGTCCGCCGACATTGATATCCTGCGCTGGCTGCAAGAAGAGTTCTGCACCCTGCATCTGCGCGAGTTTCGGACGAAGCCGGTTGATGATTTCGCTTGCCGAGGCATCGCGCTGGTCTTCAGGCTTTAGCGTGATGAACATGCGGCCGTTATTGACGGTCTGGCCCGCTCCGCTGCCGACGGCCATGCCGACGGTCGCAACTCCGGGATCGCTGGCAACGATATTGCCTGCTTCGAGCTGGTGGCGCGACATTTCCGCGAAGGAAATATCCTGCGCGGCTTCGAGTGTACCGCTGATCAGGCCGGTGTCCTGGATTGGGAAGAAGCCCTTGGGAATATTGACGAACAGGAAGCCTGTTGCCGCAAGCGAAGCGATGAAGACCGTCATGGTCAGCCGGTGATGGCGCAGCGCGATATCGAGCGTGTAGCGATAGGCGGCAAGAAGCCCGTCGAACGCCTTCTCGCTCATATTGTACAGCCTGCCGTGGCGGGCGTCTTTTTCCGGCTTCAGGAAGCGTGAGCTCATCATCGGTGTGATGGTCAGTGAGACGATTGCCGAGACGACGATCGTCATCGTCACGGTGATTGCGAACTCCCGGAATAGCCGGCCGACAATGCCGCCCATCAGGAGCAGCGGAATGAAGACGGCGACGAGCGAGATACTGATCGAAATGATGGTGAAGCCGATTTCGCGCGCGCCGTCGATTGCCGCTTGTTTCGGCGTTTTGTCCATCTCCATATGGCGATGGATGTTCTCGACCATCACGATCGCATCGTCGACGACGAAACCGACGGCGATACTCAAGCCCATCAGCGAGAGATTGTCGAGGCTGAAGCCAGCGGCATACATCAGCGCCAATGTGGCCAGTAGCGCCAGCGGCACTGTGACGCTCGGGATCACCGTCACCCAGACATTGCGCAGGAAGATGAAGATCACCATGACCACAAGGGCGATGGTGATGACAAGCGTCGTTTCGACATCCGCCACCGAGGCGCGGATCGTGGTCGTCCGGTCGCTGAGGATGGAGAGGTGGATGGCGGCCGGTGCGATCGCTTGCAGCTGCGGCAGGGCAGCGCGGATCGCACCGACCGTATCGATGATGTTGGCACCCGGGAGCTTGAAGATCGGCAGAAGGATCGCCCTCTTGCCATCAGCCCAGGCCGCCAGCTGATCGTTCTCCGGTCCGTCGATCGCCTGGCCGATATCGCTGATGCGGACCGGAGCCCCGTCACGATAAGCGACGATCGAATCGTTCCAGGGGGCGGCCTTCAGGAGCTGGTCATTGTCATAGATCGTGTAGGTGTGCTCTCCACCCTGCACACTGCCTTTCGGTGAGTTGCTGGTGATGCCGGTAACGGCGCTGCGGATATCCTCAAGCGAAAGTCCCATCTCGGCGATCTTGCCGGGATCGATCTGCAGCCGTACGGCCGGCTTCTGCTGGCCGAAGATCAGAACCTGCGAAACGCCGTCGATCTGGCTGACATGCTGCGCGAGCACGCTCTCGGCAAAATCGTCGACTTGCGTCAGCGGCAGGGTATCTGAAGTGAGCGCAAGAACCATGACCGGCGGATCGGCGGGATTGACCTTGCGATAGGTTGGCGGCGAAGGCAGGTCCGTCGGCAATTGCCCGCCGGCTGCGTTGATTGCGGTCTGCACGTCCTGGGCGGCACTATCGACGTCGCGCGACAGATCGAATTGCAGAGTGATCGCGCTCGAGCCGAGCGTACTCGTCGAGGTCATCTGGGTGACGCCGGGGATCTGCCCGAACTGCCGTTCTAGCGGCTGCGTTACCGCCGATGCCATCGTCTTTGGATCGGCGCCGGGGAGCTGTGTCGAAACCTGGATTGTCGGAAAATCGACTTGCGGCAGGGGTGCAACCGGCAGCAGAGGGTAGGCGACTATACCGATGCCGAAGAGGCCTGCCATCATTAGTGAGGCGGCGATCGGCCGCTCGATGAACCAGGAGGAGATCGACATGGCCTACTCCTTGCTGGCGGCTTGCGTAGCGGCCGCCTGTTGAATGCTGACATGAGTGCCGACATCCAGCCGATACTGGCCCGACGTGACGACCTGTTCGTTGCCGGAAAGGCCCTTTTCGATGACGGCGTGGCCGTTCTCGATCGGCCCGGGGGTGACCTTGCGCACGGCAGCCGTGCCGGTGGCATCGATAACGTAGACGAAGAAGCCGTCCTCTCCCCGCTCAAGCGCTGCGGAAGGAATGGTCACGGCCTTCTGGAGCGTCTGCTGCTTGACCCTCAGCGTCACGAATTGACCGGGCCAGAGCGCATCATCCTTGTTCTCAAAAATCGATTTGATGCGGATCGTGCCGCTTGCCTGATCGATTTCGTTGTCGATGAGCGAGAGCGTGCCTGACGCAAGCTGCCGCGACTGGTCCATCGACATCGCCGTCACCTCGACCGGGCCGGCGTTCAGCGCGTTACGCACTGCGTCGAGATCGTCCTCACGCAGCGTGGAGATGACAGTGATCGGCTGCGTCTGGGTGACGGTGACGATCGGTGTCGTATCGGTCGTCTGGACTTCGTTGCCGGGATCGACCCGACGGATACCCGTGCGGCCGTCGATCGGTGAGCGGATCTCGGTATAAGAGAGCGACACGTCAGCAGCCTCCTTGGCGGCCTGATCCTGCGCAAGTTGTGCCTGTGCACTTGCCACCATGCTTTGCTGCTGCTCGACGGTTTCCTGCGTGACGATCTGCTGCTGGCCCAGTTTCTGGTCCTTGCCGAGCAGATATTGGGCGTTGGCGAGATCGGCCTGGTCCTGCTTGATCTTGGCGGCAGCCTGATCGTCGGCTGCCTGGAAAGGGCGCGGGTCGATGATGGCGAGCACATCGCCCTTCTTGACGGCCTGCCCCTCGACAAACATCACGCTCTGGAGCTCTCCGTCGACACGCGTCGTGATATTGACCGTATAGTTCGCCTGCACCGTGCCAAGGCCGTCGAGATAGACAGGCACGTCGGTAACGGCTGGGGTCGCGACCTCGACCGGCACTGCCGGCGTACCGGGCTCCGGTGCGGCAATGGTCGGCTCGGTTCCTGCAAACCAGAAGGCTGCGGCCGAACCGCCCGCAATGGCGAGAATGGCGGCAGCAGCGAGGATCGCCGGTTTGCGGCGACGACGGGGTTCAATCACGGTACGGATGGATGTCACTGCCGGCTCCATAGGCTAAAGGTTGAATTATGCTGCAACGGCCGCCGGCATTGGGCGGCCTCCGTATCTGTCTCCTGAATTGACGGGCTGGTGCCAAAACCAGGGGTCAGGCTGCCGATTATCGGCAGGCCGACCGGCGCTTCTGTGTCCTGCCGGATCAATTCAATGCGAGAAGGCTACGTCCGGGCGGGCACTGGCGCATCTATACGCAGGTCTAGTCGCCGTTCCCCATAGGTATACGCTCCCGCATCCGGATAGCCGCCGGCATGTGGAAGGACCGGCGCGAAAAGCAGTCGCACCGGCTCACTGCACCTATACAACACGTTGAAGACGACGACGCCGGGCGGTCCCGCTCAGGGGAAGACCCTGGACTTCGGCGAGCCGACGTTGATTGCCGAGATCGAGTTTCGCGGCTGGATCATGAAGGAGCCCGCGTCATGCGTCCTACAAGGGACTGGGCGAGGTAGAGGACAACGCCACTATCTTCGATCTGTCCGACGGGCTACCGTGACGATAGGTCGAGATCGGCCCCCTCGATCAGAAGGCTCGGACCTGTTACTCAGCTACTTATGATCGCCTCGACCTACCGGCTTTTTCTTTTTGACTTTGACGGCACGCTGGCCGACAGCGGCGCCTGGATGGTCGGCGCGCTCCGGCAGATGGCCGATCGTCACGGGTTCAGGAAGCCCACCGATTCCGAGATCGATTATCTTCGCGGTCTTTCCAATCGCGAAATCCTCAAATGGCTGGAGATCCCAGGTTGGCGGCTACCCTTCATCGCGCGGGACATGCGCAAACTCGCCGGCATGGCAACCGTCGAGCTCTTCCCGAGCACGGGGAAACTCCTTTCGGAACTCGCCGCGCAGGGCGTCTCGCTCGCGATCGTTAGCTCGAACAGCCGCGTCAACATTGAGCGCGCCCTCGGTCCGTCGGCCGGCCTGTTCACGCATTTCGAATGCGGTGCCTCTCTCTTCGGCAAGGGCAAACGGATCAGACGTGTGTTGCAAGCGACCGGCCGACCGCCAGCCGAGGCCATCGTCGTTGGCGACGAGGTGAGAGACGTCGAGGCAGCGGCCAGCCAGGGTGTGGCGTCAGCGGCGGTGACCTGGGGATACGCCCGGCGCGAGGCGCTCGAAGCCGCTTCTCCGACGCATCTGGTCGAGACGGCAGATGATCTTGTCCGCCTCGCTCGGGCTAAGGGTCAGTCGCAATCTTAGCGGGGGAAATCGAGGCTGGCGCGTCACTTACGAATTGTTGCGCAACTCAGCGCGCGGGCCGACGGCCCGCAAGACAAGGGGAGGGCTATGGGGAATCCGTCCATGCCGCGATCGATGCACCAAGGCTTATTCGAAGGAATATCGAGCGTCGCCCGGTCAGCTGGCTGAGGCCGGGTGTGCGTCGGCGGCCGGCGGGTTCTTGCGGAAATCGGGATGCAGCGGTCCGAAGGGCATGGCGCCCATGCAGGCGACAAGCGCAAGGCCGGCGATCGCAGAACAGAAGGACAGGACGAAGATATCGGCATAGGCAAGCACGCTTGCCTGCGCATGGATATCAGCCGCAACTGCGGAGAGGGCTTCGAGACTCCCGCGATGGCTTGTCCCGAACAGCGTCTCCAGCTTAGCCAGTACGCCGTGAAGATTGCTCGACGATCCCGAGATCGGCCCCGTCAGGATATTGGAATGGTACTGCTCGCGTTGTCGGAACCAGGTGTTCAAGAGGCTCAGGGCCAGTTCGACGCTACCGAGCCGGATGACCTGGATATAGGCGGATACGGCCGTCGAGCGTTTCGGGTCGGAATTTGCGATCAGGTAGACGACGGTTGCGAAGAAGGCGAAGGATTGCCCCGCCGTATGGAGGAGCACGGCCGGCAGGAAATTAAACGGCGCCCATGTTATGGAGAGGTTCGATCCCCAGAGAGAGCCGAGCGCCATCGCCGATAACCCCATCATGATGCAAAGGCGCGCATCGATCCGGCGCAGCAGGAAGATCGCAAACGCGATGAACAGAAAGACCGGGATGACCGCGCCGAAAATGTAGAGTTCGGATATGGCGATCGGCCGCAATCCGACGACCGACTGCAGGAAGCCCGGAATGGAAATCGAGGCGCCGGAACTGGCAAAGGTGAAGGCAATGATGATCGCATAGCCGATGCCGATATTGCGCGACAGGATCACGCTCGCATGCGCCCAGGGATTGGCGACGACACTCTCGTTGATGAGGAAGCCGATGAAGAGAATCGTCCCGCCTGCCAGCAGCGAGGTGACGATGCCGGAATTGAACCAGTCCAGCCTGTTGCCCTGATCGAGACCGACATAAATCATCGTCATCGAGCATCCGAGCAGCATCATGCCGCCCCAGTCGGCATCCTTTAGCAGGCTTGAATTGATCTCTTCCTTGGGAGCACCGATGATGAGGAGAAGGGCGATGATCGGCGTGACGATCACATCCTGCCAATAGGCCCACTGCCAGCCGAGATAATCATCATAGATGCCGACGAGCACGAAGCCGAGATTCTGCGATAGCGGAACGCGAAGCGCGTAGATCGAAAGGCCGATCAGCCAGTATTTCATGTCGAGATTGCGGAAGATAACCATGATGGTGGCCGGGATGAAGACGCCGAGCAGCAGCGCTCGCGCCGCATGCAGCGCAAAGAGTGCGCCGCCGTCATGGACCATGGGAATAATGAGCGAAATGCAGGCATAGACCAATGTCGTCGGGATCATTACGCGGCGCACACCGAAAACGGTGGCGATCCAGGCGACCGCCGATGAAATGAGGATCTGCGGTGCGTTGGCGACGGTGCTAAGCCATGAGGCTTCGTCGAAGCCAAGCGAATAGGCGCCACGGATATCGGGCAGGCCGACGGCAAAGACACGCGTATCGAAGCCGACGACGAAGGAAGCGAGCAACAGGGCTGCGACGATAAGATACGGATGGCTCGTCGTCGTGCCGCTGGTCAGCGGACCAAAGGCGCGCGGAGCCGCGCTCATTGGTCCGGGTCCTGCTTGGTATCCACCCTGACGACGGCCGACATTCCGGGCTTGAGCCGATCAACTAGCGGCTGGCCGGGATCGAAGACGATCTTGACCGGGATGCGCTGGACGACCTTGGTATAGTTTCCGGTCGCGTTGTCGGGCGGCAGCAGCGCGAAGATCGAGCCGCTTGCCGGAGACAGGCCGACGACCTTGCCATGCAGCGACTGGCCGGGGAAGGTGTCGATGGAAACCTCCGCAGCGCGGCCCGGCGTGATCCGGGAAAGCTGTGTCTCCTTGAAATTCGCGGTGATATAGACGCTCGGAAGCGGCACTTCCGACACGAGGTTGGTGCCGGCCGCGACAAAATCGCCTTCATGGACGAGCCTGCGGCCAATGACGCCATCGAAAGGCGCGTAGATGCGGGCATAGCCCTGGTGGATCAGGGCGGTATCGAGCGATGCCTCAGCCGCATTCACCTGCGCCTGCAGCAGCGGAGATTGTCCGTTCAGAACGTTCAACTGGGCCTTTTGCTGCGCGATCGAGGCTGCCGTCGATTTGACCGAAGCCTGAGCCTGCAGATAGGCGGCCTGCGCCTGCTGCAGCAGCTGTTGCGAGGTCGCGCCGCCAAGGCTGGTCTGGCGGTGGAACTCCTGCTCCGTTTGTGTCTGCTGTGCCAGGGCCGATGCGTTCTGCGCTTCAGCCACCTGCACGACGGCCTTTTGCAATTCGATCTGGTTTGCGAGATTGGCAAGCGATGCGTTTGCGGCTGCAAGATTGGCCTTCGAGGCGGCGACCGCGGCGTCATATTCCCGCGGATCGATTTCAGCGAGCAACTGGCCCTTCGTCACCGCCTGATAATCGGTGACCGGGGTGCTCTGGACGATGCCGCTGATCTGGGCGCTCAGCGTCGAGACATCGGCGCTGACCACGGCATCGTCCGTCGATTGATGCGATGCGCCCGCCACCCAACGGTTCCAGTCGACGCTCACGATGGCCACTCCGGCGCCCACGAGCGTGATGGCGAGAAGGGGAATGGCAAGCCGTCTCAACGACACCACGGCTCCCGGGGAGGGCGCAGCCGGCGCGGCGGGAGCTTCCGGCGGCGGCGAGCGCGCTGGCTCGGATGGGCTAAGGCTGGTGACGGTGATCTGCTTGGCCATGCGCGCCTCACTTCTTGCTGTGGTCAGCGGAAATCTTTGCGCGGACGCGAACCGGGACCGGCGTGAAAGAGACGTGGCCGGTGCCATGGACCTGCAGCCAGTAGCCAAGCGCCATGAAAACCGCGCCGCCGATGAGGTTGCCGAGCGTGACCCAGACGAGATTATGGACGGCGGCAGCAAGCGTGATGTTTGCGGGATGCTCACCCATCAGCGCCATCGAGAAAGTGAACATGTTGGCGACGCTGTGTTCGTAGCCGGCGGCCACGAAGATGGTGATCGGCCAGAAGATCAACATGATCTTGGCAGCGGCATTTTCCGTGCGTCCAGCCATCCAGATGGCGAGACAAACAAGCCAGTTGCAGAGAATACCGCGGGCAAGAAGCTCCAGCGATCCCGCCGACATCTTGGCCGAGACAATCGAAAAGAACGCCTGGCTTCCGTCGCCGAGAAGCACACCGCCGCCGGCCAGATGGAAGAGGCCGGCGAGTACCACGGCGCCGATCAGGTTGCCGATCCAGGCCGCGATCCAGACAAGTAGCATATCGGCAACGCGGCTGCGCCGCGTCAGCACGGCAAGCGGCATATACATCGCCGTTCCCGTGAAAAGCTCGCTGCCGGCAAAGACGACGATTGTCAGGGCAGAGGAGAAGACCACGCCCATAACGAGATGCGCCCAGGCCGGATCGGCATGAGCGCCGGCGGTAAACATGATGATATCGCCGAAACCGATATAGGCGCCGGCCATCGCCGCCCCGATCAGGAAGGCGGGAAAGTGGCTACGGACCTCTTCGGCTTTCTCTTCGCCGGACTGGGCAAAGTGATCAATCGAATCCTGATACATGACAGTACCTCGTCTCTTTGATGGTCGAACCGGGCTTCGTCCCGGACGCTCGAAAAGCTAGTCGCGCAAGCCGCATTGCTGAATCATACCTACGTCTAGGCTATCTCCGAACAGGCCGGGACATCTGTTGTCATGCTCGCATGCTACTTCGGTCGCGACATCGCGCAATGCTGAAAAAAAAGAGGCCGCCTTCCGATACGGAAAGGCGGCCATTTGCGGATCCTCGGGCAATCCGTGACTTCGAGCGGAGGGGAGGGACACCGGGAAGCCTTAACCGAGATTTCTATCGCCTGTCAGGAGGAGGCCCCAGGCGACGGGTAGCAAGTTACGCCCAATTCGTACCGGGCGGAACTAAACTTACGTATTGGCCCGCCTAGACCAGCGCGCGATTTCATCCGATCCGACCGCACCCCTATTCTTTTCGTCGATCGGCGAGTCCTCGTCGACGATGTCAGGCAGTACCCGCGGTCAGCTCCCATGAACTGCGCTGCCGACAGCAACCTTAACTTCGAACAGGATCCATCATGAAAACCGCCCTTCTTTCCCTTCTCGTCGCCGGCATGCTGGCCGCCCCTGTCGTTGCAAACGCCGCCCAGGCCGATGTCGGCAAGCTGGATTGCGACGTTTCCAAGGGCATCGGTGTCATTGTCGGCTCCAAGCAGGATGTCGACTGCATCTTTACGCCGAGCGCTTCCGGCGATGCTGGCCAGCACTATGTCGGCACCATCACCGATTTCGGCCTCGATGTCGGCACCGTGGAGAAGGGTCGGATGGTCTGGCTCGTCTTCAATGCCACGCGCGAACCGGTTG
This sequence comes from Rhizobium sp. YAF28, assembly GCF_052113285.1. NCBI lineage: Bacteria > Pseudomonadati > Pseudomonadota > Alphaproteobacteria > Hyphomicrobiales > Rhizobiaceae > Rhizobium > Rhizobium sp. YAF28. Next base: position 2,458 of record NZ_JBFRCX010000013.1, on the reverse strand, counting down.
CCGGCCTGGAGGGCAATTATGCCGGTGTCACGGCTGACGCCAGCGTCGGTATTGGCGGCGGCGCCAATGTGCTGGTCGGCGGAACGAGCAGAACCGTCTCGCTGCAGCCGGTTTCGCTCGAAGGCGATGTCGGCGTCAATCTGGCCGTCGGCGTCACAGCTCTGAAGCTGCAGCCGGCAAACTGATCCCGAAGTCGAGCCCAAAAGACCGGCTTCGCGGGCAGCGTTCGGGAGGCCGGCAAAATGCGAACGAGCTTCTATTGCGATCGCCGATGGCTCGCAACATGGCCACACCCCCCCGAGGCTATCAATCATCGTTCTCACCTCCGGAACGTCCTGCAAGGTGCGCTCACTCCTTTTGAGGAACGAAGAGGGTCACCTCGTTGAGAGAGCAAGTCCAATGAGTGCGTGGAGCTGATGCTGGCAGCCGCGCAAACATAGCGGATCAGCCAAATCGAGCGGACGAGCCACTGATCTCAACTCGCGCTCCTTCCGAGATAGTTTTGGCACCAACCATTCGGCCGTAATGGTTGGCCTATGAGCGACCTTCTAGAAGAGATTGCACGCATGGCAGGTGTTCCCGGCGCTATTGCCGCCACAGCGTTCGCCCTATCAACGTGCTACAAATCATGGCTTGCGGCACGGCGTGTCCGAATCCGTCTTGAGACTATTCAAATTGACGCCCCCAGCGTTGAAGCAGCCGTGTTCATCTTTGGCGAATACGAACGTATTTGCGATGCTAGCCGACGGGCGCAACGTCTCGTGGAGAGTAAGGCCAACACGGAGGACACAGGCGGGTGAGGCTACGATTGCCGTAGCCGCGATCCATGAAATACCCGAATAAGTGCGTCAACACACTTGAGAAATTCTTTAGATTGGACTGAGTGCGGCGACTGCTCCGCATTGGTACAGCGTCAGTTGGTTGCGCCTCGGTGCGATAACTAACACAAATGCGAGTTGGCGCAGACAACACGTTTGCGCATCCTTGCGACCGTTCCGAAGGAGCGGAGCTAAGAGCATTTCCGTCGCGTCTTGTTCGTAAGAGTGTCTCCGCTTTCGACGAACCCATAGGTTTCGTTCGCAAGAGGCTTTTACGTGGCCATATCACATTTCTTCGTCAGGATCGTCGGCCGCGGCTCTGGACGCAGCGCGGTGCAGCTGGCGGCCTATTGCCATTGCGCCAGAATGGAATTCGAACGGGAAGCGCGAACTATCGACTACACGCGCAAGAAGGGGCTTTTGCACGAGGAGTTCTCCATTCCTTGGGACGCGCCGCAGTGGCTACAGTCGATGATCGATGATCTTTCCGTTTCCAGCGCATCCGAGTCCTTCTGGAACAAGGTGGAGTCTTCCTCGAAGCGAGCCAACGCACAGCTTGCCAAGGAGGTCACAATCGGCCTGCCGATCGAGCTCTCGTCCGAGCAGAATATCGCCCTGATGCGCGACTTCGTGGAGACCCATGTCACCGCGAAGGGCATGGTTGCCGACTGGGTCTATCACGACGCTCCGGGCAATCCGCATGTGCATCTGATGATGACGCTGCGGCCGCTGACCGAGGATGGATTCGGACCCAAGATCGTCGCCGTGCTCGGTCCTGACGGCCAACCGATCCGCTATGGCGCCGGTAAGATCGTCTACGAGCGCTGGGTGGGCGACATCGACGAGTTCAATGCATTCCGCGACGGGTGGTTTGCCTGCCAGAACCGGCATCTGGCGCTTGCCGGTCTCGACGTCAGGGTCGATGGGCGCTCCTTCGAAAAGCAGGGGATCGAGCTGGCGCCAACCGCCCATCTGGGTGTTGCCACGAAGGCGCTCCTACAAAAGGCCTCGAATTCCGGTCAAGCCGTTGTGCTCGATCGACTGCAATTGCAGGAGGCGCGGCGTGCAGAGAATGCTCGCCGTATCCAGCTCACTCCCGATATCGTGCTTGACCTGGTCACGCGGGAGAAAAGCGTTTTCGACGAGCGCGATGTGGCCAAGGTGCTGCATCGCTACATCGACGATCCTGGCCTGTTTCAGAGCGTGATGGCACGGATCGTCCAGAGCCCGCGTGCTTTGAAACTCGAGGAGGCGCGGACCGATTTTGCCACCGGCCTGCGCTCGCCGGCGAAGTACACGACCCGCGAGATGATCCGCCTGGAAGCCGAGATGGCGAACCGGGCGATCTGGCTGTCGCAGCGCTCGTCGCATGGTGTCAGACACAGAGTTCTGGAGGCGACGTTTTTGCGCCATCCGCGTCTTTCGGACGAGCAGAAGGTGGCGATCGAACATATTGCCGGCGGCGAGCGGATCGCAACCGTGATCGGCCGTGCCGGTGCCGGCAAGACGACGATGATGAAGGCGGCCCGCGAGGCCTGGGAGGCGCAAGGTTACCGTGTCATCGGCGCAGCACTTGCCGGCAAGGCGGCGGAAGGACTGGAGAAGGAAGCGGGCATCGTCTCTCGCACCCTGTCGTCCTG
>NZ_JBFRCX010000012.1:0-224459 GCF_052113285.1 Rhizobium sp. YAF28 | reverse complement strand
ATCGGCGACCAGATCGGCGAGGCGATCAAGCTGCATGAGAAGATGAGCCGCGGAGAGCGCCGCGCCCGCATCATCGAACTCCTGAAGCTTGTCGGCATCCCCAATCCGGAAGGGCGTCTCGATGCCTATCCGCACCAGTTTTCGGGCGGCATGCGCCAGCGGGTGATGATCGCGATGGCAGTTGCCTGCAATCCGAAGCTTTTGATCGCCGATGAGCCGACGACGGCACTTGATGTGACCATCCAGGCGCAGGTGCTCGACCTGATGGCGAAGGTGCGCAAGACGCTGAACACGGCCGTGCTGCTGATCTCGCACGATCTCGGCGTCATCGCCGAGGTCTGCGATCGTGTCATCGTCATGTATGCCGGCCACGTGGTCGAGGATGCGGATGTCCGCTCGATCTTCAGTAACCCAAGCCATCCCTATACGCGCGGCCTGCTGCAATCGATCCCAAGGCTCGATGATGATCAGAAGCGGCTCTACCAGATCCCGGGTTCCGTACCGCTCGCCGGCACGGTGAAGCAGGGCTGTCCCTTCTATAGCCGTTGCAGCGACCGGACCGACAGGTGCGCGGCCGAAATGCCGCCCATGTTCACCGTTTCAGAACGTCATAAGGCGGCCTGCTGGGTGACCGCCGGAGCAACAGCATGACAGAGATGAGCAGCGTCGACGACTTGTTGACAGTCCGCAACCTCGGCAAGACCTTTTCCGATGCAGGCGGCCTGTCCTTTACGAGTTCCTCGGGGGGCGTTCGCGCCGTGGACGGCGCATCCTTTTCCGTCAAGCCGGGCGAGACATTGGCGCTCGTCGGTGAATCCGGCTGTGGCAAGTCCACGCTCGGGCGCCTTCTGCTGCGGCTGATCCAGCCGACTGATGGTGAAGTGCTCTTCGGAGGACGCGATATCACCGCTCTCAGCGCGGCCGAAATGCGCATGATGCGCGCCAAGATGCAGATGGTCTTTCAGGACCCCTACGGCTCGCTCAGCCCGCGCCGTTCGATCGCCCAGATCATTTCCGAGCCTCTCGAAGTCTTCGGACTGGTGAAATCGTCACGCGAGCGGCGCGACCGCGTGGCGGAACTGCTGATGCAGGTGGGTCTGTCGCCGAGCTTCATGGACCGCTATCCGCGCCAGTTCTCCGGCGGCCAGCGCCAGCGCATCGGCATTGCCCGAGCCATATCGGTCAATCCGCAATTCATCGTCGCTGACGAGCCGGTTTCCGCGCTCGATGTCTCCGTGCAGGCACAGATCGTCAATCTGCTGCAGGATCTGCAGGCGGAGCGGAAGTTTTCCTATCTCTTCATTGCCCACGATCTTGCTGTCGTCCGGCATATCGCAGACCGTGTGGCGGTGATGTATCTCGGCAGGATCGTCGAGATCGGACCGAAAAAGTCCGTCTATTCCATGCCGCAGCATCCCTATACGCAGGCGCTGCTGTCGGCAGCACCCGAGCCCGATCCCGATCGCAAGGCAAACCGTATCGTACTGCAGGGCGACGTTCCAAGCCCCTCCCGCGTCCCGCCGGGCTGCAGCTTCCATACGCGCTGTCCGATCGCAAAAGACATCTGCAAGGTCGATCGGCCGGTGCTGCGCGAAGTCTCGCCGAACCAGTTCTCAGCCTGCCATTTTGCCGCGCCCAATCCGCTGTCGCAGGCCGGCTGAAGCTATCGGTCTTCAGTGCACCAGGCCTGCCGGTACATCTTCGATCGCTCCCTCGACGGGCAGGTTTATGCCGCTCTCGGTGAGATCCTGCAACAGCGCGCCAAGCGCGAGATCGAGGCAATAGACGGAGAACTCGGCATTGAGTTCCCAGGCGTTCTGACGGGCGTAGGAAACGAGCCGCGCGAGCGAGGCGATGTCGCGCAGTCGCTGATCCTTCTCGATGGTGCCGAGTTCGATGATGTCTTCCGTTGCCATTCTCACTGAGTTCCCCAGATGTGTTGGAAGGAGTTCTAGCGGATGCGGTCGAGGAAAGCGCGTGACACGGGCGTGACACCAGTTTGGATGGCGTATCGGGAGGCGGCAACTCAGTTGAGCGAGGCCGACAGAGCTAGAAGCCTGCCTTTCGCAGAGCCTCGCGATACTGTTCCTTCTGCCACGCCTCTTTGAAGGGCACGAGCGTCAGCCATCTATCGAGGTCGAAATCGGGATTGGTTTCGCGTGCCCTGCGCATGTAGAGGCGGGCCTTTTTCACGTCGCCGAGCATCGCCCAGCAGGCGGCTGCAAGCCGGTCGGCCGGCGTGCGATCATCCATTCTGCTGATCGCATCCAGCGCTTCCCTATAGCGGAAGAGGGCAAAATTCGCGCCGGCCTCGGTCCAGAGATAATCGGCGGGGCTCAGCGGATTGAGCGCGATCGCCCGCTCGATCTTGGCGAGCCCATCGGCCGGGCGCGAGGCATGCACCAGTGTATCGGCAAAGCTTGCGATGCCGTCGGCATAATGCGGGCTCAGTTCTTCCGCAATCTTCAGCGCCATCACGCTTTCATCGAGTTCGTTCAGATAGAGTTTGGCGACTCCGAGCTGGCGGAAGCCGGAGGCCAGCGACGGATCGGCGACGATCGCCCGGTTTGCATAGTCTTCCGAAAGGCGGATCAGCTCTCCATCGCCGCGAGCCGTCAGCAGCCATTCCATCAGGAAGGTGTGCGCAAGGCCGGCGAGCGCCGGTGAGAAATGCGCGCTGTGTTGGACGGCGTCGCGGAACGCCTTCCGGGCGCGCCGGATGTCCGGCAGGGAAAGCCGCTTCATGTCCCGCAAGCCTAGAAGATAGCTGTGATAGGCGGCCGGATTGTTGTCGAAAGCTCCGCGCACGGTCTCATTCTGGCGGATCCGGCCAGAAAGCTCCTTGGCGATGCGCCGCGCGATTTCCCGCCGGTCGGTAATCAGGTCGTATTTTTCGAGGCTGAAGCGCTCGGCCCAAATAACCTCGTCATTGGTGGTATAGACGAGCTGGACGAACAGCGACGGCGATGTGCTGCCCGCTGTCAACCGCGTGTCGAGCACGTAGGAGATCGAATGGCGCAGGATCATGCCCGACCGGTCGGCATGGCGTGCGATCTGTGCGGCGGTATGGGGTGCGACGACCGAGACGCTATTCAGGGCGCAAAGGCCGATGGTCACGTCCTCGATCAGCGCCTCTGAAAGTATCGGCGCAAGACCGGCCTCACCGGGTTCGACCGGCGGCAACAGGGCGAGGCGGGGCAAAGGCGCAGCTTTCAGAATGATACCGCTTTCCATCGCCGGCGCGGCGGCCACGGCTGGTGCCCTGCTGGCATCGAAAATCTTGCGCACTTCCTTCAGGGCCTGCAGATCGAGGCCGATATCCAGCGAGTGCTGGAGATCGCGGCTGCGGCTCTCGAAAAGCTGCCTGGCGTTTTCCAGATGCCCTTCGGCCTCATAGGCTTGCAGCAGAATATGGCGGATGTTTTCGTCATCGGGGGCATTGCGGAAGATCCTGAGCGCGGCCTCCTTGATGAGGCCGATATCGGCCCGCGAGTGCGCTTCCGACAGCGCTCGCTTCAGCGCGTCGACGAGGATTGCCATATGCCGGTTGCGCTCGCTGGATATCCATTCTCGTATGCTGACGCTTTGATCTGCGAGTTCGGCGAGGAAATCCGGTTGCAACAGGGATACGAGCCTTCGCAGCACATCGAGCGGATCGGCCGAGGACAGGGTCTCAAGTTCAGAGCGGTCAGCGACGAAGGCCTCCCTTCTGATCCGTACACCCGTCGCAGTAAAGACCAGCAGCTCCACGCCGAGTTCTGCCTGCCGCGCCTGGACACGCGAGATCATCTTGCGCAGATTCGCCATGATATCGGGATTGCCAGCGCTGTCCCACAGGAAGCGGGCGAGTGTGCCGCGCGAACATTCGCTGTCAGGTCTGTCGAGCAGATAGCAAAGCGTCAACAAACCCTTTTCAGGGAAGGATACAGGCTCTCCCGCCGCGTTCAGCAGCCGCAATGTACCGAATGACTCGAGCCTGAAGGACATAGGACGGTATCGTCCGCGTTTACTCTGTGCGAGATTCCGGCTCGTCCATTCTCAGCGCATTCAGCGGAATGTCGCTGCTGTCGGCCTGCGCCATCGCCTTGACGAGCGAGATGATCGTCTCGCGAATGCGCCGGTCCTCGATCTTCACGAAGGCCCTGTTAAGGACGAGACCTTCCTTCGACCGCAGAAATTCTGTGACCGGATCGGCAGGGGCAGACAAATTGAGGCCGGCAAGGCTCGGCGCTTCCGAATCGTCCTGCTCGAAAAAGAAGGCTGGCGAGGTGCGTAGCACTTCGGCGATCTTCTGCAGGCGGCTTGCGCCGATGCGGTTGATGCCCTTTTCATATTTCTGCACTTGCTGGAAGGTAACGCCGATCTGTTCGGCAAGCCGCTCCTGGCTCATGCCGAGAAGCTGTCTGCGCCTGCGCATACGCATGCCGACATAGGTATCAATCGCGTTGGGTGTCTTGACGTTCATGGCCTACCTTCTGTCTCTCTCGCATTTCAGTCCATTGACTTGTAGACGGCATCGCGCCGCTTTTCTACGATTTGTTTTTGATATCATAGGAAGGCTGATCTTGACCGGCACTGCTTTCTCCGACCCTTCGATGATCGGGCTGTCTTGTTGTCTATTCCGGTTTTGCCACGCGCATCCTGGAATGCGATGGTCGGGCGTTCTTTTGGAGATCAATTTTCATCTAAATTGGTAGAAAATTGGTATTCCATTCCGCGCTCGGATCACGCGAAACCGCTATCACCTCTCCTGAACAACTCGAATGTCAAATGAGGGAACGCAATGCTTTCGAAATCCTTCGCCGGCCTCTTTGCCGGCGCGATCCTCGCCGCCTTCGTGGGCGCACCGGCACAGGCCGATGCCGTAAAGATCGGCAGCAAGAATTTCACCGAACAGTTCGTCGTCGCCGAGATCTACGCGCAGGCGCTTGAAAAGGCCGGCGTCGAAGTCGAGCGCCACCTCAACCTCGGTGCCACGCTTGTTGCCCATACGGCGCTGACGAACGGCGATATCGATCTCTATCCGGAATATACCGGCACGGCGCTTGCCGCCGTCGTCAAGGGTGACCTGTCGGGCTCTGCCGACAAGATCTATTCCGACGTCAAGGATTATTACGAGAAGAACCTCAAGCTGACGCTTCTGCAGCCGACGCAGATCAACAACGGCTATGCGATCATCACGCTTCCGGAAACCGCCGAGAAGTACAAGCTGAAGACGCTGAGCGACCTCGCTCCGGTCTCCAAGAACTTGACCTTTGGCGCTGAGGGCGGCTTTGGCGAGCGCAAGGATGGCTTGCCGGGGCTGAAGCAGACCTACGGTATCGAGTTTAAGGAATTCAAGATCTTCGCCAAACTCGGCATCCGCTATAGTGCGCTGACGAGCAAGGATCTCGACGTTTCCTACGGCTTTGCGACCGACTGGCAGATCTCCGACAACAAGCTGGTCGTGCTCGACGACGACAAGCATCTCTTCCCGCCCTATTACCTCGTGCCGGTCGTGCGCCAGGATGCACTCGCCAAGAACCCGAAAATCACCGAGGTTCTGAACAAGATCAGCCCGCTCCTCAGCAACGAGACCATGCGCGAGCTGAACGCCAAGGTCGATCGCGATAAGGAAGAGCCGGCAGACGTCGCCGCGGAATTCCTGAAGGCCAAGGGCATCTGATCGAGAGCGACGCGCAAGTTTCGCTTTCCCTGAAGAAAAAATGCGGCGAAGCTTGCAGCTTCGCCGCTTTGTCGTGATCGTGCAGACAGGATTTCTCGCGTTTGAACTGGGCACCCAAGCATATTCCGGAAATCGCGCTTGCCGTCTGGCAGCATCTGGTGCTGTCGATTTCGTCCGTGCTCATCGGCCTTGCGATCGCGCTCGTGCTCGGCATCGTCTGCGCCCGCCGGCCGAGGCTCTATGCCTTCGCGCTGACGGTGACGAACATCATCTTCGTCATTCCGAGTCTGGCGCTCTTTGCGCTGCTGATCCCCTTCGTCGGCCTCGGCATGAAGCCGGCGCTGATCGGGCTTTCCTCCTATTGCTTGCTGATCCTGCTGCGCAACGTCGTTACCGGTATCCGCGGCGTTCCGGCCGATGTGCTCGACGCTGCCGACGGCATGGGCTACGGCCCGTGGCAGCGGCTCTTCCGCATCGAACTGCCGCTCGCCCTGCCGCTGATCGTCTCCGGCGCCCGCATCGCGCTCGTCACCGTCATCGGTATTGCGACGGTCGCTGCCTTTATCGATGGCGGAGGGCTCGGCACGATCATCCTGATCGGCATCGATCAGGAATATGCCGAGAAGATCCTGGTCGGCGGCATTCTGACGGCACTGCTGGCCATCATCTTCGATTTCATTCTCACCCGGGCCGAGCAGGCCCTGGTGCGCTGGCAGTGAGGGCGCGGCGATGCTGAGCACTGCCTTCTTTTGGATCGTCGATCACCAGGACGAATTCTCCCGCGCCCTCGTCCGCCATCTCCTGATGTCCGGCGTGTCACTGGCGATCGCACTCGTCATTGCGCTGCCATTGGCGATCCTGATCGTCAATCACGGCCGCTTCGCCTTCGGTGTCATCAACATCGTCAATGGCCTCAGGACCATTCCGAGCCTTGCGATCCTGGCAATCATGCTGCCGCTTCTCGGCATCGGCATCCTGCCGTCGATCGTGGCACTGACGGTGCTTGCCCTGCCGCCGATCTTGCTCAATGCCTATGTCGGGTTGCGCGATGTCGATGCCGATGCGGTGGAGGCGGCGATCGGCATGGGCATGAGCAGAAGCCAGGTTCTACGCAAGATCCGCATTCCGCTGGCAGCCCCCGCCATGTTTGCCGGCGCCCGCACGGCGGCCGTCCAGGTACTGGCGGGAGCGACGCTTGCGCCCTTCATCGGCGGCGGCGGGCTCGGCGATTTCATCGCCACGGGCATCGGCATGATGGATATGTCGCGGCTCATCGTCGGCGCCGTGCCAATCGCGATCCTGGCGCTTGCCACCGAATTCATCCTCGGCCGCGCCGAGAAGCATCTGTTTGCAGAAAGAACCGCCGCATGATCCGCATGGAGAACGTCACTAAGCGCTATGGCGAAAGTGCCGCGCCTTCGGTGGATAATCTGACGCTTGATGTGCCCGAGGGCTCGACGGTCGCGCTGATTGGCCCGTCGGGCTGCGGCAAGACGACGACGATGCGCATGATCAATCGGCTGATAGAACCGACTGAGGGGCGCGTCTTCGTCAATGGCGAGGACGTGACAAAAGCCGATCCGGTCAAGCTTCGCCGCCATATCGGTTACGTCATCCAGAATGTCGGCCTCTTTCCGCACATGACGATCGCCGAGAACATCGCTGCCGTCCCGAACCTGCTCGGCTGGGACCAGCCGCGGATCGCAAAGCGCACCGAGGAATTGCTTGATCTCGTCGGTCTCGATCCGAAGGAAATGTTGAAGCGCTATCCGCGCCAGCTTTCCGGCGGCCAGCGCCAGCGTATCGGCGTGGCGCGCGCCCTTGCTGCCGATCCCTCGGTGCTGCTGATGGACGAACCCTTCGGCGCGATCGACCCGATCGCCAGAACGCGCCTGCAGGACGAGTTCAGGCAGATCCTCAAACGGGTGCGCAAAACCGTGGTGCTGGTCACTCACGATCTCGACGAGGCGATCCGCCTCGGAGACCGCATTGCCATCATGCGTGCCGGCCGGATCGTGCAATATGATGCGCCGGATGCGATCCTCTCCCATCCCGCCGACGATTTCGTCGCGAATTTCGTAGGCATCGATCGTGCGATCAAGCGGCTCAGCCTGTTTTCGGTTGCCGATGCGATGCGGCCCGGTGCTCCCTCCTCACCTTCTGCCAGTGTCACTGCAAGCGTCAATCTGCGCGACGCGCTGTCGCTGATGGTCGCCGCCAATAGCGATGTGCTTGCCGTCGTCGATGGCGGCGGCATTGTTACCGGGCAGCTGACACGCGACGCGATTTTCTCGATCTGAGTGCAGGAGTTTCTGATGTATCTCGGTTTTTCCCTCACACCTTTCGGCCATCACCCCGCCGCCTGGCGTGAGGCCGCGGCACCTCAACATCTCGGTTTCGATGCGCTGCAGTCTCAGGTTGCAAAGGCGGAAGAGGCGGGTTTCGATTTCGTCCTGCTTTCCGACCGGCTCGGCGCTCGGCCGCTCGATGATCTCGCGCCCATTGCTGCGCCCTTCGAGCCGACGACACTGGTCGCAGCTCTTGCGACAAAGGCGCGCCGGATCGGCTTCCTGGCGGCTGCTGCAACCAGTCAGTACGAGCCTTATAATCTCGCCCGGCGCTTTGCGTCGCTGGATCAGATCAGCGGCGGCCGAACGGGTTGGGTCGCTCTTCCCGCATCCGGCGAATTCGAACGCGACCAGGAATATCTCGGTCTCGTCAACGCGCTCTGGGACAGTTGGGAAGACGACGCTTTCATCTACGACAAGGCTGAGGGACGTTTCTTTGAACCGGACAAAATGCACGTGCTCAACCACAGGGGCGAACATTTCACGGTGCGTGGGCCGCTCAACGTCAATCGCTCGCCGCAGGGCAAGCCGGTTATCGCCCAGCTTCTGAGCGGAGAAAGCAAAGCATTGGCTGCGCGCCACGCTGAAATCGTTCTTCTTCAGGACCCGACGCCGGAAAGTGCCAACGAAACCGCCGCCGACTTCGTCCGCGGGCTCGAAGCGGCCGGCCGTCGACGACAGGATGTTCGGATCCTGGCTAATGTCGTGCCGATCGTCGCAGAGACGTCTGAAGCGGCGCAGGCGGCAAGCAATGCGCTCCGATTTGGCGAGGCGGACCGGGCGAGCCAGCCACTGTCTGCCGCACGTCTGGTCGGCACGCCGGCCGAAATCGCCCGCTCTCTACAGCAATGGCTCGGGCTTGGTCAGATCGACGGTTTTACGATCCTGCCGCCGACGATTGCGATAGGACATCTGTTCTTCACGCAAGTGGTTCCGGAATTGCGCCGCCTCGGGCTGATCAAGGCGGCGGCCGGCGTGACGTTGCGCGATCGCCTTGGTCTCGTCCGTCCGGTCCATCCGGCGGCACCATTGGAGCGTGCATCATGAGCGGCGATTGCAAGATGAGACTTGGCGCCTTCCTGATGGCGGGCGGCCATCACATTGCGGCCTGGCGTCACCCGGACGCCCATGCCCCGGCCGGCGTCGATATCGACCATTTCATTGAGCTTGCCCGTATCGCCGAGCGTGGCAAATTCGACATGCTCTTTGTGGAAGATGCCGCCGCCATCCGCGAGCGCAACCCTGATATGGCGAGCCAGGCGGCGCGTTCGACGGCTTTCGAGCCGCTGAGCCTGCTTGCTGCCCTTGCCGTCAACACTACGCATATCGGCCTCGTGGCAACCGCCTCGACAACCTATAACGAACCCTACGGCCTTGCCCGCACCTTCGCCTCGCTCGATCAGTTGAGCGGCGGCAGGGCAGGCTGGAACCTCGTCACCTCGGCAAGTGAGCTAGAGGCCGAGAATTTCGCAAGCAGCGGCCTTCGCCCGCATTCCGAGCGCTACGAACGGGCCGAGGAATTTGCCGATGCAGCACTCGCCCTCTGGGACGGCGTGGAGGAGGGGGCCCATCTGCCTGAAGGCGGGGCTCAATTTGCCGATCGCACCAGGCTCCATCCGGTGCATCATCGCGGCAAGCATTTTACAGTCGAGGGTTTGCTCGAAAGCCCACGCTCAGCCCAGGGCCGGCCAATCATGGTGCAGGCCGGTGCCTCCGATGTCGGCAAGGAGCTCGCCGCCCGCACGGCAGACGTCGTCTTTGCTGCCTCCCAGACGCTTGCCGAAGCCCAGGCCTACTATGCCGATGTGAAGTCGCGCCTTGCCAAATACGGGCGCAAGCCCGACGACATCAAGATCATGCCCGGCATATCGCCGATTGTCGGCGCGACGGAAGCCGAGGCGAAGGCGAAATACCGGGCGCTGCAGGAACTCATCCCCGACGCCGTCGGGGTGGCCCTGCTTGCAAGCTATCTCAGCATTCAGGACCTTTCGGCCTATCCGCTCGACGGGCCGCTGCCGGACATGCCGCAGACCAACCTCATCCAGAGCCGTCAGCAGCTGATCATCGATCTCGGCAGGCGCGAGAACCTGTCGATCCGCGAACTTGCCCGGCATTTCGCCGGCGCACGCGGCCACTGGCAGGTTGCCGGCACGCCGGCGCAGATCGCCGATGCGATGGAAGAACGCTTCAGCGAAGCTGCTGCCGACGGCTTTAACGTCATGGCGCCGCTCTTTCCATCGGGGCTTGAGGATTTCGTCACCCATGTCGTGCCGGAACTGCGTCGCCGCGGCCTCTTCCGGCAAGATTATGAGGGCCGTACGCTTCGCCAGAACCTTGGTCTTGGCACACCCGCCATACGATAAAACGAGATGACAATGGACCCGATCTATATCGACTATCTGAATGCCTTCGACATCGAGGCGCTCGACCTGACCAACGATGAAATCCTTGCGGCGATCGAAACCTCGCTAGCCGCCCAGGGCAGGGGTCAGACGGTGATCGAGCCGCGCGTCCATCTCGAGCCGGATGCGAGCTTTCACGGCCATTTCAACGTGTTGCGCGGTTATGTGGCGCCGCTTGGCCTGGCCGGTGTGAAGGTCGTCGGCGACTATGTCGACAACTACAAGCTCGGCTATCCCTCCGAATTCGGCGTGCTCAACCTCTTCGATCCGCGCACCGGCGTGCCGAAGGCGATCCTTGATGCAACCGTTATCACCGACATGCGCACCGGCGCCGTCACCGCGCTCGGCGCTCGGCATCTCGCCCGCAAGGGCTCGAAGGTGCTCGGCCATATCGGCGCGCGCGGCACCGCGTATTGGAACGTCCGCCTGCTCGATCATCTCTTTGATTTCGACGAGATCCGCGTGCATTCGCGCCGGCCGGAAAGCCGCGACGCCTTTGGCGCCAAGCTGGAGGCCGACCTCGGCAAGAAGATCACCGTGGTCGACAACTGGCGCGATTGCGTGGAGGGGGCCGATATCGTAGTCGAGGCATCACGCCTATCGCAACCCGAGCCGCTTCTGAAGACGGAGTGGATCAAGAAGGGCGCCTTCGTCGTGCCCTACGGCACGATGAGTGCCGTCGAACTGTCGTTGACCGACATCATGGCCAAACTCGTCGTCGACGATTGGGGTCAGTGCAAGACCGGCAAATTCGGCTCGCTGCGCGCCCATGTCGAGACCGGCCGGCTTTCCGAGGAGACGCTGCATGCCGAACTCGGACAGGTCGTCGTCGGCCTGAAGCCCGGCCGCGAGAGCGAGGACGAGACCATCCTGCTCTGGCACCGCGGCCTGTCACTCAGCGACATCGCGCTTGGCCACGCGCTGCTTTCCAAGGCGCGCTCGGCTGGTATCGGCCAAAGGCTGCGCTTCGCATGACGGAAATCCTGCTGACCGGCTCCGGCATCACCATCGCCGACATCGTAGCGATCGCCCGTGGCGATGCCACCGTCGAGGCTTCCAATGCGGTCCGTGAGCGGCTGATTTCTGCGCGACGCATCCTGGAAGGTGCCGCAGCGGCTGGCCAGCAGATCTATGGCATGAACACCGGGCTCGGCGCCAATCTGAAGACAGCGGTGACTGGCGATTTCGAGGCCTTTCAACTGCAACTGATCCGCGGCCGTGGCATGGCGGTCGGTGACGCGCTGCCCCGCGACGCGACGCGCGCGGTCATCGCCGCCAGGCTCTCTATGCTGGCCGTTGGCGGATCCGGCATTTCGCTGCCTGTCTTCGAGGCGCTGCTTGCCATGCTGAATGCCGGCGTTCATCCGGTGATGCCTTCAATCGGCTCAATCGGTGCGGGTGACCTCGTGCTGCTGTCTGCCATGGCCCGCGCCCTGGTCGGCGAAGGAAAAGCTGAATATCGCGGCATCGTCTATCCGGCGAATGAAGCTCTTGAGCTTGCAGGCCTTGCACCGGCGAGCCTGCAGCCAAAGGACGGGATTTCGCTTCTCAATGCATCGGCCGTCTCCGCCGGTCGGGGCGCCCTCGTATTACACGACGCCAAACGACTGCTCGATGCCCAGCGCCGGGCGGCTGCCTTGAGCTTCGAAGGCCTTGCCGGCAATCCGCTCATCCTGTCGCCGGCCATCCAACGCGCCCGGCCAGCAGTGGGCCAGGCAGAAGAAGCCAGCCGGCTGCTGCAGATGCTTGAGGGCTCGACACTTTTCGACGCAAGCGCGGCTATCCAGGATCCGCTCAGCCTGCGCTGTCTTGCGCCCATCCATGGGGCGCTTGCCGATGCGCTGTCGAAGGCGATCGAAGCCGTCGAGATCGAGCTGAATGCCGCGGCCGACAATCCCGTTGTTCTCCTGGAAGAGCAACAGGTACTGTCATCAGGTAACTTCCAGACGCCAGCGCTTTCGCTTGCCTTCGAGACATTGGGGCTCGCGGTCGCTCAGGCAGCTGCGGCATCCGCCGCACGTTTCATCCAGCTGACGGGCTCGGGTCGCAACGGCCTGCCGCGCTATCTCTCCCCGGTCGGCGGTCCATCGGCAGGTTTCGTGCCGATGCAGAAGACAGTAGCGGCGCTGATGGCCGATATCAGGCACAAGGCCAATCCTGTCATGCTCGACTTCCTTGCCGTGTCGGAAGGGGTCGAGGATCATGCAACGCAATCGTCCCTTGCCGTGCGCAAGCTTGGCGAGATGCTGGAGTTGTGGCGCTTGCTCATCGCCTGCGAAATGCTGGCGGCCGCCCAGGCCGTCGACCAGCGTCCGCGACACCGCTGCGGACAGGAGACGAGGAAGACCCATGCCTTCGTTCGAGACCTCGCGCCGGTCATGACGGAGGATCGTTCGCTCGGCGAAGACGTGGCTGTCCTTGCCTCGCGCCTGTTCGACGAACAGTACGGCGAGTGAAGAGCATGCATCTTGCCAGTCTTGCAATGTATGTCACGCCGCAACCGCTTGCGGAGGCCACCGCCGAACTCTGGTCGTTCCTTCGGCACTATCTTGCGCAGGCCGGGCTTTCGGATCTGCCAGAGAGCCTCGACACGACGATCCCTTATGACGAGGCCTGGCTACGTGAGGACCTGCTCTTTTCTCAGACCTGCGGCTATCCCTATGTAAAGCGATTGCGTGGCAAGGTGCGCGTCGTTGCCACGCCTGTCTACGCCCATCCTGGCTGCAACGGTCCCCTGATGCGCAGCTTCATCGTCGTGCGCCGCGCTTCCACCTTCGCTTCGCTATCAGACTTGCGCGGCGCGACAGCCGCCATCAATAGTCCTGACAGCAATTCCGGGGCAAATCTGCTTCGGGCGGCGGTCTCTCCGCTTGCCCGCAATGGCCGCTTCTTCGGTAGCACAATCGAGACGGGCAGCCATGGTGGCAGCATTGATGCGGTGTCGAGCGGGCAGGCGGATTGCGCAGCAATCGACTGCATCACCTTTGCCAATCTCCTGCGCTTTGCGCCAGATCGTGTGGAAGGCGTCCGCATACTTGCAGAGACACCCGCAACGCCGGGTCTGCCCTTCATTACCGGAGGTAAGGTTTCGGATGCGGATGTGGCATTGATGCGCGAGGCACTTCTCGCAGCGATCACCGCACCATCGCTTTCCGGTGCGCGCGATATTCTCGGTCTCGTCGATATCGCGATGCTTACGGATGCCGACTACGAACCGGTTCTGTCGCTTGCCCGAGGCGCGCTTGATACAGGTTACAGCGACTGGATGGATTGACGCCTCCAAGGACGCCAACTCGTAAGACCGGTTCTCCGCCCATCACGGCTGAACGTTCAAGTGACAAGAAAAGCATCACCAAATTTGTGATATTGTGATTTATACTTGTTCCAAGTTTGTGATTATGCGATCCTTCCTGGCACCGAAGCCAACGATTTCGACGTGTCTCACGTGTGAGGGGAAAGTGTTCAATGGCGCGCATCACGCTCAGGCAGTTGCTGGATCACGCGGCGGAGGAGGGGTACGGCGTTCCTGCCTTCAATATCAATAACATGGAACAGGCGCTCGCCATCATGGAAGCCGCGGATGCGGCCGGCGCGCCCGTCATCATGCAGGCATCGCGTGGCGCGCGCGCCTATGCCCATGACATCATGCTCAAGCACATGATGGACGCGGCCGTCGAAATCTACCCGCATATCCCGGTTTGCGTGCATCTCGACCATGGCAACGATCCGGCGAGCTGCATGACGGCCATCCAGGCGGGCTTTACCTCCGTGATGATGGATGGCTCGCTGAAAGCGGATGCGAAGACGCCCGCCGACTGGGACTACAATGTCGGCGTGACCAAAAGGGTGACCGAGATGGCGCATCTCGGCGGCATTTCCGTTGAAGGCGAGCTCGGTGTGCTTGGCTCTCTGGAGACGGGCATGGGAGAGGCCGAAGACGGGCACGGCGCCGAAGGCAAACTGTCTCACGATCAGCTGCTGACGAACCCGGATGAGGCGGCGAAATTCGTGCGCGAAACACGGGTCGATGCACTGGCGATCGCCATGGGCACCTCGCACGGCGCATACAAATTCACGCGCAAGCCAGATGGTTCGGTGCTGGCGATGAATGTCATCGAAGAGATCCACCGTAAGCTGCCAAACACGCATCTCGTCATGCACGGCTCGTCGTCAGTTCCAATCGAGCTGCAGGAGATCATCAACAAATATGGCGGCCGGATGGAACCCACATGGGGCGTGCCCATCGAGGAAATTCAGCGCGGCATCAAGAATGGCGTTCGCAAGGTCAATATCGACACCGACGGCCGGATGGCCATGACCGGGCAGATCCGCCGGATATTGCAGGAAGATCCGAGCGAATTCGATCCCCGCAAATATCTGAAGCCAGCAATGGCCGCGCTCACCAAGCTTTGCAAGGAGCGCTTCGAGCAGTTCGGCACCGCCGGCATGGCGGATCGGATTACGCCCCTTCCTGTTTCGGCGATGGCAAAGCGCTATGCGTCCGGTGCGCTCGATCCGGTCTTTTCCTAAAGCGTGCCGCGCATGTCGCTATCGCAAACCGCTGCACAGTTTTGCGCGACATGCTTTAGATCTCATCGGCTGACGGGGCGGGCGCTTTTTTCCGGTTCGATGTCTGGTGTGCCGGCTGCCAGCGTCTGGCCGTGAAACGCCTTGAGCAGGGAGACGACATCGTTGATCTCATGTTCGACACGCGGAGCGTCCCAGCCGAGCGCTTTTGCGGCGATGCCTGCAATATCGACCAAACCTTCGTAGGTCAGTTGGCCCTCGATCGCGATCGTCGTACGCCGCAAAACGATATCGGCGAGATGGATCACAAGCTCATTGCGCGCGATCCAGTCTATTTCCCGAAAGCTGTAATGTGCGGCTCCCGACAGGCGCCGTTCGTCGGAATGATCGGAGGGGAACGTTGCCACCGCCTCGGCCGTCGTTCCGTAGCGGTTCAGAAGCTGCTCTGAGCGCGCGGCCGTAAGGCCTGCAGTCTTCGCGATCCTGTCAACGAAGACCCGTCTTGCCTGCGCGTCTGCCGGAAATGCCTTTCCGCCGCCGATCGCAAGGTAGCGGGTTGACTGCTTGCGCGAACGCTCCAGCCGGGAAAGAACACTATCGGCAACCTCCTCGGCAAAACCACGAAACGTCGTCCATTTGCCGCCGACCAGCGACATGATGGCAAAAGGCCGCTTGCCATCCGCTTCGATGACCGGCGCTGAATGGTCGCGGCTGATCAGGCCGGGCGCTGTTCCATCGGAGGCGGGAAGCGGCCGGATGCCGCTATAGGTGTAGACGATCTGCTCGCGATCGAAGCGCAATGTCGGCAGCAGTGATCTGAGGCTCTGCAGGAAGTAATCGATTTCGGGTTCCTCGCAGCGTACTGTGTCGGGATCACGACTCGGGATATCCGTCGAGCCGACGAGCGCAAGCCCGAGATAGCCGTAGACCAGGCAGATGCGGCCGTCATCGGCTTCGAAATAGATCATGTGGCCGTTGAGGCTGCGCACCAGTTCGGGATGATCGATGAGGATATGCGAACCCTTCGTGCCGCCGATCAGGTGCGAGGGCGCGCCGAGCGCTTCGTTGACATGATCGATCCACGGGCCTGCCGCGTTCACGACGAGCCTCGGACGCACCGAGAATTCGCCGCCATCCTCCCGTCGGAAGTTCAGACGGCCTTCCGCGCAGGCGGTCAGTGTGACGAAATTTGCTGCGGTGCAATGCGGGTTCGCCTCCAGCCCATCCTTGACGAGTTCATAGACGAGGCGTTCCGGCCGGCTGATTTTTGCGTCGTAGTAGATACCCCCGGCGACAATCGCCTGAGTCACATGCGGCATTTCTCGCCTGGCCCTCTTTTTCAGGATCAGCCGGTGGCGCGGCATCACGCGGTCGCGTGAACCGAAGAAGTCGTAAAGGGAAAGACCGATCTTGATGAGAACGGCGCCGCGGCTGCGGGGCGCAGTCTTTGAGCCGAACAATGTCTGCAGTGCCGCCCAGATGCCGCGTGTCCACGAAAAGATCGGAATGAATGTCGGCAGCGCTTCGACGCAATGCGGCGCGTTTTTCAAGAGCAGATTACGCTCCAGAGTGGATTGGGCAACCAGGCCGAATTCTCCGGTTTCCAGATATTTCAATCCACCGTGAATGAGGCGGGACGGCGCAGCACTCGTCCCGGAACCAAAGTCCGATTTGTCGACGATCATGCAGCTGACGCCCTGAGCCGCGAGGTCGCGAAACAGTCCGGCGCCATTGATGCCTGCTCCAAGGATCACGACGTCGACATCGTGCTCGCGGATATCCGGGCTGCGCCCAAGCGTGTCGGGGATCATGGTGCTGTTGTCCTAAACTGCGGCCTCTGCCGCGCTGTCCTGCGCAAGGCCGGCGATCTTCGGCCAAAGCGGCGTCATTGTTCCTGCAATTTCGAGGAAGAGGCGGTAGCGCTTTTCGTAATCGGCGCTGCGAGCAGCGTCCGGCTTGCAGGTCTTGCCCTGCTTGTCCTTTGTTGGAGCGCTTTGTGGGTCCGGGTAAAGACCGGCGCCTGCGCCAGCGCAAATGGCAGCCCCCCAAGCCGCTGCCTCATCGGTGCCGGTTACCGTCACCGGCATTGCAAGCACATCGGCAAACAGCTGCGCAACTGCGGGATTGCGTGACACGCCACCGGCAAGGCGCGCTTCCTTGACGGCAAAGCCGTCACGCAGGGCATCGACATGGATGCGATGGTTGAACGCGATGCCTTCCATGACGGCCCTTAGCATGTCGCCGCGGTCATGCCAGCCGCCGAGCCCGAAGAAGCTTGCGCTTGCCGATGCGCCGTAAGGAGAGCCGAAGAGATAGGGGTGGAAAAGCACCGATGACGGCCGGTCAAAAGCCGCCTCGATCTCCGAAGCCAGCAAAGCGTGAATGGACATGCCCTTGGTTTCGCAGTCCGTCCACTCTCGGCCACATAGTTTTTCGATGAACCATTCGTAGTTCGCGCTCGATGCAGGCGAAATCGACATGCTGTTCCAGACGCCTGGCGCAATTCCATTGCGGCAGAACCAGCGTCGATCGACGCGCGGTTCGAAAGACAGCGTCTCATTGATCGAATAGGTTCCGGCAATGACGGCGACGATGCCGTCGGCATAACCACCCGCGCCGAGCGCCGAAGCGGTCACGTCATGCAATCCGGCAGCCACGGGCGTGCCCTCGAGGAGGCCGGTCAACCGCGCTGCATCGGCAGTTATTCGTCCAACGATCTCGTCCGAGCGCGAGGCCGGCGGCAGTGCTCTGGCAAGCGCCTGCAAGCCGAACAGGCGCAGTGCGTCCTCGCTATAGTCTTGTGTCCTGACATCGGTGAAGGAGGTGCTTGCTTCGGTGCGATCGGTGCCGACGGTGCCGGTCAGGCAAAATCGCAGCCAGTCCTTGCAGCTCATGATGTGGCCGATACGCTTAAACCGTTCCGGCTCATGATCCCGAATCCAGGCCAGCAGCGCCGACGGGGCGGAGACATGCGGCACCTGACCTGTGAGCGCGATCGCCTCGTCGGCGACCTTGTTATCAGTCCATTGATCGACAATATCACCCGCCCGGCTGTCCAGTGACACGATGCCATTGCCAAGCGGCTCCTGCGCCTGATCCAGCACATAAATGCCATCGCCATGCGCCGTTGCCGCCACGGCCTGGATATCGCTTGCCGGCCGGCCGCTGAGGATGACCGCCTCGCGGATGGCCTCAGCCGTCGCGGTCCACAATTCGCGCATGTCCCGTTCCACGAAACGCGGCCTCGGGATGAGCTGGCTAACGCGCCGCCGGGCGACGGCGATCGGCGTGCCGTCGATATCGAAAATGACGGCCTTCGTGACGGTCAGGCCGCTATCAATCCCGAGAAGACTCGGCATGCACATTCACCTTTCTATCGCGGCCGGGCGGTCCGGTCACATGCGCCCGTTGCCGGTCCTGGCAATGACGACATTGATATCCCTGGAGCGCATCCGGTCGATGTGAACGGGGAGGGTCTTGTCGTCGACGATGACGACGTCGAATTCATCGAGCGCCGCGAAGCTGTGAAGCGCGCGCCGTTCGAATTTGGTGTGGTCGGCAAGCAGGATGCGTTTGACCGAACAGTCGAACATGGCGCGCTTGGTATCGACGGTCTCGGGCGATTGATGCAGCACGATGCCGTCGTTAATGGCCGACATGGAAACAAATGCGATATCCGCCCGCAAGCCCCTGATCTCGTTGATCGTCATTCGTCCCATGAAGGCATTGCACCAGTTGTAATACTGGCCGCCGAGCGCGAGCAGGGTGACGTCGTGCATGCCGGTCAACGCATTCATCAGCGTCAGCGAATTGGTGATGGCGGTGATCGGCACCTTCGAGGTGAGATGCGATGCCATCTGCAGGACAGTCGTGGAATCGTCAAAAAAGATGGCCTGTCCCGGTTCGACGAACTGCATGGCAGCCTCCGCGATCACTTTCTTTTCCGCCGACTGTCGGCTCGAGCGGTAGACATCGCTGGATTCGATAAGGTTGGTGGCAGCGGCAGTGACGATGCCGCGTGTCTTCCGGAAGATCCCGCGGCTCACGAGCTCATCCACATCGCGATGCGCCGTCATCAGGCTGATGCCAAAACGATCGGTCAGATCCTCGATCCGCATCGAACCTTCGCTCATGACGGCCTCCGCGATCATACGCCGGCGCGCGACCTGGCGTGTCTGACGGCTGTCGCTGGTCAGCTGATCCAACAGCTCATCGCCCTGATTGGTCTTCTGTGTCACGGGTCACCCTTGTCGCTGAATTCTATATCCCAGCTTCGTATAGTGATTGCCATGCCAAGGCAAAGAAGGCGAAAGCGGCTTGATACGGTCGAAAAGGTCAAGGAGGGCGCCCGGTCGAGCGCCCTCTTTCTCATTACTGTGACAGAACGAACGGGCCGGTGTACTTGTCGATATTGTCCTTGGTGATCAGGAGGCAATCGAACAGCTGCTTTTCGCTCTTGGCGCCGGTGCTGCCCGTCTTGATGACGTTATCAGCCTGCTTGACGGCTTCCTCGGAGAAGACGGCGACGGGCTGCAGGACGGTATATTGCAGTTCGCCCGCCTTGATCGCGGCGACCGCATCCGGCGAACCGTCGAAGCCGCCGACCTTGATGTTGGCGAGCTTGCCGGCTTCCTTCAGTGCCGCGATGGCGCCGAGCGCCATTTCGTCATTGCCGGAGATTACGCCGATAATGTCGGGATTGGCCTGCAGCATGGACTGCATCTTGTTGTGACCCTGGGTGCGGTCCCAGTTGGCAACTTCCTTGGCGACCTTCTGGAGATCGGGGTACTGGGTCAGAACGGTCTCATAGCCGTTCGAGCGCGTGGCGGCATTGTTGTCCGACGGGGCACCGAGGAGCTCGGCATACTTGCCCTTGTCACCGACCGCTTCGACCCACTGCTGCGCACCGATTGCGGCACCCTGGGCGTTGTTCGAAACGAGCTGCGCCTTGGCGAGGCCTTCCTGGTTGATCTCGGCATTGACGAGGATGACCGGGATACCTGCGGCAACTGCCTTCTTGACCGCGCCGATGGAACCATCGGCATTTGCCGGGTCAAGAATGATGGCGACCGACTTGTTGGTGATGGCGGTATCGATCATGTTGCTTTCGGTGTTGGTGTCGCCCTTGTGCGCACTGACCGAGGCGGTGTAGCCGAGCTTTTCGGCTGTCGCCTTGGCGACGTTGCCCTCCGTCAGCCAGTAGGGGTTGGACGGATCATTGACGATGATCGTCATCTGGCCTGCCGCCCAGGCGGAGCTGACGAGGATCGGGGCGACAGCCGCGGCTGCCAGAAGAATGCGCATGCCTTTCTTAAACATAGTCTCTCTCCCATTTGTGAGTTCAGGTGCTGCCGGAAACCGGCGGTGCTTTCCGCGATCGGCCTTCAGTTGCCTTCGCGGATAAGTTCTGTTGCGGACGTCAGGACGATTTTGCCCGGCGCCCGTATTGGATGCTGTTCATGAGGACAGCGAGGACGATGACCGCGCCGGTGAAGACTGTCTGCCAGTAGGCCGAGACGCCGATGATGACGAGGCCGTCCGACAGGAAGCCGATCACAAAGGCGCCGAGCATCGTGCCGCGTACCGTGCCGCGCCCGCCCGTCAGCGCCGCACCGCCGATGACGACTGCCGCGATCGCCGTCAATTCGTAGGTCGTGCCGGCAGTCGGACCGGCTGAGGTCAGTTGCGACGACAGGACCAGGCCGGCAATTGCCGCGCAGACGCCCGAGAGCACATAGACGATGATCTTGACGCGCTTGACCGGCACGCCCGAGAGATCGGCCGCACGCTCATTGCCGCCGGAGGCATAAAGCCAGCGACCAAAGGCCGTGCGGCTGAGGACGATGCCGCAGATGATCGCGAGGACGGCGAGCACGATGACGCCGATCGGAATGCCTGCGAGGCGATTGAAGCCGAGCCAGTCGAAGCCGGTATTGCCAAGCTCCGGGCGGCCGCCGAGATTGTTGTAGGTGAGACCATTGGTCATCAGCAGCGCGATACCACGGGCGACGTAGAGCACGCCAAGCGAGGCGACGAAGGCCGGAACCTTCAAGTAGGCGACCAGCACGCCGTTGACCGCGCCGACGACAGCGCCGAGCGCGCAGGTAATGACCACCACGGCCCAGACCGGCGGATAAAGGATGACGCCGAACGAAGTCAGCGTTACGCCCTGCATGAGGAAGCCTGCCATGCAGCCGGCAAGCCCGAGCGTCGAGCCGACCGAAAGATCGATGCCACCATTCAGGATCACCAGCAGCATGCCGATCGCCAGGATGCCGAAGATCGCAACATGCGAGGCCATGGTCAGGAAGTTACTGAGGCTGAAGTAATAGGGTGACAGGAACGAGAAGACCGCGATGATGACGATGAGCGCGAAGAAGGCGCGGCCTTCCAGGATAAGGCGCACGAGGTTGGTGTTGCGCTTTTGCCCATGCGACACTGACTTCTTTTCGGTGATGTTCGTGACTGACATAATCAGTGCTCCATAATTCCGGGCTAGTGCGCGACCATAGCTTCGCCTGAGGCGGCCATGATCTTTTCCTTGGTGACGTCAGCACCGAATTCAGCCGAGATCCGGCCGCGATGCATGACGATGATGCGGTGCGCGATGCTCAGGCATTCGTTGACCTCGGAAGTCGAGTAGACGACAGCGAGACCCTGCCGGGCACGTTCGGCCAGCAGCTTGAAGACTTCCGCCTTAGCGCCGATGTCGATGCCGCGGCTCGGCTCGTCGAGAAGAATGACCTTCGGGTCTGTCGCCAGCATCTTGCCGATAACCACCTTCTGCTGGTTGCCGCCAGACAGCGAGCCGATGGCGGCCTCTCCTCCATCGGTCTTGACGCGGACTTTGCGAATGGAGGCATCGACAAGCTCGCGCTCGCGACGGCCGGATGTGAACAGTCCCTTGGTAAAGGCGCCGATGCTGGCAAGCGACAGGTTGGAACCGACCGTCATCGTCTGGACGAGGCCGTCGCGCTGGCGATCCTCGGGCACCAGCACGAGGCCGCTTGCGATGCGTCCGGCGATGCTCAAATGCCCGACATCCTGGCCCTCAAGCCGAATGGCGCCGCTGCTTGCACGCAACCGTCCGGCCACGCATTCCAGAAGCTCGGTGCGTCCGGCGCCCATCAGGCCGTAGATGCAGACGACCTCCCCGGCGCGCACGTCAAGCGAGAGACGGTCGACGGAATTGAAGGCCGACCCGGAGGGGCCTGGAACCGTCAGATTGTCGATCGACAGTGCAGCCTTGCCGAATTCATAGCCTTCGGGCGGATTGCCGAGATCGAAATTGTCGCCCACCATGTTGCGGACGATCCATTCGAGATCGATGTCCTTGCGTTGCGCATAGGCTGTCATGGTGCCATCACGCAAGACGACGGCGTGATTGGTGATCTGCAGCGCTTCCTCAAGGTGATGTGAGATGTAGACGATCGACACGCCGCGATTGGTCAGATCGTGGATGACTTTGAAAAGCACTTCGACTTCAGCTGCGCTGAGCGCCGAGGTCGGCTCATCCATGATCAGGATACGCGAATTGACGGATAGCGCTCGGGCAATTTCGACAATCTGTTGCTGGCCGAGACGCAGATCCTCCACCTTGGTCAGCGGATCGATCTCCTCTTCCAGTTCTTCCATCAAAATGCGCGTCTGGCGCTCTTCTTCCGCGAAATCGACCACGCCTCCCTTGATGATCTCGCGGCCCATGAAGATGTTGTCGCGCACGCTGAGATTGGGCGCGAGGCTGAGCTCCTGGTGAATGATCGAGATGCCGCATTCGCGGGCATGGGTCGATGAGCTGAAGCTGATCGGTGCGCCGTCGAGAATGATTTCGCCCGACGTCGGCTGGACGACGCCCGAAAGGATCTTCATCAGCGTTGATTTGCCCGCCCCATTCTCACCGAACAACGTGGTGATCTGACCGCGATGAATATCGAAATTGACGCCCTTGAGGGCATGCACGCTGCCATAGGATTTGGCAATATTGCGGGCAGCCAGGACGACCTCGCCAAGGACTTCGGATGCGGAGATCGGCTCGCTCATTTGACGTCGACCTTGACCGGAGTTACGAGCCAGTTTTTCGGGTTGATGAGTTTGAAGACGCCGACGACAGTTGCCGTTTTGCCATCGAGTTGGTCCGGATCAAGGCCGGCGAATACGGCTTTCTTCATCTCGTTATTGATGGCCGAGCCGGCATCCTGATACTGAATCTGATTGGTGAACTGACCGAATTCGATCGTCCCTGTGGCATCGCGGAGGTCCGTGCCATTGACCGCAGGACCGGTCTGGACACGGACCACCGTCTCGGGAGGTAAGCCGTCGATCTTCATTTCGTTGGTATTGGATTTGCGCGCGCCGAAGGTGCCGTTCAAGGTCACTGGGATGACCGGACCGGTGCTCGTGGCAACGCCGTATTTCTCGCCGGCAGCCTTCTTGTCCGCCACGATCGCCCTCGCCAGCTCAGACGCAGCCACGGCCCTCTTTTCGACGTCCGCCTGGATCTTCGGAAACTGCTCGGCGCCGAAGGTTTCCGGAGAAAAGGCCTGCTGCCGCACATCGCTCTCCGAGCCAATCTTGACGACCTTGGTGTCGAGCGCGATTGCGCCGATGACCACGATTGCCGCAATGGCACTGACGATGATCTTCAGGTTGCCTTTGCCTGGCGCGGATGCTGCATGAGCGGGCTGAGTATTCATTGCTGACGACCTTTGCGGCTGGTCGGATTTATGTCGGAAGAGGATGAAACTGGCGAAAGCCTTGCGGCTGCTTCATCGAAGACGGGACGTTTCGAAAACCGCATCGAGGTGCGGAAACCTGCCGAGCCAAGCGGCGTGATGATGAGCGGGAAAAATGCGCATCCGAACCTCCTCCATGTCGGACCGGCGCTTGTCTCCTCCAACCGCCTGGGCCGCAATTCCTCTCAGCAGCGATGCCTGCGTGATAGGTAAATGGTGTTTATGCCAAAAATCATGTTATCAAATTGTCCGTCTGTCAACAGGCGTTTTGTGGATTGGCGCTGACAACATAACATTGAAAGTGTGCTTGACGCGACGAGAAGGCACCTGAACTTAAGCGTGCGCTCCGGCCAAAAAGGTGACCATTCGCCAAACTAAATTGAGATATATAATTGATTTTAAAGGATAAATAACGTGGAGCGAGTTCTCATTGCACGCAGCCGTCGCCGCAAATCGCTGAGGCTGTCACCAGCGCTGGTCGTGTTGATTGGTTTATATTTTATCTGAAAAAAATTTCATTGCGAGAAAAATCTTACTGGAAGAATGATATCTTTGTGTTATCTTTTTGATCAGGCTTATGGGAGGTTTTGAAATGGATCGGGTCTCAAGATCTCGGAGCGCGATCTGCGCGCCAGCTGACTTGCCCGTGAATTCGAAGTGTGGTCGCTTGCGCCCTTTGCTGGCGGTGCCGACCGGGAGGATATGAGACATGAAATCGATGCGCGTTTTGCCCCTCGTGACGCTCGACGTGATTGCTGGATAATCCGCGATGGATGTCAGCCAACAGGTCATCATCGGTATCGATGCGGGAACATCGGTCATCAAGGCGGTTGCCTTCGACCTTTCCGGCCGTCAGATCGCGGCCGCATCCGTTCGCAACAAATATTCAAGCGGCAGCGATGGTTCGGCCACGCAATCGCTCGCTCAGACCTGGGAGGATTGTGTCGGTGCGCTTTGCGGCCTTGGCGAGAAGGTCGAGGATCTTGCATCGCGCACCGCGGCGATCGCGGTGACGGGGCAGGGGGACGGAACATGGTTGGTGGGTTCCGGCAATCTGCCTGTCGCCGATGCCTGGCTCTGGCTCGACGCGCGTGCCGCGCCGACCGTGGTGTCACTTGCCGGCCAGCAAACAGACAGGGCGCGTTTCGAGCAGACGGGCACGGGACTGAATACCTGCCAGCAGGGCGCGCAGCTCGCTCATATGGATCGGGTGGCGCCGGAGCTTCTGGACCGGGCGGAAACGGCGCTGCACTGCAAGGACTGGCTCTACCTCAATTTTACCGGTGTGCGGGCGACCGACCCTTCGGAGGCAAGCTTCACCTTCGGTGATTTCAGGACGCGGCGATATTCGCCTGTTGCCATCGACGCGCTCGGGTTGACGCATCGCCGCGCGCTTCTGCCCGATATTGTCGATGGAACAGAAATCAGCCATCCGCTGACGGCGGAAGCGGCGCGGGCCTGCGGCCTGCTGGCCGGCACGCCGGTCAGCCTCGGTTATGTCGACATGGTGATGACGGCGCTCGGCGCCGGTGTTCGCAGCGGTGGGCGCAACGCAGCCTGTTCGACGATCGGTTCGACTGGCGTGCATCTGCGCGCAAAGCCGGTGGGTGACGTTCATCTCAACCGCGAGGGCACTGGATACGTCATCGCCCTGCCGATCCAGGGCACCGTTACCCAGGTGCAGACCAATATGGGTGCGACGATCAATATCGACTGGCTGCTGGAGATGGCCGCTTATCTGATGGCGGAGGCCGGAAAGCCTGTCACCCACGCCGAGCTCGTCGCCAGGATCGACCGCTGGTTTTTCGAAAGCCAGCCCGGATCGGTCGTCTATCATCCCTATATTTCCGAGGCGGGAGAGCGTGGTCCCTTCGTCAATGCGCAGGCCCGGGCAGGCTTTTCTGGTCTTTCGGTTCGCCACGGGTTTCCAGACCTCATTCGCGCGGTTGTCGAAGGTCTGGCGCTGGCGACGCGCGATTGTTACGCCGCCATGGGCGATATGCCGGAAGAGTTGCGCGTCACCGGCGGCGCCGTGCGTTCTAGCGCGCTGCGACGCTCCCTGACCGCGTCACTCAAGGCGCCGATCCGCCTGTCCCGCCGTGAAGAGACCGGAGCGGCTGGCGCCGCCATGATGGCTGCTGTGGCGATCGGCGCCTACAAGACAATGGACGACTGCATCGCCGACTGGGTCACGCCGCTGCTCGGCGAAGCCGAGGAGCCGATCGGCGAGGAAGCCGCCCGCTTCGATCTGCTTTATTCCGCTTATGCCGATATCCGAAAGGCCATGCCCGCCGCCTGGGAAACACTGGCCCGAACCGCGGCGATGTCGCCCGCAAAATGAATCGCTGATGCAAAAGGCATCCGAGGGAGCATGACATGACCGAACCCCAAATCCTGGATCTTTTCGTCATCGGCGGCGGTATCAACGGCGCGGGAATTGCGCGCGACGCCGCCGGGCGCGGCTTGAAAGTCGCCTTATGCGAAAAGGACGACCTGGCTCAGGGCACCTCCTCCCGCTCGGGCAAGCTCGTGCATGGCGGCCTTCGCTATCTGGAATATTACGAATTCCGCCTAGTGCGGGAGGCGCTGATCGAACGCGAGGTGCTGCTCAACGCGGCCCCGCATATCATCTGGCCGATGCGTTTCGTGCTGCCGCACAGTCCCGAGGATCGCCCCGCCTGGCTCGTCCGGCTCGGCCTCTTCCTTTACGATCATCTCGGAGGTCGCAAGAAGTTGCCTGGCACCCGCACGCTCAATCTGCTGCGTGATCCCGAAGGTACGCCCATACTCGATCAATATACCCGCGGTTTCGAATATTCGGATTGCTGGGTGGATGATGCCCGCCTCGTCACCTTGAATGCGGTGAGCGCGGCTGAGAAGGGTGCCCTGGTGCTTACCCGCTCGCCGGCGGTGTCGGCGCGCCGGGAAAACGGCCAATGGACGATCACGACAAAAAGCAGCACGAGCGGCGAGACGCGGACCTTCCGTGCCAAATGTCTCGTCAATTGCGCCGGCCCGTGGGTCACCGACATCATCAACCGCGTCGCCGGCTCCAATTCCAGCCGCAATGTGCGTCTGGTCAAGGGCAGCCACATCATCGTGCCGAAATTCTGGGCTGGCTCCAATGCTTATCTGGTTCAAAACCACGACAAACGCGTCATCTTCATCAACCCTTATGAGGGCGACAAGGCGCTGATCGGCACGACGGACATCGCCTATGAAGGCCGGGCTGAGGATGTGGCGGCCGACGAGGCGGAAATCGACTATCTGCTGAAGGCGGTGAACCGATATTTCAAGGAGAAGCTGCGCCGTCAGGATGTGCTGCACAGCTTCGCCGGCGTGCGCCCGCTGTTTGACGACGGCAAGGGCAATCCTTCGGCGGTGACTCGCGACTACGTGTTCGATCTTGACGAGACCGGGGGAGCGCCGCTTCTCAATGTCTTCGGCGGCAAGATTACGACATTCAGAGAGCTTGCCGAACGTGGCATGCAGCGCCTCAAACACGTTTTCCCGAACATGGGCGGCGCTTGGACGGAAAAGGCGCCGCTGCCGGGTGGGGAGATGCCCAATGCCGACTACGAGACCTTCGCCAACAGCCTGCGTGACACCTATCCGTGGATGCCGCGAAAACTCGTCCATCACTATGGCCGTCTCTATGGCACGCGCACGAAGAACCTGGTGGCCGCGGCAACGGACCTGCAAGGCCTCGGGCGCTATTTCGGCGGGCAGCTTTACGAGGCTGAAGCCCGTTATCTCGCCGCCACCGAATGGGCGGAGACGGCCGAGGACATCCTCTATCGCCGCACCAAGCACTACCTGCATCTGAGCGAGGCAGAGCGGGCAGCCTTTGCCGACTGGTTTGCTTCATCCCATCTTGCCGCCGCCTGAGGAGGCCTTGATGCCGCTTTCGCTTTCGCTGAACACCAATCCGCTGGTGAACCGTTTTGCCGACCCGGACGACCTGATCGAGACGGTGGCTCGGGACCTGCGCATCCGCGACCTCCAGCTGACGCATGAATTCATCAATCCGAGCTGGCAGGCCCCGGTCATCCGCCGTCTGACCCGCCAGATGAAAGCAGCGTTGGAGCGCACCGGCGTTCGCGTTACCTCGGGCATGACTGGACCTTATGGACGGCTGAACCATTTCGGGCACCCGGATGCCGAGGTCCGCCGCTATTACGTGGATTGGTTCAAGACCTTCGCCGACATTACCGCTGATCTCGGCGGGCATTCCGTCGGCACGCAATTTGCGATCTTCACCTACAAGGACTTCGACGATGCAAGCCGGCGCGAGGAATTGATCAAGATCGCTATCGACTGCTGGTGCGAAGTCGCAGAGCATGCCAGGGCCGCTGGTCTTTCCTATGTCTTCTGGGAGCCAATGAGCATCGGCCGCGAATTCGGCGACACGATCGAATCCTGCCTTGCGTTGCAGGCACGACTGACTGCCGCCGATATGGCGGTGCCGATGTGGATGATGGCGGATATCGACCATGGCGACGTCACGTCCGCCAATCCCGACGACTACGACCCCTATGCCTGGGCGCGGGCCGTACCGAAGCAGTCGCCGATCATCCATATCAAGCAGAGCCTGATGGACAAGGGCGGCCACCGGCCGTTCACAGCGGAATTCAATGCCAAGGGCCGAATTCAACCCGCTCCGCTGTTGGAAGCTTTCGCGGCAGGCGGCGCCGATGAGAATGAGATCTGCCTCGAACTTTCCTTCAAGGAACGTGAGCCGAACGATCGCGAGGTTATCGCGCAGATTGCCGAAAGCGTCGCCTTCTGGGCACCGTATATCGACACCGGCGCCGCAGACTTGAAGATATGATCCGGCGATTTACAAAGGCTGGTCGTTATCAGGCGGCATAGCCGTCGAAGAATGGGAAGGATGCGGCGATGACGGATGCCGATGATACGCTTGCCGTGCGGGCCGCCTGGCTTCATTACGCCGGCGGACTGACGCAGTCGGACGTTGCCCGGCGCCTTGGCATTCCCTCGGTCAAGGCGCATCGACTGATTGCGCGGGCTGTTGCCGATGGCGTCGTCAAGGTCACGATCGACGGCGATATCGTTGAATGCGTCGAACTGGAGACGCGGCTCGCGGAGCGCTTCGGATTGCAATATTGCGAGGTCGCGCCCGATCTTGGCGAAGAGGGCCTGCCGCTGCGCGCGCTCGGTCATGCGGGAGCTGGCTATCTGAAGCGCGAGATCGAACACGGTAACCACTCGGTTATTGGCCTTGGCCACGGCCGTACGCTCTCGGCTGCCGTTCAATATATGCCGCGGACGAATGCCAAGCATATGCGCTTCGTTTCCCTGCTTGGCGGCCTCACGCGAAACTACGGCGCCAATCCCTATGACGTCATGCACCGTATCGCGGAAAAGACGGGCACACATGCCTATGTCATGCCCGTTCCCTTCTTCGCCAACACTGCCGAGGATCGGGAGGTGCTCAGGGCGCAACGCGGCGTCAAGGAAGTGTTCGATCTCGCCAATGACGCCGACCTGAAGCTCGTCGGCTTGGGGACAGTGGACGCCGAGGCCCAGCTGGTGCTCTCCGGCCTGGTCGAGCCGGGTGAGATCGAGGACATCGCCGCCGCCGGTGGCGTCGGCGAAATCCTCGGCCACTTTTTCAATGCGGATGGCCAGATCCTCGATACGGCTCTGACCGGTCGCACGCTTTCGGCCTCCTTTCCGACGACGACAAAGGAGCGCCTCGTGGCCCTGGCGGGCGGGCAGGCCAAGGTGGCCGCGATACGGGCCATCCTGCGCAGCCGCCGTCTTCACGGGCTCATTACTGATGAACGGACCGCGCGTGCGCTCCTGGATTGATGATTTCTGCCACATGTCTCAGCGCATAATCACACTGTTTAGTGTTGAAATTAACATTTTAGATGTTACATTGTTATTGAACTGGGATTGAGACGTATGAAACGGGAAGAGCGCCAGCAGCTGATCGTCAATCTGCTCGTTGAGGGCAAGACCGTCGAAGTGGACGACCTTGCCGAACGGTTTTCCGTCTCCAAGATGACCATTCACCGCGATCTCGACGACCTCGAACAGGCAGGTGTGCTGCGTAAGGTGCGCGGTGGCGCGACGATCGATGCCGGAACGCAATTCGAGAGCGATTTTCGCATTCGTGAACGTCAGGGCGGCGAAGCCAAGGTTGCGATGGCGCAGGAAGCGCTGGCCCTGGTCGAACCTGGCATGACGGTCATGGTCAATGACGGCTCGATGGCCGCGGTACTCGGCGAGATGCTGCTGCGTAAGCGGCCGTTGACGGTGATTACCAACAACGCAGCGATCATGGAGCGGTTGAAGGGTGAAAACGGCATAGCCCTGATTGCGCTCGGAGGCATCTATTCCGCGAAATTCAACGCCTATCTCGGCGTCGTGACAGAAGAAGCGCTGTCACGCCTGAGGGCGGATATCGCTTTCATTTCGACGCCGGCGGTCAGCGGCAGGCTCGCCTATCACATGGACGACAATGTCGTTCGCGCCAAGCGAGCGATGATCTCGTCTTCGGCCAGAAGCTGCCTCCTGGTCAACCACCAGCGCATCGGCCACACGGCGTTGCATGTCATGGCGGACCTTGCTGATTTCGACACTATTATCACCGATAGCGCACCGACGGCCGCTGTTCTCAACGAATTCGATCGGGCGGGCATCAAGCTCACCATCGCTCCAGCACAGGATCAGGCATGACGGAGAAACCGCGCTTCTGGATTGGCACCAGCTGGAAGATGAACAAGACGCTCGCGGAGGCCGAGCATTTCGCCCGCGGCCTCGCGGCGGCTGACGCTGCGCGCGACCCTGTCATCCAGCGCTTCGTGATCCCGCCGTTTACAGCCGTGCGGGAGGTCAAGCGCATGCTTGCAAAGACCTCCGTCAAGGTCGGTGCGCAGAACATGCATTGGGCGGATCAGGGCGCCTGGACGGGTGAAATCTCCCCCTTGATGCTGAAGGATTGCGATCTCGATATCGTCGAGCTTGGGCATTCCGAGCGGCGCGAGTTCTTCGGGGAGACGGATGAGACGGTCGGGCTGAAGACGGAGGCGGCGGTTCGCTATGGCCTGATCCCGCTTATCTGCATCGGCGAAACCCTTGCCGACCGGGAGAGCGGAAAAGCCGCGGAAATCCTTGCGGTCCAGGTGCATGGGGCGCTTTCGAAGCTTTCCGACGAGCAGAAATCGGCGGAAATCCTCCTTGCCTATGAGCCTGTATGGGCGATCGGCGAAAAAGGCATTCCGGCAACGGCGGATTATGCCGATGCACGCCAGGCCGAGATCATCGCCGTCGCCGAAGCAGCGCTCGGGCGGAAAATCCCCTGCCTCTACGGCGGGTCGGTCAATCCACAGAACTGCGAGGAACTGATTTCGAGCCCGCATATCGACGGGCTCTTCATCGGCCGTTCCGCTTGGAACGTCGAGGGCTATCTCGACATCCTTTCGAAATGCGCCGCCAAACTCCAAGGAGAAAGATGATGAAGCTTGCAATTGCTGGAGACAGCGCCGGCGAAGGCCTCGCCAAGGTGCTCGCCGAACACCTCAAGGATCGGTTCGACGTTCATGAAGTGTCACGCATCAACGACGGGCTCGACCCGTTCTATGCCAACCTTTCGGATCGCGTTGCCTCGGGCGTGATCGATGGCACCTATGACAAGGCTATCCTGGTTTGTGGCACCGGCATCGGCGTCTGCATCTCGGCCAATAAAGTGCCTGGCATCCGTGCTGCTCTGACGCACGACACCTATTCGGCCGAGCGTGCTGCTCTTTCCAACAACGCGCAGATCATCACGATGGGCGCGCGCGTCATTGGACCTGAGCTCGCAAAGTCGATCGCCGACGCATTTCTCGCTCAGACATTCGACCAGAACGGTCGTTCGGCCGGCAATGTCTCCGCGATCGATGAGCTCGACGCAAAATACAGCGCGCGTTGAGAGCGTCACGCAAGCGGCCGGCTATCCGCCGGCCGCTGCGAGCGCATCAGCGTCGTCATCACGATCAACCTCAGCTTCAGGCGATGGCTGCGGTCGCGGTAGGGCCGGGTCTATCAAGTCCTTTTCGCCGTTAGAATCTCCCCTGCGGACGAAATCTTCTCGCCGGTCTCCGCGGTGTCGCGCCCGACCCAAAGTCGCCCCGATCTATTGAGAGGCCTAGACCGGTTTCTCATGAACAACGGCATCTCTAAATGCCTCGCAGATGACGCGATGACCGGCATCGTTGGGGTGTGTGAAATCAGGCGAGGCCAGTGCGCCATCGCCATATGCTTTCATTCGTTCATAGACAGGCGCGTAGAAGATGCGAAAATTTTGCGCCAGTTCTCGCACGGTTTGGACATAGACTTCAAAGCCCTGACGTGTCTGTCCGGTGAAGCCAGTGCTTCCTACCGAAAAACCTCGATCGGGAATATGGGGCGGGCTGCCGATCGCAAGCCTTTCCGCATGGCCTGCCTCGATCAGTTTCTCCAGCATATTCGCATAATCACGACGGAAGCTCTTCGCGTTCATGCTGTCGGGCGCGGCCGTATAGCGGGCGTCGTTATAGCCGTAGAGGATGAGGATCGCGTCGCGATGCGGGGCATCGAGCAGCGCCCCGGCAAATCGGCTGACGCCGTTGTCTGCTCGCGCTTTGCCATCGGCAAGCGGTGAGGCCTGCAGCACCGTCCCAGGGATTGCGTGATTGTAAAGCGGTAAGGCGTCGAGCTCAGCTGGGAAGAGCGCCGGCCAGGCCAGATGCGGCTGGCTAGCGTTGAACCCGGCGGTGATGCTGTCGCCGAAGACGCGGATTCCGGAAATCCCCAGCGATTTCAGATGCTCTGCAAATGTCATCGATCGTCACACGTTTTCGCGCTTGACAGCAACTCGGAAAATCCCGTTTATACGTATTAGCTGCTAATACGCATTAGCAGTCAAGAGGAGATCCGGAGGATGCGACGTGGCAGGCACTAAGCGCTTGACTCAGCACGATATTGCCAAACTGGCCGGCGTCAGTCAGGCGACCGTCTCGCTTGTGCTGAATGGTGCACCGACGGCCTTGGCGCGTATTCCCCAGGAAACCCGCGAGCGCGTCCAGCAGGTCATCCGCACGACGGGGTATGTGGCCGATCCGATCGCCCGGCGGATGGCCAAGGGTCTCAACCGCATTCTCGGCGTCTTCACCTACGAGCCGGCTTTTCCGAGCGAGCAGGCGGATTTCTTTGCGCCGTTCCTGCTCGGCATCGAGGAGGAAGCGCAGGCGCAGAATTATGACCTCTTGCTTCTGACCGGCGCCGGCGTCGGCCGGGAGCGGAAGATTTTTGCCGACGGCAACCGGCTGCGGATCGCCGATGGCTGCCTCGTCCTTGGTCGCGAATTCGATCGGGCAGAGCTCAAGCGGCTGGTTACCGGCGATTATCCCTTCGTGGCGATCGGCCGACGTGAGGACGCCGGCGGACCCGTTCCCTACGTCGGCGGTGATTACGCGAATGGCACGCGGGCGCTGGTCGAAAAGGCGCGCGCACTCGGTCATGATCGGCTGGCCTTCATCGGCCCAAGCGGATCGGCTGAATCCATCGTTGACCGCTGGCGCGGATTTTCAGGCGCGATCACCGGAAGTGCCGAACTGGTTTTGCATGTGGACGAGGTCGGCCGGAGCGCCGTCGATACGCTCGATGCGATTGTCAGAAGCGGCGCGAGCGCGGTCTTCTTCGTCGAACTGGCCGACGCGGTGCGTGTTGAAGCGGCGGCGCGCGAGCGCGGCCTGTCCATTCCGAACGACTTTTCGGCCGTGGTGCTCGGAAGCCACGTACGGGCCGAGCGCAGCCATGTGCAGTTCACCTCCTTCAACATTCCTCGCGAGGAGATGGGGCGGCAGGCGACCGCAATGCTCGTGCGCCGCATCGAGGATGCCGCGCCCGTCGAACAAATTCTTCTGACCTGCGAACCGGTCGAGGGTCAAACCCTCGGACCAGCAAAGAAACGGACCTGAGAACGTGACAGACATGGCGGCAAAAGAGATGCGAGCGGATATTCTGGTGGTGGGCGGCGGCCTCGGCGGCGTCGCGGCAGCGCTTGGCGCCTGCCGGGCCGGCAAGAGCGTCATCATGACCGAGGAATTCGAATGGATCGGCGGCCAGTCGACCAGCCAGGGTGTGCCATCCGACGAACATAGCTGGGTCGAACAGTTCGGCATCACGCGCTCCTATCGCAGGCTGCGCAACGGCGTGCGGCAATATTATCGCGACAACTATCCGCTGACCGAGGGCGCCCGCACCTGGGGCGATCTCAATCCCGGCGGCGGCTGGGTGAGCCGCATCTGCGCCGAGCCGCGCGTCAGCCTGGCGGTCATGGAAGCGATGCTGATGCCGTATCGAGGCGCCGGCCGTCTGAGGGTGTTGCAGCCCTATCGTCCCGTCGCTGCTGATGTCGAAGGCGACACCGTGCGCTCCGTCACCGTCCGCCATCGCGACACGAACCGTGAGGTCGTCATCTCGGCCGACTATATCCTTGACGCTACCGAGCTCGGCGACCTTCTGCCGATGACCGGCACGGAGTATGTCAAAGGCTTCGAGGCACAGTCCGATACCGGCGAACCGAGCGCACCGTCCGAAGCGCAGCCCGACAATGTCCAGGCAGTCTCGATCTGCTTTGCGGTCGATTGCGTCGATGGCGATCAGACGATCGACAAGCCTGACAATTACGACTACTGGCGCAAATACCAGCCGCATTTCTGGGGCGGCCCACTGCTCGGCTTCACCGCGCCCCACCCGCGCACGCTGGAATCCACCACGCGCAGCTTCACGCCCAATGTCGACGACAACCCGCTGCTCGTCGATGCCGATCAGCGCAAGGGTGGCGGTGACGAGAATCTCTGGCTCTTCCGCCGCATTGCGGCACGGCGCAATTTTGAGCCCGGCTTCTACCAGTCGGACATTTGCTTCGTAAACTGGCCGATGATCGACTACATGGACGGAACGATTATCGACGTGTCCGAGGAGGACAAGGCCCGACATCTGAAGGCGGCCGCCGATCTTTCCTATTCGGTCTTTTACTGGCTGCAGACCGAGGCGCCACGCATCGATGGCGGCCAGGGTTACCGGGGCTTGAGGCTTCGCGGCGACATCACCGGCACCGAGCACGGCCTCGCCATGGCGCCCTATATCCGTGAAGGCCGCCGCATCAAGCCAGTCACCCGCATTACCGAGCAGGATCTCTCCTATGCGGTGCGCGGCGACAAGGGCGCGATGAGCTATCGCGACAGCATCGGCATCGGCATGTACCGCATCGACCTTCATCCCTCGACCGGTGGCGACAACTATATCGACGTGCCGTCCTGCCCCTTCGAGATTCCGCTCGGCGCGCTGCTGCCGCAGCGCATGACGAACCTCATTGCCGCGGGCAAGAATATCGGCACCACCCATATCACCAATGGCTGCTACCGCCTGCACCCGGTCGAATGGAATATCGGCGAAGCGGCCGGCATGCTTGCGGCCCACTGCCTCGACAAGGGGCTGAAGCCTCACCAGGTCCAGGAAAACGACGCGCATCTCCACGACTTCCAGCAGGAACTCGTCCGGGAGGGCATCGAAATCCGCTGGCCGGTCATCGGGGCCTACTAAGCAGCCATCTCAGCAACCCATCTTTGGAG
This sequence comes from Rhizobium sp. YAF28, assembly GCF_052113285.1. Lineage (NCBI taxonomy): Bacteria > Pseudomonadati > Pseudomonadota > Alphaproteobacteria > Hyphomicrobiales > Rhizobiaceae > Rhizobium > Rhizobium sp. YAF28. The sequence continues at coordinate 189,155 of NZ_JBFRCX010000012.1, read as the reverse complement.
GAGGAACGGGAATGAACAAGAACAGGACACTGAAAACGGCAATTGCGGCGCTTGCCGTTGCCGTGCCGCTCGCCTGGAGCGGCATCGCCAAGGCTGAGGACGCGATCAAGCTGCGCATGACCATCTGGAGTGCGGCAGAAGCGCATCTGAAGCTGTTCAATGAGATCGCTGCCGGCTTCAAGAAGGACCACCCCAACGTCACCGTGACCTTCGAGTCGCTGCCGTTCGACACCTATACGACGGCGCTGACCACCCAGATTGCCGGCGGCAATGCGCCTGATATGGCCTGGATCTTCGAGACAGCTGCCTATGACTTCGTCAATTCCGGCGCGCTCTATCCGCTCACCGATACGCTGAAGGCGACGCCAGGCTACAATCTCGACGAGGTGAGCGCGACTGCCACGGAGCGCTGGCAAAAGGACGGCACGCTCTATGCCTATCCTTTCTCCACTTCACCCTTTGCGGTGTTCGTCAACAACGACCTGATCAAGGCGGCAGGGGCAAAGACACCTGCCGAGTTGATCGCGGCTGGCGAATGGACCTGGGACAATGCCATTGCGACCGCTTCGGCCGTTGGCGAGAACGGCAAGGGTGGCCTGATCGTGCGCGATTTCAACTACCAGATCTGGCAGAACCTTGCTTCGATCTGGAACGGCTTTGGTGCGGCCCCCTGGAGCGCCGATGGCAAGACCTGCACAATGACCGAGAAGCCGATGGTCGATGCGCTCACCTTCGTCCATGACGCGATCTTCAAGAAGAAGGCGATCCCCGGTCCCGGTGAAAATGTCGATTTCTTCGCCGGCAATGCGGCGATGACCATCACTCAGATCAGCCGCGCCTCGCTGCTGCCGAAGGATAAGCCCTTCTCCTGGGATCTCGTGCCGCTGCCGAAGGGACCGGCAGGAGATTACGCGCTGATCGGCCAGGCCGGCATCGGCGTCATGCAGTCGGGCAAGAACGCCAAGACAGCCGCTGAATTCATCGCCTATATGACGAACGCGGAAAACTCGGCCAAGCTCAGCCAGTTCTTCCCCTCGGCCCGCAAGTCGCTACTCAACGCCGAGGTGCTGAAGAAGACCAATCCGCTGCTCAGCCAGGAACAGATCGACAAGGTCGTCATCGCGGGCATCGCGACCGGCAAGGTCATTCCCGGCCATACCGGCTTTGCCCAGATCCAGCAGACAGTTCGCTCCGGCCTCGATGCCGTCTGGCGTCCGGATGCGGATGTCGCCGGCACGCTCCAGACGATCTGCGGCCAGATCGGCCCGCTGCTCAAGCGCTGAGGAGATAAGAGATGGCTGTCACGCAGGATAACGCAATACCGGAAGGCCGCTCCTCGTCGCCGTTCTGGACGGTTGCGCGGCGCGACAGCCTTGCCGGCTTTCTGTTCATTGCCCCGCAGTTGATCGGCATCATCGTCTTCGTGCTGATCCCGCTCGGTCTGGTCTTCTGGTATTCGCTGCACGAATGGAACGTGCTTGCCAATACCTTCACCTATACGGGTACGCAGAACTACCAGATGCTGATTGAGGATCCGAACCTGCTGCAGGTGCTCGGTTCGACCGCCATCTTCTCCGCCGGGCTTGTGGTTCTCAACCTGTCGTTGGCCTTGCTGCTGGCGGTGCTGTTGAACCAGAAGCTCGCGGGCATCACGATCTTCCGGACGTTGTTCTTTTCGCCTGTTGTCGTGTCGCTGGTGGCCTGGACGATCGTCTGGGGGTTTCTGTTGCAGAAGAACGGCGGCATCAACGGCATGCTGCTGCTGTTTGGCATCGAGGGTCCGAATTGGCTGCGGGGCGAAACCTCCGCGATGATCTCGGTCATCGTCGTGCAGGTGTTCAAGAATGTCGGCCTCAATATGATCCTGTTTCTTGCAGCCCTTCAGGGCGTGCCGAACGAGCTCTATGAGGCGGCCCGCATCGATGGCGCCCCGCGCTTCAAGCAGTTTCGCCGCATTACCCTGCCGCTGATCAGCCCGACTATCCTTCTGACTTCGATTATCACCATCGTCGGATCTCTGCAGGTCTTCGCGCAGATCGCTGTGCTGACGCAGGGTGGTCCAGGTCTCTCGACGACGGTGCTCGTCTATTACCTCTACCAGCAAGCCTTCCAGTTTCACTTCTTCGGCTACGGTTCGACGCTTTCGATCCTGCTCTTCCTGATCGTGGCCATTCTGACATTCGCCCAGTGGCAATTGCGCAAGAGGATCGTATTCTATGAAAGCTGAGATCTCGCCGCGGATGAGGGTTATTCTCTACGGGCTGATGTGCGTGCTGCTCATCCCCTTCGTCTTCCCGACCTGGTGGATGGTGACGTCTTCGGTGAAGCCGATCAGCGATATCTTCGCCTTTCCACCGCAACTTTTCCCGCAGAGCTATGACTGGACGACCTATGGCAAGGTCTTCGAGCTGCAGCCTTTCGTCAAGCAATACTGGAATTCGGCCTATATCGCCGCCCTGGTGACGATCGGCACGATGATCGTTTCGTCGATGGCCGGCTACGCTTTCGCACGCATCAGGTTTCCCTTCGCCAACACGATCTTCATGGTCGTGCTGCTCGGCCTTTTGATCCCGTCGGAAGTCACGATCGTGCCGCTCTTCCAGATGTTTTTGAAGGCGGGCATGGTCAACACTCATTGGCCGCTGATCCTCGTGCCGATCTTCGGTGCGCCGAGTGTTTTCGCCACCTTCGTCATGCGGCAGTTTTTCGTGACGTTGCCGGTCGAGTTGGAAGAGGCAGCGCGCGTCGATGGCCTCGGACGTTTCAAGATCTTCCGCAAGATCGCGCTGCCACTTGCCAGGCCGGCACTGGCCTCCGTTGCGATCTTCACCTTCCTGCATTCCTGGAATCTCTATCTCGAACCGATCGTGTTCCTGTCGAGCGCGGAGAAGTTCACTTTGCCCCAGGCTCTCACCCAATATACCGACGCCTATGGCGGGCCGATGTGGAATATCCAGCTCGCCGCGGCAACACTCACAGCGTTGCCTGTTCTCGTCGTCTTCATCATCGCGCAGAAGCAATTCGTCGAAGGGCTCGCGCATACCGGCCTCAAGGGCTGAAGAACCGGATTTTCCTCATGGCTGACGTTACCCTTTCCCATGTCCGCAAGAGTTATGGTGCACTCGACATCATTCATGGCGCCGACCTTGGCATCCGCGACGGCGAATTCGTCGTGCTGGTCGGGCCTTCGGGCTGCGGCAAGTCCACATTGCTCAGGATGATCGCCGGGCTTGAGACGATTACCGGCGGAGATATCAGGATCGGCGGGCGGGTGGTCAACGATCTAGACCCAAAGGATCGCGACATCGCCATGGTCTTCCAGAACTACGCGCTCTATCCGCATATGACGGTCGCGACCAATATGGGCTTCTCACTGGAGCATCGCGGTACCAGCAAGTCGGAGATCGCGAAGCGGGTGAAATGGGCGGCCGATATTCTCGGCCTGTCTCAGCTTCTCGATCGCTATCCGCGCCAGCTCTCCGGCGGTCAGCGCCAACGCGTCGCCATGGGCCGAGCGATCGTTCGCAATCCGCAAGTTTTTCTGTTCGACGAACCTTTGTCGAACCTCGACGCCAAACTGCGCGTTGTCATGCGTGGCGAAATCAAGAGCCTGCACCAGAGGCTCAAGACCACGACCATCTATGTCACCCATGACCAGGTGGAAGCCATGACCATGGCCGACAAGATCGTCGTGCTGAACGCTGGCAGAGTGGAACAGATTGGCGCGCCGCTTGACCTCTACGACCGCCCGGCCAACCAGTTCGTGGCCGGTTTCATCGGATCGCCATCCATGAATTTCCTGAACGGCACAATCACCGACAAGGGCTTCGCGGCACCCGGCATTGTCTTGCCACTGCCACAGACTGCACCTGAATTGAGCGACCGCGAGGCTGTTTACGGCATCCGGCCCGAACATTTCTCGCTCGACGACGCTGGCGTGCCGGCCGAGATTGTCCTGGTCGAGCCGATGGGTTCGGAAACCCAGGTGACGATGAAGCTCGGCGAGACGCAGGTTACCGGCGTCTTTCGTGAGCGCGTATCGATGTCTGCGGGCGTGAGGATCCGCGTCCGACCGGAGCTCTCCAGTATCCACCTCTTCGCCGCCGATGGTGGCCAGCGTCTGAACTGAGGCCGTTCCCATGCCTTCCTATCCGGAAACCAGGCTAACAAAAGCGCTGCGCGAGGGCGAATTCCCGATCATCGTCTCGCTCGCGCGTCACGATCTCGACCTCGCCAGGGCTGCTATCGACGCGGGTGCCTTTGCGATCAAGGTCCATCTCAACGCCTATCATCGCGCCACAGGCACCACCTTCGGCAGCTTTGCCGAAGAGCGACCGTTTTTCGAGGATCTTGCAACGCTCGGCGTGCCGCTTCTTGTCATGGCCGGGCAGGAAAGGGTTCCGAGCCCGCAAGAGATGGACGCGCTCGCCGATCTAGGTTTCGAGGGATTCAACATCTATGTCAGCGACATGCAGCAGCATCTGCTGCAATCGAAGCTACGGCCCATTCCTGCGCTTGGCGAGGCGAGTACCGACGAGGACCTGACGAAGATTCTCGACATTCCCGGTGCGATGATGGAAGCCTCGGTCGCTTCCTTTGCAGACTATGGAAAGCCGCTCGACGGGACCGATCTTGATCGCTACCGGACCATCGCGAGCAAGGCGGGTATTCCGGTCATCGCGCCAAGCCAGAAGAAGTTTGTGCCGGATGATATGCCGAAGCTGAGGGACGCGGGTATTGCGGCCCCTCTGCTTGGCGTTATCGTCACCGGCACGACGCCGGAGAGCATGAGAGCGGCGGTCACGCCGATCGTCGCCGCAACGCGACGATGAATCTCAGCGCCGATGGCGCGGTCTTACTCCGCGGCCAGCTTCGCCTGGCCGTTGGCCTCGACAATCGACTGCAGCACGGAAAGCTCCTCGGCTGTCAGATCCGTGAGCGGAGCGCGCACGGCGCCCGGATCGCGGCCGATGACTTTCAGCCCGGCCTTGATGATGGAGACTGCATAGCCCTTCTTGCGATTGCGTAGCGCAACGAAGGGGAAGAAGAAATCCTTCAAGATCTGGTCGACGGTCTTCTGGTCGCCTGCCCTGAGCGCCTTGTAGAACCGTTGCGAAAGAGCCGGCACAAAGTTGAAGACGGCCGAGGAGTATGTGGTAACGCCGGCGGCGAAATAGGCCTGAGCGTAGACTTCGTGGGTCGGCATGCCGCCGACATAGACAAGGCGGTCGCCAATCTTGGTCGTGATCTCGATGACCCGATCGACGTCGCCGACACCGTCCTTGAAGCCGACGAGATTGGGGCACTCATCGCAAAGCTGAGCGATGCTGTCGGCCGACAGGATCGCGTTGTCCCGGTTATAGACGATCACGCCGATCCCGACCGACTGGCAGACAGCCTTCACATGGGCGACAAGCCCGGCCTGCTCGGCAAACATCAGATAGGGCGGAAGAAGGAGCAGACCATCGGCATCGGCCTTTTCGGCAGCGCGCGCAATATCGATGGCAAGTGACGTGCCATAGCCAGTGCCGGAGATGATCGGCGTTTTGCCTGCGGCAGCCTTGGCGGCGCGAATGACGGCGGGGATTTCGGCCGGATTGAGGGAGAAGAATTCGCCCGTGCCGCCAGCGGCAAAAAGTGCGCTTGCATCAAAACCGGCCAGCCAGTTCACATGGTCGCGGTAGGCGGCTTCATTGAACTTGTTCTCGCTGTCGAAATGCGTCACCGGGAAGGAGAGGAGGCCGTCGCCCACGGCTTTCTTGATGGCGTTGGGATCCATGTTGAATTCCTTGAATAGTTGCTGATTGAAGGTGAGCGCCTCGCTCACATATGACCGGCTTCCATCGCCTCGAGCACCGCGGCTATGTAACCGTAGCAGAAGCTGAAGGCGACGCCCGTCGCGTCGCGGCCGCTGATGCGCGGCACATGGTCTGGCATGACCATATATTTGTAGCCGACCTCGCGGTAGACCTTCAGCGACCGCACCATGTCCATGTCGCCTTCATCGGGAAACGTTTCCATGAAGGAGAGTTTGCCGCCACTGATGTTGCGGAAGTGCAGATTGAAGATCTTTCCGCGCGTGCCGAACCAGCGGATGATGTCGTCGATCTCCTCGCGCGGATTGTCGAGCATCTCGCCGATCGAGCCCTGGCAGAAATTCAGGCCATGATAGGGGCTTTCGTGCATCTGCACGAATTTCTTCAGTCCATCCACAGTGCCAAGGACCCTGGTGACGCCGCGATAGCCCGGTGGCGTATAGGGATCGTGCGGATGGCAGGCAAGGCGCACCCTGTTGCTTTCGGCAACGGGAACCACGCGCTCGAGGAAGTAGTCGATGCGCTCCCAGTTCTCATCTTCTGAGAGGACGCCGGCAAGACCGGGCGCGGCCTGCTGATCGGCCCTTTCCCAGCGAAAGGCTTCGTTCAGAGAACCGCCGCGGCCTTTTTCGAGCTCCGTCCTGGGAATGCCGATGAGATTGAGATTGTATTTCGTGGCGGGGATCCCGGCCTTTGCGCAATTCTCGATCATCCGGCAGACGGCATCGATCTGCCGTTCGCGTTCCGGACCTCCGAGCATGATATCGGGATAGGACGCCTTTTCGATCGGCTTGGAGGGGAGGGGAAGCTGGATCATGTCCAGAACGAGGCCGAAGCTCTCTACATGATCACGATGACGCTCGAGGTTCTCCAGCGTCCAGCTCGACGGCGCACCGGGCGGGTCAGCGGAAATATGCTTTACGCCTAGCTGAGCAAAAACGCGAAAATCATCGTCGTCCCGCGCAGCGACCTGGGTTCCCAAATACACGATTAACCTCCCGATCATTCAAATCATGTCATATGACATAATATGAATTTCTGCGGTTGTCGAGCCTCATTGCTGCTCTGCAAGCATCCGGTATCGTCGCTGGCTCGCCATCATATGCGCGCGCATGGCCTGTCTCGCGCGGTCGGGATCCTGCTCGGCGATAGCCGCCAGGATCTCACCATGCTCTGCATGGACTTTTTCGAGATAGGCGCGGTCATTGGCCTCCGGCAAGGTCGGGAATTGGCCGCGCGGGATCGCGCGCGGTCCGAAATGACGCAGGGCATCGATGTAGAATCTGTTGTTAGAAGCATTGGCTATGGCGGTATGGAATTCATAATCGGCCTCGACTGTGGGGTCACCGCTCTCGATGAGTTGGGCCATTTTCCGGTTGGCAAGCCGAATTGCCGCCTCCTGTTCGGCTGTTCGGCGATAGGCGGCAATAGCGGCAGCTTCTCCTTCGACAGCCATGCGAAACTCCAGCAATTCCAGCGTTTCCGGAATGCTCTTGACTTCGACCGGCGTCAGGATCAGCCTGCCATGTGCCTTGGGATCGGAGACGAAGACACCCTTGCCTTGAACGGGACGGACGAATCCGGCCGCGCGCAGGTCGGCGATCGCCTCCCGCACGACCGTACGGCTGACCCCGAAGGCCGCCTCAAGCTGCGGTTCGGTTGGAAGCTGATCTCCCTCGCGAAGCTGTCCCGTTTCGATCTGCATGCGCAGCTGGTCGATGACCTGCTGCGCCAAACGCTGTCTGCCACGCGTGCCCGCCACCATTTCGTTGTTCCCCATTTTCTCGTCCTCGTCCGCATGGCACTTGCAAACTTCTTTGAAAAGTCATAATACGACATACGGACGACATATTATGTCTTGTATAGTAACTCAGGGAGGAGTTGCAATGAAGCATTTTTCTAGAAGCCTGTTTGTTGGCGTCGCATTCTGCGCGCTGACCTTGGCGGCGCCGGCACTTCGGGCGGCCACGCCTGCCGATCAGCTGGTCATCGGCACCTCGCTTGCCCAGGTTCTTTCGCTGGACCCGCAGCAGGCGACGGAGGCCAAGGCCAACGAAATCATGTCGAATCTCTACGACCGCTTGGTTGCCTCGACGCCTGACGGCAAGATCGTGCCGCAGCTTGCTGAAAGCTGGCAGGTCGATGACAAGGGGATCACGTTCAAACTGCGCGATGCGACCTTCGCCTCCGGAAATCCGGTGACGTCCAAGGACGTCGTCTATTCGCTCGGCCGTTTGCTGAAGCTCGATCAGGCCGCAGCCGCCAACCTCAAGCGCGTCGGCTATACGAAGGACAATGTCGATCAACTGGTCAAAGCCGTCGACGACAAGACGGTGCGCATCGATCTTTCGGGCGAGGTGACATCGGAGCTTCTGCTTTACCGTCTGGCCATGGTCATTGCGAGCGTCGTCGACAGCGTTGAAGTCCAGAAGCATGTCGCCAACGACGACTATGGCAACGCTTGGCTGAGAACCCATTCGGCCGGCTCCGGACCGTTTACGTTAAACCGCTGGGCGCCCAATGAACTTGTCATTCTCGACGCCAACAAGAATTATGTTGGGGGTGCTCCGAAGATGCGCCGCGTCATCGTCCGCCATGTTCCCGAAAGCCAGGTGGAGCGCCTGATGCTGGAGCGCGGCGATATCGACATAGCAAGCGCAATGACCGCGTCGGATCTCGCCACCTTCGACAACAAGAAGGGCTTCGAGATCCAGCGTGTGCCCACAGGCGGCTTCTACGTGCTGTCGATGAATGCCGGCAACAAATACCTGTCCAACCCGAAGGTGCGCGAAGCGATCGCCTACGGTATCGACTACAAGGGGATCGAGAAGACCATCATGGGTCCCTACGGGCGCGCGCGTACAGTGCCTGTTCCCGAAAACTTCGAATATGCAATCCCAAGCCCCGATTGGCACCTCGATGTCGCCAAGGCGAAGGCGCTTCTTGCCGAAGCTGGCTTCAAGGATGGCTTTTCGGTCAGTCTGAAAACCATCGCACAGACGCCCCGCATCGATCTTGCCACCGCAATCCAGGCTTCGCTCGCTCAGATCGGCATTAAGGTCGACATCCAGCAGGGCAACGGATCCGACATCATCGCAGCCCACCGTGCCCGGAATTTCGATCTCCTCATTCCGCAGACAGGCGCCTACATGCCGAATGTGCTCGGGGCGATGGAGCAGTTCGCCTCCAATCCCGACAATTCTCTCGAGGCAAACAATGCAGGTAACTTCGTCTGGCGCTCGGCATGGGACATTCCCGAACTGACGGCTCTGACGGCAAAAGCCTCGCTCGAGGCAGACCCGAAGAAACGCGGCGAACTCTACGTCGAGATGCAGAAGATGTTCGTGGATCAGAAGCCGGCCGTCCTGCCGATGTTCGAGCGCTTCGAGCCCATCGTGCTGAATGGTGACGTCCATGGCTATGTCGGCCATCCGAACCAGACGACGCGCCTTGAGGGCGTCACGAAAGCCGAGACCGATTAAGCAAGGTCGCCGATCATGAAGGAACTCTCCGTCAAGGAACTGGCGCTCCGGGTGGCACACCTCGCCGTCAGCCTGTTCATCCTGCTGTGCGTCACTTTCGTGATCGGCCGTATTCTTCCCGCTGATCCGGTCGGAGCGATCGTCGGCGAGCTAGCAGATCCAGCGGCCTATGCCGCCATGCGCCAGAAGCTCGGCCTTGACCTGCCGATCTACCAGCAGTTCCTGATCTACCTGAATGGTCTCGCGAATGGCGATTTCGGAACGGCGGTGCTGACAGGCAATCCGGTCTCTTCGGATCTTGCCCAGGCATTTCCCGCGACCTTCGAACTCGCCACCCTGGCGATCCTGATCTCGACCTTCGTCGGCGTCCCGCTTGGGCTGACGGCGGCGCTCTTTCGAGACACTTTTATCGACAAGATCGCCCGGATCGTGGCGCTTGTCGGTCATTCGATCCCGGTCTTCTGGTTCGGGATCGTCGGCCTGGTCATCTTCTACGCCGGACTGAACTGGGTTGGAGGCCCCGGCCGTGTCGATGTCTTCTACGAGGGCATGGTGACGCCGCAGACGGGGCTACTTCTCGTCGACAGCCTGCTGCAGGGAGAAACGGAGATCTTCTGGAACGCGGCTGGTCACATCATCCTGCCGGCTGTCATCCTGGCCTATGCCGCCATGGCCTATATCACCCGCATGACCCGCAGTTTCACGCTTGAGCAATTGAGCCAGGATTACGTGATTGCCGCGCGTGCAAAGGGTGTCGGCCCGGCACGCACCGTCATCGGTCACGTCCTGCCGAATATCGCCGTCCAGTTGATCACTATCCTGGCTATTTCCTACGGTGGCCTCCTGGAAGGCGCCGTCGTGACGGAGATCGTCTTTTCCTGGCCGGGTATCGGTCAATACATGACGAACGCACTGATGATCGGCGACATGAACGCCGTCGTTGCCGCCACCATCATCATCGGCTTCATCTTCATGTTCCTCAATTTCCTGGCGGACATCGCCTATGCGATATTCGATCCGCGGACTCGGGAGGCTGCTCAATGAGCGATGCAATCCAAACCGACCTCACTGTGCGCCCACCGAGCCTACCGGCACGGATCTCGGGCTCAACGATGCGGATCGTCTCAAGACTTGGGCAGGAACCGCTCGGCATGGCCGGCTTCGTCATTCTGGCGGTGCTCTGCGTCGTCGCGATCCTTGCGCCTTTGCTCGCGCCCTATGATCCCAACATCCAGGTCCTGTCCGACGCGCTGCAGCCGCCGAGCGCCGCGCATTGGGCAGGCACCGACGAGTTCGGCCGGGATATTCTGAGCCGTCTGATCTACGGGACGCGGATCACCGTCCAGACTGTCCTTTCGATCTCCCTTATCGTTGGCCCGATCGGTCTGCTGATCGGTGTTGTCGCCGGCTTCTTCGGAGGTCGAACGGACGCGCTCTTGATGCGGGCGACGGATGTCGTCCTGTCTTTTCCCTCGCTGATCCTGGCGCTGGCATTCGCCGCCGCACTCGGAGCAGGGCTGACGACGGCAATCATCGCCATTTCGCTCACGGCATGGCCGCCCATTGCGCGCCTGGCGCGCGCCGAAGCGCTGGTCGTCAGGAATGCCGACTATGTTGCCGCGGCCCGCCTTTATGGCGCCTCGCCCCTGCGCATCCTGTTCGTCTATATCGCTCCCATGTGCATTCCGTCGGTGATCGTACGCCTGACCCTGAATATGGCAGGCATCATTCTGACGGCTGCCTCGCTCGGCTTCCTCGGATTGGGCGCGCAGCCGCCGGCGCCCGAATGGGGCGCGATGATATCGAGCGGGCGCAAGTTCATGCTCGACTATTGGTGGGTTGCGGTTATGCCGGGTGTTGCCATTCTCGTCACCAGCCTCGCCTTCAATGTCGCAGGAGACGCGCTTCGCGACATTCTGGATCCCCGTCATGCAAGGTCCTGATATGAAGCCAGTCCTCTCCGTCGAAGACCTCAATGTCAGCTTCGGCAGGAACGCCGTGCCTGCCGTTTCCCATGTCAGCTTCGAAGTCGGGCGCGAGCGCGTCGGCATCGTCGGCGAGTCCGGCTCCGGGAAATCGACGACCGGTCGCGCAATCATGCGCCTTCTGTCGGCAGGCGCTACCGTCTCGGCAGGGCGTCTCGAACTTGACGGCAGTCCGCTTCTGTCTCTGTCCGAGAGGCAGATGGGAAAGATACGCGGTAAGGATATTGCGCTTATCATGCAGGACCCCCGCTATTCGCTCAATCCTGTGCTGACTGTCGGCAAGCAGATCGCCGAAGCGGCTCGCCTGCATCTCAACCTGCGTGGTGCAGCGGCGAGCGCTGCCGCCAAGGCAATGCTCGAGCGCGTTCGCATCAGGGACGCAGAGCGCGTGATGGCGCAGTATCCGCATCAGATATCCGGTGGCATGGGGCAGCGTGTCATGATTGCGATGATGTTGCTTGCCAAGCCGAAGCTCGTCATCGCCGACGAACCGACCTCGGCGCTCGATGTCAGCGTGCGCAAGGACGTGCTGACGCTGCTGGACGAACTCGTCCGGGAGAACGATTCCGGCCTGCTGCTGATCAGTCACGATATCCGGATGGTTTCCGCCTTCTGTGAGCGGATCATCGTCATGTATGCGGGGCGCATCGTCGAGACGCTGACACGGCTGGAAGATGCCAGCCACCCCTATACGAAGGGGTTGATCGCCGCGATGCCGGATCCGCGACATCCCGTCCGGCGGCTTGCGGTCCTCGACCGCTCGAAGATCGACCTGGAGAGAGCATGATGATCGAAGTCCGCGACCTCAACGTCACATTCTCGTCCGGCAAACAGCAAAATCATGTCGTCAAGGACATCAGCTTCAGCGTCGCTCGTGGGGAAACGCTGGGCATCGTCGGCGAATCCGGCTGTGGCAAATCCACTGTCTTGCGATGCCTGTCAGGCATGGAAAAAGGCTGGTCGGGCGAAATCACGCTCGCCGGTCGCACCGTCGGCAAGTCGAGAAGCCTCGACGACCTTAAATGCGCTCAAATGGTGTTCCAGGATCCTTACGGCTCGCTACATCCGCGCCACCGGATCGGCACGGCACTCGCGGAGCCTTTGCGGGCGATGGGCAAACAAGAAATCTGGCAAAGCGTCGAGCGTTCTCTGCGCCAGGTCGGTCTGCCGGCCGCATTTGCAAACCGGTTCCCTCACGAACTTTCCGGCGGCCAGCGCCAGCGTGTCGCAATCGCGCGGGCACTGATCCTCTCCCCGCCGATCCTGCTTCTCGACGAGCCGACTTCGGCGCTCGATGTCTCGATACAGGCGGAAATCCTGAATCTGCTGGCGGACCAACGCGACGAGATGGGGCTGACCTACGTGCTTGTCAGTCACGATCTGGCGGTAATCGCACATATGTGCGATCGCGTGCTGATCATGAAGGATGGCCGGTTCGTCGACGAGCTCTCGAAACGGGATCTGCAAGATGGAAAAACGCACAACGAATATGCGCGTGAGCTGTTCGAAGCGACTTTCATCTGACACTTTCTATGTTGCGGCGACGGACCATGGGCGCTGCGGCGCCTCGGCATGATGCCGACCGGCCAGAAATCATTCCTAGGCTTCGGGCGCATAGACCGAGGCGGATCGCTGTCGCAGCGACGTGCGGCGCACCTCGCAGATCCTGGCGGATAGCTCAGTAACTGATCAGTGAATAGGGAACATCATTCGAACCGAAGCGAGGCTGGACGCCGAGCAGCGGGGCTGCTCGACCAATGATTTCCTTCACCATCGGAGCAGCGGTTGACGCTGCAGTTCGCCCGCCGTGCTCGCCGGTTTTCGGGGCATCGATGATCGAGAGAACCATGTATTTCGGCTTATCCATCGGAAAGGCCGCGACGAAGGCGTTGAAATTCAGGTCGCTGGCATAGCGTCCATTGACGACCTTGTCGGCGGTGCCGGTCTTGCCGCCGACGTTGAAGCCCTCGACCTGGGCGCCGCGGCCGGAGCCCTTCAGCCCGTTCCAGGTGAAGAGGTAGCGCATATCCGCGCTCGTGCTTTGCTTGATGACGTTTCGCGACAATGCTGCGGCCTGTTCCGGCGACCGTGGTAGGAAGGTCGGCGAAATGAGGTTGCCGCCATTGATAAGAGATGCGGCCGCAGACGCCGTCTGCAGCGGGGTTGTCGCGACGCCGTGGCCGAAGGAGATCGTGACAGAGTTGATCTTCTTCCACGTGCGTGGCTGTGTCGGCGTTGCGACACCCGGCATCTCCGTCTCCATCTTGGAGAGAAGGCCGAGCTTGGTCAGGAACTGTTGATGCCCCTCAATGCCGACCATATCCGCGACGGCGGCGGTGCCGATGTTCGACGAATACTGAAAGACTTCCGGGATCGACAGGGGCCTGTGCTTGCCTTTGAAGTCCTTGATCGTGAAGCCGCCCATGCGGATCGGACGGGATGCATCGACGACGGAGTTTAGTGTGATCTTTTCCGCGTCGAGGCCCATTGCCAGGGTGAAGCTCTTGAAGGTCGAGCCCATTTCGAATGTCGCATTGCTGATCCGATTGAACCAGCCTTTCTCGTAGTCCTTGTCCGGTCTGCCGTCCGCCAATGTGCGCGACGGCTCGTTAGGGTCGTAGTCCGGCACCGAGGCCATGGCCAGGACCTCGCCCGTCTCGACATCGAGAACGAGTGCGCCGGCGGCGTCTGCCTGATAGGCGTTCATCGCCTTGGCGGCGACCTCTCGGGCGATGTTCTGGACGCGGATGTCGATCGACAGCCTGACGGGCTCAAGTGGAACCCCAGATGTCAGTCCCACAGCCCTCAGATCGGCCAGGCCCTGCTGGTCGAGATACCGCTCCATGCCGGCCAGTCCTTGATTGTCGACATTCACGTGGCCGAGAATATGCGACGCAGCGCGCGCGCCGGGATAGAAGCGACGTTTTTCCGGTCTGAAGCCTATGCCGGGAAGGCCAAGGGCCAGGATGTCAGCTTGCTGCCTCGGCGTGAGTTGGCGCCGCAACCACTGGAAGCCGCTGTCCATCTTGAGTTTCTTGTGGGTCTCCCTCCAATCGAGGCTCGGGATGACGGCTGCGAGTTTCTCCACCACTTCGTCGGCGTCGATGATGCGACGGGGGTCTGCATAGAGGGAGACCATGTTCAGGTCGGTAGCAAGGAGTTGGCCGTTGCGATCGATGATGTCGGGCCGGGAGGCGACGCTGTTGGGATTGCCAAGCGAGCTGGCGGCAAACGGCTCAGCCAGCCCATACTGGAGGAGGCGACCTCCGATCAGTAGGAAGCCGAATACGAAGCCGGCGATCAAGCTTCCCAGGCGCCGCCTTGCGTGGCCGCTCCGCTTCTTTCTCGTGCCCGGGATCTTGTCGTGAATGCCGATCCTCTGACGTTCGACGCGGATGTGGGAACGGCTTTTGATCTTTAAAATTCGCGAGATGATAGTCATTGCGCTAATCCAGAACAGGCGGCGGAAATCGAAGAAGCACCTCCGAAAACGCGGCGCGTTTTCAGGCCTGTTTCTCCTGGGGCAACTGGTGACGAGATTTGCGTCGAATAATCTAAGAATTTGTTAACCGTCGCTTCTAGAAGTGCCACCGGCACCGTGCTCGACGCCACGTCAAGCCATCCGCGGAGCGTTGTCTGGAGATCCAGATGGCGGCCAGCAATATCAGCCGCATCGTCGGGGTGATGAAGGACGCCGGCCTCTGCGGCATGCGATAAACTCCCGATCGCCTGAAACAAGCGATAGAGGTGCGGATTGGTCACCATTGTACCAACAGCTACCACTCCCGAACAAACCGCAACCCCTCACGGCGAAACGTCATGACGTCAATATTTTCCGCGCCGTTCTCGGGACCAGTTGGTTCGCTGGCGAGTTCCTATACGTCGATCAATCGTTGAGCGGTAAACTTATCCGTTACCAGCATGTCGATGACGCCAACGCGAAGGGCGCCTGAGATCGCTGCCGTCTTCTTCGCGCCGCCAGCCAGCGCGATGACCCGATCCACCCGCGCAAGGTCCTCGAGTGGAAGGCCTATGACCCGGTCATCCAGCGGCGTTTTCACCGGTTTGCCGTCCTTGTCGAAGAAACGCAGTGAAATGTCACCGACGGCGCCGGCCTCGGCGAGATCGGCGAGTTCCCGCGACGAAAAGATGTTGCCGGAACGGGCAAGCAATTCGGACGGCTCAACCGCACCGATGCCGACGATGGCGAGCGTGATGCTGCCGAAGAGATCCATGGTCTCACGGACGAAGGGATCTGACTGCATCAGGAGCCTGGCTTCCCTCGACGTCGTCACGCCCTGTACGGGAAGCAATTTGGGTTCGGCCCCGGTGAGGCGAGCAAGCCGCGTGGTGAGCTGCGTTGCATGTGTCTGCACCGAGGGGTCGCCCATGCCGCCGAGGGTCTGGACGACGTATTTTACCTGGGCGCTTTTCTGCGGATGGATGTTTTCGACCATCTTGAAGATGGTCTGGCTCCAGCTCGACACCCCGACGATCTCGCCAGGTGAAAGTGTGATCTCCAGAAGATGGGCTGCGGCTTCCCCGATCCGGGCCATGATTGCCCCGTCCCGGTCCTCGCTGCACTCGACGACAATTGCTTCGGGAAGGTCGAACTTTTGTCGCAGCGCCCCCTCGAGCTCGCTATAGGTGCCGACCGGCGGGATGACGCTGGTTCGAACGATATCCTCGGCCTCGGCCCTCTTCAGCATTCGCGAGACAGTCGCCTGGGAAAGCCGCAGATGCTGTGCGATCTCCGCCTGGCGCCGCCCTTCGATGTGGTACATCTGGGCAACCCTGGAAATCAGGCGGAGTTCGTTGAGGCGGGACATGGGCGATACCGGCTTGAATTTTTATTCACATTTAACCGGTGTCGGTCGCGACGTCGAGCGGGCCAGCGCATCATTCCATGTATTGAGAAGGCCGATGCGGTCGATCTCTTCGGGGCGGATCACTTCGGTGCTTCGGGGCAGTGCCTCGATCACATCGAGATCCTTCCACAGGCCGAGCGAAAGCCCGGCCAAATAGGCTGCACCGAGGGCTGAAGCCTCCGGCGCTTGGCATTGTATGACGGCATGTTCGATGAGATTGGATACGCACTGCATCAGGAAGCGGTTCTGGCTCGGGCCGCCATCGACGTATAGGGCGCCGAGTTGACCGCCGCTCTGGGCGCGCATGGCGGCGATCACGTCATGCACTTGGCAGGCGATCGAATCCGTCACCGAGCGGGCCATCTGGGCGCGGGTCGTGGAAAAGTTGATCTGAGCGAAGAGAGCGCGGGCGTCGGAACTCCAATAGGGGGCGCCAAGGCCGACGAAGGCCGGCACGAATCCCGGTCCGCCCGGCTCGGCCGTCGCCGCAAGGTCGACGAGGGCGGCCACATCGGGAAGGCCCAGAATGCCGGCCATCCAGGGAAGGCTTGCGGCCGAAACAAGGATATTGCCTTCGAAGGCGAAGGTCGGCACGCCAGCGATCCGCCAGGCGACCGTCGTGGTGATGCCGTTTTGCGGCGCGATAAAGCGCGGCAATGTCGTCATGACGGAGGAACCGGTTCCAAACGTCACCTTGCCGTCGCCGGGCTTGAAGGCGCCGTGACCGAAGAGCGCTGCATGGCTGTCGCCGATGGCGGAGCGGATCGGCGTGCCATCGGCAATGCCGGGAAGCCCCTGTGTCGTGCCGAAATCGGCAGAGCTGTCGAGCACTTCAGGGAGCAGGGTAATATCAACGCCGAAGATTTGGCCGAGTTCTTCGCTCCAGACTTGGTCATTGAGGTCGAACAGCTGGCTGCGGGCGGCATTGGAGGCATCGCAGACATGGCGGCGTCCACCCGTCAGGCAATGGATTAGCCAGCTGTCGATCGTGCCGAGATGCACGCGGCGTCCGGCCGGAACGCGATCGAGCAGCCAGCGGAATTTCGATCCGGGAAACATCGGGTCGAGGGGCAGACCGGTAAGTGCCTGTACGCGGTTGAGATGACCTTCGGCGATGAGGCGCTCGCAGTCAGGCGCGGTACGACGGCATTGCCAGCTGAGCACGGGACCGAGCGCTTCGCCGGTCTCAGCATCCCACACCGTGACAGATTCGCGCTGGTTGGACACTGCCACCGCCTCGACAGTGACGTCGGACACTTTCGTCAGGCAGGCCGCGATCGCTTCGCAAACGGAGGCAAAGATCCGGCGGGGATCTTGCTCGACCCAGCCCGGCTGCGGATAGGAGATGCCGACGGCGGCCGAGCCTTTGGCAAGCACCTCTCCTGTTTCGGAAACCAGAACTGCCTTCGAATTGGTGGTGCCCTGGTCGATTGCCAGAATAGCCCGCATCGTCTTCTCCTCAGACAATGGCCGGGGCGGATGCACGCCCCGGCTCAATAGACCTGCTATCAGATTATTTGCGCTTGATCAGCGCCTCTGCCGCATCGGCGATCGCCGCCGGCGCCATGCCGAATTCGTCGAGGAGGAATTCCGCCGAACCGGTCGGCGCATAGATGCCGGGAACGCCAAGACGCTTCATCGGCACGGGCGCGTTGTCGACGACCACTTCGGCGACGGCTGAACCGAGGCCGCCGAAGACCGAATGTTCTTCCGCCGTTACGATCGCACCGGTCTCGTTGGCTGCGGCGATGATGGCGGTCTCGTCGATCGGACGAACGGTCGCCATGTTGAGCACGCGTGCCTTGACGCCGCGCGCGGCCAGGATTTCGGCGGCTTTCACCATGCGATGGGTCAGCGTGCCGTTGGCAATCAGCGTGACATCGGAGCCCTCACGCAGCAGGTTCGCCTTGCCGACTTCGAACTTATGGCCTTCGGGCAGCAGATCCGGAACGCCGACGCGCGACAGGCGCAGGAAGCAGGGACCATTGTAGCTTGCGGCCCATTCGACGGCGGCGGCGGTCTCGATCCGGTCGCAGGGGGCAATGACGGGCAGGTTCGGCAGCACGCGCGTCCAGGCGAAGTCTTCGATCGAATGATGGGTCGGGCCGAGTTCGCCATAAGCCATGCCGGAGGAAATGCCGACGAGTTTGACATTGGCGTTCGAGTAGGAGATGTCGGCCTTGATCTGCTCGAGCGACCGGCCGGTCAGAAACGGCGAAGCGCCGCAGACATAGGGCAGGCGTCCGCCATTGGCGAGACCGGCGCCGACGCCGACCATGTTCTGTTCGGCAATGCCGACATTGACGAGGCGATCAGGGAATTTCGACTTGAAGCCGCCGAGCTTGGAGGAGCCGACCGAGTCGTTGCAGACGGCAACGATGGTTTCATTCTCGGCAGCCAGCCGTTCGAGCGTCGCGGCAAAGGCATCGCGGCAATCATAGAGCTTCGGTGGGTTTACGGGCGCGTTCATTAGAGTGCCTCCGACAGTTCTGCCAATGCGGTTTCATACTGTTCCTTGCTCGGAACCTTGTGGTGCCAGTCGACGCGATCCTGCATGAACGAGATGCCGTGGCCCTTATTGGTGTGCGCGACGATGCAATGCGGGCGGTCACTGCGATGCTCGAGAGCGGGCACGATCGCGTGCATGTCATTGCCATTGATTTCGCTGACCTCCCAGCCGAAGGCCTCGAGCTTGGGGCGAAGCGGCGCGAGATCGTTGGTGTCCGATAGGGAGGCGCCCTGTTGGAACCTATTGTGGTCGATGACCAGCGTCAGGTTGTCCAGGCGGAACTGGTATGCTGCCATGATAGCTTCCCAGTTGGAGCCTTCCTGCATCTCGCCGTCACCTGTGATGACATAGGTGTGGTATTTCGCGCCCGAGAGTTTCGCCGCCTTCGCCATGCCGACAGCGACAGGCAGCCCGTGCCCCAGAGGCCCCGTATTGGTTTCGACACCCGGCACCTTGTTGCAGTTCGGATGGCCGTTCAGCCGGGAATGCGGCTTCAGGAACGTCGCGATTTCCTCTTCCGGAATGAAGCCCCGCTTGGCGAGCGTCACATAGAGCGCGCAGGCCGTATGGCCCTTCGACAGCACGAACCTGTCGCGATCGGGATGTTTGGGCTGGTCGGGCCAGATATGCAGCACACGGAAGTAAAGCGCGGTGAGGAGATCGATCACCGACATCTCGCCACCAATATGGCCGGCGCCTGCCTCGTATACGGCCTGGAGGTCGCGCAGACGTATCTGGCGAGCAACACGTTCAAGTTCGGAAGGCTCCATCGTTTCCTCTTGTGCATAAATATTCATGTAGTTATATTTTTGCATACAAGCGGCCTTAGTCAAGCCCCTTATTGGTCATTGTGCTTCGCTCATCGGCCGGAAAGCTGGTTGACAGCATCTAAGCAAGTTGTTAATGAATTTTCCAGCAGGCATGAATAAATATTCTTGCTTGAGGAAATATTGGCCGCCGGCCTTAATCCCAGGGAGGAACGATGGTGGCGATCGACGTGAATGAACAGAGCCGTCCGTCCGGCACGTGGGTAAGCAAGCTCACGGGGGCAACCGGCCCGCTCATCGGGCTGCTTTTGCTCTGCCTGTTCCTGACCTTCAGCACTGATGCATTTCTCTCCGTCCGCAATGGTCTGAACATTCTCGACCAGATCACCGTGCTCGGGATCATGGCAGTGGGCATGACCTTCGTGATCCTGATCGGCGGCATCGACCTTTCAGTCGGTTCGGTCCTGGCTCTCGCGATGATGGTGATGGGCTGGACGGCGAATGTCGCCGGCCTGCCGCTCGGCATCGGCATCGTGGTGGCGCTCATTGCCTCGATGATCAGCGGCCTGATCGTCGGCATCATGGTCACCTGGTTCAGGGTGCCTGCCTTCATCGCGACACTGGCGATGATGTCGGCTGCGCGCGGCGTGGCGAACATGATCACCGACGGCCAGCAGATCGTCGGCTTCCCCGACTGGTTCATGATGCTGGCCATTGACCGCCATTTCGGCATTCTGACTGCAACCGTCTTCCTGATGCTGGCTGTCGTCGCCGCCGCCTGGGTTTTCCTTCACTTCCGCGCAGAAGGCCGCATGCTCTATGCGGTCGGCGGCAATCCCGAAGTTGCTCGTCTTGCCGGCATCAACGTCCAGCTCGTGACTATTCTTGTTTACATGGCGAGTGCCGTCCTTGCAGGTCTTGCCGGTATCGTTCTTGCTGCCCGTCTGGACTCGGTTCAGCCGTCCAGCGGTTTTGGCTACGAGCTGGACACGATCGCGGCCGTCGTCATCGGCGGAACCTCTCTGTCGGGGGGCGCAGGCGGTATTGGCGGCACGCTGATCGGCGTCCTGATCATCGGCGTGCTGCGTAATGGCCTCAACCTTCTCAACGTCTCGCCCTTCCTGCAGCAGGTCATCATCGGCGTCGTCATCGTTCTCGCTGTCGGCGCAGAAACGATCCGGAAGCGGCGGGCTGCCTGATCATTCCGCCCGCAGACGATGCGGGCGTGAAGAAATTCCTCTCCGAGAGGTTTGGAGCGGAGCTATTGCCCGAGGGGGAGGATACCCGAGGGTTCACTAACAACGGAGGAACTGACATGAAATTTGCGCGCACTCTGCTCGCGTCTGCCGCCCTGCTTGGCCTCAGCCTCGGATCCGTTCAGGCGGCCGAAGTCAAGAAGCTCGGCCTTGCCGTCGCCAATTTGCAGGCAAACTTCTTCAACCAGATCAAGCAGTCCGTCGAAGCTGAAGCCAAGAAGCGTGGCATCGAGGTCCTCACCGTCGACGCCAAGGGCGATGGCCCGACCCAGGTCAACCAGATCCAGGACCTGCTGACCCAGAATATCGACGCACTGATCTACATCCCGGCAGGCGCTGCTGCAGCCAGTGTGCCGGTCAAGCTCGCAAAGCAGGCCGGCATTCCGGTCGTCAACGTCGACCGCAATGCTGAAGGCGCTCCGGGCGATACCTTCCTGGCGACCGATTCCGTCGCCTCCGCCAAGGCGGTTTGCGACTACATCCTCAAGGAAGCCGGCGGCAAGGGCAAGATGGTCATCATCCATGGCCAGAAGGGCACCACGCCTGAACTGGACCGCACCAAGGGGTGCCAGGAATCCCTGAAGGCCTATCCGGACGTGAGCGTCGTCGCCGAGCAATATTCCAACATGTGGAGCCAGGACGAGGGCTTCCAGATCATGCAGAATATGCTCCAGTCGAATTCTGATGTCTCGATCGTCTTTGCCCAGGCAGATGGACTGGCGCTCGGTGCGGCCCAGGCGATCAAGGTCGCTAATCCATCGCAAAAGATCGTGGTCGGTGGTTTTGATGGCGACACCGCTGCGCTCGAGGCCCTCAGCAAGGGTGTGTTCGACGTGACCGCGACACAGCAGACGCAGAAGATGGGCCGCGATGCGGTGGAGAACGCGGTCAAGCTCGCTGCCAAGGAAAAGGTGCCACCGGTTCAGCTGATGGACGCCACGCTGACGACCAAGGAAAACGTGGCAGGCTTCATCGCCAACCATCCGTAATCAGTCAAAATCTCGAGGAGGTGTGCTGTGACCGAGCCGGTTCTTTCCCTGAGGGGCATATCCAAGCGCTACGGACCGCTCCAGGTTCTGAAAAATGTGGACCTGGACGTCTATCCCGGCGAGGTGGTGGCACTTCTCGGCGAAAACGGCGCCGGCAAGTCGACGCTGTCAGGCATCATTGCCGGATCACGCACACCGTCCGAGGGCACGATGACATGGCTGGGGCAGCCTTATGCCCCGGCCGCTCCACGCGAGGCGATCGACAAGGGCGTCGTGCTGATCCATCAGGAACTGCAGCTTCTGCCGCATCTTTCAATCGCTGAAAATGTCTTCATCGGTCGTTGGCCGATGAAGAACGGCGTGGTCGACCGTACCCAGATGGTCCGCCGCGCCCAGGAACAGCTCGCACGGCTGAACCTGCACATTCCCGCGACCCGAAAGGTTGCCGGTCTTTCGACCGCCCACCAGCAGCTGATCGAGATTGCCAAGGCGCTGGCGCTCAATGCAAAACTCCTGATCCTCGACGAGCCGACCGCAGCCCTTGGCGGGGCGGAGACGGAAGCCCTGTTCGAGCAGGTGCGCAAGCTCCGCGCCGAGGGCGTAGGCATCATCTACATCTCCCACCGCATGGAAGAGATCAAAAAGATCACCGATCGCATCGTCGTGCTTCGCGACGGAGAGCGCGTCCATGAATTTGCCGACAGTTCGACGCCGGTACGCACGATCGTCGAAAGCATGGTCGGCCGCTCGCTCGATCGCATGTTTCCGACCCTTCCCGAGCCGACCAGCAGGCCCGTGCTCGAAGTGTCCGGCCTGACGTCGCCGGATGATTCCTTCCGGGATGTAAGTTTCGACGTTCACGCGGGCGAGATCCTCGGCATTGCCGGCCTCGTCGGTGCCGGCCGCACCGAGCTCGTGCGCGCGATTTCCGGTGCCGATCCAATCAGCGCCGGCTCGGTCCGGCTGGAAGGCGAGGCGCTGAAGCTGCGCAGCCCTGCGGATGCGATCGCCAAGGGCATCGTGATGGTTCCGGAAGATCGCAAGGATCAAGGGCTCGTCGTTGCACACAAGATCAGCGAGAACATCATCTACGCCAATCTCGACAAGCTTGGCGGGCGCTGGCTCACTTCGAGCGTGAAACGCGTTTTCGCCGAAAAGGCGGTGGCGAAATTCGGCGTCAAGGGGCGTGCGGAGCAGTTTGCCGCCGACCTCTCGGGTGGCAACCAGCAGAAGGTCGTCATCGCCAAATGGCTGATGCGCGATCCGAAGGTCGTGGTGCTGGACGAGCCGACGCGCGGTATCGATGTCGGAGCCCGCGCCGGCATCTACGATATCATCGTCAACCTCGCCAAACAGGGCGTCGCGGTCATCGTCGTAAGCTCCGATCTCGAGGAGGTTCTCGGCGTATCTAACCGCATTCTCGTGCTGGCGCAGGGCAAACAGGCAGGCATTTTGAAGCGTGACGAGGCGAACGACGTCTCGGTCATGGAACTGGCGACAATCTAGGCAAAGACAGAAAGGAAGAGCGGTGTCCGACATCTCTCTGAACGCACCGAAACTATTTGATCTCAGTGGCCAGGTCGCCATCGTGACGGGCGCCGGCAGCGGCATCGGGCAAAGGATCGCCATCGGTCTTGCCCAGTGCGGCGCCGACGTGGCGCTTCTCGATCGCCGCACTGATGACGGTCTTGCCACGACTGCCAGCCATATCAGGGCTGCCGGTCGCCGCTCGATCGAGATTGCCGCCGACGTCACCAGTAAATCGTCGCTTGCCGAAGCTGTCGCCCGCACCGAGGCCGATCTCGGTGCGCTCTCGCTTGCTGTCAATGCCGCCGGTATCGCCAACGCTAATCCCGCCGAGGAGATGGAAGAGGATCAGTACCAGACACTGATGGACATCAACCTGAAGGGCATCTTCCTGTCCTGCCAGGCCGAAGCGCGGGCCATGTTGAAGAACGGCCGCGGCTCGATCGTCAACATCGCCTCCATGTCGGGCGTTATCGTCAATCGCGGTTTGAGCCAGGCCCATTACAATGCCTCGAAGGCGGGCGTGATCCATATGTCGAAGTCGTTCGCCATGGAGTGGGTCGGGCGCGGCATCCGCGTCAACACGATTTCGCCGGGCTATACCGCAACGCCGATGAACACCCGGCCGGAGATGGTACATCAGACCAAGCTCTTCGAAGAACAGACGCCGATGCAGCGTATGGCCAGTGTCGATGAGATGGTCGGTCCTGCGGTCTTCCTGCTCTCGAATGC
Organism: Rhizobium sp. YAF28; assembly: GCF_052113285.1. NCBI lineage: Bacteria > Pseudomonadati > Pseudomonadota > Alphaproteobacteria > Hyphomicrobiales > Rhizobiaceae > Rhizobium > Rhizobium sp. YAF28. The sequence goes on along the minus strand of NZ_JBFRCX010000012.1, from coordinate 165,224 downwards.
TGCAAGTTTCGTGACGGGTGTCGATCTGCTCGTTGACGGCGGCTTCTGCTGCTGGTGATGACATGCGTAAGCTGATCGCAGGCAATTGGAAAATGAACGGTCTCGTCTCCTCCCAAGCTGAGATCGAGGCGCTGAAGGGGCTAACGGGCAGTGCGACGTGCGATATCGTCGTCTGCCCGCCCTTCACGCTGATCGACCGCGCCGTGGCGCGGGTCAAGGATACGGATCTCGCCATCGGCGCGCAGGATTGCCACGCGCAGTCGTCGGGTGCCCACACGGGCGAAATTTCTGCCGAAATGCTTGCCGATCTCGGTGCGCGCTATGTCATCCTCGGACATTCCGAACGCCGTGCCCTGAACGGCGAGGACGATGAGATTGTGCTGGGGAAGGCGCTTGCCGCGCATCGGGCAGGCTTGATTTCGATCATCTGCGTCGGTGAGACACGCCATGAGCGCGACGAAGGCCGGGCAATCGAAGTCGTCGGCGAACAACTGCGGGGATCCGTCCCCGAGGGTGCTACCAGCCGAAATCTTGTCATCGCCTATGAACCCGTCTGGGCAATCGGAACCGGACTGGTGCCGACCCACGAACAGATCGAGGAGGTCCATGCGGCGATCCGGCAGATGCTCGAAGAGCGGCTGGGCAGCGATGGCCATTCGGTCAAGATCCTCTATGGCGGCTCGGTCAAGGCATCCAATGCAGAGGCGATATTCGGGCTTCGCAATGTGGACGGAGCGCTGGTCGGCGGCGCTTCGCTGAAGGCCTCGGAATTCGCAGCAATTATTTCGGCAGCCGTTTGAACTCTGAGTGCGGAGACAAGTGTCGCCGGTGCAGATCGGTGCGCTCACGCCGACGCCGTTGAAAGGAAAAGAGAATGCAACGTTTTGAAAACAAGACCGTCGTCATTACCGGCGCAAGCCGCGGTATCGGTGCAGCGATCGCCAAACGCTTTGCGCGCGAAGGCGCCAATCTCGTCGTTTCGGCCAATGAAGACAGCGTGCATGGCGTGGCCGAACAGATCAAGGCCGATGGCGGAAAGGCGATCTCCTTCGTTGGCGACGTCACTGACAAGGCAAGCGTCAAGGCCCTTTATGACGCCGCCGAGCAGGCATTCGGCGCAGTCGACGTCTCCATCCAGAATGCCGGCGTCATCACCATTGCCCGCATCGAGGATATGACCGAGGGCGAGTGGGACAAGGTCATGGCGGTCAACACGAAAGGCGTGTTCCTCTGCGCCCAGGAAGCGATCGCCCGCATGCGCAAGCACGGCGGCGGCGGCCGTCTCATCAACACGGCCTCCGGCCAGGCGCGCGACGGCTTCATCTATACGCCGCATTATGCCGCCTCGAAGATGGGCGTCGTCGGCATCACCCAGAGCCTTGCCAAGGAAGTCGCGACCGACGGCATCACCGTCAATGCCTTCTGCCCGGGCATCATCGAGACCGACATGTGGGCCTATAACGACCATGCATGGGGCAAGCTGCTCGGCAATTACGGCCCCGGCGAACTGATGAAGGAATGGGTCGAAGGCATTCCGATGAAGCGCGCCGGTTCCGGCGAAGACGTCGCCGGCCTCGTCACCTTCCTTGCCAGCGACGATGCAGCCTACATTACCGGCCAGACCATCAATGTCGATGGCGGCCTCATCATGTCCTAGCTCTGTTCGACAATAGGAAACGGTGCTTTCACCTCTGCGAGGCAGTTCCCGCGGCGAGATCTGCACCAACCTCTTGCAGAACAAGGCCTTCATCATCTATCTAAGTAATGTTCTCAGGGCGGGGTGCAATTCCCCACCGGCGGTATCGAGGCAACTCGGAGCCCGCGAGCGCCTTCGTGGAAGCGAAGGGTCAGCAGATCCGGTGAGATGCCGGAGCCGACGGTCATAGTCCGGATGGAAGAGAGCAACGCAGAGGACACCGCTCGGCACGCGGTGTTTCATATGCTTGTTCGCCCAAGGGAAAATGGTGGCTTTTGACAGGCCATGTACGCCGCAAACCGCGGCTAACCCTTGAAAGGCAGAGAAGATGGCAATTTCCAAAATCGAAGATGCGATCGTCGCGATTGCGCGTGGCGAGATCGTGGTCGTCGTCGACGATCGTGATCGTGAAAACGAGGGCGACCTCGTCATCGCATCCGAGGCAATCACCCCGCAGGCGATCGCCTTCATGATGAATTATGCTCGCGGCCTCATCTGTGTGGCAATGGAAGGCGAGCGGCTGGACGAGCTGCAGATCCCGCAGATGGTCCCCAACAATACCGAACTTTTGAAGACGGCTTTCACCGTGTCGGTTGACTATATTCCTCAAACGACGACCGGAATTTCGGCGGCTGACCGCGCCGCGACGGTTCGCGCACTCATTGCCGAGACGTCCCGCCCCGAGGATTTTGCGCGGCCCGGCCATATCTTCCCGTTGCGTGCGCATCCGAACGGCGTGCTTTCTCGTCCAGGTCATACCGAGGCGGCTGTCGACCTCGCAAGGCTTGCCGGCCTGTCGCCGTCAGGTGTCATCTGCGAGGTGGCCAATGATGATGGCACGATGGCACGCCTGCCCGAGCTTGAGCAGTTTGCCGAACGGCACGGCCTCCATCTGATCACAATCGAGGATCTCATTGCTTATCGGGGCGTGAGAGCGCCTGTTAAGGCCGCCTAGTAAGCGTGTCTTGGCCTGGCGTAAAAGAGCCACGGCGAGCCAAGATCGCGTGGGTGCCGTTTGTGTAGTCTGCAACGAGGCACTCGGCTCTGGCACGGATAAGCAGCGTGAGCTATTAGCTCGACGAAGGCCCGGTCATGCGGGCCTTCGAGGTTTCACCATGCCGTCAGACGACGAGCGCTAGCGCCGGCCCCTGATCGTCCGTCTTGCGTTCCTGGCCGGCCGTGCCTTCCAGGCTCTCGGAGGCCAGTAGATTGAACTCCCGACGTTCTTTCTCCGATACGATCGCGAGGTCGATGACCTTCTGCAGGTTGGCGGCATGGCGGAAGGTGGGATCGTCCTGCTTTCCGGTCCTGACCGCTTCGGCAAAGCGCTGGTAGTTGGTCAGCACTGCCGGCACCTCGATGTCACGCCAGGTGGCGCTTTCAATATCGTCACCGAAGCAGCCGCGAAGATCTGAGCCGTCAGGACGATGGATGACTTCGAGGCTGCCTTTTTCGCCATAGATGCGCAGCTTCAGTTCGTTGAGATGACCGGTCGCCCAGCGTGTCGCATGGATGACACCGAGCGCGCCATTGGCGAAATCGACCGACATGGTGAAGCTGTCATTGGCATCGAGCATATATTCACCGATCTGTCCGCCCGGCGCCTTGTTGAAGGTCTTGAGCCGGGCGAAGACATGATCGATATCGGTCGCAGCGCCATAGGCGGCGAAATCGAGAATATGAATGCCAACATCGCCGAGCACACCGTTCGATCCATGGCCGGTGGACAAGCGCCACAGCCAGCGCGATTCCGTGCGCCAGTCGCCCCAGGCGCGAGACACCAACCAGCTCTGCAGATAGGAGGCCTCCACATGGCGGATGGTGCCAAGTTCACCTGATAGCACCATCTCGCGGGCGCGCTGCAGCGGTGCGACGTTGCGATAGGTGAGATTGACCATGTTGACGACGCCGGCGGCTTCAGCCGCTTCCGTCATCTCCAGCGCATGGGCGTAGTTTTCTGCCAGCGGCTTTTCACAGAAGACGTGTTTGCCGGCGGCGATCAGCGCCAAGCTCGTCGCATGATGTATCCGGTCAGGCGTGACGTTGGTGGCGGCATCGAATTCGCCCCAGGCGATCGCTTCCTCGAGCGTGCTGAAGCGCCTTGCGATGTTGAAATGATCAGCGAACTCATCAAGCCGGGTCCGATCGGTGTCGACGGCGCCGACCACCTCGACACCATCGATGGCGAGGAAGTTGGCAACCTGGTTTTTGGCCATCATGCCCGTGCCAAGTACAAGTAGACGCATTGCTCTTCTCCTCAGCGGTAACCGGCTTCGCCGGCTTGATGCAGTCTCGGGCCGCGTTCGACGATCGGCTCCAGTGCCTTCTCTACCGGCACATTTGGGGCATCGGTGATGCTCTTCAGATCGCCCTGCGGGTTATAGGCCCACTTCACGCCGTTGATCAGCACCTTCTGCACGTTCGCATCGTGATAGGTCGGATAGGTTTCGTGGCCGGGACGGAAATAGAAGATGTTGCCGGCACCACGGCGCCAGGTCAGGCCAGACCGGAAGACTTCGCCGCCCTGGAACCAGGAGATGAAGACCGTTTCCAGTGGCTCCGGCACGGAGAACTGCTCGCCGTACATTTCTTCGTTTTCCAGCTCGAAATGCTCGCCGATCCCGGCGGCGATCGGATGGCGCTGATTGATCGTCCACAGACGCTCGCGCTCGCCCGCCTCGCGCCATTTCAGCGCACAGGGCGTGCCCATCAGGCGCTTGAAGATCTTCGAGAAATGGCCGGAATGCAGAACGAGCAGGCCCATGCCTTCCCAAACCCGCTTGGCGACGCGCTCGACGACGGCATCGGAGACGGCACCATGGTCTTTGTGGCCCCACCAGGTCAGAACGTCGGTCTCGGCAAGCCGGGCTTCGCTGAGGCCATGTTCCGGTTCCTGCAGCGTTGCCGTAGTCGCGGAAATAGCCGGATCGGTGTTCAGCGCCTTGGCGATCGTGGTGTGCATGCCGTCCGGATAGATCTCCCGGACAATGGCGTTGGTATTTTCGTGGATGTTCTCACCCCAGACGATGGTGCGAATAGACAAGTTTCTGCTCCTTCACAGCAAGTAGCGGACCGGAACCGATGGGAAGCGGTCGAATCCTGTTTGTTTGATTGGTGGTCAGGCTGCGCCCTTGAAAGGGACCTTTTCGAGTGCGCGTCCGGATTGGTCGAAACGGTGAATGCGATCCTTGACCGGCGACACGCCCAGTTGCTGGCCGGGCTGGTGGCTCGATACGCCGGTCTCTCGAACGGTGAGCGGTTCGGCCGAGCCGATGTCGAGATAGACGAAGCTGTCCGAGCCGAGGATTTCTGAGTGGATGACGGTGCCCGTCCAGGCAGGATCCTGATCTCTAAACTCGATATGTTCGGCTCGCACCCCGATCGTGTGGGCATTATAGGGAGCCGCGAACGGGCCGGAGAGGAAGTTCATTTTCGGCGAGCCGATGAAGCCGGCGACGAAGATTGAGTTCGGGGTCTCGTAGAGCTCGATCGGAGTTCCGACCTGTTCGACGACGCCATCGCGAAGAACGCAGATGCGATCGGCAAGCGTCATGGCCTCGACCTGATCGTGGGTGACATAGATCATCGTCGTGTCATGCATGCCACGGTGAAGCTTGGCGATCTCCAGCCTTGTGGCGACGCGCAACGCAGCATCAAGGTTCGACAATGGTTCGTCGAACAGGAAGACCTTCGGGTCACGAACGATGGCGCGGCCAATGGCCACGCGCTGGCGTTGGCCGCCTGAAAGCTGGCGCGGCAAGCGCTCCAGATAGGGTGAGAGCTGCAGCATGCCGGCTGCCTGTTCGACGCGCGCCTTGCATTCTTCTCTGGTTCGGCCGGAGAGCTTCATGCCGAAGGCCATGTTTTCGTAGACCGTCATATGCGGATAGAGCGCATAGGACTGGAAGACCATCGCGATGCCGCGCTTCGACGGGGAAAGACGATTGACCGGCTGACCATCGAAGGAAAGCGTGCCTGACGTTATGTCCTCCAGTCCTGAGATCAATCTAAGCAAGGTGGACTTGCCGCAACCGGACGGGCCGACAAAGACCATGAACTCCCCCTTCCGGATGTCCATGCTGACGCCCTTGATGACTTCGAATGCCCCGAAGCTCTTGCGGATATTGTCTAATCTAATTTGTGCCATGTCGCGCTTTCCTCAGCCTTTGACGCCGCCGGCGGTCAGCCCGGAAATGATCCGGCGTTGAAAAATAAGAACAAGGATGACGACGGGCACGGTAACGATGACCGATGCCGCCATGATATTGCCCCAGGGGATTTCGAACTGACTGCCGCCCGAAAGGAGAGCGATCGCTACCGGCACCGTCCGTTGCGCATCCGACGAGGTGAAAGTCAGGGCGAACAGAAATTCATTCCAGGCCGTGATGAAGGCAAGCAGACCAGTGGTGACCAGAGCCGGCCACATCAGCGGCATGAACACCTGCGTGATGATGACCCAAGGGGAGGCGCCATCGACGATGGCCGCTTCCTCGATCTCGATCGGCAGATCCCGCATGAAAGTCGTCAGCACCCACACCGTGAAAGGCAGAGTGAAGATCATATAGGAGAAGATCAGCGCGAAGGGCGTGTTGAAGATGCCAATCCAGCGGATGAGTTCGAATAGCCCTGCGAGCACAGCGATCTGCGGGAACATCGAGACGGACAGAATGGTCAGCATCAAGAGGGCCCGACCCCGGAAATGCACGCGGGCAAGCGCGTAGGATGCGGTCACGGCGAGCAGCAAAGAGGCGGCGACCACGAGGCAGGCAATGAGCAGCGAATTGCCGAGGCTGCGGATGAAGCTGCCGGTCGTCAACACGCCGGTATAGTTTTCCAGCGAGATCGAGGTCGGCCAGTAGGTGACCTCGAAGAGCGCGGTGCCGACTTTGAAGCTTGTTAGGATCGCGTAGTAGAACGGGAAGACCGCGATGATGACGATGACCGCGACCAGCAGATAAAACAGCGTATTCTTCGTGGCTGTGAGCAGCATCAGCGTTCGCCTCCACCGAGATTGACGCGGCCGAGCCAGATGTAGAGCACGGTAACGGAGGCGATGATAAGAAAGAGAACAGTGGAGGCGGTTGCGCCATAGGCGAACTTGTCGAAATCGAAGAGGTTTTCGCGCGCCATCACCGACATTGTCTTGGTCTGGGCGTTGTTCGGTGTCAGCACGTAGATCAGGTCGAAGATGCGCATGGCGTCGAGCATGCGGAAGATCACGGCGACCATGATTGCCGGGCGGATCAGCGGCAGGGTCAGACGCCAGAACACTTTGATGGGGTTGATGCCGTCGATCTTTGCGGCTTCGTAAATATCGGCCGGAACCATTTGCAGGGCGGCGAGGATCAGCAGCGCCATGAAGGGCGTTGTCTTCCAGACGTCGACGATCAGAACGGCGATCATCGCTGTCTGGGGATCAGCGGTCCACGCGATCTTCTGGCTGATGAGCCCGAGGCTGAGAAACATGTCGTTGAGGATGCCGAACTGATCGTTGAGCATCCAGGCCCACATTTTCGCCGAGACGATGGTCGGGATCGCCCAGGGAATGAGGATAGCGGCGCGCACGACGCCGCGGCCAACGAATTGCGCGTTCAACACAAGGGCGACGATGAGGCCGAGCGCGGTTTCGATCGTGACCGACAACAGCGTAAATTTTGCCGTGTTCCAGACGGCGCCCCACCAGGCGGGATCGGCCAGCAGTCCCCTATAGATCGTGCGGCCGCTCTTCAGGGTAACCCAGGAGAGGTAATTGTCGAAGCCGACGAACTGAGCATCGCCGAGGTTCGTCAGCGACGCGTTGGTGAAGCTGAAGTATATGGTGCGGAACAGCGGCCAGCCGGCAACGATGGCCAGGATCAGCAGGGTCGGAGCCAGGAAGATCCAGGCGGATCGGACACGTTCCGAGCGCAGATCCGAAGAGATTGCCTTCGTGCGCGCGCCCGTGCTCAGATTTTGGGAGACTGCAACTTCACTCATGGAATATCCGCTTCATGAGACAATCGACGACGGCGTATCGGAAGCGGCAGCGACGAGATATCCGACGCTGCCGCCTCGATCTGTTACCAGCCGCTGCCTTGCAGCGTCGTCAGATCGGCTTCGAGAAGCTCTAGGTTTTCTTCGGCTGTCCCACTGCCGGAGAGCGTATTGTGCACGGCGGTCCAGAACTTGGCGGAAACCTCGTTATACTTGACCTTGGCAACAGCCGACGGACGCGGCACAGCGTTTTCGAAGATCGGCTTCCAATTCGGCATGAACGGCTGCGCAGCAGCAATGTCCTTGTCGTCATAAAGCGCCGACAAGGTCGGCAGGTTGGAAAGCTCGATGGCACGCTGCTTCTGGCTTTCCTTCGACGTCAGGAACTTGACGAGTTCGATCGCCGCATCCGGGTTCTTCGAATATTTCGAGACGGCGAGATTCCAGCCGCCGAGCGTCGAGGAGGGCTTGTCGCCTTCTGCGGCAACGGGAAGTGTCGTCACGTCGAACTTGCCCTTGACCGGGCTGTCGGCGCCGTTGCCCAGCGCATAGGCATAGGGCCAGTTACGCATGAAGACGGCGTTGCCGGTCTGCCAGACACCGCGGGATTCTTCCTCCTGATAGGCGAGCACACCGCTCGGTGAAATCGTCCCGATCCAGCCCTTGGCGCGATTGAGTGCTGCCGCGGCCTTCTCGTTGTTGATCGAAATCGTGCCGTCGGTCTCGATGATCTGGCCGCCGCCCGAGGACTTGACCCATTCCAGTGCATCGCAGGTCAGGCCTTCATAGGCATTGCCCTGGAAGACGTAACCCCAGAGATCCTTCTGGCCGGCGGCGCGTTCCTTTTCCTGGATTTCCTTGGCGGTTGCCTCCATCTCGTCCCAGGTCTTCGGCGGCTGCTTGCCGTATTTCTCAAGCAGATCCTTGCGGTAGAACAGGGCCGGTGCATCCGTATAAAGCGGCATTGCGACCAGACGGCCGTTCACGGTCTGGGAGGCAACGATCGCCGGGAAAAAGTCGCCGACGACGTCCTTGGTGGCATCCTTGAGATCGACGAACTGGTCTGCCAGCTGCGGGGCCCAGATAACATCCGTCTGGTAGACATCGACATCCGTATTGCCGGCTGCGAGCCAGAGCCGATATTGCGAAAACTGTTCAGTGGATGAGGGCGGCATGGTGACGATCTTGACCGTATTGCCGGTCGCCTTCTCGAAGGCATCGAGCTGCTTGCGGAACAGATCGAGGTTCTTGCCGGTAGAGCTCGCTGAAATGCTGATCTCGGCGGCAAAGGACGGAACTGACACGCCAATAAGCGCAGCCGCGAGGGCGGCCGCTGTGAAACGAAACTTCATTTTCTCCTCCCAAAGACCAAATTGAAATCGATTTGGTCGTGGAAAACTGTCAGAAGGTCGATACCGTGTCAAGGGAGGTTCTTGATTGCGACCTATACTTGTTCATAAATACGGAATATCGTTTAAAATCAATTGGAAACCCAAATGCCGTGATTTCCTAATTCGCGCTAGTGTTCATCTGGCGGCAAGTGAAATTGAAATCGATTTGAGAAAATATAATCGACGGCATAGAATGTGGAATTTGCGAGGCCGATGGTATAGATGCCCGGCAGCGCAGGCGATGAAAGTTATTTCGGTCAATGAAACTCAAAGAGTTCGCAAAACAACTTGGATTGTCTCCAACGACCGTCAGCCGTGCGCTCAGTGGCTATCCCGAGGTAAGCGAGGTGACGCGCGCCCGCGTCGTCCAAGAGGCGGTGCGGCTGGGCTACCGGCCGAACGTCAATGCGGTGAGACTGAAGACCGGGCGGGTTGGTGCCATTGGCGTCGTCATGGGGCGTGCCGGCGAGTTTCATTTCGCGGAATTCATGGCCGGTATGGCGGAGCGTCTTATCACGGAAGACACCGATATCCTGGTCATTCCGATGGCCAATCCCGAATATGATGCCGAGATGCAACTCTACAGACGGCTGGCGGAAAGTCAGCGGGTGGATGCGATCATCGTGCATTCGCCTCGACCCAATGACCAGCGTATCGCGCTGCTGCATGAGCTGGGAATGCCGTTCCTCGTTCATGGTCGTTCAGACATCGACGTGCCGCACCCCTGGCTCGATATCGACAATGAAGGGGCTGTACGCCGCGCGACCTCGCATTTGATCGATCTCGGTCATACGAGGATTGCGCTGATCAATGGCCGCGAGGGCGCAACTTACGCGCTGCATCGCGACATCGGTTACCGCAGCGCCTTGCAGAGCCACGGGATCGAGGTCGATCCGCAACTGATCGCCAACGGCAATTTCACCGACGAGCTCGGTTTCCGCTTTGCGCGGTCATTTCTCGAGCAGCCGAAGCGGCCGACCGCGTTTGTCGCGGGGTCGATGATGACGGCGCTCGGCATTTACCGCGCCGCACGTTCGCTGGGGCTCCAGATCGGCAGCGATGTCTCGGTCATTGCCCACGATGACGTCTTTCCCTACCTGACGGCCGACAACATGGTGCCCTCGCTGTCGGCTACCCGGTCGTCGATGCGTGCGGCTGGTACGCGCTGCGCCGATCTCGTGCTGCAGCTTTTGGCCGGGCGTTCGCCGATGGAGATTCACGAATTGTGGCCGGTTGAACTCATCCTGCGTGAGTCCACCGGACCGGTGCGGACGTCCCCGACCTGAGCGATTGGGCGTTTGTGAAGCCTTGCTGACATCATCGCGCTGTCTTGTGCGATCGCCAGGAGCCCGCGCGTCGACATGGGATACAAGGTCGAGTTGGGACCGGCCGCGATAGTGTCAGCGATTCACGAAGCTTTGGCCTCGAAAGTGGGGGCGAAATCACCCAGCGATTTCGCCTTCAGGATCGTGCCTTCGATATCCTGCTCCACGATCGCTTCGAGATCGGCAAAGCTGTCGATGACGTAGTAGATCGGCTGGAGGATATCGATCCGGTAGGGCGTCCTGAGCACGCTCAGCAGATCGAACGGCCGAAATTCGCATGCCTTGCCTTCCATCGCCGCCTTCGCTTCGCTTGGCGATGAGACGATCCCTGCGCCGAAGCAGCGGCGGCCCTGCGGCGTATTGATCAGGCCGAACTCGACGGTGAACCAGAAGATGCGGAACAGATGCCAAGAATAGCCTTTGCCGAGGCGAACAGCTGTTTCGCCGAAATGCCGTACGAAATTGGCATAGCTCTGGTTGGTGAGCATCGGGCAGTGGCCGAAAACCTCGTGGAACAGGTCCGGTTCCTCGATATAGTCGATATGCTCGCGACGGCGCAGGAAGGTTGCGAGCGGGAATTTGCCTTGTGACAGAAGTTCATAAAAGCGCGAGGGCGGAATGAGCGCCGGTACCCCTTCCACACCGAAGCCAGTGGTCTCGTTCAGGCGTCTGTTCACATCGAGAAGCTGAGGCACCTTGTCGGGCTTCAGCCCTAGCATTTTCACGCCATCCAGATATTCGCGGCAGGCCGCATCGGCGAGCAGCTTCATCTGACGCCGGTAGAGTTCGCCCCAAATCGCATCTTCCTCAGTTGTATAGGCATATAAACCGTCCGAGCCAGGCAGTTTGGCGGTGTAGCTGCTTTCCTTGGTCATATTCTGATCCTCCCGGGATAGCGTTTCTGCCATTATCCCCCGGATTTGGAGGATTTTCTTTTCTTTCGTGCTACCAATTGCCATAGTGACGGCAAATATTCCCAAATGTGGTGCGGAGAATGAAAGAACCTGGGAATTTTCGCCGCAAGCTTCTGCAACTTATCCAAGCCGACGGCAGTCTTTCGCTGGCAGACCTGGCGGAAAAGGCCGGCATGTCGCAAAGTTCGGCCTGGCGGAAGATCCAGGAACTGGAAGCCGACGGTGTCATCCGTAAGCGTGTGACACTACTCGATCCCGGAAAACTCGATCTCAAGCTCTGCGTGATCGCGCATGTGACGCTGGAGGATCACCACGAAGAGGCGGTCGCCTCTTTCGCTTCGGTGGTTCTGGAGCGGCCGGAGATCATGGAGTGCTATGCCTTGTCAGGCGCTTTCGACTACATGCTGAAGATAAGGGCGAGGGACGTGGAAAGCTACGAAGCCTTCATGACCCGCTACCTCATGCGCAATCCGCATGTGCGCACAGTCGTATCGAGCTTTGTGCTGCGGGAGCTGAAATTCTCGACCGAACTGCCGCTCTGACGCTTGCTGCCAGATCACCGCGTGCTGTCGCCATGCCGATGACCCGGCATGTGTATCGGAAAGCCTTCGAATGTCTTCAGCGTGTCGAGGACGATCGAGGTTTTTACGTGCTGCACCGACTCGTGGGGTAACAGGACGTCGTTGACGAATTTGGAGAGGTCCGCGAGCCCGCGGGTCGCGACCTTCAAGTGATAGTCCATTTCACCGGTCAGCGCATAGGCTTCGAGAACTTCCGGCAGCCCGTTGATCAACTGCGAAAATCTGCGGGCATTGTCTCTGTTATGGGTGGCAAGCGTCACGGAAATGACCACCAGCATATCCAGGCCAAGCTTCTGTTGATCCAGATAGGCCCGGTAGCTGCGAATATATCCCTCAGCCTCCAGTCTCGTTCGCCGGCGCGAGCATTGCGAGGGTGAAAGCGCGATCCGCTCTCCCAGCTCGTTGTTCGTCAATCGGCCGTCTTTTTGAAGCTCCTGGAGCAGGCGCAAATCCAATTTATCGAGCTGTTCATCCATTGCGCAAAATCTCCAAAATCCTCACGAACCGTGCATAATCTCTTCCTCTGGCATGAAGAATGCAAGAACTTTGCATGCGTTTTGGGCCACACTTTGCATATCAAAGTCCAATTCCCAGGAGGAGAAAATGGGCCCTTTTCCGCATGACGCGCCGGCCTCGGAAATTACCGCCGACAACCCGGCCGGCACCGACGGATTCGAATTCGTCGAATTCGCCCATCCCGAGCCCGCGAAGCTGCGCGAGCTCTTCACACGCATGGGCTACATTCCAGTCGCCAGGCACAAGACGAAGGACATTACCGTCTGGCGCCAGGGTGACATCAACTATGTCCTGAATGCGGAAGCCGGCAGCCATGCCGCGCGTTTCGTCGCAAATCATGGTCCCTGCGCCCCGTCGATGGCATGGCGCGTCGTCGACGCCAAACACGCCTTCGATCACGCGGTATCGAAAGGCGCCGTTCCCTATGAAGGGGATGACAAGGCGCTCGACGTCCCGGCGATTGTCGGCATTGGCGGCTCGCTGCTCTATTTCGTCGAGACATATGGTGCAAAGGGATCGGCCTACGATGCCGAGTTTGATTGGCTCGGCGAGCCTAACCCGCATCCTCAGGGGATCGGTTTCTATTATCTCGACCATCTGACGCACAACGTCTTCCGTGGCAACATGGACAAGTGGTGGGACTTTTACCGCAACCTGTTCAATTTCAAGCAGATCCACTTCTTCGACATCGATGGGCGCATCACTGGTCTGGTGAGCCGCGCCATCACGTCGCCCTGCGGCAAGATCCGCATCCCGCTGAATGAATCGAAGGACGACACGAGCCAGATCGAGGAATATCTGAAGAAATACAGGGGTGAGGGTATTCAGCACATCGCCGTTGGAACGGAAGATATCTATGAGGCCACGGACAGGCTTGCCGGCAATGATCTGCGCTTCATGCCGGGACCGCCGGAAACCTATTACGACATGTCCTATGAACGCGTGAACGGCCATAGCGAACCTGTCGACCGTATGAAGAAGCACGGCATCCTCATCGATGGCGAAGGTGTGGTGAATGGCGGCATGACGAAAATCCTGCTCCAGATCTTCTCCAAGACCGTGATTGGACCCATCTTCTTCGAATTCATCCAACGCAAGGGCGACGAGGGCTTCGGCGAAGGCAATTTCCGCGCTCTCTTCGAATCGATCGAGGCCGATCAAATCAAGCGTGGTGTCATCGGTACTGCGGCGGAGTAAACTCTCGGGGCCACCTCGCGCGTCTGAAAAGACGCGCGACGCCGAGAGTTTCCGGGGAGGAGTTGAGCAATGGACCAGACATCAATCCAGGCTTCCGAGGGTGAAGCCTCGACGACAAACAAGCTGAAATATATGCCGGGGTTCGGCAACGACTTCGAAACAGAGTCGCTTCCCGGCGCCCTGCCGCAGGGCCAGAACAGCCCCCAGAAATGCAACTACGGTCTTTATGCCGAGCAGCTTTCCGGCTCGCCATTCACCGCGCCGCGCGGGACGAATGAAAGGTCCTGGCTTTATCGCATTCGCCCGAGCGTGCGTCACACAGGCCGCTTCTCGAACGCGTCCTATCCGCTCTGGAAAACCGCGCCTTGCCTGGACGAACATTCGCTTCCCCTGGGGCAGCTTCGCTGGGATCCCGTCCCCACACCCACCGAGAATCTGACCTTTCTTCAGGGGGTGCGGACAATGACGACGGCAGGCGATGTCACGACCCAGGTGGGCATGTCAGCACATGCTTACGTCTTCAATGAGGACATGGTGGATGACTACTTCTTCAACGCCGATGGTGAACTGCTGGTCGTGCCGCAGCTCGGCGCCGTCAAAGTGTTCACCGAAATGGGCATCATGGACGTGGAGCCCCTGGAAATATGCCTCATCCCACGCGGCATGATGTTCAAGGTTCTCCGTAGTGGCGAGCAGGCGGTCTGGCGCGGATATATATGCGAGAATTACGGCGCGAAATTCACGCTGCCGGACCGTGGTCCCATCGGCGCGAACTGCCTGGCGAACCCGCGCGACTTCAAGACGCCCGTCGCCGCTTTCGAGGACAAGGAAAAACCCTGTCGCGTCCATGTGAAGTGGTGCGGAAAATTCTATGTCACTGATATCGGCCACTCACCGCTCGATGTGGTCGCTTGGCACGGCAACTACGCCCCCTTTAAATACGATTTACGGACATTTTCTCCTGTTGGCGCGATCCGCTTCGATCATCCCGATCCGTCGATTTTTTCGGTGCTGACCGCGCCTACCGAAGATGCAGGTACGGCGAATGTCGATTTCGTGATCTTTCCGCCGCGCTGGCTGGTGGCAGAGCACACGTTCCGTCCGCCTTGGTACCACCGCAACATCATGAGCGAGTTCATGGGCCTGATCCATGGCCAGTATGACGCCAAGGAGGAGGGCTTCGTCCCCGGCGGCATGAGCCTGCACAACATGATGCTTGCCCACGGGCCGGACGCCCTCGCCTTCGAAAAAGCATCCAATGCCGAGCTCAAGCCGGTGAAGCTGGATCACACCATGGCCTTCATGTTCGAGACCCGGTACCCGCAGCAATTGACGAAATACGCAGCCGAGCTTGAAACGCTGCAGGATGATTATCTGGAATGCTGGGACGGCCTGGAACGCAAGTTCGACGGAACCCCCGGTATCAAGTGATGGCCTCAAGTGAGGATCGGTCAGGCATCCTCTGGCACAGGAATGGGATATGAAGCTTGCGACGTTGAAAGACTCCACGAGAGATGGCCGGCTCGTTGTCGTCTCCCGCGACCTTACCCGCTGTTCCGAAGTCGGTCACATTGCCCGCACGTTGCAGGCGGCTCTCGATGACTGGGAGCACGTTGCTCCGAGACTCGCGCAGATTGCCGAAGGTATCGAGACAGGTGCCCAGCCGACGATCCGGTTTCACGAACACGACGCCGCATCGCCCTTGCCGCGAGCCTACCAATGGGCCGACGGTTCGGCCTATCTCAACCATGTTGAATTGGTACGCAAGGCGCGGGGCGCCGAGATGCCGGCGAGTTTCTGGACCGATCCGCTGATGTATCAAGGTGGTTCGGACGGTTTCCTCGCGCCGCGAGATCCGATCGTGGTGGCTGACGAGACTTATGGGATCGACATGGAGGGTGAGGTTGCCGTCATCGCCGGTGACGTTGCTATGGCTTCCGGTCCTGAAGCAGCGCGCGATGCCATCCGTCTGGTGATGCTCGTCAATGATGTATCGCTGCGCGGTCTCATACCGGACGAGTTGACAAAGGGATTTGGTTTCTTCCAGTCCAAGCCGGCATCGGCATTTTCTCCGATCGCGGTGACGCCGGACGAGCTCGGAGCGTCGTGGGACGGCGGCAAGGTGTGTCTGCCGCTGCTTGTGAGCTTGAACGGCAAGGCATTCGGCAAGGCGAATGCCGGCATCGATATGACGTTTGATTTTGGCCAGCTCATCGCCCATGCCGCCAAAACCCGCAATCTGGTGGCCGGAACGATCATCGGCTCGGGAACGGTTTCCAATAAGCTGGATGGCGGAGCGGGCAAGCCCATCGAAGACGGAGGAGACGGCTACTCATGCATCGCCGAGATACGGATGATTGAGACGATCGAGACCGGATCGCCGAAGACTCCGTTCATGAAGTTCGGGGATCAGGTCCGCATCGAGATGAAGGATCGTGCCGGCCATTCGATCTTCGGGGCGATCGAGCAGACGGTCGAAAGATACGGGGAAGCTGGGCTGCAATGAACGAGGTCGTTCTCTACGATTACTGGAGGTCATCGGCGAGCTATCGCGTCCGCATTGCGCTCAATCTCTTGGCGATCGACTACAAAACAGTGTCCATCAACCTGTTGGAGGGAGCGCATAAGAAGCCGGAATATCTGGCGCTCAACCCGCAGGGGTTCGTGCCAACATTGGTGATCGACGGGAAAACTCTGACCCAGTCGCTGGCAATCATCGAGTATCTGGCCGAGGTTCGGCCGGAATGCGGATTGCTGCCAGCGGATATTGCCGATCGCCAGAAAGTGCGCGCCTTCGCATACGCGGTCGCCATGGACATACATCCGATATGCAACACGCATGTCGTGGCGCACCTCATGACCGTAGCGGACAAGACCGACGCCCGCGAGGAATGGATGAAGCATTTCATCACGGACGGACTTCGTAAGCTGGAAGCGATGATCGACCCAGCCGACAAAGGGTTCAGCTTTGGGGATACACCGACGATGGCGGACCTCTGTCTTGTTCCGCAGGTCTACAATGCCCGCCGCTGGGGAGTGGACATGACCGATTTCAAGCGCATCGTCGATATCGATGGCAAATGCGCCGAGTTGCCAGCCTTCCAGGCTGCCCATCCTGACTGCGCGAAACCTTAACTGCAAAGGGCACGTTTGGAGTGCGCGGGAGCACGGCCGATGAGGTGGCACACGGCTATTGCGACCACCGCTTTTCCCGCCGATCTTCTCAACCACATGCTGCTATGTTTCTCCGGTGCCGAGGCCAAGGACTGAATCCTGCTGCATCACTTGAGTTAGGTCGAGATCACCGAATAGCTCGCGACGTCTCTCGTGGCGCCGACCGCAGGCTGAGCTTCCCAAAGTCGATTTGGATACCGTGCTGATCGCGTGGCATCAGCAGAAGAGGAGCGGACGATATTGGCGGCGTGGTGATATACTCATCCCAGGAGGAGGTCTCGCGCTGGCCGTCGAGCGGTTTGCGCGATGACACAGGGCTTGGCCGCGGCATCCCGCCTCGGCCCAGGAAGGGAAGGAGACAACGCATGAACAATGTAGCGATCCACCCAATCGTGGATTCAGGATACCGGGCGACCGATGCGTCATTTGTCGGCGGCACGCTCGTATGCAATTGCGCGAGCAATCCGGTGAAAGTCCGCGTCAAGGGCGATATTGCCCACAACCATGCTTGCGGCTGCACGAAATGCTGGAAGCCGCAGGGTGCGGTTTTTTCCGTGGTTGCCGTCGCGCCAACGGCGAACGTCGAGGTTCTGGAGAACGGAAACAAGTTGGCGGTTGTCGACGCGTCCGCGCTTATCCAGCGCCATGCCTGTAAGGATTGCGGGGTCCATATGTACGGGCCTGTCGAGCGCGATCATGCCTTTCAGGGGCTCTCCTTCGTCCATCCCGAACGGTTCCAGGAAAGAGGCTGGGCAGCGCCCGGCTTTGCCGCCTTCGTGTCGTCCATTATCGAAAGCGGATACGACCCCGGGAAGATGGGCGCCGTACGCTCGCATCTCAAGGAGGTTGGGCTTGAGCCTTACGATTGCCTGTCGCCCGGGCTGATGGACTTGGTCGCCACCTGGACGGCGAAAAAAGCGGGGGTTCTCGCGGCCTGACACGTCGCGGAAATTCGCTTTCGGTACCGTCGCGATTCTCGCGGCGGTGCTCCAAGATAAAGGCACTCGACGCGCCTTCTCCCGGATGCGGGTCAGTCCTTGTTCGTCATGGCTGCCCGCAACGCGTCGTTGATACGCTCCTGCCAACCCGAGCCGCCGGCCTGGAAGTGGGCGAGAACCTCGCTGTCGAGCTTCAAGGTTACAAGTTCCTTCACATTCGGCAGAGTGGGCCGCTCGACGGCCGGTGTCGCCGGTTTCTTGACAGGTTTGAACAGGGCCTCGGCCGCTTCATGCGGGTTAGCGGGGCGTCTCGGGGTGCGCATGAGCGTTTCTTCCTGTTTTTCGAGCCCGACCATTCGAGCTCGAGACCGGGTTTGTCGAGAGGATCTGTCGCATCGTCAAGTGGAAACACCGGAGGCGATCGTCAAGAGTAGGAAAACTGCCGTCCACCCCAGGGAGAGCCCGCCTTCAATCCCGCATGCCCTATGTCCCTAAGCAGCGCATCCCTTCAGGAAGATATCCGCACACATTCTCGCCCTCGCGGCGATCTCTTCGATGTTGGGCGCCGGCAGTTGGCGCAGCATGGCGGCGCGTTGTGGTTCCATGATCATCATGCCGCGCAGCATGCCGCAGGCGGCGTGCGGGTCTTCGAGCTTGATCAGCCCGTGTTCCACCTGGCGGCGCAGCCAGTTTTCCATCGACGTGTTGGTGCGCACGATCGCCTTTTCGTAAAACGAGGTGGCGAGTTCGGGAAAGCGGTCGGATTCGCCGATGACGAGGCGGGTAATCGTGATCGTGTCCTGCGAAAGCGTCAGCATGCCATAGGCCATCAGCATGCGCTCCAGTCCCTGGCGAAGCTCGGCCGTCGCCAGTGTGCCGGGGTCGAGTGCCAGGAGGAAGCGTCCGGTGCGATCCGAGACCATTTCGGAAAACAGATCTGCCTTCGTCGGAAACAGGCGATAGAGCGTCTTGGTTGAAACGCCGGCTTCCTGCGCGATCGCAGCGATGCTGACCGCGGCATAGCCATTCTCGTGGAACTGCCTGTTGGCGGCTTCGATGAGTACGCCGCGCGTATCCTCGTCACACCGTACCTGCGGCCTGCCGCGCGGCTTTTTCTCGATATTGTGATTTTCGACCATCGCGAGTTTCCAAATTCTTGTTGACTTCTCTTTTTTAGCTTATATTTTGGAAAACATCAAGTTTCCTAAATTGGACTTGAGCCGAATTTCAAGGCCGCGGCCAAGACGACAGCGACCTTCCAGAAGGAGAGAGACGATGTCCGTCACGAAGCTGCATACTCTGAAGAACAACGGTGTCCCGGCCGATATGCCGGCCACCGAAACCACCGCTGAAGCCACACCTGCAACGCTTGACGCCGGCAAGACGCCGCGTGTCACCGAGCCCGCTGCAGAGGCACCGGTCCGCAAGCGCGGCGGCCGCTCGCTGCTGATCGGCGTTGCCGCCATCGCCATTATCGCCGCCGGCGCCTATTACGGCCATAATTACTGGACGGTCGGCCGCTTCGAGGTCTCGACCGACGATGCCTATGTCAAGGCCGACAGCACCACGGTCTCCCCGAAGGTTTCAGGCTATCTTATGGAGGTCCTTGTTGCCGACAATCAGGCGGTGAAGGCCGGCCAGCCACTCGCCCGCATCGATGATCGAGATTTCCGCACTGCGCTCGATCAGGCCAAGGCCGATGTTGCCGCCGCCGAAGCAACCGTCAACGCCAAGCAGGCTTCGCTCGACATCCAACAGTCGACCATCGCCGCCGCTCGCGCCACGCTCGACGTTGACCGGGCCAACGAGACCTTCGCGGAACAGAACAACAAGCGCTATACGAACCTGGCCACCAACGGTTATGCGCCAGTTCAGACCGCCCAGCAGGCGGCTTCGGCAATCGCCGCCGCCCAGGCTACGATTGTGCGCGACAGCGCTGCCCTCGACGCCTCAACGAAGCAGGTCGAGCTACTGAATGCCGAGCTTGCCCAGGCCAGGGCGACACTTGCCCATGACCAGGCTGTCATGCATCAGGCTGAGCTCAACCTTTCCTATGCGACGATCGTTGCGCCCGTCGACGGTACGGTCGGCAACCGTACGCTGCGCGTCGGCCAGTATGTTCAGGCCGGCACCCAACTGATGGCAGTTGTGCCGACGACAGCTGCCTATATCGTTGCCAATTACAAGGAGACACAGCTGACCGATGTCCATGCGGGCCAGCCTGTCGCTATCGAGGTCGACATGTTCCCGGGCCGCACCTATCACGGCCATGTCGACAGCCTGTCGCCGGCAAGCGGCCAGGAATTTGCGCTGCTGCCGCCCGACAACGCCACCGGTAACTTCACCAAGGTTGTTCAGCGCATTCCGGTGAAGATCGTGCTTGATGGCGATGCCGCCGAAAAGGGCGATCTGCGACCCGGCATGTCCGTCCAGCCGAGCATCGACACGAAGGTCGATGCTACCAGCAACTAAGCGAAGGGGCAGGAGATCGTGTCATGTCCAGTATCGCCACAACATCAGGCGCTATCCCGCAGCCGGGCGCCAGCACCAAGGCCAGCACAAGGGATTGGATTGCCGTTCTCGCCGGCATGATCGGCGCCTTCATGGCGATCCTCAATATCCAGATCACCAATGCCTCCCTCCTCGATATCGAGGGAGGCATTGGCACAGGCGTCGACAACGGCGCCTGGATCTCCACCTCCTATCTGATCGGCGAGATCGTCGTCATTCCGCTGACGGCCTATTTCAGCAATGTCTTCTCGTTCCGCCGCTATATCCTCGTCAATTCCATCCTCTTCCCGATCTTTTCGATGGCCTGTGCCTTCGCCCATGATCTCGGCACGATGATCCTGCTGCGCGGCCTACAGGGCTTTGCCGGCGGCGTGCTGATCCCCATGGCCTTCACCATGGTGCTGACCAAGCTGCCGAAGAGCCAGCAACCGCTTGGCCTTGCCGTCTTTGCCTTGTCGGTCACCTTCGCCCCGGCCATCGGCCCGACGATTGGCGGCTATCTGACGGAGAATTACGGCTGGCAGACGATCTTCTTCATCAACACTATCCCGAGCCTCATCATGGCGGCGGCTCTCGCTCTGACGCTTGAGAAGCAGCCGATGCAGCTTCACCTTCTGAAGGAGGGCGATTGGGCCGGCATCGTCACTATGGCAATCGGCCTTTCGGCGCTGCAGACCGTACTGGAAGAGGGCAACAAGGACGACTGGTTCTCCTCGCCCTTCATCGTCAAGCTCGGCATCGTCGCCTTCGTTTTCCTGGTTGCCTTCATCTGGATCGAACTGACCGTCAAAAAGCCGCTGGTGAAGCTGCGCCTGCTCACACAGCGCAATTTCGGCATCGGCGTGCTGGTCAACGTGCTGGTCGGTGTGGCGCTCTTCGGCACGGTCTATATCCTGCCGCAATATCTCGGCCAGGTGCAGCGCTATAATGCCGAGCAGATCGGTAATGTCCTTGCCTGGACCGGCCTGCCACAGCTCTTGCTGATCCCGCTGGTGCCGGTTCTGATGAAGCGCTTCGATGCCCGCTATATTGGCTTCCTCGGCATCTCGATCTTCGCAATCAGTTGCTTCATGAACATCACGCTCTCGGCCAACAATGGCGGCGACCAGTTCTGGATCCCGAATATCGTGCGCGCCATCGGCCAGGCCCTGGTGCTCACCCCGATCACCGCGATCACGACGGCCGGCATCGCGCCCGCAGATGCCGCTGCTGCCTCGGGCCTCACCAACATGCTGCGCAATCTCGGTGGCGCGGTCGGCACGGCTTCGCTCGGCACCATTCTGACCAAGCGCGAGCAGTTCCACTCCAACATCATAGGTCAGTCGATCACGTTGACCCGTGACGAGGTGCGCGACCGCCTGACCCAGCTCACAGCTTATTTCACCCAGAACGGTGTTACCGATCCGGCCGTCGCATCGCAGAAGGCGATCGTCGCGCTCGGCCAGATCGTCAAGCGCCAGGCCCTCATCATGGGCTTCAGCGATACGTTCGCGGTCATCGGCGTGGTATTGGCGCTCGCAGCAATTGCCTTGCTTCTGACCAAGAAGCCGCAGGCCGGCGGAGGTGCTGGCGCCCATTGAGGTGTCTGAGCGAAATAGAAACAGGCCCAATGGGCCTGTTTTTTGTTGCGTCTCGGGCTGCTCGACTAACGATGATGGAGATATGCTTTTCAGGCGCCGTCATGCGGCCTTGAGCAAGGGCAGCAGTTGCGCGCCCTGCCGTTTGATCTCCGAAAGATAGGGCGTGTCGGAGAGCACGAAATGGCTGATGCCGAGCTCCTGGTATTTGCGCAGTGAGCGGGCGACATCTGCGGGGGAGCCGACCAGCCAGGTCGTGCCTGCGCCGCCGCCGCCGAATTTGCCGGGCGTGGTGTAAAGATTGTCGTCGAGCACTTCACCACGCTGATGAAGGTCGAGCAGGCGCTGCTGGCCGACGGCGACGGCCCGCTGGTGGTCGTGCCAGCCAGCACCGCTATTTTCTGCCATTTCGGCGACCTTCGCTTCAGCATCGGCCCAAGCTTCTTCTGTCGTGTCGCGGACCAGCGTCGTAATCCTCAGCCCGAATTGAAGCGGCGGCAGGTCGCGGTCGAGATCGCGGCTCAGCTGCTTCAAACGGTCGATCCGTTCCCGCACGCCATCAAGCGGCTCACCCCAAAAGAGCTGGACGTCAGCTTCGGTGGCCGAGACGCGCTCGGCCGCTTCCGATGCGCCGCCGAAATAGAGTTTCGGATGGCGGCGCTCGCCGCGAGCCGCGAGGCGTGGAACGACGGTGGATTCGCTGACCCCGAAGTGCTCGCCGGCAAAGGTGACGTTTTCCTCGGTCCATAATTTTCGCACCAGCCGCATGAATTCCTTGGTGCGGCCATAGCGATGCGCCTGATCTCCCTCGCTGTCGCCATAGGCGGCCAGATTGTCTTTGCCGGAGACGATGTTGACGCGCACGCGTCCGCTGGTGAGATGATCGAGCGAGGCCGCCGCCGAGGCGAAATTCGCCGGCCGCCAGTAACCGGGGCGGATCGCGATCAGCGGCTCGAAGGTTGTTGTCCGTGCGGCAAGTGCAGTTGCCAGAGTAAAGGTGTCCGGCCGGCCCCAGCCGGTGCCGATGAGCGCGCCCTTCCAGCCATGCTCTTCAAGTGCCTTGGCATGGCTCGTCAGCGTTTCCAGGCTATTGTGGTTTTCTGCTGCCGAATCGCCGCGGTGGCCGGGTTTGGCGGCATTGGGGATGTACCAGAGGAATTCCGGATTGTTGCTCATGCGATGCGCCTGCGGTTCTCAACGATTGGATTATCAAGATAGGGTAGCCGGGCTTTCCCTGCGAGCCCGGCTACCCCGTATCTCTGCGGTGATGAATTACCCCGCCGCCCGGGCCGCTTCGCCCTGCTGCGCCTTGAGTGCCAAGCCATTCGGCGGGCGGCGAAGGCCGAGATTCTGGCGCAGTGTCGTGCCCTCGTACTCTTCCCGGAAAAGACCGCGCTTGCGCAGGATCGGAACGACCTGATCGACGAAGTCAGCCAAACCTGTCGGCAGGACAGGCGGCATGATGTTGAAGGCGTCGGCGGCACCATTGTCGAACCATTCCTGCATCGCGTCCGCCACCTGTTCCGGCGTGCCGACCACGGTGCGGTGGCCGCGGGCAGTCGCGACCGCCAGATAGAATTCGCGCAGCGTCATATTGTTGCGGGAGACCAGATCGGTGACCAGCTTCAGGCGGCTCTTGTTGAGCTCGGTGTTGTCAGGAAGCGGCGGGGCAGGATCGTCGAGCGAATAACCGGAGAGATCGACGCCCTTGTAGTGGCGTGACAGGATGTTCCAGGCGACCGAGGGGTGAACGAGCGACTGGATATAGTCGTAATTTGCTTTCGCCTCAGCCTCTGTGCCGCCGAGCACCGGGAAGATGCCGGGGCTGATCAGCAGCTCGTCCGGGCTGCGCCCGTAGCGGGCAAGACGTCCTTTGACGTCGGAGTAGAATTCCTGAGCGTCTTCCAGGGTCTGGTTGGCGGTAAAGATCATCTCGGCGGTGCGCGCTGCGAGCTCGCGTCCGGGCTCGGATGCGCCGGCCTGGACGATGACGGGGTAACCCTGAACCGGGCGTCCGACATTCAACGGCCCGCTGACACTGAAGAACTGGCCCTTGTGATTGAGCTGATGCACCTTGTCCGGATCGAGGTAGACGCCGCTTTCCTTGTCGCGGATGAAGGCATCATCCTCGTAGGAATCCCATAAGCCCTTCACCAGGTCGACGAATTCCTCGGCCCGTGCGTAACGGTCGGCATGGGCCGGGTGGCCAGGGATAGAAAAATTCTTGGAGACATCGGCGCCTGTGGTGACGACATTCCAGGCCGCACGCCCCTTGGAAATATAGTCGAGCGAGGCGAATTTACGGGCGAGCAGATAGGGGTCCTCGTAGGTGGTGGAGGCAGTCGCGACAAAGCCGATATTGCTCGTCACCTGCGAAAGCGCCGCCCATAGAGTCACTGGCTCGAAATGAGCGCCCTGGGCCGTGCGGCGCAATGCTTCCGGATCCTTGGCGCGCTCCCAGCCGGCGGGGCTGTCGGCAACGAAAACCAGGTCGAACTTGCCGCGTTCGGCGGTCTGAGCCAGTTCGCGATAGTGATCGATATTCAAGCCGGCATCGGCCTGCGCGTCCGGGTGGCGCCAGGCGGCAATATGATGGCCCGTTGCCATGATGAATGCGCCAAGCCGTATCTGTCTTTTCTGACTAGCCATGATGGCGATCTCCGTTGGTTTCAGGCGGCGCGGCGGCCGGGGGCATCAACCCCGAGCCTGCTCAGAAGACGGGTTCGGATCTGTGCGAAGCGCGGATCGCCGTGATCGCGCGGCGCCGGCAGGTCGATGCGCAGATCCTCCACGAAACGGCCCTCGTCGAGCACCAGGATCCGGTCGGCGAGCGAGATCGCCTCATCGACATCATGGGTGACGAGGAGAACGGCGGGGCGGTGTTTTGCACAAAGCTCCCGCAAGAGGTCATGCATCTTCAGCCGGGTCAGCGCATCGAGCGCGCCGAAGGGCTCGTCTGCCAGCAGCAGGGCCGGCTCGCGCACCAGTGAGCGGGCGAGCGCCACCCTCTGCTGCTCACCGCCGGAAAGCTGGTTCGGCCAGGCAGTCTCCCGTCCTTCGAGACCGACTTCGGCGAGCGCCTTGCGTCCGGCTTCCTGCCCGGTTTCACCCGGCAGGCCGAGCGTGACGTTCTGGATGACCGTGCGCCAGGGCAGCAGGCGGGCATCCTGAAAGACCACCGAGAGTTTTTCCGGCGTCTCGAACGTACCCGTTCCCTCGACCTCGTGGTCGAGGCCGGCAAGGGCTTTGAGGAAAGTGCTCTTGCCTGATCCGCTTTTCCCGAGCAGGGCCACGAACTCGCCCTCGCCGATATCGAGATCCACGCCGTCGAGGATCGTCTTTGCAGCAAAACGCCGCACGAGATTTGCGACGTGGACGGCAGGCTTTAATTGGCCAGAGTGCGGCGCCATGACAGGACCCTCCGTTCGAGCAGTCGGACGAGACCGTCCGAGACGAGGCCGAGAAGCACATAGACCACGAGGCCGACGAGAATGACGTCGGTCTGGCCATAGGTGCGGGCAAGATCGATCATGTAGCCGAGGCCGCTGGTGGAGTTGATCTGTTCGACCACCACGAGCGACACCCAGCAGAGCGTGACGGCAAAGCGCAGACCGAGAAGGAAACCGGGCAGGGCGCCGGGCAGTACGACCTGGAAGATAAAGTCCTTCTGGCTCATGCGCAGCGTCTCGGCGAGCTCGACGTAACGGCTGTCGATGCTACGCAGTGCATTGTGGGTGTGGATGTAGATGGGGATGATGACGGCAAGCACGATGGTCGTGACCTTCATGCCTTCACCAATCCCGAACCACAGGATAAAAAGCGGGATCAGCGCCAGCGTCGGGATGGCGCGCTTGATCTGGATCGGGCCGTCGATCAGCGCCTCGCCGATGCGGGACAGACCGGCGATGACCGCGAGGGCCGTGCCGATGACAAGGCCGATGCTGAGACCGAGCAGCGCGCGCGTCGCAGACGTCACGAAGTTGTCCTGCAGGCGGCCCTCGGCGATCAGCCGTCCGAAGGCCTCGACGACCGTCCAGGGCGCCGAGAGAATGCGCGGATCAATCCACCCCAATGCCGATCCGGCAACCCAGGCCAGCACCAGCAGTGCCGGACCGATCTGCAGTCCGAAGGGTATCTCGCGTCCGGGGCCGAGCCTGCGGCGGGCGCGGGAGACCGCGGGTTTTGTCGAGGCGGTGACACCAGCGCTTCCGCGCGACGATATCCGTGATGTCTTGACGTTATCTGCATCCCAAGTGGTTGCCATGCTTGCGATCTCCTCTTTTCGCTACGGAACGGCACGCGCGATCACTGGCTTCTTGGCAGAGCGCCTGCAGCGATTTTTTCGAAGCGGTTGTCGAAGATCTGTTCGACGTCGAAGGGCTGGTAGCCAAGCTCGCTGGCCAACAGGTTGATGGTTTCCTGATGGCGCTTCTTCACGTCCGCCCAGCTATCGGGGATGACCTGGGTACCTGCGAGCTTGATAAGAAATTCGGCATCCTCGCGGCTCAGGCCCTGCTGGCCGATGTAATATTGCTTGATCCAGATCTCAGGATTCTCATCGACCCATTCGGTTGCGCGCGCCCAGAGGCGGACATATTCGCCAAGGGCGGCTGCTTTTGCGGGATCGTCCAGCACCCATTGCGGTGCATAGAGATGGGAGGGGTCGTCGCGCAGGCCGTGCTCGATGAGGCTTGCGCCATCGGAGCCATACTGGCTGATGTAGCGGCGGATATTGACGCCGCCGAGCGGCGCGATATCGACCTGCTTGCTGGCGAGTGCCTTCGGATAGACATCGCCGGTGCTCGGCAACTCGACCAGCGTGGCGTCTTTCTTCGTCAGGCCTGCGGCATGGAGCGCGCGAAGCACGAGCGTGCCCTGGGCCTGGCCGGGGCTGAAGGCGATACGCTTGCCGCGGAAATCTGCGAGCGACTTGACGTCGACGCCAGGCGCGATGCCGAAACGGTAGATTGGATTGGCAATGGGGTCTTTTCGTTCGCGATAGGCGATGTTGCGGACGGGCAGGTTGTTCCAAGTTGCGAAGATCGACGGGATTTCGGCCACAGAGCCGACATCGAGAGCGTGCGCGCGGAAGGCTTCGGAGGTCTGCGGGCCGCCGCTGAGATTGGCCCATTTGACCTCGAAGGTGAGTTCCTTGATGAGGCCGGAAACCTCAAGGGCCTTCTGCGTCACCGGATCACCGATCGTCAGGACCGTTCCCGATGGCACCTTGTCGAGCAGCGGCGCACTCGCCTCGGCCACTGCCACGTTGCTGAACATGCCGAGGGAGACGAGGCCAAGCACAGCCGTTCCCAATATTTTTGCCAATGTCATCGTTGATGTTTCCCGTTTGAGGTTGCAATGTCAGGAAGCGATGACGGGAAGGGTGTCGAATTCCCTATAAAATCTATAGACTATTTATTTCTTTCGTTCACCGGTTCATGAAAAATCCTACCAATTGTGCAGGCGTGACAGACGCGCGTGTTGCCTGTTGAGCGCGTGGTGATTTCCAGCTCAGGCGAGAAGACGCGGCCTTGCGTCGTGATGTAGTCGGGGTCAGAGCAGTGAAGCCAATGCAAAACCCAAGCCATTTCGTCGTGGAACATTACATCAGGATCTTCTGTTAACTTTCGAGAAACCTTGTCTTGCTTCGGAGTGTGTATGAAATGCTCGCACTGTGAGGCGTGGTTACATTCCTTTACGTTCCGCTGTTAAAGTCGCATCCGAAAGATCTGCTGAAGCGACTTTACGGTTGGACTAATGATGCTTGGTGCCGAGATCCTTGCATTCCTGCAGGCATGTCCGATGGCGGTGATCGTGCTCGACACCACCGGTCATGTCATCTTTGCCAATGCCGAAGCCGGGCATCTCCTCCATCTTGAAGACCGGCCTCGCGGCGCGGGTATTACCGAACTCATGCCGGAATGGCCGTTGCTCTCGGGCGTCTCCACTGCCTTCATCAGCGATCATTCTGGTCATTGTCTGCTATGCCGCGTACAGGTCGTGAGCTGGCCTACTGGCACGGAGACGGTCACGGCTGCTTTCCTCGAGCCGGTGGATGACAAGCGTCCTGCTGGTTATGCGGCGCGCGAGGCCAATCTGCGCCTGCGCTATGTCATCGAGATGCTGCCGGAGGCGGTCTGCGTGTTCGACGCCAGCGACCGCTATGTTCTCTGGAACCAGAAATATGCCGAGCTTTACGCTGATATAGCCGAGCATCTCAGGCCCGGTGTCGCCTTTGAGGATATATTGAGGAGCAGTCTCGCCGGCGACGGGATGCGCGAGCTCGTCGAGGACAAGGAGGCGTGGTTCACGGCCCGCATGCAGAAATTTCGTCAGCCGGTTTCGCAAGAAGAGCAGCAGTTGCGGGATGGCCGGTGGCTGCGCCACGACGACCGGCGCACGCCCGACGGCGGCGCGATCGGCATGCGCATCGATATTACCGGCCTCAAGCAGCGGGAAGACTGGCTTCGCCAATTGTTCAACGCCAACCCCATGCCCATGCTTTTGTGCGATGGCGATAGCCTCGCCATTCTTCAGGCCAACCAGGCAGCTGTTGATTTCTATGGTTTCCAACCTGCGACGCTACTGTCGAAGCGAGCCTGCGACATGCATGTCGACGGCGAACTCCAGGCGTTCGAGAGGGTCCTCCTCCATCTCGACGGTGACTGTGATGCACGGACGATCTGGCGACAGACGACGCGGGACGGATCAGAGCGCCACGTGCTGATCTATGTTCGTCAGCTCCACGAAGGGGCCGAGCATCGGCTGCTGCTCACTGTGGCCGATGTCAGCGACAGAATTCTTGCCGAGACTGAAGCCAATCGTTTGGCGCATCACGACATTCTCACAGGCCTGCCAAACAGGATGCAATTCTACAAGGCGCTCGAAAAAGCCCTTGCATCGGAGGACCGGGAAAAGGTCATCATCTGCTGTCTGGATCTGGATGGGTTCAAGCCCGTCAATGACACGTTTGGCCATGCTGCCGGGGATGAAGTGCTGAAAAATGTTGCCAATCGGCTGCACATGCATGCGCGAGGTCATTTGGTCGCCCGGCTCGGGGGCGATGAATTCGCAATCCTGATGACGGGAGAAAGAGGCGAAGCGATTGATCTCGCCGAGCGCTGCATCGGCGCCTTCGAGCAGCCTTTTACCATCAATGGTCTTGCCATCCGCCTCGGCATCAGCGTCGGCATTGCTGCAGCTGACGGAGTGGACCACGAAGCACTCATGCAGGAGGCGGACCGGGCGCTCTATCGCGCCAAGGCCGATGGTCGCAACATCTGGCGCATGACACTTCAGGATCTGCCTGTTCCGAAGCGGGCCAAAGCCTGATCGGTCCGTCAGGCCTCGTCCTGCCTTGCTGCAAGCAGCCAATCGCGAAACGTTCTTGCCTCGCGCGAGAGGCCCTTTGCCTCGATGAGCCAGTAGGCCTTGTCCATATCGGAAGCCCTCTCGAAGAGGGAGACGAGTGAACCCGCCGCGATCTCCTCTGCGATCAGTGCGGTTGGGCAAAGTCCGATACCCTGGCCGCTGATCAACGAGCCGATCATGAGATTGAAGTCGGCAAAAACAGGTCCGGCCTTCGGCGCGGAATTGATGCCGGCGCCTGACAACCAGCGCGCCCAGGCATCGATCGTCTCGTCATGCAGGATTTCACAGGCAAGCAGGTCAGCTGGTTTGTGAAAGGGGCCATGCCGGGCGAGGAATTCCGCAGAACAGGTTGGTCTGGTTGCTGCATCCAGGAGCTTGATGGCGCTGGGGCTTGGTCGCACGCCGTGGCAGACCAGGAGATCGGCACCTGCCGCTTCGGGCGTCCTGGCATCGAGCGCATAGACGATGCTGATCCTGATATCAGGATAAGCAATTCTCAGTCTCGGCAGCTGCGGAATGAGCCATCGCACTGCCATCGAGGGAATGCACGCAACGCTGACCGGGCGGCTGTTTGCTTCCAGCCTCAACTGCCCGGCGGCGACTTCGATATGTGCCAACGCATGCGTGACGGCTGCGCCGAATTCCCTGCCGGCGGCTGTCAGCGTCACGCCCCGGCTATGACGCAGAAACATGGGGATGCGGAGCCAATTCTCCATCGCCCTCACGTGCTGGCTGATGCCGGCCGGTTTCAGGTTCAGTTCGGCAGCCGCCCGGACGAAGCTTTCGTGGCGTGCGGCGGCTTCGAATGCCCGCAGTGATGCGAGGGGAAGGTTTCTCATGTCAGGATGACTAAGCAAAACTTGCCCATAGGGCAAGAAACATCTCGGTTGCCCAATGGCGCAACCTCGCTAAGAGTGCTCGGCGACTTATTGCGTGTCACCGGGCGCAGCACCGGAAGATCGCCAGCGGAGCGGAACTAACCGGATGTCGAAGCAGTCGATAGTGCCAATTCCATCTGACGCAGCCGAGCGGCGGTCAGCACCGCCCGTGGTCGTCTATCCCGTCGAAACGCTGCCGTCTGCGGATCTCGGTCTGCTCGAGGCCGCCCGCGAAACGCTGACGAAGGTCAGCGAGGTGATCGTGCCACCGCGCGAGGCAGGCAGCTTCCACGTTCCGCAGGGGCATTTCTTTCGCATCGTCAGCATCGACGGTCCGCAGGTCGGTGACCTCAATCTGTGGAACGCTGCCGATCTCACCGAACGGTTTTTCAGCGGCAAGACACGGGCTCTGCACGCAACCCATGTCGGTGTCGGCGATCGTCTCTGGAGCACATTGCCGTATCTGCGCCCTATGGCGACGATCACCTATGACAGCCTCGGCTGGTATGGCTGGGATGACGACGGTGCCGGCATTCATGATGTCATCGGCACGCGCTGCGATCCTTATACGAACCGATTGCTGAAGGGTAGCGACTACCACCATTGCTGCCATTCGAACCTGACGCGTGCGCTCGCTGCCGATAGCGGCATGCCGCTCGAGCAGGCCGAGATGCATGTGCATGACGTGCTCAACGTCTTCATGTGCACCGGTTTCACCAGGGACACGCACCAGTATTTCATGAAGGCCAGCCCCGTCAGGCCCGGAGATTTCATCGAGTTCTTCGCCGAGATCGATCTTCTCGGCGCCTTGTCGGCCTGCCCGGGTGGCGATTGCGCCGCAAGCCATTCCAGCGATATGGCCGCATGCTATCCGTTGAAGGTCGAGATATGGAAGCCCGATCCCGCGACACTCGCCAACTGGACGTCGCCGGCGCGAAATCTCTATCCGAGGACGCATCGATAAATCGGTAAGTCGCACGGCTCTTTCATCGAAGAGTGGTCAGACGATCAGGATTGCCCTGAAATCATTCACGTTGGTGCCGGTCGGGCCGGTTTCGAAGAGGTCACCGATCGCCTTGAAACCGGAATAGCTGTCATTGCCGTCGAGCACCCGGCGCGGGTCAAAGCCGGCGGCGCGCAGCCGCTTGACTGTACTGCCGTCGGAAAATGCGCCGGCATTGTTTTCCGAACCGTCGATGCCGTCGGTGTCGGCGGCAAGCACATGGATGGCGTTGTGCCCGTCGATTGCCAATGCGAGCGCCAGCGCGAATTCACCGTTGCGGCCGCCTTTGCCACCCTTGCCACGTAGTGTCACCGTCGTCTCCCCGCCGGAGAGAATGACGGCCGGCTTCGTGAAAGGCCGGTCGCGGCCGGCGACCTCGCGAGCGATCGCCGCATGTACCAGCGCCACGTCGCGCGATTCCCCTTCGACGGAATCCGACAGGATCGCTGGCGTTATTCCCTGCGAACGTGCAAGTTCGGCGGCCGCCTCCAGCGATACTCCGGCCGATGCGATGATGTAGTGCTCATGGCCGGCAAAGGCCGGATCGTCCGGCCGTGGCGCATCGGCCTTTGGGGAGTTCAGATGATCGATAGCCGCCTGCGGCAGCTTGAGGCTGTACTGCTGGATGATCTGAAGCGCATCGTGCCGGGTCGAACCGTCGGGAACGGTCGGGCCTGAGGCAACATGGGCGGGATTGTCGCCGGGAATGTCCGAGACGATCAGGCTGACGACGCGGGCCTTGGTCGCAGCAGCCAGCCGCCCGCCTTTGATGGTGGAGAGGTGTTTGCGCACGACGTTCATGGCCGAGATCGGTGCGCCAGAAGCAAGCAGCAACTCGTTCAAGAGGATCTCGTCCTGCAGCGTCAGCCCTTCCGGTGGGGAAGGCAGGAGCGCCGAGCCGCCGCCGCAGATCAGTGCGATGACGAGGTCGTTCTCACCTAGTCCGGCGACCGTCTCCATCAATCGTCTGGAGGCGGCAAGGCCGGCGGCGTCGGGAACCGGATGAGCGGCTTCGATGATCTCGATATGGTCGGTCTCACAACCGTAGCCATAGCGGGTGACCACCACGCCTTCGAGCGGTCCGTCCCACACGCGTTCCAACGCGCGTGCCATCTGCGCGGCACCCTTGCCGGCGCCGATTACGACTGTCCTGCCATCAGGTTTCTCCGGCAAATGCGCGGTAATACCGGTCAGCGGATCGGCGGCGCGCACGGCGGCGGAAAATAGCGAAGTCAGGAAATCGCGGGGGGAGGGCATGGACATGATGATCTCTCTGGAGATACGGGCAGAAAGGATGGCTTCCACGCTCCTAGGCATGGCTGTCGACATATCGCTTGTCAATGCAGGAGCCGTCCCCATCCGTTCGGTGTGATTGATAATCGTCCGGAGGTGGCTATCTATTGGCGAGAAAAGCAACAATCATTTGGAGAATTTGCAATGGTCAACGAACAGCAGTTGATCTCCAAGATTACCTGGCGGCTCATGCCATTCCTCGGAATCCTTTACCTCATTGCCTATATCGATCGTCAGAATGTCAGCTTCGCCAAGCTGGAAATGGTCGGCGCTCTCGGCATGAGCGAATATGCCTATGGCCTTGGCGCCTCGCTCTTCTTTATCGGCTATTTCCTTTTTGAAGTACCGAGCAACCTATTCCTCGACAGGTTCGGCGCACGCGTCTGGTTCGCCCGTATTCTCGTATCCTGGGGCATCGTTACCATCCTGCTCTCCTATACGCAGAATGCGACAATGTTTTACATCCTGCGTTTCCTGCTCGGCGTCTGCGAGGCGGGCTTCTTTCCAGGCGTCCTCTATCTTTTGACGCTCTGGTTCCCCTCGGATTATCGCGGCCGCATGGTGGGTCTCTTCATGATCTTCAGCGCACTTGCCAATGCCGTCGGCGCGCCTGTTGGAGGCATGTTGCTCGATCTCGACGGCTTCCTCGGCCATGCCGGCTGGCAATGGGTCTTTCTGGCGACAGGCATTCCGGCCGTCATTGCTGGTGTCGTTACCTTCTTCTACCTCTATGACCGCCCTGAAAACGCGAGGTTCCTCAGCAACGAGGAGAAGGGCTGGCTGGCAGACCGCCTGGCGTCGGAAAATTCCGGCATGGATCACAATGCCGAGAACGGCTTCAAGGCACTCATCGACCCCCGTGTCCTGTTGATGGCGCTCTGCTACATCGCCTTCCCGCTTGCCGCTTATGGTCTCAGCTACTGGCTGCCGACCATCGTGAAAGCCTTCGGCGTCAGCAACACTGTGAACGGCTTGCTCAACATCATCCCGTGGATACTGGTGGCGATTGCGCTCTGGGCGGTGCCGACTGCCGCCGACAAGGCGAAGGCGAAGACGCCTTATATCGTCATCCCCGCCTTCATCGGTGCGGCCTGCCTGCTGCTCTCGGCGCTTGTTCCGAACAACACGCTGCAGTTTATCTTCCTCTGCATTGCCGCGGCCGGCATCTTCGCACCACAGCCGGTCTTCTGGAGCCTGCCGTCCCGCTTCCTTAAGGGCGCGGGTGCTGCGGCGGGCCTGGCAGCCATCAATTCTGTCGGCAATCTCGGCGGCTTCGTCGCTCAGAACGTCGTGCCTTGGATCAAGGACGAAACCGGCAGCACGATTGCGCCGATGTTCTTTCTGGCTGTCTGCCTTGCGGTCGGCGCCCTGCTCGTCTTTGTCGTCGCTACGGTGATCGCGCGCAAGGAGCATGCTGCCGTGCCGCACGGCGCCTGAGGCCTTAGAAATGTCGAAGCCCCGGCATCAAAGATACCGGGGCTTCTTTCCGCGAATGCAGCCGGACGGGGCATGAGTTAGGAGGAAATCTCCTCGAGCCTGCGTCCACCGGTCTCGATCATCTGCGTTGCCGCAAGCGCGCCGATAACGGCGACGATCCCGAACATGATGAAGACCGACTTGATGCCCTGTGCGCCGACCATGTAGCCGACCGTCGTCGGACCGACGGCTGAGGCGATACGCAGCCATGATGTCGCAAGGCCCGTACCGACCGCGCGCATGCGTGTCGGGTAAATTTCCGGCGTGTAGAGGTAGAGTACGGCGTTGACGGAGCCGACGACGCCATAGGCAAGTGTAGCCAGCAGAATGAGTGACCAGAGGCTGCTCGCACCACCGGCGGCGAGTGCGGCCAAGAGAACGGCACCGACGAGGAAGGAGACGACGGCCCAGGTGCGTCGCCCGATACGGTCGATGCAGAAGGCGCAGGCGAGCAGTATGACGACCTGTGCGACATTAGTCATCGAGGCTGCCCGCAGCGCACTGCCGAGTTCCAGTGAATAGACGGTGTGATAGAGCGTCGGCATCCAGTTGTTCAGGCTGTTGGCGACAAAGAACGAGCTTGCCCAGAGGATCCAGGCGACGATGGTGCGCATACGGAAGGTCGGTGACAACAGTTCCCGCCAACGGCTGGGTGTCCGGGGCGCAGCGGCCTGGCTTTGACCGCCGAGCGCCAGCGTCGCTTCGTTATAGGCGCGATCGTCGAAGGAATAGCCGGGATCCTTGCGCCGCGCACTTTCCTCGGCCTGGCGGATCACTTTTTCGGCTTCGTCCAACCTGCCCTGGCCGATCAGCCAGCGCGGCGATTCCGGCAGCCGATAGAGCATATAGGCAATCAGCAGACCCGGAATCCCGCCAAGCAGGAACAGTGATTTCCAGCCGAAGACCGGCACGATCAATGTGCCGACCTGGCCGGTCACCATCAGGCCGATCGGAAAGATCAACTCGTAGAGCATGAAGTTGCGCCCGCGACCCTTGGCGCGCAAAAGCTCGCTGATATAGGTGGCCGCGACTGGCATTTCGCCGCCGACCCCGATACCCTGAATCAGACGGCAAATGAACAGCATCTGGAAATCGCCGACCAATATGCAGGCGAGGCTCATGACCGACATCAGCGCGGTCGCCGACGCTGCCATGTGAACGCGGCCGAGCGTCTCCGCAAGGCGGCTGAAGAGGAGGGCGCCGACGAGTTGGCCGATGTAGCTTGCCGCAATCATCCAGCCGATCTGAGCCGGCGTCAGTGCCCAGAGTTTGATCAGGATCGGCAGAACAAATGCCAGCGAAAGAGCATCGAAGGCATCGAGGAATGTAGCGCTGCCCATGATGATACGCGCCCGGCGGTGCCAGGGCGTAAAGGGGATCGCTTCGAAGCGTGCAGTCAAAACCGCGGCGCGGCCAGCCAACCGCGTCTGCTGCGGGTCGTCGTGCGAGACCTCGCCTGCAACCCGGCCGGCAACCAGTATGCTATTGTTATCGCGCATATCATCCTCCCAGATCAGCACGGTTCAGCACGCCGGCGGCGCCCCCTGCCGCCAGCTTTGCCCTAATGGGCGGCAGCTTCAATCATCTTGGCGATCGCATCTGCGATGACATCGCTGCATTCAATTGGCGTCAGGTGCCGGGCGCCCGGCAGGATCGTCAGGGACGCTCCGGGGATTGCCTTTGCAAGCTGGCGCGCACTCTCGACTGGGGTCGCATAGTCTTCTTCGCCGACAATGACGGAGACCGGGAAATGAAAACCGGCAAGCGCGCTGCGAAGATCGGCATTGCCGAGCATGATGCAGATCGCCTCATAGGCATCGAGATCGTTGCGGACAAAGATCTCCATCATCTCCTGGATCTTGCGCGGATTTTCCGCCCTGAAACGGTCGCCGAACCAGCGGGTTGCCTGGAAGGCGGCCATCGAGGCGAGGCCTTCGGCCCGCGCTTTCTGAGCCCGTGCCCGCCATTCCTGCGGTGCCTTTTCTCCATACCAGGCCGTGGTATCGATAAGGGTCATTGCCGCCACCCGTTTCGGGTGGCGGGCGGCAAAAGCCTGCGCGATGCAGCCGCCCATGGAGCAGCCCGCAACGACCACCTTGTCCCACCCGACCTTGTCAAGCACCTCGGCGATGTCATTAGCGTAGCGTTCGATTGCTTGGGAAAGGGGGGCGCGGCTGCTCCAGCCATGCCCGCGGCAGTCGATGCAGATTATCTCGGCCTGCGCCTTCAGTCCGGAGACGACATCCGTCCAGATGCTGCCGTCAAGGGCGAGCGAATGGATCAGCAGCAGGCGTGGCTTTCCCGGCGTGCCGTATCGCCGAAAGGCGATAGTTGCCTCATCCGAGACGGTCACGAACTCGTAGTGACCGTCCATCGTGCTGGTTTCTTGCTGCAACATTGCGCTGTTCCGATCAGCCGGCCATAGCCAGTTCGTTTTCGCCGACAAGCGGCACGTTCCAGGCGTCATAGCCGTAGAGCCATGTCGTATCCTCGTTTCCGCCCGACATCCATGTGTTGGCGCTGGAGATGGCCTGAATGCGAGACGTACGCGGCTTGCGGTTGGCCTCGTAACGGCGGAAGGCACTTTCGATGTCGTCATTGTCGACGGCCTCAAGGCAACGCGCCAGCACGGCGGCGTCCTCGATCGAGGTTGCGGCACCCTGCGCCATATAGGGCGTCATTGGATGGCAGGCGTCTCCGAGAAGTGCAACGCGGCCATCGCTCCAGCGCGGCAGCGGTTCGCGTTCGAGAATTGCCCATTTGTGGCAATCCGGGCAGGCGTTGAGTACCATCTGCACTTCCGGATGGAAGCCCTCATAGGCAGCTCTCAACTCCTTGACGTCACCCTTTGCCGACCAGGATTCGGCCGTCATCCAGTCGGCCGACTCCGGAACGCTGGTGACGAAATACAGCGAGCTGCGATCTGCGGCCGTGTAATAGATCACGATATGCCGGTCGACGCCCCACCATTTCGTTCTTGAAGGCGCAATCTCGCCCCCGTTCATCAGGCTGGCATCGAAGACTGCGCGATAGGCGATACGTCCCTTGTGAAGCGGCGCATCCGGACCGACGATGATCTCGCGCACCAGCGAGTGAACGCCATCAGCGGCAATGACCGCATCGGCTTCAACCGTGGTGCCATTGGCGAAGGAAAGGCTGACGCCGCCGTTCTTCTGATCGAGGCCGACGAGCTTCTTGCCGAGATGGACGATCTCAGGCGGAAGCACCGAGTAAAGCGCTTCATGCAGATCGGCACGATGCATGCAGAGGAACGGCGCACCGTAGAGGCTCTCCGGCATCGGCAGCTCGCGCTTGATCTCGCCGGTGTCCCAGACGCGGTTGAGATGGGAATAGGGTTCGAAGGCAATCTTCTTGAGGCGATCCAGCACGCCGATGCCGCGTAGCACATGCGACGAATTGGGCAGCATCTGGATGCCGGCGCCGACGCGCGCGAATTTCGGCGCCTGCTCGTAAACCTGGACGTCGATACCGACCTTGCGCAGTGTCGCCGCAGCGGCAAGTCCGCCCATGCCGGCGCCAATGATTGCGATCTTCGGTTTGCTCTTGGCCATGTCGTCTCCTCCGTGTCTCGGTCAAGTTGGGAAGAGCCTAGAGGCGTGACATCGGCATGTAAAATATTTATATTGTTCAACACTTAAACTGAAAAAGTCCTAGGATATCCAGTGGAGCTCAGACATCTCAGATATTTCGTCGCCGTCGCCGAGGAGGGGAGCCTCAATCGCGCTGCCGAGCGCCTGCATATCCAGCAACCGCCCCTCGGCCAGCAGATCCGGGATCTCGAATATGAGCTTGGCGTCCAATTGTTCGACCGGTCTCCGCGCAGGGTCGCACTCAACAATTCGGGCGAGCTGTTCCTTGAAGAGGCACGCGATATTCTGAGAAGGTCGCAATTGGCGATCGACAATGTACGACGCTTCAGCCAGGGCGAAAGCGGCCGGCTATCGGTCGGCTTTACAAGCTCGGCCTCTCTGCACGTGCTTGCGCCACAGTTCCTCCAGCAGTTTCGCCGGGCCTTCCCGCTTGCCGAGATCGTGGTCGAGGAGAGCGAGACCTATGAGCTCATTCTGGCCCTTCAGCAACAGCGCGTCGATGTCGCGTTGCTGCACATCGACGCGAAGCGCTTTCCCGAGCTGACGGCACGGGCTCTGTCCGAAGAGGACATGCTTGTCGCGGTCCCGCGTAGCCACGCCTATGCAGAGGCGGAAGACGAACCGTTGACGCTCGATATGCTCCATGGTGTCGATATGGTCGTCTACCGGCGCACGGACGGGCCCGGAATATTCGAACGGCTGATGGAAACCTTCCAGACTGCCGGCGTTGCACCGCGGATCGTCGATGAGGTTTCTCGAATCATCGCCGCCATCAATCTGGTGGCCGGCGGCCGTGGCCTGACGGTGGTGCCGGCGTCCATGCGCGTGCTTCATCGGGAGTCTGTGGTCTATCGGCCGCTATTGCCCGGCCAACTACCGCCCCTGCCATTATACGTCGCCCACCGCGCCGATGCGCGGCTTGCCCTCATCCGCAATTTCGTCGATCTGACGGAGAAGATCGCATCGAGCTCGTCCGCGACCAGCGAGGCTGGGCGAACAACCTACTAGGTTCAGGCCAATTCATCCTGCAGAGAGCGGCTGACAAGCGTCAGGAGATCGTCTCTTATCCCGGGCGCTGCGGCGATGACTGGGCCGCCGGTCAAAAGTGTGCCCTTACCGGGGAAGGCTTCGGTCCAGCCGCCGGCTTCACGGATCATCAATAGCCCGGCCATGCAGTCCCAGGCGTTGATATGCGGTTCATAATAGCCAGCGAGCCGGCCGCAGGCGACCTGCGCCAGCATGAGCGCACCGGAGCCGTTGCGGATGAACATGCCGCCCGCCTCCAGCAGCAGGTGGATGAAGATCGACACCTGCTTCAGCGGAATGCGGAAATTGGCGCCCACACCGAGAAGCCCGGTGCCGATGCTGGTGGCCTTGTCGACGCTGATCGCCTTGCCGTTCAGAAAGGCACCTTCGCCTTTCCTCGCCACGAAAAGATCGCCCGATGTCGGCTGGCAGATGAGGCCAAGCACCGTCTCGTCGCCTTTCATGACGGCGATCGAGATGCACCACTGGTCGATGCCGTGCACGAAGCAGCTCGTACCGTCGATGGGGTCGACGACCCAGAGGTAGCCCGAGGGGCCTTCCGCCAGTCCTTCCTCCTCCCCGAGCACGCCATCATCGGGAAATGCGGCGGTGATGCGGTCGCGGATCATCGCCTCCACGGCTTTGTCGGCCTGGCTCACCACATCCTGGCCGTTCAGTTTATGGCCGGTTTCCAGTGATGAAAGATCGGAGAAGTAGGAGAGCGCCTTTCCCGCCGCATCGAGGATCACGTCCTTGGCAAGTACGAAGCGGGCATCATCAGGAAATTCGCAGTGCATGGGAATCTTTCGGAAGGGAATCAGGGTCTGAAGCTCTGGCGGATGACGAACTCTGGAATGACGCGTTCATAGCCCGGCGGCAAGTCCGGATTTCCAAGGCGTCGCTCCATCAGTTCGACGGCGCGCATCGCCATGACGAGCGGGTCTTGGCGGAAGGTAGTCAGCTGATAGCTGAGCCAGGACGCTTCG
Source organism: Rhizobium sp. YAF28 (assembly GCF_052113285.1). NCBI lineage: Bacteria > Pseudomonadati > Pseudomonadota > Alphaproteobacteria > Hyphomicrobiales > Rhizobiaceae > Rhizobium > Rhizobium sp. YAF28. Next base: position 125,787 of record NZ_JBFRCX010000012.1, on the reverse strand, counting down.
GGAACGTCGTCGAAACCAATGATGGCAACATCCTCCGGAATCCGCAGCTTCACCTCCTGCCGCACATAATCCATCAGGCCGAAGGCGATCTGGTCGTTGGCGCAATAGACGGCGTCGGGGCGTACAGAATTCGAAAACAGCGCCCGCCCCGCGGCGATGCCGCTCTCATAGTCGGAATCCGCGCCACGGCCGATGAAGACCTCGGCGCCGAGTCCTTCCGCCGTCGACAGAAAGGCGCTCTCGCGCTCGATAATGCTCGGCGTACCGGTGTTGGAACCGGCAACCGCCAGCCGGCGCCGTCCGGCCTCGAAGAACACCTTAGCCGCCTTGCGGGAGGCTTCCGAATTGCCGGCGCGCACATGGTCTGCATCCGGTTCGGAACGGCCGATGACGACGAGCGGCTGGCCATTACGCTGGGCAAGCTCGAAGAAGCTGGCAGGCGGCGAGCCCGACAGAATGATGATTGCCTCGGCGCGGTGGCCGATCAGCATCTTCTGGGCGGCCAGCAGTTCGTCCTCGGTCTGGCCGGTGTTGATTAGGATCGGTATGCTGCCGCGCTGGATGAGGAATTTGGCAAGGGCGGCGGCAAGATGGGCGCGGAAGCCGATTTCGGGTTTCGTGGCGACGATGCCGACGAGGCGGCTCTGATTGGCCAGCACGCCGCGCGCAAGATCGTTGACGTGGTAGCCGAGCTCCTGGGCCGCACGCAGCACCTTCTCGCGCGTCGCGGGCGCAACGCTAGCGCCCGGCGTAAAGGTGCGTGATACGGCCGAGCGGGAAACGCCGGCAAGCTGCGCCACCTGTTCGGCGCTCACGAAGCGCATTCGTTCCTTCTTCGGCGTCTTGCCGTCACTCACAGGACCATCCCTCATCGTTTTCCCTCAATGCCCCGCGCGCGACAAAACATCCGCCTCCCAAAACCGCCCGGTATCAGCATTGAAAACTGATGCCGGGCGAGCCGCAGAAGGACGGGTGGTGCGATGTGGCAGTCTCCGCCAGCACATGTATAGAGGAGCGATGGCAGTAAGTTGACATTGGTCCGCGCCGGAGAGGCTGGCCATGTTTGCCGTTTCAGGAATCTGTCCCGGTCCATTTCTCTGCCCGTTGCACAGGTGCAATCATGTCGCACAGCCGTGCAATTGCCCGGGCCGACAACTAACGGCGGTTCTTTGCAGACGCATGACAGATGGAGGATTTTTCCGCCTGGGCGGACGGGTCACAACTGATGTTGCCGACAGCTTTCGTCAATTTCTGCGGAGTATGGCCGAGATTGCAACTGCAATCCCGGCTGAGGGGCGAAAGGCAGCGGCGATGATCAAGGATCAGATCAACGCCGCTTCAATGCTGGACGGTATTGGTTCTCGCGACGCCGCTAGTCGCAGACCCGCACGGTTTCGGTGTGATAGCCGCCGTCGTAACGGTTGCGAACGTCACGGTCCTCGTACCAGCATCTCGGCGGCGGCGGGCCTGCATCATAATAGCGAGGGCCGTCGACATAGCGAGGACCGCTATTGACTATTGCGCCACCAATCAGGCCGCCAACGACACCTGCGGCAAGGCCGCCGGCAATGGCGCGGCCGGTATTGTCGTGGTGATGATGATCGCGCGCCGCAACAGGCTGAATAGCCGAGCCTATAAGGGCCGTCGCAATCAACAGACTGCTAATAATTCTCTTCATAACATTCTCCTTAGTCGCAAATCGCCCCTATAGAACATAAAATGCTCCACGGCCGCGTTTGTTCGTTCAAATCTTGCACCTTTTGAGGCAAGCCCGCCAAGAAACGGTGCGTCGAGCCTCAATTTATGTATTGCACTGAAATCCTCAGGGCGAATTCCACCGAGTCAAACGCGCAATCGCAACTGTGGGCATCAGGAAGTCAGCGAGAGGTGTTCTACGATCCGCCGGATTGCCTCCCGATCACTGATCTCGCCCGGATGGACGCCATAAGTCGTAACGAATGCACCGTCAGCGCCTCTGCCAAATGGCGGATGAGATCCGTTCGCCATTCATGATCTGGTTTCCTCATCTCCTCAAGGATGGCGCCAGCGATATGAAGCGCAAAGGGGTCGTTCGCGTAGAGAATGGGGCCAGTCTGATCGTCATTGCCGTGGATGGACGTATTCAGGCATGAACTGTCACTGAGTTGCTCCGGATCGATCCCAATTCGAAGCATTGCCGGAATCGCGCCACCCAGCCGGGCAGGACTTCCAACAGGAACCACAATGATATCGCCTGCCCGGCAGGAGACTTCGCGGGACGCCACCTGGGTGTAGAACCGAAATTGCCTGGAAGACCTTAGTCCTTCAGGATTCGCTTGACGCATCTGAAGCCAACGTGGCTGGTGGACGTGTCCTCTGGTTCCGCATGGCGGGCGGCGGGACGGTAGCGCCGGCAGTAGTTCGGTGCGCAAAGATGCGATCCGCCTTTCAGCACCCGCCTTGGAATTCGTATTTCCGGCTCGCGGGGATCGAAGCTCGCCTCTCGATCGCCGCCTCGGGGATTCCGCGGAATGCAGCATGACTTCACCGCAGGCTCCGAATGGCGGGGCGACCAGAAATCCGACGTCCATTCCCAGACGTTGCCGATCATGTCGTGGATGCCGTAGCCGTTCGCCGGGAACGATCCGACAGGTGATGTTCTATCCGCTCCTGTGGGCTTTGTGCTCACTGTGGGAAACGCACCTTGCCAGATGTTGGCCATGAGCTTTCCGTCGGGGATCAATTCGTCGCCCCATGCGAATTCGGCGTCCGCGAGACCTCCGCGAGCGGCCAGCTCCCATTCGGCCTCGGTCGGCAGGTCCTTCCCGGCCCAGTGGGCATACGCTAGGGCGTCGCTATAGGCAACATGGACGACCGGATGGTCGACCTTCCCCCGGATATCGCTGCGGCCGCCATAAGGATGCCGCCAGTCGGCGCCGAACTTGAACGACCACCACTGTCTGATGTCGGCGCCGACGACGGTTTTCGGCTGAGTGAATACGAGCGATCCGGCGCGCAGCATCTTGGGGATCGCGCCGGGATAGTCGGAAGCCTTTGGAGTCTTTTCTGCGACGGTGACATGGCCAGTGGCTTTGACGAACGTGGCGAACTGACGGTTGGTCACGGGCGTCACGTCGATCCAGAAGCCGTCAACCTTCACCGGATGGGCGGGGGCTTCTTCAGGATAGTGCCTGTTCGATCCCATGGCGAACGTTCGGGCAGGCACCCAGGCGAAGCCTTCAAATTCCGTTTCGTGTGCGTCCACTGCACTCATGGTCCTGCCCATAGCTAGAACCTCCCCCTGCGAGCATCTTATGACACGCGGTCGCGGTTGCTGCCTATTGTCCTTTAGGGAGGTCTCGACGCGGGGCGCGGGAAATGCGGCGCGGACGGCTCCCATAACTGGCAACTCTTAGCCCCGACGGATTCCCCAAAGGGCAATATCTGCTCCCGCCAATACAATGTAGAAAATGGATGGAAGAGTGGAAATCCCTCTTCCGCAAGTCGAGGGTCACCGTGCGGGCCGGGGAGCCGCGTCTTTACCGAAAAGATCTGCTCCAATTTGCTGGTCAGTAAACTTGGACGTCGCCGACAAGCCCTCTTTTGCTCTGACTTGTCTTTCAACTAACCTTGGCCGCCAATGCGGCCCCGTGAGGGAGGCATTCGAAATGAGACGGACTACAAAGTTCTTCACAGCAGCAATGGCGGTCGCCGGCAGCCTGCTATCGAGTACCGCTACGATGCACGCGCAGGAGACCAGAAAGCCCAACATCCTGTTCATCATGGGTGATGACATCGGCTGGATGCAGCCGAGCATCTATCACCAAGGTCTCGCGGTCGGTGAAACGCCCAATATCGACCGTATCGGCCGGGAAGGGGCGAAGTTCATGACCTACTATGCCGAGCAGAGCTGCACGGCTGGGCGGACCGCGTTCATCACCGGCATGCAGCCGGTGCGCGTCGGCATGGTTCTGCCGGAGATTCCCGGAAGCCCGTCCTACCTGCGGGCCGGCACGCCTCACCTCGCCAAGTTCCTAAATGATCTCGGCTACTCGACAGGTGAGTTCGGCAAGAACCATCTCGGAGATACCACCGAATCCCTGCCGACGGCACACGGGTTCCAGGAATTTTGGGGCTACCTCTATCACCTTGACGCCATGCAGGGGGTGAGCTTCCCCGACATCAACAAGACCCCAACCGAGCAGGGGATTGCACCACCATGCAGGAACACGCCGATTCCCGGGATAGCGGAAGACCCGGCGGCGGTGGACGCCAAGACCACGACCTGTCTCACCCCGCCGCGCCCAATGCTCGCATGCGCATCCTCCGACGGATCCCCGGCAAATCAATCCTGTAAGGACGAGGGGCCGCTGACGCTGGAGCGCTCAAAAACCATTGACGAGGAGATCTCGGCCAAGGTCATCGACTTCCTAGACAGGAATGACCCGAAGAAGACCAACAAGCCCTTCTTCGTCTGGTACAACCCGGCCCGCATGCATATCACGACAGTGTTGCCCGACAAATATCTGAACATGGTCGGCGAAGTCGGCGGCAAGGACTGGGGCGTCAACGAAGCCGGCATGAAGCAGATGGACGACAACATCGGCTACGTTTTGAAGAAGCTCGAGGAGATAGGAGAACTCGACAACACGATCATCGTCTTCACCACCGACAACGGCGCCGAGACGATCACATTCCCGGACGGCGGCACGACCCCGTTCAAAGGCGGAAAGCTCAGCACTTGGGAAGGCGGCATGCGGGCGCCGCTTGTGGTTCGCTGGCCGGGGCACATCGAGCCCGGTACGGTCAAGAACGACATGTTCTCGGCGCTCGACTGGCTGCCGACGTTTGTGAACATCGCAGGCGGCCCGAAGGGCGATGGTCTTAAGAAAGAGATCGAGGCGGGTACGTATCCCGGGATTGTCAAGACCACGCTCGACGGCATCGACCAGCGTGACTACCTGGAAGGCAAGTCTCCATCCGCGCGCGACAGTTTCTTGTACTATTCTGGCAAGGAGCCGTCGGCTGTGCGCTACAAGAACTGGAAGATGTATTTCGCCATGGTCTCCGACGATCCGGCTGGCTTTATTGGCGGGGTGATGCCGTACGCCTGGACACAGGTCGTCAATATCAAGCGCGACCCGTTCGAGACCTCGGTCGGGCAGCAGATCAAGACACTCTTCGGTATGGGCGGTGCCATCGCTTCGCCGTCCACCGCCTATGTCTATGACTGGAACATCCTGCCCATCGGGCAGCAGTTGTGGCTGAAGCATCTCGAGACCTACATCGACTTCCCGCCACTTCAGAGCCCTGCAAGCTACAATCTGGAGCAGGTCATGCAGCAGGTCCGTGAGATGAAGACAGGTCACGATTGACGCGGGCGGTAGCGTAACGATGTCGGAGCGGACACCCTTCAGGGCGTCCGCTCCGCGCTTCACCTGTCAGGTCCTTGGCTCCCCCGATCGCCTCTATGCCATCGGCACGCAACGGATTAGGAGCCTCCGCGAGATTGATGAAAACGATGTCGCCCAAGCCTGGCTCGGGGAGCTGACGAAACGAGAACTTCTCTTGAACAGTGCGTTGCACCTGTCTGTTCTGGCCGGAATTGGCGTGACGGTTCTGCTGCTGTTTGGCTTCGGTGTCGCCTTCATGAGATACCGCCACGAACCGGGAGCCGCCGCACTGTTCATGGGCGGCTCTCTGTTTCCCGGGGGCGTTGCTCTTCCTGCTTCTGCAGGACATCAGGCTGTCGCAAGCTGAGCACGACGACCGTCAGTTGCGACGATCGCCGAATTGCTCAAGGCGCTCTCGCCTCATCAGAAATGGAAGGACACCCCGACGATCGGCCCCTGTTGGACGACGTCGAAGACAAAACCATCGTTTTCGTAGTTGACGCCCAGTGCGCGGTATCCGGCCACTGCCGAGATGGTGTCGTTGAATTTGTAGCCGAGGCCGAGGCCCACGTCCCAGTCGACGTCGGCGCCGCCACCGCCCACCAGACCCCATCCCGTGAGATAGATTTCCGGGGTGAAGAAGTAGTTCCCGCGCAGGCCGACAACGGCATCCACCCACGTGGCACTGTCTTCCCGCTCCACGCCGGCCAGAAGTCCGCCATTGAAGGAGATGTCTGTCTCGACCGACCAGACTTTCACGCCGCCGACCACGTCAAGGTGGCCATTCTGATCTTCGAGCACCGCGTAACCCACGCCGAGAAGTCCTGCGAAGGTCTTCGATGTCACGTCGACGCTGTCGGCGAAGATGCCGCGGGGGGTATGCGCATCCGCACCCAGTTTGGTGTAGATCACGTCACCGACGATGCTGAAGCGATCATATCGTGCTTCGCCTGTCGCCATGAAGGCGAAGTCGAGATTGTCGAGAATGTCGCCGAAATCGGCATCGATGTCGACCTCGGGAAGCCCGAATTGCCGTACGTCCCCTGAAATCCCGGCAGCCCAGAAGTATGGAGCGACCGTGAATTCCCAGCCGCTCTGGGTCTCGACCGTTTTCGCTTCGGGCGTGAGCGGTGTGAGATCCGCGGCGTTGCCGATCGATGCGGCAGAAACACCGGCCAGCAAGACTATCGCATGCAAGTGAATGGTCTTCATGAGAATCCCCCGATCTCGTTTGAACGCAGCACTGCTTCGAGTGAGGACTGTGTGGCGGGAAATGGATTCCCGCAACATGAAACACCTATTGGGGGTTGCTGTCGAGAAGGGAAAACCTGAGGGTGTGGCCCGCCGGCATCAGGCCTGTCTCCCGCTGGGAGGAGAGGGAAACGCGGTCAAAGTGGCGTTTCCCTGTTGAAGATCAATAGCAAGGCGGGTACGGATAGTAGCCGCATTGCTGGTCGTTGTAGTAGGGATAGTAGGGGCGGGCTGCAGCGGCCCCGATAGCGGCGCCGGCGACCACGCCGGCTGCGACCGGAGCACCGCGATACCAGGCGCCGTGGTAGATGGGTGCGTGCCAATAGGTGCCTCCGACACGGTTGATGTTGGTGTCGCCGATATGCACGTCGTCTCCACGGAAGTCGCCGCGGAAATTACCTCCCGCGAAGTCTCCGCCGTGGAATCCGCCGCCCCCGAAGCTGCCGCCGCCATGGAAGCCACCGAAGCCCCCGCCTCCAAATCCTCCTCCACCCCCGAAGTGATCGATGAACAGCGCGGCCGGCCCAGACACACCGCTTAGGGTGCCCTCCAGAATGGTGATGTCGAAGGTCAGCGTCGTGCCATCGAGTTTCGGAGTCTTCAGCGTCACGACGGCGTCGCTGACGTCCGATCCATCGCCGCCCAGCACCGACACAGTCGCATTCGGTGGATCGACTGCGAAATTGTCCTTCCCCTCATCCCATTGCATGATGAACTGTTCGGTTGCCACATGACCGGCGGCTCGCACCGGTCGGTCAGCAAAGACGATCGAGTTGGCCGAGACACCGGTCAGAACGAGCTTGCCGTTTTCGATTTTGGCTCCGGCCGAATTGATGACCGCCAGCGACGGCACCGGGCCGGTTGGCGTGACTATCCCAATAGACTTTTCGAGCGGTACGTGCGGCTTCTTCGGGGTGTCCTGCGCAAGGGCAGCGGTGGTGAGCGCGAAACCTCCGGCAAAGACCAACGTAGCGAAACGATCGATTTTCATGGTGATATCCTCCCAGCGGCGACGGGCGGCATGCCCGTCGCCTGATGAACCCATTTGGAATCTGCTGTCACAAGTCTTTGAGGCGCATCATCCTTAGTCCTTGAACATCTGCTTCCAGTCCGCCTTCATGTCGATGATGGTCCAGCCGGTGATCGCCGCCGCGTCGAGCGCCTTGTCGAGGCGGCCGAATTCGGTATTGCGGTCGTAGGCGTATTCGCGCTCCGCATCAGTGTGATGAACGAGCATGCCGAGACGCGCAGGCGCACCCGCCATCGTCGTCCACTGCAGCATTTCGAGATCGCCGTCGGAATTGCCGAAGGCGGCAATCGGCCGGCGGCCGATCTGCTCGTTGATCCCAACCGGCTTGCCGGCCTTGTCATCGATGAAGTTGACTTCCGGCAGACGGTGCAAGGTCGGCGTGTCGTCCTGCATCTTGAACTCCGTCTTGATCGAGGAACCGATAACCTGCTCCGGTGGGACGCCATAGACCTTCTCCGTCCATGGCCGCATGAACTCAACGCCGCCACCCGACACGATGAACGTCTTGAAGCCGTTCGCGCGCAGGTAGGAAAGCAGCTCGACCATCGGCTGGTACACGAGTTCGGTGTAGGGCCGCTTGAACCTCGGGTCGCGTGCCGCCGAAAGCCAGTCGATGACGACTTTCTGGAAATCGTCGTTCGTCATTCCCGCGTGGGTGACCATGATGAGTTGCAGGAGACCTTTTTCGCCGGATGCGGCAAGCGTTTTCATATCGCCTTCGAGTACCGCCTTGAACGGCTGTACATTTTTCCATTCCGGATGCTGCGGAGCGAGCGTCTTCACGCGGTCCAGGGCGAACGCAAGCTGCGTGTACATGGGATGCTCGACCCACAGTGTGCCGTCATTATCGAACACTGCGATCCGTTCGGGTTCGGGGACGAAGTCGGGCGAACCCTGTTTGGTTACCTTCTCGACAAAGGCGACGATAGCTGCCTTGGGCGCGGTATCGTTCCACGATGGCAGGGGGTCGCCCTGTGCGTAAGCGGATGCGGCGAGGAAAAGTGCTGCGATAACAACCGAGATCGGAATCCGTGCAGAGCTGACGAGGTGACGGACAGTAAACATTGGATTTACTCCAAGGTTAGAGCGCGCGCCCGGCGAGTTGCAACCCCAGCGCTTTCCAACTGTACCGAACGCCTTGCTTCGGCGATATTGCCCTTTGGGGAATCGATGAAAGCCGATGGCAATCATTAGTGGTGCTTGCAGCGGATGACACCACACCAACAAGATGTTATCGTCGCCCTGCTTGGGGGGGGGATCAATGGCCTTGGGCGAGGGGGCAGGTCAATTGCGGTGCGCTGGCCTCTTGTTGGCGGCGGTCTGGCTGATTGTTGCGAACTGCTGCGCCATCGCCTCGGACATGGCGTACGCAACCGTTGATCGGGTTCCGCGGGTTCTCATTCTCTACCCATACGACGAGAGGCTCGTGGCGACGACTGTTGCCGGAGAGGCGTTGCGAAGCCGCTTGCTGCAAGCCACAGACAGCAGGATCGACCTGTTTTCGGAGTTCCTCGATCTGTCGAGATTCCCGGAATCCGATCACGTCGCGCGCATGGCGCGATACCTTGCGGAGAAGTACGCCAATTACCGCCCGGATGTGGTTGTCGCGCTTGGCAAGGAGTCTGCCAGCTTCATATCGATCAACCGCGAAACGATCGCTCCCGATGCGAAGATAGTGGCGGCAGGCTTCGGCAACTCCACTGCGGAGAACATCGATCTACCCGATGACGTGATCGGGGCGTTCACGACATTCGACATTCTGAAGACGGCTGAAATGGCCCGCGACCTGCAGCCCAGTGCCCGTCATCTCTACATCATCGGCGGATCGTCGGAGTTCGACCGAGGATGGCTGGCGACGGCGCGCGCCGATCTCGACGAGTTCTCCAAGTCGTACGAAACGACATACCTCGAAGATTTGACGATCGATGAATTCATCGATCGTGCAGCCCATGTCCCCCCCGACAGCATCATCCTGGCGTTGACGGTGTTCAAAGATCGGGCAGGGCGGAATTTCATCCCGCGCGAGGCGATCAGGCAGATCGCAGCAACGGCCAACGCACCTGTCTATGGCCCCTATCAGACCTACATCGACTACGGCGTCGTCGGCGGCAATACGGTCACATTCGACACTTTGGGCCTCACCGTCGGAAATCTTGTCCTCGATCTCATGGCCGGGCGGGTGGTCTCGGATATGCAAGCACCTCAGACATACGTCGTGGATGCCCGGCAGCTCCGGCGTTGGGGGCTTTCGGAGGTGAACCTGCCCGCGGGCACCATCCAGATGCACAAAGAAAAGAGCCTCTGGGAAGAACACTGGTTGGCGGCAGCGGCGACGCTCGGACTCGTTTTGATGCAGGCGGGCGTCATCGCAGCATTGCTGCTCGAGCGACGCCGTCGCCACGATGCGGAGAGCAGGTCACGCCTTCACCTGCTCGAAGCTGTCCATCTCAACCAGTCCGCAACGGCCGGCGCCTTGTCCTCGTCGGTCGCCCACGAACTGAACCAGCCTCTGGCGGCCATCCGAAACAATGCCGAGGCTGCGTCGGTGCTGCTGCGAAGTGGCAGCCCCGATCTGGAGTTGATCCAGCAGATACTTCTCGACATCCAGGAGGACGATCAGCGTGCGGGCGACATCATTGGCCGGATGAGAGGATTGCTCAAGAAGAGAAGCGAGATCGATTGGCAGGAGTTCGACCTGAACGACGTGGCTTCGAGTGCAATCCATATCATTCATGGCGAGGCCGAACGCAGGGGGATCACGCTCAATACAAATCGACCGACGACGGAGCTGCCGGTGCGGGCGGACAAGGTCCATGTGCAGCAGGTCGTTCTCAATCTGGCTACCAATGCGATGGACGCCATGTCGGACGCTCCAGCCAAAAGAATGCTCACCTTTGCGACAGGAGTGGCGAACGAGAAGGCGGAGCTTTGTGTCGCGGACACAGGCAACGGCATTCCCGAAGACAGGTTGTCCAGCATCTTCGAGCCGTTCTACACGACCAAGCAGGCGGGCACGGGGCTGGGTCTTTCCATAGCGCGCGCCATTGTCGAGACCTATGGCGGCACAATCTCTGCTAACAACCGGCCTGAAGGCGGGGCCATCTTCCGCGTGGTCCTGCCTCTTTCTCGACGAGTGGAACGAGGCTGATGAAACCGGTCGTCCATATCGTCGATGACGACGAATCCTATCGAACGGCGACTGCACGCCTGCTCTCCGCCTTTGGTCTCAAGGTTGAAGCCTATGAGTCCGGAGATCAGTTTCTTGACCGCCTCCCAACTTGCGAGCCCGGCTGCGTTCTCCTTGACTTGCAGATGCCCGGCTTATCCGGACCGCAAGTTCAACATCGACTCTCCACGCTTGCACCTCTTATCCCGGTCGTATTCCTGACGGGCGAAGGTGACATAAAGGCAGGCGTCGACGCGATGAAAGCAGGCGCACAGGACTTCTTGGAAAAGACCAGCTCGGCGGCGGTGCTGATGGAGGCGATCGAGCGAGCGCTAGCGCAATATGAGAGGCGACGGGCCGAGAACGACCGTCTGCGGAAACTGAGAGCCTTGATTGCGAGCTTGAGCGCGCGTGAAGCCGAAGTCTTTGGGCTGCTCATCCGTGGCCATCTCAACAAGCAGATTGCGTATGCCCTCGGCATATCGGAGCGAACGGTGAAGGTGCATCGCCATCAGGTCATGGAGAAGCTCGGAGCACGCTCGCTGGCGGAGGTCGTATCGATCGCCGCTGACATCGGTCGTACTGCGACCCCGGGGTGATCGGACAATCTTCCCCTTAGGGCAATATCAAGCAACCGCCGACACGCCTACAATGACAGACAATTGCGTATCTCGCGCACTGTCACGCATGGGGGCATAGGTGGGAAAGCTGCGCCGCACTGTCGCTGTCGTCGACGATGATGCGAGTCTACGTCGAAGCGTCGGGCGGCTCCTCAATGCCTACGGATTTGCGGCTGTCGAATATGCTTCGGCGGAAGCTTTTCACGTCCGCGATCCGAAGACGCCGATCGACTGTCTCGTGCTGGACATCGACCTCGGAGGCATGTCCGGCATCGAACTGCAGCGCAGGCTGAAAGGGGCTGGAGCGAAGCTGCCGATCATCTTCATCACCGCCCTGGAAGACATGCGCCTGCAGACCGAGGCGGAGCAGGCTGGATGTATCGCATATTTGCGGAAGCCCTTCGCGGGATCCGTACTCATCGACGCAATCAAGAAGGCGCTCGGATTGTGAGTTCTTGATCGAGGAGAGACCGCCACAACGGCAGGGCAAAAGGCGGACCAGTTATTCACCTTTGGCAGGGAGGCTGAACATGGAACGGCTCAGACACTGGCGGTCGATGGGACATCAGCCACAGAATGGATCAGCCTCAAATGCAAGTCCAGGTCAAAGTGTTGTGAAACTGAACACCTCTGGCGCCTTGCAGCGGTTCAGGGCATCCTGTGATGGCTGAAAATTGTGTTTATGGCAGTTGGAGGAAGGCCGATGCGCTGCTTTACCGTGCTTGGACCCTCGCAGACCGGAAAATCAACAGTCGTGGAAAAGCTCGGCTCCCTGGAGGGGGCGCCGAGAAAATCCAGCTCCCCTTATGGATTGAACCTCACAGAATTCACCTTTGGAAACGAGGCGTGGTGTGCGCTGGATGCGCCAGGACCCAACGAAGCGTTGGCGCATGCACAGCACGCGCTTCTTGCCAGCGACGCCTGCATCCTGTGCGTTTCATCGGCACCCGAGGAAGTTGTACTCGCCGCGCCCTATCTGCGGATAGTCGAAGCCTCGGGGACGCCTTGCATCCTCTTCATCAACCGAATGGACGAACCGAGAGGGCGGCTGAGGGACGTGATCGCCGCGCTTCAAGACTACGCCAACCACACGCTTTTGCTTCGCCAGATCCCGATCCGCGAGGGGGACAGGATCATAGGCAGTTGCGATCTGATTTCGGAACGGGCGTGGCGCTACCGGGAAGGCCAGACTTCGGCGCTGATCGCAATCCCCGAAAGCGCCGCCGAGCGCGAGCACGAAGCGCGCAGCGAGCTCCTGGAACACCTGTCCGAATTCGATGACTGGCTTCTCGAGGAACTGATCGAAGATCGCGAGCCGCCCAGCGACGCGCTCTATGCCATCTCATCGCGGGTTCTCAGGGAAAACAGGATTATCCCGGTCCTGATCGGTGCCGCAAGTCACGGCAACGGCATGATGAGGCTGATGAAGGCGCTGCGCCACGAGGCGCCGCCGGTAGGGGTTCTTCGGCAGCGTCTCGCTCGTGCAGGCAATGTCGATGAAAACAAGCTGACCGCCGTGAGCTTCCATGCCTACCATCGCCAGAATGTCGGTAAGACAGTGCTCGTGCGCGCGCTTGGCGAGGGATTGCGGCAGGGCGCATCACTGGGCGGCTCCAGCCTCGGCGCAGTACAGGATCTCGCAAACGGGCGGTCCAATTCGGCGGTTCTGCCTGCGCCGGGGGATGTGTTTGCGACGGTCAAGTCCGATCACTTGCACGTCCCTTCGCTCTTGACATCAAACGCGGTGGTTGCCCCACCTGAATGGACGGAGCCACCCACGCCGATGCTTGAAAGGATCCTAGTTCCGGTCAGCGATCGCGATGAGAATAAGCTTTCCGAAACGCTGGCAAAACTTTCCGAGACGGATCGCGGTCTCAAAGTCTTGCAGGAGGAAGGCACCGGCGCTCAACTCGTCCGCGCCCAAGGGCCGGTGCATCTGCGTGATCTCTGCCGGACGCTGTCCGATGTCTTTCACATCGGCGTAACCGATCGAACGCCCAGCCCGATCTACCGCGAGACAATTGCGAAACCATCTGAGGTTCATTACCGTCACCGCAAACAGACCGGCGGTGCCGGACAGTTCGCGGATGTGAAGCTGAGTATTCGCCCCAATGAGCGCGGCCGGGGCTTCACTTTTAGCGAAACGGTCAAGGGTGGCGTCGTTCCGCGCAACTACATCCCTGCCGTCGAAGCGGGTGCGCGCGAAGCGATGGAGAAAGGGCCGCTCGGCTTCCAGGTCATCGATGTCGGCGTAACGCTGTACGATGGTCAGCACCATGCCGTCGACAGTTCGGAACACGCCTTCCGGACTGCGTCGAAAATGGGAGTGCGACAGGCGCTTTCCGAAGGGGCGGCCGTTTTAATGCAACCGGTCTTCCGCAGCGAAATTCACATTCCGTCGATCTATTCCGGCAGCCTCGTCCAGATCGTCTCCGCTCTCAAGGGTCAGGTTCTCGGTTTCGACCGGGATGAAACCGCTAAGGGATGGGACATCTTCCGGGCACTTATTCCAGGCGGCGCGCTTGACGATCTGGCGCGGGCACTGCGCTCGGCGACGCAGGGCATTGGTTATTTTTCCAAGACCTTCGATCACTTCGAGGAGCTATATGGCAAGGAAGCGGATGCCATCGTGAAGGCACACGAGAAACCGGGCGTCGCACACTGAAACGTTCGCGCCACTTCATGCTCGTTCGCAAAATGGGGCTCATGTCGTTTGGCAGTTACACGCGAGAATGCGCCGTTTTTGCCGCGTCTCGAATTAAGTGTCGAGGTATCCTCTTGAAATCGTTGCATTCGCGGCGCTCACCGAAACTTCGCCGCCGATAGACCCGAGCAGGGCTACACGATGGGGCCTGTTGGCGGGAAGCGGGACGAACTCTTCAGCAAAAGCCGGTGAGTGCGAGCTGTTACCGGGCAGGCCCGGAAAATGTCATGTTCGGTGACATTGTGTCAGGTCGCGTGACGCGTGATAGCATCAGGTCGCCGATTCCGTCACCGTCTCTTCCAGCACGTCCTCGGGAATATCGTCGAAGGAAGCGTAGTTGAGGTTATAGAGCTTTGAATAAAGCTTGCCGTTTTTCATGAGCTGCTGGTGATTGCCGCTTTCGACGATTTCGCCATTCTGCAGCACGATGATGCGATCGGCTTCGCGGATCGTTGCCAGGCGGTGGGCGATGACGAGGCCGGTGCGGTTTTCGAGCAGCTTTACCAATGCCCTCTGGATCAGCATCTCCGTATAGCTGTCGATATTGGCTGTCGCCTCGTCGAGCACGAGGATCTTGGCGTCCGCCACCAGCGCGCGGGCAAAGGAGAGAAGCTGGCGCTGGCCGAGCGAAAGATTGCCGCCGCGCTCGCCGAGCATGCTGTCATAGCCCAAGGGCAGGCGCATGATGAAGTCGTGCGCACCGACGGCCTTGGCAGCCTCGATCACCTGCTCACGGGTGGCTTCCGTCTTGTGATAGCGGATGTTTTCGAAAACTGTGCCCGTGAAGAGGAAGGGCTCCTGCAGCACCATGGCGATCTGCTGGCCAAGAGAATCCTGCGTCAGCTCGCGCACGTCATGGCCGCCGACCACGACCTGTCCCTGTTGCACCTCATAGAAGCGGTGGATCAGCGACATGCAGCTCGACTTGCCCGAACCGGTCGGGCCGACAAGAGCGACCGTCTCGCCGGGATTGACCCTGAAGCTCACATGCTTGAGCACCGGATGCTTGGGATTATAGCCGAAGACGACATCGCGGAATTCGACAGAGCCGTCCATGTCGGGTGAAAGCACCTTGGCATCCGGAGCATCTTTGATTTCGACCGGCACATCGAGCACGTCGGTCAACCGTTGGCCCGATGCCATGGCGCGCTGCATGACCGAATATTGGAGCGTCAGCGAGCGAATAGGGTCGAAGAAGCGCTGGATGTAGAAGAGGAAGGCGACGAGCACACCGACGTCGAGCGCCTGGTTCAACACGCGCGCACCGCCGACGACGATGACGAGCGCCATGGCGATGCCTGTCAGCGTGTCGACGATCGGCACCATGATCTGGGCGTAACGGGCTGCCGTTAGATGCGTCAGCAGGTTGGCATGCGCCTTGTCATCGTAAAGCGTGAAGTTGACCTCCTGCCGGTCCATGCTCTGGACGGCGCGGACGCCATGGATCGCTTCGGCCAGCGCGCCGTTCGCCACCGAGTTCGTCTCATGCGCCGCCATGAAGGACTTGCGGGCGAGCGGCAGCCAGAACAGGCGCACGACGAAGAGTACCGGGAGTACGGACAGCGTCAGCAAGCCGAGCTTGAAGTCGAGATAGAGCATTACGAAGACGATGCCGAAGAGCAGGAAGATATCACCGACCGAGAGTACGCAGGTTTCCAGGAATTCCTGCATCGAGTTGACGTCGCCCTGCAAGCGCGACATCAACCGGCCGACTTCAGTCTTGTCCATGAAGGAGAGCGATACGCGCTGGAGATGGGAGAACATCGCCTTGCGGATATCGAAGAGCACGTTTTCCGCGACGCCGCCAACCAGCGTTTCCTGCCAATAGCTGGCGCCGTAGTTGATGAGGATGGCGATCAGGAAGGCGACGATCGCTAAGGTCAGTGCGGAACCGCTGTCGTCCGGCTGCATGCCATGGTCGATGGCATAGCGGATGATCAGCGGAATGAGAAGCTGCATGCCGGTGAAGACCAACACCGAAATCACCGATAAAATGACATCGCGCCGGTAGGGATGCACGAAGGCCCAGATGCGCTTGACGATGTTGGAATCGAAGACCTTGCCGAAGATTTCCTCTTCGACGCGCTGCGATCCGACGACCGCCCTTGGCGGGCGTCTGCCATCCTCGCGAACGTCAGCACGCTCGGTTTCCAGTTCCTCGGCCATCTTGTTTCCTCCTGCGCCGGTTTCTTACGCGCTCAAAGCGTCGTCGCCCGGTCGCACCTGCAAATCGTAAAGTGCCTTGTATCGTCCACCGAGCGTCAGGAGCTCGTCATGCGTGCCCTGCTCGACGATGCGGCCGTCCTCGATGAAAAAGATCTTGTCGGCATGCATCAGCGAGCTAAGCCGATGGGCGACGATGATCGTTACGCGGTCGGCGGCATAGCGGCGCATGGCACTGCGGATGCGCTGTTCGGTCGCCGCGTCGATTGCTGCGGTCGAATCGTCGAACACCATCACAGCGGGTTTGAGCATCAGCGCGCGGGCGATCGAAAGCCTCTGGCGCTGGCCGCCGGAGAGCGATACGCCGCGCTCGCCGACGACGGTGCCGTAGCCCGTCGGCAGGCCGAGCACGTAGTTGTGCAGCTGCGCGCTTTCGCTGGCGCGCTCGATGCGGCCTTCCTTGGCCCAGGGATCGCCATAGGCGATATTGTTCTCGATCGTCGTGGTAAAGAGGAAGGAATCCTGCTGCACGACGGCGACGGAGCGGCGCAGCGACTGCAGCGTGGCCTTACGGATATCTTGCCCGTCGATGGTGATCTTGCCGGCGGTCGCATCGTAGAAGCGTGGGATCAGGTGCGCGAGCGTCGACTTGCCGCTGCCGGGCGGCCCGACGATGCCGATCGTCTCGCCGCGCTTTGCCTCGAAACTCACGTCGTGCAGTACCTCATGCATCGGCGAACTCGGATAGGCGAATCTGACATTCTCGAAGCGCAGCGTGCCGTCTGTTATCTTCAACTCCTTCGCATCCGGCGCGTCGCGCACGGCGATTTCGAGATCCAGAAGGTCAAAGAGACGCGTGCCGCAGGTCGACGCACGGGCGAAGGCGTTGACCATTAGGCCGAGTTGCCGCACCGGCATCTGCAGGATGGTCATGAAAGTAAGGAACGAGGCCAGCGTACCAACGGTGATCTCGCCGGAGTGCACCTTACCCCCGCCAACCCACAGCACCAGCCCCATGGCCACAAAGAAGGAAAAGGTCATGGCGCTGGTATTGATGACGCGGATGCCAACACGCTGGTGGGCAAGTTCCAGCGCATTCTTCGAGGCTTCTTCGAACTTCGACAGTTCGTGGTCCTGGGCTGCGAAAGCGCGCACGACGCGGATGCCGCCGAGGTTCTCTTCCATGATGCGTGTCAGCACCGAAAGCCGCTGCTGCAGGTCGAGCCAGGTGGCGCGCAGACGAAGCTGCGTGACCGAGGAGCGCCAGCCGACGAAGGGCACGAAGGAGAGCGCCAGCAGACCGAGCACGACATCCGTCGTCAACAGCATATAGGCGCCGATGCCGATCAGCATTGAAAGCAGGAAGACGCGCACGAGGGCGGTCGAGAAATACATGCGCACGCCCTCCAGATCGAGCAGGCCAATCGTGATCAGGTCGCCCGAATGCACGCTGTCATGGAAGGAGAAGGAGAGGCGCTGGATTTTTTCATAGCAGGCAAGGCGCAGTTCGTAGCCCATGTGGTGGCCGACGGATTCGCTGTAGTAGTTCTGGATCATCGTGAAGATGCCGCGCAGCACGCTGGCGCCAAGCAGAAGTAGCGCCGTTGTCAACAGTGCGTCCTGCGCCTGCTGCCCGAGCGTGCCGCCGTGAAGCGCCACCTGCGTATGGTCGACCGCCTGGCCGAGCAGGCGGGGGATCAGAAGCTGGAAGGTGGAGGCGATCAGGGTAGCGCCGATGGCGAGGCCGGCTTGCCAGGGATGGCGGAAGGCCATGACGGTGATGCGGAACAGTGTGTAGAGGCCCTTGCCCCACCCTGCCGCGGTTGCAAGCGCCATCGAAGCCGAAGGCTTCGTCGCGCGTATAGACGCATCGCTGCTCACGGTATTTTTTCCAATAGATGTGTGCTCGGACCAAGTGGCCCGGAAAGAAGGCAAATCCATGAAGGGATTGATAGCGCACCCACATTTGCCGATTCCGACAGGGGGTTCAAGTAAAGAATTCACCAGTCGGTTATTTTTACGTGAGCCTTCCTCGCATTGGACGGTAACGCTACCGCTGGGGCCCGCCGACTGCACGCAGCAGGCGCATTTTTCTGCCGGGAAACGAAAGTCCCGTAGCGGCGCATCGCCAGTGGAAATCCGTGTGCCGCGCATGTATGGTCCGCTCGCCAACCAGCACGAAGAGGGCGTTCGATGTCATCCACGGTCCGGATCGCAAATCAGTTTCTCACCGTCGACGTTTCCTCGCTCGGCGCCGAAATGCAGGCGCTGACATCCAGCGACGGCCGCTCCTGGGTCTGGAATGGCGATGCCGCCTTTTGGACGGGCCGTTCGCCGATCCTGTTTCCGATGGTTGGCAAGGCACCGAACGACATTCTAAAGGTTGGCGGTCACAGCGCACCGATGGCTCAGCACGGCTTTGCCCGTCGCAGTGAATTTGCGCTGGCGTCCTGGTCCGAAGCGAGCTGCCGATACGAGCTTGCCGCTTCAGAGGCGACGAAGGCTGTCTATCCTTTCGATTTCCTGCTGGCCGTCATCCATAGCGTCGAAGGCCGAGCCTTGACCGTTGCTGCCGAAGTCACCAACCGCGATATCAGGCAGATGCCTTTCGGTATCGGCTTTCATACTGCTTTCCGCTGGCCGCTGCCGGGTGCCGAAAACAAGCCGCATACAGTCACGCTGGACAATGGCGCCGAGCCGGCACTCGTCAGGCTTGAGGGCGGTCTGATCTCGCCGAAGAAACTCGCTTCGCCCTTCAAGTCCGGCAGCCTGGTGCTCAGCCATTCTATGTTCGAGCAGGATGCGATGATCTTTCCGGAATGCTCAGGCCCCGGCCTGCGATATAAGGCTGAAGGCGGCCCATCCATGCATTTCAGCTTCGAGAACCTGCCCAATCTGGCGCTCTGGACCAAGCCTGGCGCTCCCTTTCTCTGCATTGAGCCCTGGCACGGAACGGCTGCAGAAAATGGCGGCCCGGACGATTTGGAGGGTCGCCCCTATACAAAGGTGCTTGCTCCGGGCGAAACGGTGCGTTTTTCCTTCGCCGCCGAAATCCTCGCATAGGCTCGAACCCATTTTTCATTTTGGATCAGGGTGTTGGTTAGGTGGTAAAATAAACTTCTTGCCACCATGCGCTTTTCGCGCTTTCATACACGACTAGTTTAATAGACTATGGGGCGGACTGAGAATGTCTTCTCCGGCCTGGAATGGTTCCGAATGGAACCCGATTTAGCGGCGAACGTTTTGCATGGCCGCATGAACCTGCCCAACGCAGGGCTTCAAATGTTCTGCGTTGAAACCTTGATCGAGACACATGCGGATGAGCCGCAAGGGAGTTGAGATGACGGTTCAGGGACTTTTTTCCGGCAAGGCGAATGCGGCGGCCCAGATTTCCGCCGTGCCGCGCATTGCGATCGTTGGCCGCGGGTTTTCCGGCATGATGATGGCGGTGGCGCTGATGCGCACTGTGCGCACGCCGTTTCACCTCCAGCTTTTCGATCCGAACTCTACGGTCAATGGCGGCCAGGCGTTGGCGTCAGCAAGGTCCTCGACCATCCTTAATACGCGGGTGCGTGATCTCTCCGTTTCGCTCGGCGATCCCGACGATTTCAACGACTGGCTCTGTAGCAACGCCGAATTCCGCGCCGCCGTGCCAGCCGCAATCCCCGGTTTCCGGCAGATCTTCGTACCCAGGGAAATCTTCAGCGACTACGTCTACCAGCGCTTTTCAGAAGCGCTCGCTGCCCGCCGGGACATCACCGTCCAAGTTTGCCATGATCCGGTCGTGGCGATCCGCAGGAG
The DNA here is from genome assembly GCF_052113285.1 of Rhizobium sp. YAF28. Lineage (NCBI taxonomy): Bacteria > Pseudomonadati > Pseudomonadota > Alphaproteobacteria > Hyphomicrobiales > Rhizobiaceae > Rhizobium > Rhizobium sp. YAF28. The sequence continues at coordinate 105,680 of NZ_JBFRCX010000012.1, read as the reverse complement.
CCATGGCAGCCGATTCCTGCTTGAAAGCGCCAATCCGTCTAATCCGCTTTTCGATACCGTGATCCTCGCGACAGGATACGGCCTGCCTCGACCCGAGGCCGAGGAGCAGGAGGTTTCACCGGTCAGGGCGCAGCGCCTCGTCGCTCGGCCGCACACAGTGCTGCTCGGCAGCGGCATTCGCGTCGTGGACCAGCTGCTGCAGCTTCGCGACGCCGGGTATGCCGGGCAGGTAACTATCATTTCACGGCACGGTTTCCTGCCGCAGAGCCATACGCCGAATTCCGCCGATCCGGTCTTCCCCGCTGACGCGCTACCGCAAAGCCTGCCTGACATTGTCAGCTTCATCCGCCAGGCCTGCCGCGAGGCGGAAGAAGAGGGGCGAAGCTGGCAGTCGGTCATGAACGGCCTTCGCAGACACGCCCGTTCGCTCTGGCGATCGCTGCCGGCGCGTGAGAAGCGGCAGTTTAACCGGCATCTGCGGGCGATCTATGACAGTCACCGCAACCGCCTGCCGGAGACCATGCATCTGCGCCTCAAGCGGGAGCTTGCCGAAGGCCGCACGGTGCTCAGGCGCGGCCGCGCCGGGCGTCGAGGTTTCAGCGGCCTGTTCTTCACGCCGGCCGGTTCGTCGAGCGAGGAGGTCATCCACGCCGAACGCATCGTCGACTGCCGTTGCCATGCGCCCGATCTTTCTGCTCCTCTGATCCAGAGCTTGCTCGCGGCGCGTCTCGCCGTGCCTGACGAGCTTGCGCTTGGACTGGCGGTCAATGCCCGCGGCGAACCGTTCCTGGACGACGGCTTGTCGATCGATGGGCTTTTTGCGGTCGGCCCGCTCGGCCTCGGCAGCCTGCCGGACATCGATCTTGTGCCTGAAATCGTCACGCAGGCCTATTCGGCGTCGGAACGAATTGCGGAACGCTTCTATCCGCAGAGCCAGGCGGTCTGAGGAATTCGTCGTTTCAGCGGGAACCATCGGCCCGAGCCGGCGTTATAGTGCGCTGGTAGATCGTTTAGAGGGGCAGATGGAAGCGGTGGATCGATATGATACGTCTGTTCGGGACGAGGGACGTTTCCGGGTGCTCGTCGATGCAATCACCGACTACGCGATCTATATGCTGAGCCCCGAAGGTTATGTGACGAGCTGGAATTCCGGCGCCCAGCGTTTCAAGGGGTATCGCGCTTCCGAAATCCTCGGCCAGCATTTTTCCCGATTTTATCTCGATGCCGATCGCCAAGCCGGCCTGCCAGCCCGCGCGCTGGCGATTGCCACGAAAGAGGGACGCTTCGAGGGTGAGGGCTGGCGCCAGCGAAAGGATGGTACGCGCTTCTGGGCACATGTCATCATCGATCCGATCCGCCATTCCTCGGGCGAGCTGATCGGCTTTGCCAAAATCACCCGTGACCTGACGGAGCGCAAGGCGACAGAGAACGCATTGAAGCGCAGCGAAGAGCAATTTCGCCTTCTCGTTCAGGGCGTCTCCGATTATGCGATCTACATGCTCGACCCGGAAGGCAACGTGACGAGCTGGAATTCCGGTGCCGAACGCATCAAGGGTTATAGGTCGGAAGAGATCATCGGTCGACACTTCTCCACTTTCTACACGGATGAGGATCGCCTTAACGGATTGCCTCAGCAGGCACTGGCCACCGCCAGCCGCGACGGACGGTTCGAAAAGGAGGGCTGGCGCCAGCGAAAGGACGGCTCCCGCTTCTGGGCCAGTATCGTGATCGACGCGATCAAGGACGATTTCGGCGAGATTATCGGCTTTGCGAAGATTACCCGCGACATTACCGAGAAGATGGAGACACAGCGTGCGCTGGAGCGGACCCGCGAAGAACTTTTCCAGGCACAGAAGATGGAGGCGATCGGCCAATTGACGGGCGGCATCGCGCACGACTTCAACAATCTGCTGATGGCGGTGCTGGGCAGCCTCGAAATCCTCAAGAAGCGCATGCCGCAGGACCCTGCATTGTCGCCGCTTGTCGACAATGCCATGCTCGGCGCCCAGCGCGGCGCGGCGCTGACCCAGCGCATGCTCGCCTTTTCCCGCCGCCAGGAGTTGCAGGTGGAGACGATCGATGTTTCCGAGCTTCTGCGTGGCATGATGGACATGGTCGCGCGATCCCTCGGGCCGGTCTCCTCGCTTGAAACCGAATTTCCCGAGAGCCTGGCTACGATCGCTACTGACCCGGCACAGCTTGAGACGGCAGTGCTCAACCTCGTCGTCAATGCCCGCGACGCCATGCCTGGCGGCGGGCTTATTAGGATCAAAGCCACTGAAGAGGTCGTGTCTGGCGGCGGTACCATGCCGGCCGGCCATTATGTGCGCGTCGCTGTTGCCGATGAGGGTGAAGGCATGGACGAAGAGACGCTGAAACAGGCGGTGACCCCGTTCTTCACGACCAAGGGCGTCGGCAAGGGAACGGGTCTCGGCCTTTCCATGGTGCAGGGGCTCGCCGGTCAGTCCGGCGGCAGGCTCGTGCTGAAAAGTCGGCTCGGTGAAGGTACGACAGCTGAACTCTGGTTTCCTGTCACGGGAGCCGCAAACATTGTTGAAGAGCCTGAACAATCCGTGCCCAAAGCCGCAAATAACTCACGGCCGCTACGCATTCTTGCCGTCGATGATGACGGGCTGGTCCTGATGAATACCGCGCTGATGCTGCAGGATCTCGGCCACACGGTGATCGAGGCGACGGCCGGCGCCGCCGCGCTCGATATTCTTCGCAACGAAAACGTCGATCTCGTTATCTCCGATCATGCCATGCCGCGCATGACAGGCTCGCAACTTGCGCTGGCAATCCGCAGCGAGTGGCCGAAGATGCCGATCATCCTCGCAACTGGTTTTGCCGAGATTCCCGAGGGTTCCGGCATTATCGATATACCGCGCCTCGGTAAACCCTTCTCACAGGCGCAGCTTGCCGAGGCGATCAGCCGCATTGCCCAATAGATCTCTCGTTAAGAGATCCTGCGAAGCCTGGCTTCGTTCCGCACGATATAGATGAGCAGCCCCGCCACCATGATCGCCAGCACATACCAGGTGATTGCATAGACAAGGTGGTTATTCGGGAAATCGAGGACCGTCAGCCCTCCGACGGGCAAGCCGCCGGCATTGGGTGTCGCGTCTGCGTCAATGAAGAAGGGGGCAACGCCTGCAACGCCACGCTTCTCGGCAATGGCTGCGACATCGCGCGAATACCAGCGGTCGGCAGCCGGATCGTTGGAGCGTAGCAGCATGCCCTTCGGTTCGGTCATGCGCATCAGCCCAGTGACATTAGCCGGTCCGGCGATCTCACTTTCCGGTCGAGAGGCCGGGTCGCGACGGTCGGTCGGTACGAAGCCGCGATTGATTGATATCGCGCTGCCGTCCGCGAGCCTGAGCGGCGTCAGCACCCAATAGCCGGCGCCGAGTGCTGTCGATGCCGTGACCAGCGTTTCCTTGTCGTTTTCGAAAGTGCCTGTAGCCGTCACTCGCCGGTATTCGTCATCGGCGGCGTTGACCTTGCCCCAGTCGCCGCGAGTCGGCGGGGCGACTGGCTCGGCGTGGACGCGGGCATCGACGCGAGCGATGAGATCGAGTTTCCAGGAGAGTCGATAAACTTGCCAGGTGCCGAGCGCGAGCAAGGCGGCGATCAGGGCCAGAAGGCCGAGCCCCAAGATGGCGAGGGTGACGGCTGAACGCGGCCTGTCCTGTTGGTCGGAAGAGATATCGGTCATAGGTAAACCGCAACGGGCGGCATTGTCGCCGCCCGTTCCTTTGCCTTTATGGCATATTCTTCATCATTTCAGGGCTCATCGGCATCATGTTCGCATTCAGATGATACATGACCCAGAGCGAACCCGAGAGAGCGATCGCGACGATGATGATCGTGAAGATCAGCGCCATGATCGTCCAGCCGCCTTCCGACTTCGTGTTCATGTGCAGGAAGAAGATCATGTGAACGACGATCTGCACGGCGCCGAGCACCATCACGAAGATGGCGGTCACGACATGATTTTCGAAGACCTCTCCCATGACCAGCCAGAAGGGGATGGCCGTGAGGATGACGGACAGAATGAAGCCCGTCACGTAGCTCTTGAAACTGCCGTGACCGGCCTGGTGCCCGTGGCTGTGGCCGTGGTGAGCCTCGTGGGCATCCTCATGTGCGGGTGCTTGCGAACTCATCCGAGAACTCCCATCAGGTAAACGAAGGAAAAGACGCCGATCCAGACGACGTCGAGGAAGTGCCAGAACATGGAAAGGCACATCAGACGGCGGCGGTTGGCTTCATGGAGGCCATGCATGGAGACCTGCACCATCAGCGTGATCAGCCAGATGATGCCGAAGGTGACGTGCAGACCGTGCGTACCGACCAGCGTGAAGAAAGACGACAGGAAGGCGCTGCGCTGCGGACCGGCGCCCTCGTGGATAAGGTGCACGAACTCGTAAAGCTCGAGGCCGAGGAAGGCCGCGCCGAAAAGGCCGGTCACGGCCAACCAGAACAGCGTTTCGGCCTTTGCGTTTCGCTCCATCTGCAGCATGGCGAAGCCATAGGTGATGGAGGAGAGCAACAGCATCGAGGTGTTGATGGCGACCAGCGGCAGATCGAAGAGATCGGCCGGCGACGGGCCGGCTGCATAGCTGCGGCCGAGCACGGCATGGGTGGCAAACAGCACCGAGAATATCAGGCTGTCGCTCATCAGATAGAGCCAGAAGCCCAGATTGGTGCTGTTCTCCGGATGATGGTCTTCCGTCAGATAGAATTCAGGCTTTTCGGCCGTGTCGATAGTATGATCGCTCATGGTCTCTTACACCTGTTCGGCAAGCAACTGCGTGCGCTTGCCTTCCGTTTCGGTGACTTCATCCGCGGGGATGTAGAAGTCGCGGTTGTAGTTGAAGGTATGGCCAATCGCGACGACGAGCATGGCAACGGCGGAGACGACCACCAGCCACCACATGTACCAGATCAAGCCGAAGGCGAGCGCGATACTGATGGCGGACAGAATCGCACCGGTGCCGGTATTCTTCGGCATATGGATCGGCTTGAAACCGCCGAGCGGACGCTCGTAGCCGCGATTCTTCATGTCGTACCAACTGTCGTGATCGTGCACGACCGGCGTGAAGGCGAAGTTGTAATCCGGCGGTGGTGAAGAGGTCGACCATTCCAGCGTGCGGCCGTTCCACGGATCGCCACTGTCATCGCGCAGCTCTTCGCGCCTCATGAAGGAGACGACGATCTGGATCAGGAATGACGCGATGCCAAGCGCGATCAGGCCGACGCCGAAGGCGGCGATGATGAACCAGATCTGCAGCGACGGATCCTCGAACTGGCTCATGCGGCGGGTGACGCCCATCAGACCAAGCACGTAGAGCGGCATGAAGGCAAACCAGAAGCCGATCTGCCAGAACCAGAAGCTCATCTTGCCCCAGAAGGGATCGAGCTTGAAGCCGAAGGCCTTCGGGAACCAGTAGTTCACGCCGGCGAACATGCCGAAGAGAACACCCCCGATGATCACGTTATGAAAGTGGGCGATCAGGAATAGCGAGTTATGCAGCACGAAGTCGGCCGGCGGGACGGCAAGCATGACGCCGGTCATACCGCCGATGACGAAGGTCACCATGAAGCCGACTGTCCACAGCATCGGCACCTCGTAGCGGATACGGCCGCGATACATGGTGAAGAGCCAGTTGAACATCTTCGCCCCCGTCGGGATCGAGATGATCATCGTGGTGATGCCGAAAAAGGAGTTGACGGAAGCGCCCGAACCCATCGTGAAGAAGTGGTGCAGCCAGACGAGGTAGGAGAGGATCATGATCACGCAGGTGGCGTAGACCATCGAAGCGTAGCCGAAGAGGCGCTTGCCGGAGAAGGTTGCGACCACTTCGGAGAAGATGCCGAAGGCCGGCAGAACCAGGATGTAGACTTCCGGGTGGCCCCAGATCCAGATGAGGTTGACATACATCATCGGATTGCCGCCGAGGTCGTTCGTGAAGAAGTTCGTGCCGGCATAGCGGTCGAGCGACAGGAGAGCGAGCGTTGCAGTCAGGATCGGGAAGGAAGCGACGATCAGGATGTTGGTGCAGAGCGCGGTCCAGGTGAAGACCGGCATCTTCATGAAGGTCATGCCCGGAGCACGCATCTTCACGATGGTCGCGATCAGGTTGATGCCTGACAATGTCGTGCCGACACCGGCGACCTGCAGGCCCCAGATGTAATAGTCGACGCCGACGCCAGGACTGTAGGCGGCACCCGACAGCGGCGGATAAGCGAGCCAGCCGGTCTGGGCGAATTCGCCGATGAAGAGCGAGAGCATGATGATGATCGCGCCCGCCGTCGTCATCCAGAACGAAAAGTTGTTGAGGAACGGGAAGGAGACGTCGCGCGCGCCGATTTGCAGCGGCACCACGAAGTTCATGAGGCCGGTGACGAAGGGCATCGCCACGAAGAAAATCATGATGACGCCGTGGGCGGTGAAGATCTGGTCGTAGTGGTGCGGCGGCAGGTAGCCCTCATTGCCGTTGAAGGCGATTGCCTGCTGGCCACGCATCAGAAGAGCGTCGGAGAAGCCGCGCAACAGCATGATGACGGCGAGGATCACATACATGATGCCGATCTTTTTGTGATCGACGCTGCAGATCCAGTCGCGCCAGAGCGGACCCCAGAATTTGAAATAGGTGATAATGCCGAGCACCGCGATGGCGCCGATAGCGACGCCGATGAAGGTCACGACCAGGATCGGCTCGTGATACGGGATCGCGTCAAGGGTCAACCGGCCGAAGATGAACTTCAGGAGGTCAGGATTGGAAAACATGGAACAACCCGTTCATTATGTCTTGCGACGCAAAGCGCCAGGTTAATTGTTATTGTTGAGCTGCGCCGGCGCCGGATCGCCGCCATTGCTCGAGCCGGGCATGGAATGACCCTCATGCTGCATGTCCATTCCGGGCATGTTCTGCATGCTGTTGCCATCGGTGCTTTCGGCCGGCTCGCTGCGTGCGGGTGCGCCCGTTGCAGGCACGGTCGCCGCAGGCGCGACGATCCCTTCGTCCGCATGGCGATTGTCGTAGGTCAGCTTTTCGCGGTTTTCTTCGCTTTCCTTGCCGCCGCCGCCCATCATGTCGATGTGCATCATCTCGCTCGCGCACATCTTGCCGGGCGTGGCGCACATGTTGAGGATCGCCTCGTAAAGATCGGCATCGGCGCCGGCGTAGTAGCGCACCGGCTCCTTCTCGCTCGGCTTTTCGAGCTTCAGATAGGCGTCGCGATTGAGCATCGTGCCGCGCTGCTTGACCTGCGCAACCCAGGCATCGAAGCCCTGCTGGTTCATGCCGTGGAACTTGAAGCGCATGTGCGAGAAGCCTTCACCGCTGTAATTTGCGGAGAAGCCGTCATACTCGCCTTCCTTGTTGATGACGGCATGCAGTCTCGTCTGCATACCGGGCATGGCATAGACCTGGCCTGCAAGGGCGGGGATGAAGAAGGAGTTCATCACCGAGGAGGCGGTGATCTTGAAGTCGATCGGCACGTCGACGGGAGCTGCAAGCTCATTGACCGTCGCAATGCCGAGGTCGGGATAGAAGAACAGCCATTTCCAGTCGAGCGCCACCACCTCCACGGTCAGCGACTTCGTATCCGCCGGAATGGCACGGTCCGCATCGATACGGTCGAGCGGGCGGTAGGGATCAAGCTTGTGCGTGGAAATCCAGGTGACGGCGCCAAGCGCGATGATGATGGCGAGCGGCGCCGACCAGATCACGATTTCGAGGCGCGTGGAGTGATGCCATTCGGGCGCGTAGTCCGCGGCCGTATTGGTGCGCCGGTAGCGCCAGGCGAAAAACAGTGTGAGGAAGATCACCGGAATGATGATCAGCAGCATCAGCACCGTGGAGACGATGATGAGGTCACGCTGTTGGGTGGCGATATCGCCCGAAGGCGACATGACCACCATGTTGCATCCTGCCAAAAAAAACAGCGGCAAGATTAATAGAAGGCGGGAAAACTTCTGCAGTTTTGGCACGTCTCTAAGCTCTTTTTGTTTCGTTCGATTGCCGACTAAAGCACTGGCACGATGAGCGATATGAGGTCTTTGGTCGCAGTGCAACATGCATTTTGCACCGCGGGAGAAGTCAGCTTCCACGGCGCCCACAAATCCTGATTAAACTCAGAAGGAAATTTTTCCGGCGCCGCCTCGTGTATAGCCGAAAAGCGTGCCTTTGCCCAATAAAACTCTGGAATAGGTCGGGATAGGTATCACGCCATTTTTCCATCGCATCGATTTTTGCGAATTCGGCGTCAACTATTTGCGCAACAAGGACTTGATAAGCTGCAAATATGGAACAAGATCAGCTTGAGGTGCTTTGCAAAAAGCACCTTAAACGAGGGAGGCGTTTCATATGGCTACTGCCACACATTTAGGACCATCATCTTCATCGCTGGAGCGGGATGCGCGGCGCATTCATGGTGACAAGCCGGTTTCGCCCGGCAGCATCGCGATCGGCGTGGTGATCGGTCGCATGTCGGAGTTTTTTGATTTCTTTGTTTACGGCCTCGCATCCGTTCTCGTCTTTCCGCAGCTCGTCTTTCCCTTCGCGCCGGACCGGCTGACGGCCACGCTCTATTCTTTCGCGATTTTCTCGCTGGCCTTCCTCGCCCGTCCCGTGGGCTCCGTTGTCTTCATGACGATCGACCGTTTGTACGGGCGTGGCACCAAGCTCACTATTGCGCTTTTCCTGCTCGGCGGCTCGACGGCATCGATCGCCTTCCTGCCGGGTTACGATGAAATCGGCTACTGGTCGATTGCGCTATTGGCGCTCTTCCGGCTCGGGCAAGGCTTTGCCCTCGGCGGCGCGTGGGATGGCCTTGCATCGCTGCTTGCCCTCAATGCGCCACCGAATCATCGCGGCTGGTATGCAATGATCCCGCAGCTCGGCGCACCGATCGGCTTTGCGCTGGCGAGCATCCTGTTCGGCTATTTCGTCGCCAACCTCTCCCCGGAAGACTTCCTCTCATGGGGCTGGCGTTATCCGTTCTTCGTCGCCTTCGCGATCAACGTCGTCGCGCTCTTTGCCCGTCTTCGGCTTGTCATGACCAAGGATTTCGGCACGCTCTTGGAACAGCATGAGCTTGAAGCAGCACCAATCCTCGAGGTGCTGCGCGTCCACGGCCGCGATATCCTGATCGGCGCTTTCGTGCCGCTTGCAAGCTTTGCCATGTTCCACCTCGTCACCATCTTCCCGCTCGGCTGGATGAGCCTTTACGGCAACCAGCGGATCGGCGCCTTCATGGTGGTGCAGGTCATCGGCGCCGTGGTCGGCTTCGTTGCCATCATTGCCTCGGGTGTGATCGCTGACCGCATCGGCCGGCGTAAGCAACTTGCGATCTGCGCTGTGCTGATTGCGATCTTCAGCTTCATCGGCCCGTACCTGATTGGCGCCGGCAACACCGGTCATGACGCTTTCGTCATCATCGGCTTCGGCGTGCTCGGCCTTTCCTTCGGCCAGGCGACCGGCTCGATCTCGTCGCGCTTCGGCCGCGGCTACCGCTACACCGGTGCGGCCTTCACCTCCGACCTTGCCTGGCTGATCGGCGCTGGCTTCGCACCGCTGGTGGCGCTCAGTCTGTCGAGCCAGTTCGGCTTGCCCTTCGTTGGCTACTACCTGCTCTCGGGTGCAATCTGCACGCTGGCGGCTCTTGCTTTCAGCAGGGCGCTGGAGCAGCGTGAGTAGCGCATAGGCAGACCAAAAAGGCCCGCCTGGGAAACCAGGCGGGCCTTTTTGTTTGGGATCTATTTCGGGCTTTACTGCGCCATCTGCGGCTGCTTGGCAGCGCGCGCGGCGGTCAGTTCGGCAGTCGTGTGGTTGAGACGGTCGGCGAGCACGCGCATGATCTCCACGGCCATTTCCGGGAAATCGCTGAGAAGCTTGAGGAAATGTTCCTTGCTGATGCGCAGGACTTCGAGCGGCGAGGTAGCACGCACGGTCGCGGTACGCGAGACGTCACAGAGAATGGCAATTTCGCCGACGATGGAATTGACCTCGACATCGGCGACCTTGATTTCGCCGGCAGGTGAGGAAACGATGATATCGGCGGTGCCTGACAGTACGACATAGGCGGCGTCGCCGACATCGCCCTGACGGAACAGGTTCTGGCCGGCGTTGTAGGTCATACGGTCGGAGGTGAACGCCAAGAGCTTGAGTTTCGCCGGTGCGATCCTCGAGAAGATCGGCACCCGCCGCAGCATTTCGACTTCATCTCTCAACAGCATGAGCGTTATAACCCCCTGCCGCATGGTCCTTGATCATGCGCTAAAAACCAATTCCAAGCGCCTTGCGAGCGCCGTCTCTGCCGCCCCAATAGAATATTACGATAACAGTTCCTTGAACATCCCGTTTTTCTCGGAAAGTTCCGGATAGTTGCCCGCCTCGGCAAGATCGCCGCGATCGAAGAGCAGAATCCGATCAAAGATTTCCGCAAGCTTGGCGTTGGACAATACCCAGATGATCGCCGGGCGCTTGCCTTCCTCGTGCAGGCCTTCGATGATGTTGTGGGTGATCTGGTCCTGAATGCGCTGGTCGAGCGCCGGGATCGGCCGGTTGAAGATGAAGTAGTCGGAGCGCTTGAGCAGGGCTCGGGCGAGATTGAGCTTCTGACGCTGCACCCCCGTCAGGCGCTTGCCGCCGGAGCCGACGTCAAATTCGAGCCCGATCGACAATACATCGTCATAGAGATCGAGCGTATCGAACAGTTCACCCATGATGAGGCGGATGCGGTCGGAGGCATCCGCCTGCTGATAGGCAATGCGGCCGAAGAGCACATTGTCCATCAGGCTCGCGGACGCCGTGAAGCGGCTGACGTCATAACGCTCGATCAGCTCGGCGAGATCGTCAGGGATGTTCTGGTGGAACTGCTTGCGGGCGCTGACGATCTTGTCCATCAGCGCCTGGGTCAAGAGACCGAAGCGATGCCGAGGTTCGATATAGGCGAAGCTCAGGCGGATGATGCTTGCACGGTCTTCGGGCGTCGCATCCTCGAAGCGCTTGCCCTGCAGCTTCTGCAGCAGCGCCTGGTAGGTCGGAATGTCGTCCGCCGTCATGAAGGTGAGCTGCTGGAAGAAGGGGTGATCCGGCGGTAGGTCGTGGAAGAGTTCCACCGCGTTCTCGGCGATTTCCAGGCCCATCGCATAGAGATCTGTGCTGAGCCCGGTATCGCGGAAGAGCTGCTGGAAATAGGGATGGCCGGCAAGCCGGCGGTTGTTCATCAGCGGCCGCTTCATCGTGCCGAACAGCAGGTTTTCGCCGACGGTCGCCTGTGTGTTGTAAGCGTCGAAATCGAAGGGCACGACGATGGCGTCGAGGTTTTCCCGGGCAAGCCGCTCGCGCAGCGATGTCCGAAGCTTGACGATATGGCTGCCGAGGGCAGTGTGAACCTCGGTATTGACAGTGGAGCGCAGCGCCAGGTCCAGAATGTCCTGCGACATCATGACGGCGTCGAGCACCGGCCGGATCGCCTTCAGCAGATCTTCAGGTCCTTTTGCGCCGGCAGCATTGTAGTCGACCCAGTCGCTGTTGAGGTCGAGCGTCGGATTGCCGGCCTTCTGCGATTCCGCCACGTGCCATTTGTATTCCTGTGCGGTCTTGTCATCATATTCAGGCTCCTTCATCGGAGCATGCTTGAGACCGTAGACCAGATTGTCGCGGAGCGTGCCGTGGAAGAAGTAGCTTTCGGCGGACGCATAGGAGATGCGCCGGCCAGTGATCGATTCCGGCAGATCCAGCAGGTCTTGCCCGTCGATGGTGATGCGGCCGGAATCCGGCCATACGAGACGGCCGAGCGCTTCGGCGAAGGCTTCTGCACCGCTGCCATTCGGCCCGACGATCGCAACCGTCTCGTTCGGCTTGATCTCAACCGAGACGTGGTCGACGAGGCGGGCGCCGCTGTCGTCGCTGACAGAGAGGTTTGTGACGACGAAGGCACTCGTCAGCGGCGCGACCGGCGCCGTTGCAAGCTCCTGGATGCGGCTGTCGATCAGCGGCTCGACATTGAACTGCTCGTAGACCTGCGCATATTTGACCTGCACGTCCTGGCGCATCTGGTCCCAGTCGATCAGTTCCTTCAGCGGGCCGGGCAAGTCCTTGTAGGCGGAAATGACGGCAACGAGCTGACCGATATCGAGCCGGCCCTGCAGAGCCAGATAGCCGCCGATCGCGTAGAAGAGGAAGGGCGTGACCTGGGCGAGGAAGTTGTTGATGAACTTGACCAGGAATTTCCACTGATAAAGGTCGTAGCGGATCGAGAAGATGCGGCCGAGGCGGGTTGCGATATCGGCGCGCTCGAAGTTGGAGGTGTCGTTGCCGTGGATCGTGCCGATGCCGTCAACGATCTCCCCCACGCGTCCCGACAGTTCACGCGCGGTCAGCTGCCGCTGACGGCCGAGCTCCAAGAGACGCTTGCGCATGCGGGGAATGACGATCGCCTGGACGCCGACGATGCCTGCAGCGATCATGCCGAGCCAGAAATTCTGGATGATGATGAAGGCAAGCGCGGTGATCGCCTGACCGCCGAGCAGGGCGGGCGAGACGAAGGCGTCGCCCGTGAAGCCACCCATCGGCTCCACCTCGTCCTTGATCATGGTGGCGATTTCGGCCGATTTCACCCGCTTGAAATGGGCGGGCGGGAAGCGCAGCACGCGATCGATAAGCTCGAAGCGGATGCGGCGCAGCATGCGCTCGCCGAGCCGGCCCTTGTACGTATTGATATAGAACTTGAAGAGGCCGTTTAGCACCACCAGCGCCAGGAAGACGAGGCTCAGTGCCATCAGCATCTGGAAGCGGTTGAGCTCCAGGCCCTTGAAGAATTCGACATGACCGATCAGCGGGATGTCGTAGGCGATGTGCATGAAGGTCTGTCGCGCACCCGGCCCTTCGAAGCCGTCACCCTGAATAGGTCCGTTGACGATCTGCTTCGGCAGGTCGAAGGACAGGAAGTAGGGCACCATGGAAGCTGCGACGACCAGCAGAATCCAGAGCTGCTGCAGCCGCGTGTTCTTCCAGATGTAGCGCGCGAGGCTTTTTTCCATGGCTAACCGTCAGACTGTGGGAAAAGTCCGGACAGCGATCCTGATGCTGGGAAAGGGGGAATCTCCGAGTACAGGACCATGCAGTCAGACCGCCGATATCGCAACGAAAACAAGGCGGAGCGGACTGATGTCGAAACGCCGATTCTCGCCGGAAATTTTCTTATATCACATGAATTTTAGAATAGGCGAGGGTTTCAGCCGATCATTGAACGAATGATGGCTGCACTTTTTGCAGCTCCGTCGAGATCGAGGGAAACGGCCGGACGCAGTGGGGCGGCAAGCGCCCGTTCGATCGCTGTTTTGACATCGTCGAGGGTCAGCGCCTTCTCCGACAGAATTTCGGCAAGGCCGAGTGTCCGCAGCCGTTCGGCGCGCACGGTCTGCTCCGTTTCACCTTCGGCCACGAAGGGGATGAGGATCGAGCTGCATTGAGTGCGCAGGAGATCACCCACCGTGTTGTAGCCGGCCTGCGAGATCGAGACTTTGGCGCCGCGCAGCAACGAGGGGAAATCCGTGCGGAACCGTACCAGCGTGACGTTGGCAGGTGCATCTTCCGACAAAGCGGAAAAATCTGCTGCGGGAAGGTTGGGGCCGGTAATCAGCAGCCAGCGAAGATCGGCAGACATGAGTGCGGCCGCATCGCGCGCGGCGCGGATCAGCTCCAGCCCGACGGCGCCACCACCGGCCGAGGCGATGATGTCGAATGTCTCGGATGGTTCTGGCGCGGGCGACGGAGCAACAAGACCGGTATAGCGCAGCCGATCGGCGATCTCAGCTGTCAGAGGGAAAGTATCTTCCAGACGCACGAAGTCAGGATCGCCATGGACGAGCACGGCGTCGAAATGGTCCTTGACCAGCTTGACGGTTTCCTCGTCGCGACCAGGCTTGCGGTTTTCCTGCAGAATGTCGCGCACGGAACTCAAAAGCTTCGGGCGTGGGCTGGCCTTTTCGATCGCCTCGAGCAGCGGCAGCAATTCGAAGCGCATCTGCCGGCGCCCGAAGGGAAAAGCCTCGAGGATGACAACGTCAGGCTTTTCTTTGTCGAAGGCTTTGAGAAGGAGGTCGCGGCGATTGGAGAGAAATTTCTCGTCGGCCGGCTTTCCATCGGCATTGGCAAGGCCGGAAAAGCCGACATTACTGGCGACGACCGGCGGCAATTCGACCGTTTTGACACTCTCGCCCGGAAAACCCGGCACGGGCAGGCCGCCGGTAACGACCGTTACCTCGAAACCGTCCTTCACTAATGCATTGGCGATACGGCTCGCACGCGCAATGTGGCCGATGCCGAGCAGATGCTGGACATAAAAGAAGATGCGGGGAGCCGTCATGACGCCTTCTGCCATTCTGCCTCGAACAGGCCACTCAACTGTCGGATGCTGGAGTGATAATCGAAGTGGCCGCGCACGCGCTCCTCGGCCGCGTCGCCCAGCCGCTTGCGCAGATCGGGACTGCGGATCACCGTCTCGAGTGCTTTTGCAAGAGCCGACGGATCTTCCGGTGGCACGACCAGACCGTTCTCACCATCGCTCAGCAGTTCCGGTACGCCTGAGACATTGGTGGAAAGACAGACGAGCCGCTGACTGGAGGCCTCGACCAGCACATTCGGCAGTCCGTCGCGGTCGCCATTGGCGGCAATGCGGCAGGCGAGCGCGAAGAGATCGGCGCGGCGATAGTGGTCAAGCACATCTTCCTGCGCCAGCGCGCCTTTCCAGGTGATGCGCTCGGCAAGGCCGAGTTCAGCCGCAAGTTTCTTCAGCTTGGAAAGCTCCTCGCCGCCGCCGATATGATCCATGCGCCAGTTCAGTTCTTTCGGTAGCAGGGCAAGGGCGCGCAGCAGTACGTCATAGCCCTTCTTTTCCACCGCGCGGCCGACGCTGAGGATGAAAGCGGGGTCGGCGGGATCGCTGCCGTTACGGTTCGAGCGCTCGCCGGCGAAATGGCCGAAGCGGGCAAGGTCGAGACCGTGATAGCTCAGATGTACCGCATCTTTGCGGCCGGTCAGCGCTTTCATATGCTCGTAGCCGCTGCGGGTGCAGGTCACGGCCCAGCGTGCGCTTCCAAGCTTCTGGCCGAGGTCCCAGTCGGGCGAGGTCCAGATATCCTTGGCATGGGCCGAGCAGGTCCAGGGCGTGCCTGTCAGAATGCTCGCATATTCCGTCACGGAAGCCGGGGTGTGGATGAAATGAGCATGCAGCCATTCGCCGTTGTCAGGCCATTCGCGCGCCAGCACCAAGGCCTGTCCGAGCCGGCGGAGGCGGTTGCGGGAGATATCGCGCGGCAGATCGGCGAAGAAACGCTTCATCAGCGCACCGAAGCCTGGTTTCGAAAAACAGGCGAAAAGGCCATTCAGGACACGGATCGGCTCTTCGTGCAGATATTCCGGCAGATAGACGACGCGCGCCTTGATCTCGTCATGGACAGGATGACGCTTCTTGTCGGTCGGCCGGCGCATGGAAATCAGAGTCAGGTCGAAGCCGGCCTTTTCGAGACCGAGCAATTCCTGGGCAATGAAGGTTTCCGAAAGGCGGGGATAGCCTTTCAGCACAACGAGGATCTTGCGGCGTGGCGGCAAAGGATGGCTCTTTATTCTGCGCCGACGAGGGAAAGATGGCGTCCGCGGCTGTCCAGCCATCCGCCAACGGTGCGGGAAATATGATCCAGCCCTTCGAGGTGCATGTTGCAGCCACTCTTCGACGGCGGCAGCCGAGAGGGCAGGCGCTTCAGCGTCTCCGCCATGACGGAGGGGTCGGCCGACTGCTCAGGCAGCAGCATGTCGATGAGACCGAGTTCGCTGGCGCGGCGGGCGCGCAGAAGCTGCTCCTCGCGCGGGGCGACGCGCGGCACGATGAGCGCCGGCTTGTCGAAGGAGAGGATCTCGCAGTAGGTGTTGTAGCCACCCATGGCGACGACGGCGGTCGCGCCGTCGATCAACTCTTCCATGTGATTGTCGAATTCGATCACCTCGATATAGGAGATCTTCTCCCCTTTTTTCACCAGCTTTGCACGTTCGGCCGCCGGCATATACGGACCAAGCACGACAAGCGCCTTCTGCGTCAGCGTCTCGTCGGCCTCATAGGCATTCATCACGTCGTGAACGAGATCGGAGCCATCGCCGCCGCCGCCTGTCGTCACCAGGATATAGTCATCCTTGCGGGCATTCAGCGAGTTCTTGCCCTTGGAGACGCTACGCTGCAGGAAACCGACGAAATCCATCTTGCGGCGGACCCCCGGGGGCACGTCCAGGCCGACAAGCGGATCGTAGAAATCCGGCGGCCCATAGACCCAGATACTGTCGTAATACTGGTCGATCTTCTGCATGACGCTGTTTCTCTTCCACTCGGCTTCAAGCAGATGTGGTGCGTCCATGATCTCTCGCAAACCAAGCACCAGAGTGGTGCCGCGCGACTTCAGATAGGCAAGCGTTTCCTCAATCTCGCCCTTCAGGCCCATAGGCTCTTTGTCGACGATGAAGATATCGGGCTGGAAGGTTTCGGCCGTATGACGAATGCTCGATTCGCGCATCTTCAGCGTGTCTTGAAGATCGATATGGCTGGCGAGCGACGTATATTCACCGTTGCGAAGCTTGATGACGCTCGGGATCTTCACGAAATCGACTCGGGCGCGGTAATCGAAGGCGCCGGCAATCGTCGCGCCCGAGATGATCAGGATGTTCAGGCCGCGATAATCCTCGACGAGGGCATGAGCGATCGTGCGGCAACGGCGCAAATGGCCGAGGCCGAATGTATCGTGGCTGTACATGAGGATGCGCGCATCTTCGAGGCGTCTGGCCATGTGGGTGCCCTCTGAGGTGGACGACATACTTCTACCACCCCCGTAAATCGGAGGCCACGAGGCGGCGGACGCGAAGCACCCTGCCGAGCTCGACGTTATTTGTAGGGATCTGCCGCATCGCGCAAGCCATCTCCCAGAAAATTGAACGCCAAAATCACCAGCACCACCGGAACGATCGGGAACAACAGCCATGGGTAGAAGGCGATCACGCTTACGCTCTTGGCTTCCGTCAGCAGGATGCCCCAGCTGGTGATGGGCGGCCGCAGGCCGAGGCCGAGGAAGGAAAGCGCCGTCTCACCGAGGATCATACCAGGGATGGAAATCGTGGCGGATGCGATGAGATGCGACATGAAACCGGGCACGAGATGCCGGCCGATGACACGGGGGGTGCTGGCACCCATGAGCTGGGCGGCCTGGACATAATCTTCCTCACGCAGTGCCAGAAGCTTGGAGCGCACGGCGCGGGCGAGACCTGTCCAGTCGATGATGCCAAGAATGACGGTAATGCCGAAATAGATGACGATCGGGCTCCACGTCACAGGCATGATGGCGGCAAGCGCCATCCAAAGCGGCAGCGAGGGCAGTGATTGCAGCACTTCGATCAGGCGCTGCACGATGAGATCGAAGACGCCGCCCCAATAACCGGCAAGGCCGCCGATGACGATGCCGAGCACAAAGCTGATGGAAATACCGATCAGCCCGATGGTGAGCGAGATGCGCGCGCCATAAAGGATGCGCGAAAGCACGTCACGGCCGAGACGGTCGGTGCCGAGCAGGAACATCTGCCCGCCGATTGCCGGACAAACGAGATGATAATTGGAAGCGACAAGCCCCCAGAGTTTGTAGCCATCACCACGGCAGAAGAAGCGGATCGGCTGGATGTCCTTCTGATTGTCGGTATAGAGACGGTGCAGGGTGTCGATATCGAGCGTCATCTGCCGGCCATAGACGAAGGGGCCGACGAAATTGCCCTGGCTGTCGAAAAGACGGACGCGCTGAGGCGGCGAATGGATAAAGTCGACGTTGCGGGTATGCAGCCCGTAAGGCGCCAGGAACTCGACGATCAGGATCATCAGATAGACCACGGCAAGGAAAATGCCGGATGCAAGCGCCAGCTTGTGGCGCTTGAACTTCCACCACATGAGCTGCTTCTGCGAGGCGAGGTGGATACGCGACTGCGCTGATGTCATCGTCTCCGTTGCGATCGGATCGAACGGGGCAGTCGAAACATAATGCGGCAGCGGTGCACCTGGTGCGGGTAGGGGCGACATTATTTGGTGCTCCTGCCTTGCAGACGGATGCGGGGATCGAGGAAGCCGAGTGCGATATCGGAAATCAGCACGCCGATGACGTTCAGGAAAGCGAGGAACATAAGGAACGAACCGGCAAGGTACATGTCCTGGCTCTGCAGCGCCTTGATCAGCATCGGCCCGGTCGTCTCCAGGGACAGCACGATGGCGACGATCTCGGCGCCTGATATGATCGACGGCAGGATCGAGCCGATATCGGCAACGAAGAAGTTGAGCGCCATGCGCAGCGGATATTTGATAAGGGCGCGTATCGGATGTAGGCCCTTGGCGCGCGCCGTCGTCACATATTGCTTCTGCATCTCGTCGAGCAGATTGGCGCGAAGGCGGCGAATCATGCCGGCTGTGCCGGCCGTTCCGACAATGACGACGGGGATCCAGAGGTGAGCAAGGATCGACCTCGCCTTCTCCCAACTCATCGGCTGGTTCAGATATTGCTGGTCCATCAGATGGCCGATGGAGAGCCCGAACCAGACATTGGCGAAATACATCAGGATCAGCGCCAACATGAAGTTCGGGATGGCGATGCCGAGCAAGCCCAGGAAGGTCAACCCGTAATCGCCCCAGCTATATTGATGGGTCGCCGAATAGATGCCGATCGGGAAGGCGATCAGCCAGGTGAGAAGGATGGTTGAGAAGGAGACGAGGATCGTCAGCCACAGGCGGTCGCCCACAACGTCGGAAACCGGCAGCTGATATTCGAAGGAATAGCCGAAATCGCCGTGCAGCATGCCGCCGACCCAGAAGAAGTAACGCACGATCTCCGGTTGGTCGAAGCCGTATTGATGGCGCAGCTCCTCGATTTCCTGCAGGTTTGCAGTCTCGCCCTGGGCGCGCAGTTCGGCGATCTGGCTTTCGAAGAAGTCACCCGGCGGCAGTTCGATGATGACGAAGACCAGCGCCGATATCACGAGCAGGGTCGGCACCATGGCGGCGATACGCCAGAGGATATAGCGGATCATCGCTCAGGCCTCCTTGAACCAGAAGGTGTCCGGCATGTAGACGCCGAGGAAAGAGGTCGGATCGAAGCCGTAGAGCGCGTGCTCCGGCACGTTCTGCATTTTGGCGGATCTGAGGATCGGCTGCAGCGTGCTGTTGATGAGGCCGATCGAAAAGACCTGCTGGGTATAGAGGGACAGCATCTTGTGCCAGATAACCTCACGCTCTTCCGTCGTGGCACTTGCGCCCCACTGATTCAGGAGATCCACAAGCTCGGCCGCCTCTGGCAGATCGGGCGCCTTGCCCTCCTGACCGGCCGAAAGATAGTACATGCCCCAGAGCGGCCATTGAAGCTGGTCATCGAGCGTAGGGGCTAGTCCATAGGGAGACATGTCGGCGGTCGGCACGCCGTTATCCAGCCCGTACCAGATCGACATCATGATCGAGCCGCTCATGGCGCGATTGCGGAAGACGTCGCGCTGCGAGGTGCGGGTGAAGAGCGCTAGACCGATATTGGCCCAGTGATCGTGCACGAGTTCCAGAACGTCCGTGTCGAGATTGCTCTCGCCGGCGGTCTCGACGGTGATCTCGGCGCGGCGCCCGTCAGGCAGCAGGCGGATGCCATCGCTGTCGCGCTTGTCGAGGCCGAGTTCGTCGAGCAGCTTGTTGGCGGTGTCGGGGTCGAAATTCACATAGGCGTCGGCATATTCCTGCTTGAAGAGCGGGCTTTCGGGCAGCACCGTATCGGCACTCGCCTTGCCGAGGCCGTAGAAGGCCACCATGTTGATCTCATGCCGGTTGATCGCCAGCGACAAGGCTCGGCGGAAGCGCACGTCGCGAAAGAGCGCGCGCCAGGCTTCGTCGGCGACATTGAGGTTCGGCAACAGTGTGATGCGCGAGCCGCGCGCCATCTTCCAGAGATTGACCTTCACCGGGAAGCGCTTTTCAGCCTCTTTCAGGAAGGTGTAGTCGTTGAAGTCGATGCCGGTCGCCTGCAGGTCGGATTCGCCCGCACCCGCCTTGGCAGCGATGATCGAGGAGGAGGATACGTTGAGGATGAAGCGGTCGAGATAGGGCAGTTGCATGCCGTTCTCGTCCACACGGTGGAAGAACGGATTGCGCTCGAAGACGAACTGATCGGCCGGCGGAGCCGTGCGGTTCTGCCAGGGATCGAGCGTCGGCAGATCGGGATTGTTGGGTCGGGAAGCGAGGGCCATCTTGATGTGCAGATCGGCCCACTTCTTGGCGCGGTTCTTTTTCATCAGCTCTTCGAGCTTGGCCTTGTCCTGAAAGCCTTTGTGGAACTGTTTCAGGTAATGGCCTGGGCCATAGATAACGAGCGGCAGAGGTCCGGCAAGCGCCGACAGAAAAACCGGGTTGGGCTTGTCCCAGCTATAGCGCACAGTCAGCTCGTCGAGCACTTCGAAGCGCGGCAGGGAGCCGTGCGGACGCAGCTCCAGAGCGCCGCCGCCGGGCGTCAGTTCCTTGTTGAGGATGACTTCTTCCCACCAGTAGCGGAAGGCTTCCGCCGTGAAGGGATGACCGTCCGACCATCTGTGCCCCTCGCGCAGACGGAAGGTGAAGATCGTGTCATTCTCCGAGGTGAAGTCGCGCAGGATATCGGGCTGGAACTGCAGCTTCGTGTCATAGCCGACCAGCCGGGAATAGCCGTAGACCGTCATGTAGCGGATATCGCGCACACCGCCGATGATGGTGCGCACATTGCCGCCATAGCTGCCGGGCACGCGGCCCATGTCCTTGAGATTGACGATACGCGGCTCAGTCGGAATGCGCTCAGCCATTGGCGGCAGACTGCCGTCAGCGACCCTGGCCTTCAAAAATTCTGGCTCGGCGACCTGCTGGGCCCGAAGCACCGAAGGCGCGATGACCGAACCGATCAGGCCACCGAGAAAGATGCGGCGCGTCACCATCAGACTAGCTCCTTCGCATCGGCGCCCTTGCGGGCGCGCACCAGATGGCCGCCGCCGAGATCGGCATAAGCGAGTTCGGAGGCGTCATCGTGGTCCGCCCGGAAGACAGGCCCCCAATTCTGCTTATCGGCCGCTCCGTTTTCCTGCAGCGCCTTGAAGTCGAGCGGCCGGTCGAGATCCGGAAAGGGAACGGCGGCAAGCAATGACTTCGTATAGGGGTGAACCGGATTGCGCAGAATGATCTCACGCGGGGCGATCTCGACGATACGGCCCTTGCACATGACTGCGATGCGGTCTGCCATGTAGTCGACGACTGCGAGATTGTGCGAGATGAACAGATAGGTGAGCCCCAGTTCTTTCTGCAGATCTTTCAGAAGGTTGAGGATCTGCGCCTGCACAGACACGTCGAGGGCCGATACCGGTTCGTCGAGGATGAGAAGCTTGGGGCCAAGGGCGAGCGCGCGGGCAATCCCGATGCGCTGGCGCTGGCCACCGGAGAAGCTGTGTGGATAGCGGTTGAGGTAGCGCCGGTCGAGGCCGATCGCGCCCATCAGCGCCTCGACCTTGGCCCTGCGCTCGGCGCTGTTGCCACGATCGTGGATTTCGAGCGGCTCGCTGAGGATATTGCGCACCGTCATGCGCGGCGAAAGCGAAGAAACCGGGTCCTGAAACACCATCTGGATCTTGGTGCGCAGGTCCTGCAGTTCCGAACCCTTGACGGAGAGGACGTCGATGACATCCTTGCCGTCGTTGAAGACGACCGCGCCGCTGTCAGGCGTGATCGCGCGCATGAGGATCTTGCTGACGGTCGTTTTGCCGCAGCCGGATTCGCCGACGAGCCCCAGACATTCGCCACGGCGGATATCGAAGCTGACGTCGTCGACAGCGTGCACGACCGTGGCTTCCTGGCCGCCGAAGAAGCTACGCTTGCGTGTCTTGTAGGTCTTCGAAAGGTTGGCGACGGAAAGGAGCACGCCGGGCGCTTCCTTTTCGACCGGCTTCTTCTTGCCGATCATCGATTCCAGGTTGACCGGAACCTCCCGCAGAGCTTTCAAGCGCTCGCCCGGCTTCATGTCGAAATGCGGAACCGCAGCCATCAGGGCCTTGAGATAGGGATGTTGCGGATTGCGGAAGATTGCCTCGACCGGGCCGGCTTCCATGATCTCGCCGTGATAGATCACCACCACTTCATCGGCCATATTGGCGACGACCCCGAGATCGTGGGTGATGAGCAGCATGGCCATGCCAAGCTTGGCCTGCAGGTCGCGCAGCAGTTCGAGAATCTGGGCCTGGATCGTCACGTCGAGCGCGGTGGTCGGCTCGTCGGCAATCAGGAGCGCCGGCTTGCAGATCAGCGCCATGGCGATCATGGCGCGCTGGCGCATGCCGCCCGAAAGCTCGAACGGATACATGTCGTAGGTGCGTTTCGGATTGGAAAAGCCGACGAGGCCAAGCATTTCCTCGGTGCGCTCGCGCGCTTCCTTCTTGTCGGCATTCGTGTGGATCAGCAAAACCTCGCCGATCTGATTACCGACCGTGTGGAGCGGTGAGAGCGACGTCATCGGCTCCTGGAAGATGGTCGCCATACGGCGGCCGCGCAGGTCGCGCATTTCGGCGCTATCACGCGACAGGGAGAGAATATCGGTCGCCTTGCCATCCAGCGGGTCGGTAAACAGGATGCGGCCGCTCGCATGGGCCGGTGCCGGCAGGATGCCCATGATCGACTGGCTGATAACAGATTTGCCGGAGCCGCTTTCGCCAACGAGGGCAGTCACTTTCCCCGGCAGGATGCGGAGATTGGCTTCCTTTACGACGCGCAGTCGGTCGCCGAAAACGGAGAAGGCGACGTCCAGATTCTCAATACGCAACAGATCGGCTGCAGACGCCATACCAACGAAATTCCCCAGTCTTTTGTGTTCCCGTTAAGGCACACTATCGTACCGTAAACGGGGTGTCTAGTTGATGACAGGCATGGGGAAAAGCACCGCATGGCGTCTATTTTACAAGGCGCTTGATGCGAGGGTTCTCATGTACGGTGCAGCGGCTAAAGCGGCTGCAATGTTCGCGCGTGATTACTGAATGAATTTTTCGATCGGCGTACGTTTTACCTGTTTCTTGTCGCGGTGAAGCATGATGACCTGTTCGGCTTCCGAAAGGCCGTTCTGAACGGATTCGCGGAAGCCTTCGTCGACATGGAGGCCGGATGCCGGCGCCCGCGGTTGCAGCACCGTCACCTTCTGGCGAATGCCGCGCAGCTTTTCCTCGCCGAGCGTGATCCATTCGCCGCCGCAATAACCAGCGAAGGCTTGGCTCGCGACGACCTCGCGGCTGTATTTCTTCGTCAGCACCTGCAGGCGCTGCACCTCGTTCACTGCAGAGCCGAAGGCGGAGAAGGTAAGGCGGTCCTTCAGGCCGACATTGCCGAACATGACATTGCCGACATGCAGGCCGATGCCGTAGCCGATCTTCGGAAGGCCCTTCGCCTCGCGATCCTTGTTCAGTTCAGCAACCCGCGCCTGCGCATGATGCACTGCTGAAAGCGCTGCCTCGCAGGCGATCTTGGACGGGTCCTTGTGGCGACCGCAGGGATACACGGCCAGGAAGCCGTCGCCGAGGAAACTCAGGATTTCGCCGCCATTGCGGTTGAAGGGCGCGGCGATCGCGTCGAAGAACTGGTTGAGCGTATCGATGTAGGCCTGCCTGCCTTCCTTCTCGGCATACATGGTCGATTCGCGCATATCCGCCATGACGAGAGCGGCGCGGATCGTCTCACCATCGCCACGGCGAACCTGGCCGTTCAACACGCGTTTGCCAGCATCGCCGCCGAGATAGGTGGTCAGCATATTGTTGGCGAGCTTGGCAAGCACCGCCATCTTGGCGGCAACCGCCAGATGGTTCTGCATGCGCAGCAGCGCGTCGATCATATCGTCGGAAAAACCGGCCGGGCTATCGGTCGACCAGGAGCCCATCATGCCCTGCACCGAACCGTCGCCGAAGGGTTGCACGAAGGCGAGGTAATCGGTGACCTTTTCCTGCCGGAGATCCTCAAAGATCGGAAATTCGCTCGGGCCGTCAGGCATGATGCGGCGGCGGATATGCTGCAGATTGTTGTCGAGAAGATGGAAATAAGGGCTCTGCAGGAAACGGTCCGGCTTCTGGCCGGCCGGCATGCGGAAGCCCTCGATGGTCACGCCGCTGGAGCGCTTCCAGGTAAAGCTCAGCGCGTCGTAAAGCGGATGCAGCATTGAGAAGGTCAGGTGCACGCGCGCGAGTGGCAGGCCGGCGGCCGCAAGCCGCTCGCAGAAACCGCGCACGATGTTTTCAAGGTCGTCACCGGCCAGCGAAGAATTCGTCAGCCATTCAGCAACACGGTCCAACAAAATGGAGGATACGCTGGATTCGATCGTGCTCATTCTTGGTATTATCCTCATGGCGCACGTCCATCCCGAAAGGCAAAAACAACCCGGACCTGCCCATTCAGAATGAGCAGATCACAAAGAAATCAGGATGTACGAGCGGTATTATCGTGTCAACGATTGCCGATGACCGGCTATGACACCCGCCGGCTTCCGACCTCCTGGAAACGGGCGAGCAATCTTTGCAAAGTGGTTCATTATCATTTGCCAAAATAGGCACGCTGAAAGTGCGAAACAATGGGATTCTGATTTTTTTTGTGCGTCCCGGTTGCCGGGATGGCGACCCCGAGTCATTTTGGCCACACCCTGTTGAAGATTCCAAGGCGCGGCACGACCAGACACTGCGAGCGGGCTGGGTTTAATTTGCCGCGATCATGCATTAGATCAGCGTTTGGATTCACTTTTTGCAAAAGGCATGGCCTTGGACGCACGCTCTTCCACTTTCGAGACGCTCTCAAAGAAGATTGAGGCCCGCACTGCGCGCGCCGGCATCATAGGTCTTGGTTATGTCGGCCTGCCGCTGGCGATCGCTGTGGCGCGCAGCGGCTTTGCCGTGACCGGCTTCGATATCGATCCGAAGAAGATCGTCGCGCTGGATGCCCGCCGCTCCTATATCGATGCGGTGACGAGCGAGGCGCTGACGGCCGAGATCGATGCGGGGCGGTTCTCCTCGACGACCGATTTCGCCAGCCTTTCTGATTGCGACGTGATCGTCATCTGTGTGCCGACGCCGCTCACCAAACATCGCGATCCCGATCTTTCCTTCGTGGAGGCGACGTCGCGGTCGATCGCCGCCCATCTGCGGCCGGGCCAGCTCATCGTGCTAGAATCGACAACCTATCCCGGCACGACCGATGACATCGTGAAGGTCATTCTCGAAGGGACCGGCCTGAAATCCGGCTCCGACTTCTTCGTCGGTTTCTCGCCGGAGCGCGAAGACCCCGGCAATCAGCATTACCACACCGCGACGATCCCGAAGGTCGTTGCAGGCGATGGCACGCAGGCCCTGTCGCTGATGAAATCTTTCTACGGTGCCGTCGTCTCGACCGTCGTTCCGGTCTCCTCCAATGCAACGGCGGAAGCGGTCAAGCTCACCGAAAACATCTTCCGCTCGGTCAATATCGCACTCGTCAACGAGCTGAAGACCGTCTATGCGGCAATGGGCATCGATGTCTGGGAAGTCATCGACGCCGCCAAGACCAAGCCGTTTGGCTATATGCCTTTCTATCCCGGTCCTGGTCTCGGTGGTCACTGCATTCCGATCGACCCTTTCTACCTCACCTGGAAGTCGCGTGAATACGAGCTGCCGACACGCTTCATCGAGCTTGCCGGCGAAATCAATTCGGCGATGCCGCGCTATGTCGTCGGCAAGCTGGCCGAGGCGCTGGATATTCGTGCCGGCAAGGCGCTCAGCCGCTCACGCGTCCTCGTGCTTGGGCTCGCCTACAAAAAAAACGTTGCCGATATCAGGGAAAGCCCGTCGCTGCGCCTGATTGAAATCATCGAGGAGCGCGGCGGCAAGGCGGACTATCATGATCCCTTCGTCGCGGAGATTCCGCCGACCCGTGAATATCAGGCGCTGAAGGGCCGGAACTCCATCGACCTGACGCCGGACGCCATTGCGGGATACGATGCGGTTCTCATCGCGACCGATCACGACGTGATCGACTATGCGGCTCTTTCGAAGAGCGCCAAACTGATTGTCGATACCCGAAACGTCTTCAGCCGGCTCGGCCTTACTGCCGATCACGTCATCAAGGCGTAACGAGCACATCGGAAAGCTGCTTGCCGGTGATCTGGCTGGCGGCGACGGCGTAACCGCCGGCAGCGCCATCGATGAAATGCATGTGGTCGCGCGACAACGGCGTCGGTACGAAGCAGGTCATCAGTGCCGATGATTGGCGGTGCAAGCCGTAACGCGCCACGCCCTTTTCCTGCGCCTGCTTCAATAGCATCTCGATGCGGGCGAAGTGGGCGGCGTCGACGTCGATGGTCATCTTCAACCCGTCGTCGAATTTGCGGAAATCCGAATTGCCCGAGACGTCCTTCTTGTAGCGGCGCGCGTTGAAATGGGCGAAGGTGATGCCGAATTTGTGCAGGAAAACGATCAGGCCGATCTGCAGCAGAATGAGGAACTTTTGCCGCAGGCGTTTGCCCTCGGGCGCCGTAGCATTCACCTCGCGATTGATGCCCTTCATCGAGAATCCAAGCTCCGGCCCGTCTTCCGGCACGGGATGCCCGCTGCGGTTCTGTTCGGCTGTGATCGAAACGATACCGGCAACGAGAGCTTGAAATTCCGGGCCGGGACCATCCTCGCCGGGTACGGCGATGATCGAGACGATCTCGCCGTTGCGGGCCTCGATCGGGCTCCAGCGACAGGAGAGGCCGCTCAGATCCGGCCGAGTGCCGGGTCCAGCCTTTTCGACGCCGTACCGGCCCATCTTCATGTTCTTCTCGGCCCAGATCGTGCCACCGCCGGAAAACATCGCATAGGTGACGTAAGCACTTGCCGAATAGCGGGCGACGCGCACATCGAGACCTTCCGCGCGGATATCGGCGATCGGCACGATGGCGATACGAAGATCGAGGTCAAGATCCTCCTTCACCCAGACCTGCGTTGCGGCAAGCGCCACGCGCGCTTCCTTCTCAAGCGAAGCGGGTAAGGCGATCAGCGCGCCGTCACCGGCAAAGACGAAGGGATAGTCGCCTTTGCCGACGGCATTCAGCACTGCGGAAATGACGCTGGCGCCGGCCATGTTGACGTCCTTGTAGCGGCCGCCGGAAATCGCTTTCGTCGAGCCGACGATATCGGCCATCGCCAGCACCCACCCTTCGGGCAGCGGCTGGTAATTGCTCTCATCGGTCACGCCTTCGAAGTCGCTGAAGACCGGCACGTTGGCGAAGAATGCGTCATTGGACATCTCGTTCATGAGGCCGAGTTTATCACAGACCCGTGTTGCCGCTGCAATGGCAATTTGCGTTTCCGGCAATCGACTTACACTGCATCGATATGGTAGCACCACTGACATATTTTATGACGGACAGGACAAGATGAGCCGCCTCGACAGCTTCATTCGCCGATTGACGGCTCAACGCGATATTCTCGATGCCATCATCGATCTGGTGGAAGAGGTGGAGGGGCCGGTGCTCGAATTCGGACTCGGCAACGGCCGCACCTACGACCATCTGCGCGAGCATTTTCCCGATCGCCGCATCATTGCCTTCGATTGGGAAATACGCTCCTATTCCACCTCCACGCCGCCGGCCGAAAATATGGTGACGGGCAATATCCGCGATACCGGCCAGGCGTTCCTCGGGATCAATGCCGCGCTCGCCCATGCCGATATCGGCACCGGCCATGACGAGATCGACGCCGTGACGCTGACCTGGCTGCCGCAATTGATGGCTGGCGTGCTTACCCATCACGGCATCGCCGTTAGCGGCCTGCCACTGGAACATCCCGAGCTTTTGCCGCTGCCTCTGCCCGGCGGCATCAAGGAGGGGCGCTATTTTCTCTACCGCCGGAAATAATCCGGGCTTATGAGGCGCAGGAATAGGATGTAGCCGAAAGCGCGGCAAATTTTGCCTCGAAGTCGGCCGCGATTTTGTCCAGCGTCACGCTGCCCAATCGCCGCAGGAGCAGGGCCTGTGCCTCCTTCATCGCATCCTCGATAGCGGCATTCACGGCCTGTTCCACAAGGCATTTCGGTTGATCGTCGGCTGGGCCGATGGCGAAAAGATGCGGCTCGCCTATGGCGTGGTAGACATCGAGCAGGGTGATTTCCGACAACGGACGCACCAGCGTCCAACCCCCGCCATGCCCCTTTTCGGAACGGACATAGCCCTGTTCGCGAAGGCCGGCCATGGTGCGGCGGACGACGACGGGATTGGTGTTCAGCATCTTTGCAATCATTTCGGAGGTCGCCGAATGCTCGTGCCGATCCATGTGGATCAGCACGTGCAGCATGCGTGAAAGGCGGCTGTCATTGCGCATAAGATTCTATTCCCGTCGGTCGAATGGGGTCATTATCACAAGTGGATCGTAACAAGACAAGTAACATGATGCTTGACCGTGCTGTTTCATGTAACTTATGTTGCTTCGTGATTGGGCCAGCGTCAAAGAGGGTTTCATGTCATTCGAGGTCATCGTCATCGGCGGAAATTTCGCCGGCTTGTCCGCGGCCATGCAGCTTGCCCGGGCGCGCCGTCGCGTTCTGCTTGTCGATGCAGGCGCGCCGCGCAATCGGTTTTCGCAGGCGTCACATGGCTTCCTGGGCCAGGACGGCCAGACACCGACAGCGATCATGCGGGAGGGAAAGCGGCAGCTTTCGCTTTATCCGACCGTCACCATTCGCGACGGGGAGGTTGTTCAGGCGCGTGCCGATGGCGACGAATTCGTCATCGGCATCACGGGTGGTGACGAAGAAAGGGCAGCGCGCATCGTCCTGGCAACCGGCATAAGCGACACGCTGCCTGAAATCCCCGGGCTGCGGGACCGATGGGGGCGCTCCGTGCTGCACTGCCCCTATTGCCACGGTTATGAGGTGAGCGGTGGTAAGCTCGGCGTTCTCGCAAACCATCCGCATTCGGCACATGCGGCCATGCTAATTCCCGACTGGGGAGAGACAACCTATTTCACCCAAGCGCTGTTCGAGCCGGATGAAGGGCAACTCGCAGGGCTGACCGCTCGCGGTGTACGGATCGAGCGCAGCCCTGTCGTGGAATTATTGGGCGACACTCCCAGGCTTGAGGCCGTTCGCCTCGGCGATGGCCGGGTCGTGCGGCTGGACGCTGTGTTCGTCGCTCCGAAAACGGCAATGGCAAGCCCGGTTGCCGAACAACTCGGCTGTGTCTTCGACGACGGTCCGTTCGGCCCGCTCATCCGGACCGGCGATAACAAGGAAACCTCCGTCAAGGGTGTCTTTGCAGCCGGCGATGCGGCAAGCGCCATGCATAACGCCACGCTCGCTTCCGCCTCAGGCGTCCTCGCCGGTGTGCATTGCCATCAATCGCTGGCGATACAGCCCACCCGATAGCTCTGCTTCGGTCTAAGGCAGGAACAGCACGTCATACTGATCGAATCCGCCCGGCAGATCACGGACTTTCATCTCCTTCTCGCCGTCCTCGAAGACCACGAGGCAATCCTCGTAGAAGCCTGCGAGCGTGCGAATGAAGGCCTTTGTGCCCTCCTGGCCGTAAAAGAGCGGCGTGAATTCCATATAGAGAGGCGCGCGGCGGGCAAGCAACGGTAGCATCGAGCGGCAGGCAACCGGCTCGTAACCCTCGATATCCATCCAGACGAGTCCGATGGCAGTCTGGTCGATGCCGAGCTCGTCGAGGATGCCGGTCACGGACCGCACCGGAACACTGATCTTCCGGTCGCTGGCGCTCTGGCGGATGGCGCTGCTCTTGCCGTGATTGGCGCTGTTCAAAAAAAAGTCGATCTCGCCTTCACCTTCGCCCGCGGCGCAGTTGACGAGGCGCACCGTGTCGATAAGACCGTTCTGGCGGATATTTTGTTCCAGAAGGCGGAAATTGCGCGGATCTGGCTCGACGCTGATGATCCCGGCAAATGCGCGGGCGAGCGCAAAATAGACTGTCTGTGTGCCGATATTGCCGCCGATCTCCAGCAGCATGCTGCCCTTCTTCAGAAGACCGCGCTGGCGCAGGATCACGAGCAGCCGGTCGACTGCCTCGCGCTCGAAATGGCCCTTCCGGAAGACCTTGCGGCCGATATAGTCGGTAGGTGAAAAACTCATCAGATGATCGCCGGCATCGATCGTCATGGAGGTGACACGTGGCCCGATATTCTCGATCAGCAGCCGGCGGCCGGGGCGGGTGTCAAAGAAACGTGTGGCCAGCGCATTGCGCGCCTTACGCAGACGGCGCTTCCAATATTTGCCAGTAAGCCATGCATGGCCGGACATTATTGTCTTTCCTTGAGCGGTTCGGCGGCTTTCTCTCTCGGAATGACGTAGACTTTCAAGGGGAGCGCCCGGCCACGCACATTGATTTCGCAGCTTTCGACCGTTTCCAGATCAATGCCGGCGCCTATCGCGACCGGCTCGGAAATGACGATCGCAGCGTTAAGCTCCTTGGCCGCCGTCTCCAGGCGGCTTGCGACATTGACTGTATCGCCGACGGCCGTCAGGCTGCGTACCCGCCCATAGCCCATCGTGCCGACGACTGCCGGGCCGGTGTGGATACCGATAACGATCTGCAGCGGCAAAGGCAGTTCGTCGGAAAGTTCGGCGGCAAGCTTTTCCACCTCGGCAACAATCGCGGTCGCGGCAGCTACCGCCTGCCGGCAGGCTTCCTCAGGCGTGGTGTTGAGGCCGAAGAGTGCCATGGCGCCGTCGCCGATGAATTTGTCGAGCCGTCCGCCGGCCTGTTCCACCGCCTTGCCGACGATCCCGAAATAGCGGTTGAGCAGGAAGACGACGTCGAAGGGCAGGCGGGTTTCGGTCAGCGTCGTGAAATGGCGCATGTCGCAGAAGAGCACGGCGATCTCGCGTTCGCGACCGGGGCTGGTTTCCTGGCTGTTGGCGGGAAGGGCAGCCTCTGTCTGCGGCACAAGCAGCGGCGCGACGGTCAAGTCCCTATCCGGGCGGAGCTGACAGGCGAGGCGTACGTCGGGTGCCGCATTGATGCGCTTCAGAGTCGTCTGTTCCAGCTTGTCGGGCGGCGGCAGGGTCCAATAATCGCCGAGGATCTGCACGCGGCAGGTGGAACACTGACCCTTGCCGCCGCAGACCGAATAATGTGGCAGGCCGCCAAGCCTGCTTGCCTCCAGCACTGTGAAGCCGCGTGGCACGCGCACGGTCTCGCCGCCGGGATAGTGAACTGCGACCTGGTTCGCCCGCTCTTTCAGTCTGCGGCGCGCCCGTGCCAGGATGACGAGGGCAAGCGCTGCGGAGAAGCTGCCGTAGAGCCCGGCGCGGATCGTCGCGATTTTCTCGCGCGCCTTAGGATCGTTGTAATAGCGGGTATTGATCGTTTCCAGGTAATGTCCGGATTCGGCCTCGATATAAGAGGGATCGGACAGCGTGCGGCCCATCTCGACGAAACCGAGCATCGCCAGCACGGGCAGGAGGATGGCGATGGCCAGAAGCAGCGATGAGGAATTGTCGTACCACGGCCGATAGCGCAGCCAGAAATGTATGCCGATACAGCCGTGGATCCAGACGGCAAGCAGGGCGAAAGTCTGGCGTACGCCGTCCTTCGGCGAGTTGATCCAGAGCGTGCGAACGATCGTCTCATAATTATCGGTATAGCTGTAGAGCGCATGGACGATGCGTGTGCCGATGACATGGTCGATGAGCAGCAGAGGAATCAGAAGGCCGAGAACGATCTGTGCCATTTCGTTCTTCGGCATGACGAGGCTGCGACGCATATAGAGCCCACGCAGCACGAGCGTCATGTGGACGAGGACCGAGCCGTAGAAGAGCAGTGTGCCCAGCGGATTGCGCCAGATCACCAGAAACAGCCGGCGCGCATCGTCGGCTGCCGTCAGCGAAACAAGCCCCAACGCATGGTTTGACATATGCAGGATGATGAAGACGAACATCACAAGGCCGGAACCGAGCCTGGCCTTCCTGATCGTGCGCTCCGAAAAAATCCCTGTGGCCCAGACCGTCGTCATCAATTCCTGTTCTTGAAGCTCAAATCGCAAATGCACTAGAGAAGACGAAAAAGGGCGGAATTATCGTCTCGTCTAATCACGATCGCTTCGGTATGTCTGCCTGTATCGTTCAAGGATAGTGACAATAGCGGAAATTTTCGCTTACGGCGCGAGCGCCGATTGGAAACACACTGTCATACGCGGAGTGTCGCGATGCGGATTGCCTTCTACGCGCCGATGAAGTCGCCGCACCATCCGGTGCCCTCAGGTGACCGGTTGATGGCGCGGCTGTTGATCCGGGCGCTGGAAATGGCCGGGCATTCGGTCGAGGTTGTGTCCGAATTCCGCATCCATGCTGGCACGCCGGAAGCGGCGGCCGAAGCGCTGGCGAGGGCCAAAGAGGAGCTTGAGCGGCTTCGACGCAAATGGTGGGAGGAGCCGAAGCCGGAGCTCTGGTTCTGCTATCATCCCTACTACAAGTCCCCCGATCTCTTCGGACCCGCGATCGCGGCGGAATTCACGGTTCCCTACGTTACGGCGGAAGCCTCCTATTCGCGCAAGCGCGACGGAATGGGGTGGGCCTTGCTCCAGAAATCGGTGGGCGAGGCGATCCGCTGTGCGGCGGTCAATATCGCCTTTACCGAACGCGACCGGAAAGGATTGGAAGACGTCTTTCCCGAAGCGCGTATTGCCCGAATAAAGCCGTTCATCGACACAGCGTTTTTCGAGACGGTAACGCCTGCTCCCGATCCGCAACGCTTGGTGAGCGTGGCCATGATGCGGGCCGGTGACAAGATGGAGAGCTACAAGATGCTCGCTGCGGCACTGCGCATGATCGAGGATCGGCCCTGGACGCTCGGCATCATTGGCGACGGTCCGTTAAGGGCTGAGGTGGAGGCGCTGTTTGCGGGTTTTGCCCCCAGTCGTATCGACTGGCTCGGCCAGAGGGAGCCGGAAGAGATAGCCGAACTGCTTTCGAAGAGTGGCATCTATGTGTGGCCAGGCTGCGGCGAAGCCTATGGACTTGCCTATCTCGAAGCGCAGGCGGCGGGTCTTCCTGTCGTGGCGCAGAAGACCGCCGGCGTGCCTGCCGTGGTGGAGGCCGATATGACCGGGCTACTGACGCCTGATGGCGATATGCAAGCCTATGCGCGAGCCATTGCCGTACTGCTGGATGACCGGGCGCCCCGTGACGTCATGGCATCCGCCGCCCGCCGCTTCGTCCTCGACGAGCGTTCGCTTGCTGGCGCGTCGAAAGAACTGGATTTGATCCTACGCAATCATGCAGGAGCAGCATATGATCGATAGCAGTATCCTCGAGCCGTTGTATCGGGAGCTGGAGCGCTGGCGCGACGCCGGCCGCGTGGCAAGGCTCTGGCTGCGGGATGACGATGCAATCGAGCCGACGGCGGCGCTGGAGCGACTGCTCGCCGAGACGAAAAACTACGGCATCCCGATTACGCTTGCGATCATTCCGGCCCTTACCGGCGCACCGCTCGCTCAGCGGCTTGCGGACGAGGCGCATGTCAGTGTCGCGGTTCACGGCTGGGCGCATCACAATTATGCCGGACCTGACGACAAGAAACAGGAACTCGGTGGATCACGGCTGGAAGAGACCATTCTCGGCGAGCTCTATGAAGGCTTCCTGAAGTTGAAGGATCTCTACCCGACACGCTTTCTGACGATGCTGGTTCCGCCCTGGAACAGAATCGACAAGGGTCTCATTCCTAAGCTGTCGGCGCTCGGCTTCGAATCCCTTTCGACCTACGGACGCGTCAAGGGCGAAAGCCCGCTTGCCGTCGTCAACTCTCATGTCGACCTTATGGACTGGCACGGCACCCGTGGCGGGCGGCCGATGGCAGACCTGATCGGCGCACTGGTCGCCGAGCTGCAGGACAGGTTCGAGGGCAGCAGCGAGCCGATCGGCGTGCTCGGGCATCATCTGGTGCATGATGCGGCCGCCTGGGATTTCCTTGCCGAACTCTTTGAGGCGACCGCAGGCCACCCCGCTGTGGAATGGGTTTCAGCAGGCACGTTGGTGAAGGATCAGATGTCGACGACCTGATTGTCGCGGGCGGCAAAGGCACCGGCAAAGGCGGCCTGCGCCTCGCTTTCCATGACGGCAAGCTGTTCATCGGTGCGCGACGGCGCATGATGGAACAAGGCGAAGCGCTTTGCGCCTGCCATCTTCGCAAGTTCAGTGCCGTGCTGCCACGTAGAGTGGCCGAAACCCTTGAAGCGCTGCATCTCGTCTTCGTTATAGGTGCAGTCGTAGACGACGAGATCGGCGTCCTTCATCATCTCAAGCGCCACCGGATCATGCGTGCCCGGAATGTGCTCGATGTCGTAGATCAGCGCCACGATGCGGCCCTTCCAGTGGATGCGATAACCGATCGCACCGCCCGGATGGTTCAGCATGTATGTCTGCATTTCGACGCCTTCATGCGGGGTCAGCGTCTGGCCCGCATGGAAATCGCGGAAATTCATCGTCGCCTGACAGATATCGGTCTTTACCGGAAACCAGGGCGGGCTGATGAACTGCTCGACCATCTCGCGCGTGCTCATCTTGCCGTCCAGATGGCCGGACCAGATGTTGACGTTGATCGACGGGTAGTAGATCGCCTTGAAAAAGGGCAGGCCGATGATGTGGTCGTAATGGCAGTGACTGAAGAAGAGGTCGACATCATGGACCTCATCCGCAAGAAGCGAAAGGCCAGCCTCGCGCAGTCCCGAGCCTGCGTCGAAGATCATCCGGTGCTCGCCGCAGCGAATTTCTATGCAGGAGGTGTTGCCTCCATATCGGTCGAATTCCGGGCCTGACACGGGAATGCTTCCCCGAACGCCCCAAAATTTTACCTGAAACAGATCGTTACTCATTTTCCTTCAAACCAGCTTTCCCGCTTCGTCATCGTAGTCACCATCGATCCCGATGCGAAGCTGCAGAATTCCACGGGTTTGCCTATATCCCCTCGCACTCTTCTAACGGCTAGCCGAAGAAGAAGTAGATTTTCCTAAGCAATCGGCTTTTGGCTCAGAATGCAAGCCGGTATGGTTCGTTTTCTGTAAACGTTCCGGCGTATGCGAGGTCGCGACATTTCCCGCGGGATCATGCGACTTAAATGGTTGCGCGCGACCGAAAATGCAAATCCCCTGCTTTTGGCGGTGCTGAAGCCGCGGAACGGCCTGAAAAATGCGTCGAAGTTGGACAGCGGCAAAGCGCGGCGGCGTGAAGGCTGCGTGTCTTAGTGGTGGACCCCGGCACGAGACGCCAACGTCCGCTTCTGCAGAAGATATTGTCATAAAACTGAAATAGATCTGTCGCAGAGCTGTCATCCGGGGTGCCTAAATGTCGCCATACTTTCTTTAAAGCGACATTTGGTCTGCCCATGAACGCCCCCTCAATTCGATCGTCCTCTGCCGTTGCCGCGGCGGGCCTGGAATTGAGCTACGGGCGAACGCAGATCCTCAAAGGCATTGATTTTTCTCTGGAAAAGGGCAAGACGCTGGCGTTGCTCGGCCCTTCGGGCTGCGGCAAAACCACGCTTCTTAGGCTGGTTGCAGGCCTGCTTGCGCCGACCAAGGGGGCTGTTTCGATTGCCGGCACCATCGTTGCCGATGATACGACCGGCGCCTTCGTTCCCCCGGAGAGGCGCGGGCTCGGCATGGTCTTCCAGGACTATGCGCTCTGGCCGCATCTAACGGTCGGCGGCAATGTCTCCTTTCCGCTTGAAATGCGCGGCGTCGGCAAGGCGGAGCGCCATACCCGGACGATGCGCGCCCTTGAGCGCGTCGGCCTTTCGGCCTATGCCGACCGGCGGCCAAGCGATCTCTCCGGCGGCCAGCAGCAGCGCGTGGCGATTGCGCGCGCCATCGTCGCCGAGCCGCAGCTTATCCTTTTCGATGAACCGCTTTCCAACCTCGACCGCGAACTGCGCGAAAACATGGTGGGCGAGCTCGCCGAGCTCATCTCCACACTCTGCCTGACGGCGATCTATGTGACGCACGACCATAGCGAGGCGCTGACGCTGGCTGATGAGGTCGCGGTCATGCGCTCCGGCCTTATCGAGCAGCTTGCCTCGCCTGACGACCTGATCGAGCGGCCGGCCACACCCGAGGTTGCCGACTTCCTGCGGCTTGGCTGCCTCGCCGATATCGCGCGGCGCGGACGCGCCTGGTACTTCAAGGACAGCGACATCGTGCTGACCGAAGCCGAAGGAGTTGCCGGCGACGACGCTCGCGTGCTGATCCCGGTCGCCTGCATCTCGGCCGGTGAAGCCTCTCCCGATCGACTAGCCGCCACCGTGCTGCGTTCGCAGTTCCGCGGCGATGGGCATCTGGCAAGCGTTTCGCTCTCCGGTCTGCCCGGCTTGGAATTGCAGGTTCTGAGCCGCGCCAAGCTGCGTGCCGGCGAGACGGTCGGCCTTTCGATCGACTCAGCGCAAATCCGTTGGTTTCAGCAGAAAATACACCAATCCATAGAGGAGAAACTGGAACATGTTTAAGTCATTGAAGAGCATCACTTTTGGCGTCGTCGTCGCCGCCCTGATGGCCGGTGTCGCCCATGCCGACGTCACCGTTTATACCGCCGGCCCGCAGAGCCTCATCGACAAGCTGTCGGCCGGCTTCACCAAGCAGACCGGCGTCAAGGTCAATGTTTTCCAGGCAACGACCGGCAAGGTCATGGCCCGTATCGAAGCCGAAGCCGCAAACCCCGTTGTCGACGTCGTCATCTCGGCTTCCTGGGATACGGCCAACGACTTTGCCAAGCGCGGCTGGCTCGTCATCTATTCGAGCCCGAACGCAGCCAAGGTTCCGGATTTCCTGAAGTCCGAGGGCGCCGTTGCACAGGGCATCTCGGCTCTCGGCATCGTCTGGAACTCCAAGAGCGGCACGCCGAAGCCGTCCGAATGGGCCGACCTGACGAAGCCGGAATACAAGGACCTCGTCAATATTCCGGATCCGGCGCAGTCCGGTTCATCCTTCGAACTGACCGCTGCTCTCGGCGGCCAGGACGACTGGAAGCTCTTCAAGGCTCTGCAGGCAAACGGCGCCATCATCGCCGGCGCAAATGCTGACGCCCTGAACCCGGTTCTGCAGGGTGCCAAGGCCGTCGTATTCGGCGCTGTCGACTACATTGCTCTCGCTGCCCAGAAGAAGGGGGAGAGCATCGAAGTCGTGTTCCCGAAGTCCGGTACCGTCATCGCGCCGCGCCCGGCCATGATCATGAAGTCGTCCAAGAACCAGGAAGACGCCAAGAAGTTCATCGACTACATGCTCTCTGACGAAGGTCAGGCCCTGGTTGCCGGCGAAATGCTGATGCCGTCGCGCACCGACGTTGCCGCCAGCCGTCCGCTGATCAGCGACCTGACGCTTCTGAAATACGACACGGCTGCTGTTTACGGCAAGCGTAAGGAAACGCTGAAGACCTTCGCCGATCTCTACGGCGCCAAGTAAGGTCCAGACAATGCGAGGAAACGGCATCGGCGGCACGGCTCCGGCCGCCTGGCTGGCAACGGCAGGTCTCATTGTCGTCGTTGCCGTTCCCTTCATCGCAGTGGTACTGCAGGGCATCTTCCCCGAACTCGGACAGGGCTCGTTTGCAAGCCCTTTCTCCTCTCTCTATACAACGCTCGCCGATAGTTCGCTGATCCGCATGGGCGGCAACACGATCCTGCTCGGCGCTTGCGTGGTGTTTGCTTCGGCGCTCGTCGCTGTGCCGCTCGGCGTCTTCCGGGCCCTCTACAGAATTCCCTTTGCGCCTGTCTGGGACGTGCTGCTGCTCGTGCCCTTCATGATCCCGCCTTATATCGCCACGCTCGGCTGGATCATGACCCTGCAGCCGCGCGGTTATCTGCAGCAGCTTGCCGGTTTCAATCTGGCACCCTTCCTGTTTTCGATCTTCGGCATGACGCTGGTCATGGCCTTCAACACCTTCCCGGTCGTCTATTTCGCGGTGTCGCGCACGGTCGAGGCCGTCGGCGCACGTTATGCCGATGTCGGCCGCGTCTTCGGCGCGTCGCCGGCACGCGCCTTCTGGCGTATCACGTTGCCACTGTCTGCGCCTGGCCTCACGGCGAGCCTCATGCTGGTCTTTGCCGCTGCGATCGAGGAATATGGCACGCCTGCAGCGCTCGGTCGCCGCGCCGGTTTCCAGGTGCTGGTCACCGGCATCGACCTTCGTGTCACCGACTGGCCGATCGATCTGCCGGGTGCAGCGATCCTGTCGCTGGTGCTGGTCGCCATGTCGCTCGTCACCTTCCTCTTGCAGCGCTGGATCCTGGCACGGCGCTCCTACCAGACGGTCGGCGGCAAACCGACGGCAAAGGACAAGCGCCCGCTTGGCACGCTGAAGCTACCCGTCATGATCGCCTTCAGCGTCGTGGCGTTTCTCGCGACCGGCGTGCCGCTGCTGGCGATCCTTGCGACGGCGCTGGCGCGCACGATCTCCGGCGGCCTCGCCTTCGACAATGTCAGCCTCGACAATTTCATGGCGGTCTTCGGCAATAGCGCTGGCGCCGTGACGGCGCTGATCAACAGCTTCTCCCTCGGCATCGGCACGGCGCTGATAACGGGCCTGATCGGCGTGACTGCTGCCTACACAGTCGTAAAGACCAAGATGTCCGGCCGGATGGCGATCGATGTCATGACCATTCTGCCGAATGCGCTGCCGGGTATCGTCGTGGCCGTCGGCCTCATCCTCGCTTGGAACATGCCGGGCCTGCCTATCACGCCTTACAACACCGCATTCATCTTGCTGCTCGCCTATTGCTGCATTCTACTGCCGCAACCGGTGCGCTACACGACGGCGGCATTCCAGCAAATCGGCGACAATCTCGAAGCTGCAGCCCGCGTCTGTGGCGCAAACGGCGTGACTGCCTTCCGCCGTATCCTCCTGCCGCTCGTTTTCCCGAGCCTTGCCTCTTCCATGCTGCTCGTCTTCGCGCTCGCCTCGCGCGAACTCATTGCTTCCGTCGTCGTCGCACCTGTTGGCATGCAGACGATCGCAACTTTTATCTGGCGTCAGTTCGAACAGGGCTCGATCGGCCTCGGCATGGCGATGGCCTTCATCGCCATCTGTATCACGACGTTGTTGCCGCTGATCTTCATGGGGCTGATGCGACGTGGCAATATGGTTGTCGATTGAGGCGTGCTCAAAATTGAGATGTTCTTGTTTCTCGCGGAAATTGCTGAGATAATTTCCTTGGGCAACCTTTGGAGTGAACATGGCTCCAGTCACGGAGATCCTTATAGGCCTCGCGGTCGTTTCCATCCTGATCGTCGCATTTGCCGTATTCTCGTCTTGGAACCCTATCTGGTGGGCGCGCCTTCGTTTTCCACGGCGTTCTGTTCGTAGCCAAGCCGAGGGCGGACTCGAAATGAGTTTTGATTTCGCTGATGGAGATGATGGCGGTGGCGACGGAGGAGGCGATTAAGCTCAGAGCGACGTCGTAATCCCACCGTCGACCATCAGCATATGACCATTGACGAAGGACGACGCGTCCGATGCCAGGAAGACAGCCGCACCCACCAACTCCTTGACATCGCCCCAGCGGCCGGCCGGCGTGCGGGCCTCAAGCCATGCGGAAAATTTCGGATCATCGACAAGCGCCTGGTTGAGCGGCGTCTTGAAATAGCCGGGTGCAATGGCATTGACCTGCAAACCGTGTTTTGCCCAGTCCGTTGCCATACCACGGGTGAGATTGCGCACAGCGCCCTTAGTCGCCGTATAGGGCGCGATATTTGGGCGGGCGAGTTCGGCCTGCACCGAGGCAATGTTGATGATCTTGCCGCGGCCGCGGCCGATCATCGCCCGCGCGACCGGCTGACTGACATAGAAGATGCTGGAAACGTTGGTGCGGAAAAGTTCGTCCCACTTTTCGACCGGGAAGTCCTCCAGCGGCGTGCGAAACTGCATGCCGGCATTGTTGACGAGAATATCGATCGGGCCGATTTCCGCTTCGATATAGTCGATCGCCGAACGGCAGGCCTCGGCATCGGTTACATCGAAGGCAGCGCTGACGGCATGGCCTTTGTTTTCACGGATCGCTTTGGCTGCCGCTTCCGCTTTCTGGGCATTGCGCCCGTTGATGATGACTGAGGCCCCGTGCTCGGCAAGCCCGAGCGCCAGCGCATGGCCGATGCCCTGGCTGGAGCCTGTCACGAGCGCTCGGCGGCCGGAAAGATCGAAGAGGGGAAAGGTCACGAGATCACTCCTGAAATCACCATCCCTGCATAGCCGGTTTTACCGACTGAGTGCAAAGGCGATCAGTTCGTCCCTAGACGCTTGATATTACCAACGAGTTCCGTGGCGAGCCGCAATGACGCGGCAGTCGCCATGACCATCTGTGGCAGCACCAGCCATTCGAGCGTCCAGGCGGCGCCCGATCGCTCCTGTTCATGGACGAGCGAGTGGTGGATCGCTGAAAGCTGCGTGGCGTTGAACCGGGCAAGCGCGACCAATGTTTCGGCGGCGACCGGATTCTGCTTGTGGGCCATGGCCGAGGATGTGCCGCCGCCCGCAAGCTCGATCTCGCCTCCGGCTTCGGCGAGCAGCGCCACGTCCTGTCCGAATTTGCCAAGGCTGCCCGAAATCAATGAGTAGAGATTGGCGAGATCGGCAAGGCGGCTCCGCCGGCTCTGCCACTGCGGCTCGTCGGTCAGCCCCAGTTCCAGTGCCAGCGAGGCGCGCACGGCGGATGCCTCGGGTCCGAGTTTTTCGAGCGTGCCGGCAGCACCGCCGAACTGAACGGGGAAGGTCTGCTCCGTCAGCCGGTCTCGATAGGTCTCCAACGGCAGCCGCCAGGCGGCTATGCGATCGGCAGCGGTGATAGGGATCGCGGCCTGCATGCGCGTATGGCCCATCAGGCGGTTGTCGCCGAGTTGGCGCTCGAGTGCGGCAAGTCCCGTGACTACCGAATGCAGGCGTGCGCCAAAGAGGAAGCTCACAGATTTCAGCCGCAGCATGAGGCTGGTGTCGATGACATCTTGGCTGG
The DNA here is from genome assembly GCF_052113285.1 of Rhizobium sp. YAF28. Taxonomy (NCBI): domain Bacteria; kingdom Pseudomonadati; phylum Pseudomonadota; class Alphaproteobacteria; order Hyphomicrobiales; family Rhizobiaceae; genus Rhizobium; species Rhizobium sp. YAF28. The sequence goes on along the minus strand of NZ_JBFRCX010000012.1, from coordinate 64,627 downwards.
TCGCCCCAAAATGGACGTGCTTTGCAACCTCTTCCCCTGCTGCTTCCCGAAGCTGCCGAACCAGATCGGGAATGACGACGCCATCTCGGGCGGTCGCGGCTTTTAGGCTTTCCGTGTCGGGGGTGAAACCTGCACAGGTCTGGCCAACCGCCCGTGCGGCTTCAGCCGGAATGACGCCGTGTGTGGCCTCGGCACGAGCAAGCGCTGCCTCGAAAGACAGCATTGCCCGGATATCCGCCGCGGCGGAAAAATACGAGGCTATTTCACTGTCGCCGAGCAGGCCGGAGAGGAAGGGATGATCGAAAGGGGAAGAGGTCATTCGGAGTCTCGTTTCATAACCGCCCGTCTGGCCTGTCGCGCCATCAAGCTCAGGACAAGTTAGGGCAGCACGACGCTACTTGCCCGGCACATTGTGGACAAGTAGCGTCTGCGTGCGGGTCAGATGTCGAGAAACACCGTTTCCTTCGGCCCCTGAAGATAGATGTCGAATGTCAGGTTCGCACCGTCGCGGGTGGCGATCAGCGTGGGCACACGATCACGGTGCTCGATGCGCGCCAGGATCGGATCGGCGGCGTTGGCTTCCTGTTCATCCGGGAAATACATCCGTGTGTGCAGGCCGATATTGATGCCGCGGGCAACGATCCAGAAGGTGATGTGCGGCGCCATCTTGCGCCCGTCCTTGAACGGCACCTTGCCGGGCTTGATGGTCTCAAAGCTGTAGACACCGTCTTCTGCGCGGGTGGGGCAGCGGCCCCAGCCGGTGAAGTTCGGATCGGCTGTGCCGCGCATTTCTGAGGGACTGTTATAGAGGCCGGCACTGTCGGCCTGCCAGATCTCGATCACAGCGTCGCGCACCAGCGCGCCGGCGCCGTCGAAGATGTGGCCACTGATGGTGATGCGCTCGCCGAGCGTCTTGTCATTGACCATCTGAATACCGAGGTCGGTATCATAGACGCCGGCGATGTCGCAGAAATTCGGCGTCAAGCCGATATGCACATAGGGGCCGGTGGTCTGGGATGGGGTTTCCTTGAGGTAGCCGAGTTCCTGCATGTCAGTTCCCCTCCGGCTTGTTTTCGAACATGGTCGAGCGTCGACCGCGCAACACGATATCGAACTTATAGGCGCGGCTGTCCATCGGGATCGTATTGCCCCAGTCCATCGGGGCGATCAGCTGCTCGATCGCCGCCTTGTCCGGGATCGAGCCGACGATCGGACATTTCCAGATCATCGGATCGCCCTCAAAATACATCTGCGTGATCAGGCGCTGCGAGAAACCGTGGCCGAAGATCGAAAAGTGGATATGGGCCGGGCGCCAGTCGTTGACGCCGTTCGGCCAGGGATAGGCGCCGGGCCGCACGGTGCGGAAGAAATACCGGCCTTCCTCATCGGTGATGAAGCGGCCGCAGCCGCCGAAATTCGGGTCGATGGCGGCGAGATAGGTTTCCTTCTTGTGGCGGTAGCGACCGCCGGCATTGGCCTGCCAGAATTCCACGAGAACGCCAGCCTGCGGCCGGCCGCGCTCGTCGAGCACCCGGCCGTGCACGATGATCCGCTCGCCGATGGCGCTCTCGCCGGGCCGGGCGAAATTATGGATCAAGTCGTTATCCATCTCGCCAATCATCGAATGGCCGAAGACCGGGCCGGTGATTTCCGAGATCGTGCCATCGAGCGATAGCAGCGCGCGCTGGGGCGAGCGCAGGAGCGAGGTCTTGTAGCCTGGCGCATAGGCCGGCGGATGCCAGGCGCGGTCACGAGCGAAGAAGGCCCCGGTTTCTGGCTTGCGGTTCGGTAAGTCGGACATTCTCTCCCCCTCAGGCCGCCTTGCCGGCGTCCATCTGCTCGAAAACCTGCTTTGCGATCTTGATCGCATGATTGGCCGCCGGCACACCGGCATAGATTGCCACATGCAGCAGCGCCTCGCGAATATCCTCCCGCGAGGCGCCGGTATTGGCGGTGGCGCGCACATGCATTGCCACCTCGTCATCCTGACCGAGCGCGGCAAGCAGCGCGATTGTAATCATCGAGCGCTCGCGTTTCGTCAGCTCCGGCCGGGACCAGACATGGCCCCAAGCAGCCTCGGTGATCAGTTCCTGGAACGGTCTGTCGAACTCGGTTGAGGCCGCCTGCGCGCGGTCAACATGAGGATCGCCGAGAACGGAGCGGCGGGTTACCATGCCCTGGTGATAGCGTTCGGACGCGGTCTCGCTCATGGGCTCTTTTCTCCAATGGATGAGAGGAAGGCGCGGATGATCGCCGTCAGCGCTTCCGGCTGCTCGACAGGCGGAATATGGGCGCAATCCTTGATGACTTCATAGCGCGCGTCAGGGATCAGTTTTGCCGTTGAGAGCACCAGATCCGGCGGCGTCGAGCCGTCCTGATCACCGACCACGCAGATGGTCGGCACTGTAATCTTGCGCGCGACTTCGGTGAAATCGGCGTCGCGGATCGCCGCGCAGGTGGCGACATAACCTTCTACCGGCTGGCGGATCAGCATGTTGCAGTAGCCGGCATAGGCGATGTTTTCCGGTCGGCGGAAGGCTGGTGTGAACCAGCGCTCCATCACCATGTCGACAATGCTGGCGATGCCGTTCTTCTCGACGGCGGCAATCCGGTTGTTCCAGCTTTCGACCGTGCCAATCTTGTGGGCTGTGTCGCAGAGAATCAGCGCCTTCACCAGATCCGGACGGCGCTGGTAGAGCGATTGGGCGATAAGGCCCCCGACCGAGAGACCACAGATGACCGCATCCTTGACCGAGAGAAGGTCGAGCAGGCCGGCAAGGTCGGTGGCATGATCCTCCATGGCGTAGGGCACCTGTCCGACATCGGAGAGGCCGTGGCCGCGCATGTCATAGAGAATGATGGCGAAGTCGCCGGCCAGACGGACGATCACATCCCGCCAGATTCGGAAATCCGTGCCGAGCGAATTGGCAAAGACGATTACCGGCCTGTCAGCCGGAGCCCCGATGAGCTGGTAGTGGATCGTTACATCGTTGATACTGGCAAACTGCACTTTAAATCTCCTCCACACCCAATTTGGTGAGTTGATCCGGTTAAGTAAAATGATATTTTCTAGCTTTCCAATAACTCGCGGGTTATGAAAGCGATGATCGATAGCCGCATCAAGTTTCGCCATCTGCAGGCCTTTGTCGAGGTGGCGCGGCAGAAAAGCGTGATGAAGGCGGCCGAGCTTTTGCATATCAGCCAGCCGGCGGTAACGAAGACGATCCGTGAGCTGGAACAGGCGCTCGGTGTCGGCGTCTTCGAGCGCGATGGGCGAGGCATCCGGATCACGCGCTACGGCGAGGTCTTCCTGCGCCATGCGGGTGCTGCGCTGACGGCGCTGCGGCAGGGGCTTGATTCCGTTTCGCAGGAGCAGTTCGGCGATGCTCCGCCGATCCGTATCGGCGCGCTGCCAACGGTCTCGACGCGCATCATGCCACGGGCAATGGACCTGTTTCTGAAGGAAAATACCTGGAGCCGGGTGAAGATCGTCACCGGCGACAATGCCGTGCTTCTGGAGCAACTGCGCATAGGCGATCTCGACCTCGTCGTCGGGCGTCTGGCGGGAGCGGAAAGGATGGCCGGCTTTTCCTTCGAGCATCTCTATTCCGAACAGGTCGTCTTTGCCGTGCGCGCCGGCCATCCGCTGCTTGCCTCCGGCAAATCGCTCTTCGCTGAACTCGGCCGCTATACGCTTCTGATGCCGACCCGCGGTTCGATTATCCGGCCGGTCGTCGAGAATTTTCTGATCGCCAATGGCGTCGCCAGTCTGCCAAGCCAGATCGAAACGGTCTCCGATGCCTTCGGCCGTGCTTTTGTGCGCGACAGCGACGCGATCTGGATTATTTCCAACGGCGTGGTTGCGCGCGATATTGCCGATGGCGTGCTTGCCGCCCTGCCTGTCGATACCAGCGAGACGAAGGGGCCGGTCGGACTGACGGTGCGTACGGATTCCATTCCTTCGCTGCCGCTGTCGATCCTCATGCAGACGATCCGCGAGGCGGCGCTGGAAATTTCTGGTCAGCCCGCACCTGCGCACTAACCTTCAAGACAGCAGCCACCTTTGTTCGTAGACTTGTTGCCCCTGGCTATCCAAGGAGGCGGCAGTAATGAAAACAGCCTTCATCGGTCTCGGCGTGATGGGCACGCCGATGGCGCTCAATCTCGCCCGGGCAGGCACCGACCTCACCGTCTGGAACCGTTCGCCGGAAAGCGCAGAAAGGTTGCGGGCGGCAGGCGCCGAGGTGGCTGCCGATGTCGATGCGGTGTTCGGCAAGGCCCGCACCGTGATCCTGATGCTGGCGACAGAGGCAGTGATTGACACTGTTCTCGGGCGTGGCGCGCCTGATTTTGCTGCACGCGTCGCCGGGCATGTCATCATCCATATGGGAACGACGGCGCCGGCCTATTCGAAAGCGCTTGAAGCGGATATCCGCGCAGCCGGCGGTCGGTATGTCGAGGCGCCCGTTTCGGGTTCGCGCCGGCCGGCGGAGGGGGGCGAGCTTGTGGCTATGCTTGCCGGAGAGGCTGGTGTGGTCGATGAGGTCCGTCCGCTGCTGATGCCCATGTGCCGGGAGACGGTCGTCTGTGGCGCGGTGCCAAATGCGTTGTTGATGAAGCTCGCCGTCAACATCTTTCTCATCACGTCGGTGACGGGCTTGGCGGAAGCGGCCCATTTTGCCGGTAGGCAGGGGCTGGACATGGGGATTTTCAAGGCCGTCGTCGATGCCGGCCAGATGGCGAGCGACATATCGCGGATCAAGAGCGGCAAGCTGGTGGAGCGGGATTTCTCCGTGCAGGCGGCAATAACAGACGTGTTGAAGAACAACAGGCTGGTGGCCGAAGCGGCGCGGCAGGCGGGCGTCGCCTCGCCGCTGCTCGATGCCTGCCATGCGCTCTATGCCGAAACCGAAAACCTGGGTTTCGGGCGCGAGGATATGGCGGCCGTCATTCGGGCCCTTGAAGCGCGAACCGAGGCAATCAGCCTGCCTTTCGGGGATTGACGCCACACCGCTCTGGCATTTGGTGTCATGCTGACGCAATCTTGCAGGTGCAGAGAGCAGCTTTTGAAGTTGGACGGTTAAATGCGCGTCTTGCTGGCGGAAGATGAACCGGAAATGGCCGCCGTGCTCGTGGCGGCGCTCCGCAACAACAATATCATCACGGACCACGTTTCTACCATCGAGGCGGCCGAGGAGGCCGTGCGGCTGAACAGCTATGATGCCCTGCTGCTTGACCGCAGCCTGCCTGACGGCGACGGGCTGGAGCTGATCGCCGACGCGCGCCGTATCCAGCCGGCTGTCCCGGTTATCATGCTGACGGCGCGCGGCGATCTGAAGGACCGGATAGAAGGCCTCGATCTCGGTGCCGACGACTATCTCGCCAAACCCTTTGCGGTCGAGGAGTTGATGGCGCGTTTGCGGGCCATTCTGCGCCGTCCGGGTAATATCGAGATCGAGAGCTTGTGCCTTGGCCGGCTGCATTTCGACCTGCGCAACCGCGAGGCGCGTGTCGGCGAGATGGCGCTTGAACTGCCTCGCCGCGAATTGCTGGTGCTGGAAGCGCTGATGCGTCGGGCCGGCCGCACGGTTGAGCGCTCCAGCCTCGAGGAAGCGGTCTACGGCATGGACGACGAGATCCAGTCCAATGCCCTCGACGCGCATGTTTCGCGCGTGCGCCGCAAGCTCGATGCGGCGTGCGCGGGGGTCGAGATCCATACGATCCGCGGCGTCGGTTATCTGATCCGGCAGGCCCGGCCATGAAGAAGATGAAGTTCTATTCGCTGAAATGGAGGCTGATCCGCCGGCTGGTGGCGCTGCAGGCAGCGACCCTGGTGCTGATTGCGATCGCCTTTGCCTTCGTCTTCTGGATTTCGGGCATGAGTGGCATCTTCGCACCCGATGAACATGCAATCGATGCGGTCACGGAATCGATTGCCTGGAACGCCGACGGTTCGATGCGTATCACCAACACCGACGATCTGGGTTATCAGCGCGACAAGGCGGCCGACTTCTGGTTTCTGGTACGCGATCAGCAGGGACGCATGGTCAGCGAAGGCAATGTGCCGGCGCAATATCTCGCCATCGCCGCGTCGGGTACCGATATCGCCGAAGCCCGTTTCAATGGGGACGAGGACAATCCCGCGACGATTGCCGCGCGCCTGCAGAAAATAAAGACGGATCACGGCGATCTGCTCGTCATCGTCGGCCGACAGGGCAGCCTTTCGGCCGGCAAACTTCTGGTCGTCTTCATGGCAATCGCTTCCGGTATCGTGCTTCCGGTGATTTTGCTGACAGGCCTCATAACACTGGCGGTCACACCCTTTGTGGCGCGCGGCATCCACCGCGGATTGAGCGAAGTGGCGCAGGCAGCACAAGGCATCGACGGGACGACACGCGGCTACCGCCTGCCGCTCGAAAACGTGCCGGAAGAAGTTGCGCCGCTGGTGATTGCCATGAACGAGACGCTGCAGCGTCTCGACGACGACCACAACAAGCAGCGGCGCTTCATGCTGGCCGCTGCCCATGAGCTGCGCACGCCGATCGCCATCCTGCAGAACCGGCTGGAAACCATGCCGCCGACGGAGGCGACCAACCGGCTGCTGGAAGATGTCGCCCGCCTTTCGACGCTAGCCCAGCAACTGCTCGACCTGCAGCGGCTTAATCAGGAGCCGGTACTGGATTGCTCCATCGACCTTGCGACCGTTGCGCGGCGGCAGGCCGCCGAGCTTGCACCGCTGATCATTGCCGCCGGCTATCAGGCGAATTTCGAGTTGCGTTCGATGCCGGAGCGCATCCTCGGCGATGAGACGGCGCTGGAACGGGCGATTGCCAATCTGGTGCAGAACGCCATCCAGCATGGCGGCAGGAGCGGTACGATCACGATTGCGGTCGAGCGCCCTGCACAGATTTCCGTCAGCGATGAAGGCCCTGGTATCGCGCCTGAGGACCAGGAGCGGATCTTCGAGCCCTTCCAGCGTGCGAACGGTCGCAGCCAGGGCATCGGGCTTGGCCTCCATCTCGTGCGCGAGATCGTCAAGCTGCACCACGGGCGCGTATGGGTGTCGAATGCGGAGAGCGGTGGGGCAAGCTTCAACATGAGCTTCGAGCCGACGGTCCAGACCGCATGAATCTTTCCGATGGCGCGGGTGCAGGTCATGTTCGCATCATTTGAAAGGGGAATACCGTAGACGGACATTCGATGCTGGAGACCCGCATGCAACAGCCGCCGCTGGCCGCCTTCTTTAGCGCGCTTCTCGCCGAGCCCAGGAAAATCGGCGCGATCGTGCCCTCGGGAGGGCGGCTGGCGCGGCTGATGACCAGCGAAATTGAGGCTTCCTCAGGCAAGGTGCTGGAGCTCGGTCCCGGCACAGGGGTTTTCACGGAGGCGCTTCTGAAACGCGGCCTGCCGGCGCGAGACCTCACGCTGGTAGAACTCGAAACCCGCTTCATCGCTCCGCTGCAACAACGGTTTCCTGACGTAACGATACTCCAGCGCGATGCGCGCGAGCTTGCCGCCTGCAAGGCGGAGCTTGGACCGCAGGCGGCAATCGTCAGCGGATTGCCCTTTCGCAATATGCCCTCGGAAATCATCCGCGCCATTGTCGGCGGCAGCTTTGGCCTGCTGGAACATGGCGGCGCATTCTACCAGTTCACCTACGGCCATGCCTGCTCTGTACCGGCAGACGTGCTCGATGACTTCGGGCTGCGGGCAGAGAGGCTCGGCCGGGTGCGCCTGAATATCCCGCCCGCCAGCGTCTTTCGCATTTCGCGCCGGCCGGAGTGACGATATGACCGTGCCGAACTTCGTGACCTTTATCCTTGCAACAGGCCTCTGCGGCGTGATGCTTGTCGCGATGCTGGAAAAACTGGTTCCGGTCGTCCCGTCCGTCGGCATCTAGCTGTTCTTCGGGCTGACGGCAGGCTCGGAATTTTCGGCTGTGATCCCGCTGGTCATCATCTCCGCCTTCGGTTCGATGGCCGGGTCGCTTTGCTGGTACTATCTGGCGCGCTTCTCCGGTGCCTCTCCGGGCCTTCGGTCGTTATCGGTATGGCTTGGGCGCTTCACGGTAGCACGCAGAGCCTCGGGCTGGTACGCGGAAAGCATGACGCGCATGGCGCTGGTGCAGCTCGTGCCGGCCGCACGGGTCTATTCGGGCCTTGCTTCGTCGGTGGTCTCGATCGATGCCATCCGTTTTGCGGTTGCCACATTCATCGGCTGTCTCATCTGGAACGGCGCGCTGATTTCGGCCGGCTGGATGGTCCGGCATCTCTAAAGCGTTGCGCGACATGCGTTAGCGCAGCACGGTACGCAGCGCGGCCTGGGTTTCCTTCAGCAGCGGCAGGTAGCGAGCGACCATCTCAGCCGCCGGCACATGGGCGGCCGGCGCGCCGATATTGATGGCGGCGACCGTCTGGCCGCGATCGTTCTCGACAGGCACGGCGATGGAGCAGAGGCCGAGCTCCAGCTCCTGATCGATGAGGGCATAACCCTCGGCGCGGACCTTCCGGAATTCGGCTATCAATTCCCCGGGATCGGTCTTCGTGTTCGGGGTGTTCGCTTTCAGCTCGCTCCTGGAAAGCACAGCCCGGGCTTCGGCCTCCGGTAGGGCTGCAAGCAAGACACGACCCATCGAAGCACAATAGGCGGGAAGGCGGCTGCCAGGAGTGAGGTTGATCGACATGACACGGCGCTGCGAGGCGCGGGCGACATAGACGATGTCAGTGCCGTCGAGCACTGATGCGGATGCGCTCTGGCCGGCTTTCTCGGAGAGTGCGTCGAGGTGCGGCTGGATGAGCACCGGCAGCGGGGTCGCCTCCAGATAGGCATGCCCAAGCCGCAGGATCTTCGGCGTCAGGGTGAAGAACTTGCCGTCGTAATCGGCGTAACCCAGCTCGGCGAGCGTCAGCAGCGAGCGACGCACGGTGGCGCGGTCGAGGCCGGTGAGCTTCGCCGCGTCGGTGATTGATAGCCGACGATGCATTTCGCCGAAAGCTTCGATCACCTTGAGACCGCGGGCGAAGCCGCTGACGAAATCACTTTCCCGCATGGATTTGTCTGATTTCCTCGTGATGGGTCAGAAGTTAAGGCTTGCCGGATCTTTGGCCGGATCGAAGATGATACGAGCTTTCGATCCCTGGCTGCCTTCGCCGGTGGCGATCGGTCAGCGCGCTGGAAGCCATTTCTTCGCAACCCGGCAGGCAACCGTATATGCGGGGTCGAAGACGTTGCCGATGTCGTAACGGATCACCTGGCCGAGCAGATGGCTGGCCGCCACCGTGGTCAGGCCGTAGTCTATAACAAGCAGGTTCAACATTTCGGTCGTCGCATGCTGCAGAGCCTGGTCGAGCGGCCTTGCATTGCCGATGGTGATGACGTCATCAGCAGTTTCAGCCCTCGGCCAGGACATTGGCCTTCCCTTTTCAACCGTCAGCCGGACAGTGACTTCGAACGTCGTCTCCACACCAGTGCCGACGATTTCGCCGTCACCCTGGACCGCATGACAGTCGCCAAGAAAGAACAACGCGCCGGGCGCGAAGACGGGGAACCAGATCGTCGCGCCTGGACCGAGCACGCGATAATCCATATTTCCGCCATACGCACCGCTCGTCGCCGTTGAGATCGCCTGACCAAAGCTCGGCGCCACGCCGAAACATCCGATCATCGGTGACAATGGCAGGACCAGATTTTCGATGCCGGCAACAGGTTCCTTCAGTTTCACCGTCATCGCTTGCCGGTCGATATCCCACAGCGTCTTTTCAGATCTTGGAAGGTCGCGAACGGCCTCGGGATCAATGACATTTGCCGCCAACACGCTGCGCGTGAACCCAGTATCCCTCGTGGGGTTCATGTCCAGGATTTCGACCTTGAGGGCATCTCCGGGTTCGGTACCCTCGACGAAGACCGGCCCGTTCATGGGATTTGGACCGTGTGCCTGCCGGACGTCATTCTCGTCATAACCCCAAGCGTCAAGTGTGCGGGTTACGACCGTGTCGCCGCTCGCGATCTTCAAAGCCGGAGGCATGGTTCCAATAACGTTGTAAAAGGCAGTTGCGACGAAATGGTGGGTCGTCATTCTATGTGTTCCGCTCGAGTGTTGGGAATGGGTGTTGGGAATGGGTGCGCAAGGTGATGTGCTGGTTCGACGAACTTACGCGTCTGGTGGGCAACCGTCGACGTGAAATATTCGGGCTTCCATGGGTGTGTGGTGAAATATGGCGCCGAGACTCGAAGATGCGAGGCAGCAGGAGATTTTGATCTTTTCGTTGCGGGCCATCGTGAGGCTGACGACCTGATAAGGAGTGCGTGAATTGAGTTCTATGCCCGGCCCGCCGCGCAGTTCGTTCCAACGGGCGGTCTACATTTGCCTTGGTCTGCTGATGGTCGGTCTTGGAATTATCGGTGCCATTCTTCCGCTCATGCCGACGACGATCTTCCTGATCCTGGCTGCGTGGTTTTTCAGCCGGTCATCCCCACGCCTGGAGGCCTATCTGATGCGCAGTCGATTTGGCGGCTCGCTGCGCGACTGGCGTGAAAATGGCGCGATTTCCAGGAAATCCAAGATTTTAGCCTTGATGGGGATGTTGGCCGGATATGCGATATTCTTCGTTACTTCGAAGCCATCGGTTTCCATTGCGATCATCGTCGGTGCATTGATCCTGGCTTGTGCCACCTATGTCGCTTCGCGGCCAAGTTCCTCCCGACGCAGCGAGCCGGATGAAAGCGGCGGCTAATCCAAGTTTACGACAAGAGGCACTTTACAACGAACATAAACTCAAATTATACGGCGCGCTCGCTATTGCTCCCATACCCCAACATTCCCATCTGAGCGCCATGCCAAAAACTCATAAGCACAAGTTCCTGCGGGAACAATACCGACGCATGCTTGCGTCTGACCACCATATCGATCCACGCTGGCGCGACAGTTTCGACGCGTTCCTGACGGATATTGATCATCTGGCGCCGAACACCGGAAGCCGTCGAATTATTGGTCGCAGGAACCTCAAGCTCGGTTTCGTACCCGGAAATGTCGAGTGGCATTGGGAGAGCGCGACATTGCCGGCATCGCGGGAAAACAGAGGACGCTAGGTCCGACGCACGACACGGCCGAAAGCAATCCCGCCAAATCGAGCCTTCGCGCAGCTTTGGCCGTGTCTTATCCCTTTTTGAGCGTTTTCTCTTCTGCCGGTCTTGCCTCGGCCGACCTACCAACAATCTGACGTCATTATGAACCGGATGGCCGCCTATCCATGGAGGCGGAGCGGCTTTTGCACGAGCCCTGGTAGGTCGCGTGACAGTTCCGCACGCGAATTTATTCTGTGCGATATGCGAACAAATATCAAATAACGCACAAAATTCTTGCCGTCGGGATGGCTCTCGCTTTATGCCTGTTGTCAGGGAGGCACGAGGAGGCCTCATCCGGCAAGGAGAGATCCCGCATGGACAAGACAATCGGGAGCGCGGCTGACGCCGTCTCCAAAATCGGCGATGGTGCCACCGTCATGATTGGTGGCTTTGGAGGTTCGGGTGCGCCGATCGAGCTCATTCACGCCCTGATCGATAAGGGCCCGAAGAACCTCACGGTCATCAACAACAATGCCGGCAATGGCCGCATCGGTATCGCCGCCATGATCGATGCCGGCATGGTCAGGAAGATGATTTGCTCCTTCCCGCGCTCGTCCGACCCGCGTGCCTTCACCGACAAGTATCTTGCAGGCGAAATCGAGCTGGAGCTCGTGCCGCAGGGAACGCTCGCCGAGCGGATCCGCGCCGGCGGAGCCGGCATTCCTGCTTTCTATACACCGACCGGCTATGGGACCGAGCTTGCAGAAGGCAAGGTCATCGCCGAGTTCGACGGCCGCCACTATGTGCAGGAACGTTGGCTGAAGGCCGATTTTGCGATCGTCAAGGCGCATGTCGGCGATACCCATGGCAACCTCACCTACAACAAGGCCGGCCGCAACTTTAACCCGCTGATGTGCATGGCGGCTGCCAAGACGATCGCGCAGGTCTCGAGCATCGTGCCGGCCGGCGGCATCGATCCTGAGCATGTCGTCACACCCGGCATCTTCGTCGACCGCCTCGTCGAGATCGCCAATCCGCAACAGGAAGAAGAGCTTATTCGAGCCGGGGTGGCCTACGTATGACCGTCGACATTAGAGAAGACATCAAGCTCTCCAACGCCCAGATCGCCTGGCGGGCGGCGCAGGACATCGCCGACGGCGCCTATGTGAACCTCGGCATCGGCTTTCCGGAAATGGTTGCCCGCTATCAGCCGCCGGGCCGGCAGGCGATCTTCCATACGGAAAACGGCATCCTCAACTTCGGCGAGGCGCCACCGTCAGGCGAAGAGGATTGGGACCTTATCAATGCCGGCAAGAAGGCAGTGACGCTGAAGCCGGGTGCAGCCTTCTTCCATCACGCCGACAGCTTTGCCATGGTACGCGGCGGCCATCTCGACGTCGCGATCCTCGGCGCCTATCAGGTCGCTCAAAACGGCGATCTCGCCAATTGGCGCGTCGGCGCCAAGGGTGTGCCGGCCGTCGGCGGCGCCATGGATCTGGTCCATGGTGCCAAGCAGGTCTGCGTCATCACCGAGCATGTTACCAAGAATGGTGAGCCGAAGCTGGTCGACAAGTGCACCTTCCCGCTGACGGGGGTGGCTTGCATCACCCGCATCTATACGAGCCATGCCGTCATCGACATCAAGGACGGGCGTTTCGTGCTGCGCGAGAAACTTGCCGCGATGTCGGTCGAGGAACTGCAGGCCATGACCGGTGCGCCGCTCCATATCGAGGGGCCGGTTGCCGATCTCATCGTTCCCGAACTCTGAGGACAAGTCCATGACCGAAGCCTTTATCTGCGATTATATCCGCACGCCCATTGGCCGTTATGGCGGCTCGCTCTCCTCCGTGCGCGCCGATGATCTCGGCGCCATTCCGCTGAAGGCGCTGATGGCGAAGAACGCTTCCGTCGACTGGGAAGCGGTCGATGACGTCGTCTTCGGCTGCGCCAATCAAGCGGGCGAGGACAATCGTAATGTCGCCCGCATGTCGCTGCTTCTCGCCGGCCTTCCGGTCTCTGTGCCGGGCACAACGATCAACCGGCTCTGCGGCTCGGGCATGGATGCCCTTATCACCGCGGCGCGCGCCATCCGATCAGGCGAAGCCGAAATGATGATTGCCGGCGGCGTGGAAAGCATGTCGCGAGCCCCCTTCGTGATGCCGAAGGCCGATACCGCTTTTTCGCGCTCTGCCGAAATCCACGACACGACGATCGGCTGGCGCTTCATCAATCCTCTGATGAAGAAGCAGTATGGCGTCGATTCCATGCCGGAAACCGGCGAGAACGTTGCCGAGGATTACAAAGTGAGCCGCGAGGATCAGGACGCCTTTGCCGTACGCTCACAGGCCAAGGCTGCGGCCTCTCAGGCAAGCGGCAGGCTGGCCAAGGAAATCACCTCGGTGACCATCCCGCAGCGCAAGGGCGATCCGATCATCGTCGAGAAGGACGAACATCCGCGCGCAACCAGCATGGAAGCGCTCGCGAAGCTGCCAACGCCCTTCCGTCAGGGCGGTACGGTAACGGCCGGCAATGCCTCCGGCGTCAATGACGGAGCGGCTGCCCTCATCATCGCTTCGGAAGCTGCGGCCAGGAAATATGGCCTGACGCCGATTGCCCGTATTCTCGGAGGTGCGGCCGGGGCTGTCCCGCCGCGCGTCATGGGCATCGGCCCCGTCCCGGCTTCGCGAAAGCTGATGACGCGGCTTGGCATGAGGCAGGAACAGTTTGATGTGATCGAGCTCAACGAAGCCTTTGCCAGCCAGGGGCTTGCCGTTCTACGCGAGCTCGGCATTGCCGATGACGATCAGCGCGTAAACCGCAATGGCGGTGCGATTGCGCTCGGCCATCCGCTCGGCATGTCGGGTGCCCGCATCACCGGCACCGCGGCACTGGAGCTTGGTGAAACCGGCGGTCGTTATTCGCTGTCGACCATGTGCATCGGGGTCGGCCAAGGCATTGCCGTGGCGCTCGAACGGGTCTGAGAGCGGCCTATTCGGGGATCGACTGCATCATGATTTCGCTGCGCAGGGCCGGTGCCTCGGCGCCGAAATAGGTCTTGAGCAACTTTGGGAAATCGTTCGAGGTGTAGAGGCCCGTCAACGTGCGGTCGACGAGAAGCCGGAAGTCGGAATCGTCGCGCCGCATCGCGATGCCATAGGGCTCATGGGTGAAAAGGCGGCTGCCGAGCTCGAGTTTGGAAGGGTTGCCCGCCCGGTCGGCAAGGCCGATGAGAAGCGACCGGTCGGCAAAATAGGCATCGATCTTGTGCTCCTCAAGCGCCTTCAAACCGTCCTCATGCGTCGGGAAATCGACGATGCGGGTCTGCGGCACGTCGGGACCAATGGCGTCGCGCAGCGTTGCACCGGTCGTCGTGCCGGCGCGCACGCCGATCGAGCTCTGAGCGGGCGACTTCAGGTCGACAGCGCTGACGGGGCGCTTGTCGAGAAAGAGAATCTGCAGGTAATCGGGTGAATCCTTGCGCAGGAGCGCACTGGCACCCGTCAGGAAGATAGGCTGGGAGAAGTCGACGTTTTCGCGTCGTGCAAGATTGATCGTGGTCGCACCGCAGAGCAGATCGATCTTGCCGTCCTTCACTGCGCCGAAACCATCAGACAGCGTCGTCTCGATATAGTTCTTCTTGAGGCCGGAAACGTTAAGGCCGATCTCATCGGCGATGCGGCGGCAGAGATCGATCGCATAGCCGGCAGGGCTGCCGTCCGCCTTCTTGAAGGAGAAGGGCTTCTCGTCGGCGATATAGCCGAGACGGATGATCTTGCTCTGCCTGATCGTGTCGAGTGTCTGGGCATCTGCAGGCCCGTATGCAGAAGGACCGAGGGCAAGGCCCAGAAAAAGCAGCCATCTCACGCGCTTGAGCATGTCTTCCCCTCAAAGAGCCGCAACCCTCACCGCGGACCGAAGGCTGAGACTATGGCCTGCCGGTCATTTGTCAACGGAAGCACCCGTTGCCGCAGGCTTGCCCATCTCGCTCTTTCGTGCATTGCCCTTCCACGATCTCGCCTGCTAAGACTGGCACATATCGTTTCATCACCTATGTCCTTGGTTTTTCGGGAGGCTATCGTCGCCATGGCAGATCTTGCTCAATTGCTTGCATCCATCAGAATTCCAGACCTCGCCGGCAAGGCCGTGCTGATCACCGGCGCCTCGACAGGCATCGGCGCTGCCGTCGCCCGCGCTCTGGCCGCCCAGGGCGTCAAGGTCGGCGTGCACTACAATGCCAGCCGTGAACCGGCCGAAAAGCTTGCCGAGGAGATCAGGGCAGCTGGGGGTACGGTGCACCTGGTGCATGGCGACGTCTCGCGGGAAGGTGAGACGGAGCGTGTCGTCGAAGAGACGGCCAAGACCTTCGGCCATCTCGACGGCCTGATCAACAATGCCGGCGGCATGCTCGGCCGCAAGCCGACTTCGGAATATACCGATGAGCATTATGAGAAGGTCATGAACCTCAATGCCCGCTCGGTGCTGGCGGCAACGCGCGCTGCCCATCCCTGGCTGAAGAAGCAGGGCGGTTTCATCATCAACACGACCTCGATTGCGGCGCGCAATGGCGGCGGCAATGGTGCAATTCTCTATGCGGCTTCGAAGGGTTTCGTCTCGACGATCACCCACGGCCACGCCAAGGAATTTGTCGCCGACAAGATCCGTGTCAATGCGGTCGCGCCGGGCGTCATCGCGACGCCCTTCCACGAGCGCTATACGAATGACGAGCAGATGGAACTGCAACGCAAGTCAATCCCGATGGGCTTCGTTGGCACGTCGGAAGATTGCGTCGGCGCTTATCTCTTCCTCGCCTCGCCGACCTTGTCAGGTTACATCACCGGCCAGATCATCGAGGTCAATGGCGGCCAGCTGATGCCCTGATCTGGGCCAAAACGACGCAAACTGAGGGAACTTTCGCACTGCAATGACGTTTCCCGCTTGGCCATTCAGCAAACGGGGGCGTCATGAGCTTTTCCTTTTCCGAACTCGACTTCCTGAAACCGGAGCTGGGGGCGGAATATATCGGTTCAGGCACGCATTTTGCGGTTTTCTCCGCACACGCAGAACAGGTGGAGCTCTGCCTGTTCTCTCCCGATGGCAAGAAAGAGATTGCCCGGTTGCCGCTGCCGAAGCGCGAGGGTGATATCTGGTCGGGCTACATTGCCGGCG
Source organism: Rhizobium sp. YAF28 (assembly GCF_052113285.1). NCBI lineage: Bacteria > Pseudomonadati > Pseudomonadota > Alphaproteobacteria > Hyphomicrobiales > Rhizobiaceae > Rhizobium > Rhizobium sp. YAF28. The sequence continues at coordinate 48,397 of NZ_JBFRCX010000012.1, read as the reverse complement.
TCGGCCCTGGCACGGTCTATGGCTACCGCGCGCACGGTCCTTACGACCCGAAGAACGGCCATCGCTTCAATGCCAACAAGCTGCTGCTCGATCCCTATGCCAAGCAGGTGCTCGGTGATCTCAAATGGGACGACGCGCTCTATGGTTATACGATCGGCAAGGACGATCTTTCCTTCGACGAGCGCGATAGCGCGCCTTACATGGTCAAGGGTGTCGTTCAGGATCCGGATTTCGACTGGGCCGGTGAGGAAGCGATCCGGCGGCCATGGCCGGAAACAATCATCTACGAGGCGCATGTCCGGGGACTGACGATGCTGCATCCGAAAGTGCCGGACAGATTGCGTGGCACCTTTCTCGGCATGTGCAGCGATCCGATCATCGATCATCTCGTGAAGCTCGGCATTTCCGCGATCGAGCTGCTGCCGATCCAGTTCTTCCCGAACGACCGCTATCTCGAAGAGAAGAAGCTCACGAATTACTGGGGCTACCAGACGCTCGGTTTCTTCGCCCCGCAGGCACGCTATCTCTCGGGTGACAAGATCATTGAGATCAAGACCATGGTGAGGAAGTTCCATGCCGCCGGCATCGAAGTCATCATGGATGTCGTCTATAACCACACGGCCGAGGGCAGCGAGAAGGGGCCGACGATGTCTTTCCGCGGTCTCGACAACGCAAGCTACTACATCCTCTCGCCCGACGATCCGCGCCATACTTTCGATACGACAGGCACCGGCAATACGCTGAACGTTGCTCATCCGATGGTCATGCGCATGGTGCTGGACAGTCTGCGTTACTGGGTCGGCGCCATGCATATCGATGGTTTCCGCTTCGATCTTGCCAGCACGCTCGGCCGCCAGGATATGGAATTCGACCGGCAGGGCCTGTTCTTCGGCGCGATCCGCCAGGATCCGATCCTTGCCGGGGTCAAGCTGATCGCCGAACCCTGGGATGTCGGAGCCGGCGGCTATCAGGTCGGCGGCTTCCCGCATCCTTTCCGCGAGTGGAACGATAAGTTCCGAGACGATGTACGCCGCTTCTGGAAGGGAGACGGCGGAATGGTGTCGGAGATCTCGCAGCGCATCACCGGCTCGGCGGTGCAGTTCAATCACTCGGCTCGCGGGGCGACGTCATCAATTAATCTGCTGTCGGCGCATGACGGCTTCACGCTGATGGATACGGTTTCCTTCGACGACAAGCACAATGAGGCAAATGGTGAGGACAACAGGGACGGTCATTCAGACAATCATTCGGACAATATGGGTGTCGAGGGGGTGACCGATGACGAGGACATCAACAGGCTGCGAGTACGCCGGCGCCGTAACATGATGGCGACCTTGATGCTCTCCCAGGGCGTGCCGATGATCCTTGCCGGCGATGAGGTCGGCAACAGTCAGGGCGGCAACAACAATGCCTATTGTCAGGACAATGAGATTGGCTGGACGAAATGGGACGGCCTCGATGATCCGTTCCTTTCTTTCTGCCGCAAGGTCGTCGCGTTCCGCAAGGCGCATCCGGTGCTGAGGCAGGAGCGCTTTCTGACAGGCGACAGTACCGAGGACGGGCGGATCGAAATCGCCTGGCACAAGCCGGACGCCAGTTTCATGGATGACGGCGCCTGGAACGACGACGGACTTCAAGTGCTCGGCGTCTATCTCTCGACGAGTGCGCATTCCCCCGATACCGAGGAGATGGATGATCTCTATCTGGTCTTCAACGCCGGCGGTGATTGCGAGGTGCATTTGCCCGAGGTCAACGGGCTGAAGCACTGGGCGCGTGTACTCGATACCGGCGCTGAGGAGGATGCTTTCAAGCTCCATGAGCAGGAAGGTCCCGTCATGGTTTATGCCCAAAGCATTGCAGTCTTTGCGCCGAAGGGGCAGACCCGGCCGCCAAAGGATGCAAGCAAGGCCGAACGGCGCAGGTGGTTCCACTTCGGTCGGCGGAGCAGGTGACGGATCAGTAGCAAGCAATGAATGCCGACGTCATCACTGAGCTTGGTCTGATTTATGTCAGCGATACCGAACCGGGTATCCGCAGACGACGAAAAGGCAAGGGCTTCAGCTATACGCTGCCGGACGGGAAAACGCTGGCCGACGAGATCCAGCGGGCCCGTATCCATGCGCTCGGACTGCCGCCGGCCTATGAAAATGTGTGGATTTGCATTGACGAGAACGGTCATCTGCAGGCCACCGGCTTCGATGTCCGTGGCCGCAAACAATACCGCTATCACAAGGATTGGCAGGCCTTCCGCAGCACCGGCAAATTCCATCAACTCATCGAGTTCGGCAATGCACTGCCAAAGATCCGGCGAACGGTGCTGCGCCATCTCGATACCGGCGCAGAGGACATCAACGGTGTGCTTGCAGCGCTGACGATATTGCTCGACGAAGCGCATCTGCGCGTCGGCAACCAGGCCTATGTGAAGGAGAACGATACCTATGGTGCAACAACATTGCTGAAGCGCCATCTGAAGATCGTTGACGGTCGCATCGAATTGAAATTCCGCGCCAAGGGCGGCAAGCGCGTGCAGCGCAGTCTCAAGCATCCACGCCTGCAGAAGATGTTGGAAGAGATCGCCGATCTGCCGGGCAGGCAGCTCTTCGTCTGGAAAGACGAGACAGGTGCGCTGAAACCGATCGATTCCGGCCGGCTGAATGCCTATCTCGCTGACATCTCGGGCATTGCCATTTCCGCCAAGACCTTCCGCACATGGGCAGGTTCGCTTGCCGCTTTCGGCGCGGCGCGCAACGCCATATCGGAAGGACGACGGCCGACCGTCAAGGAGATGTCGGAAGCTGCGGCCGACGTCCTGCATAATACGCCGGCGATCTCGCGCTCCAGCTACATCCACCCGGCAATCATTGCGCTTTCAGCCAAGGATGAGACGCTGGAGGAGGGCTGTAGCGAACCCCTGCGTGGGCTTCGGGCGGATGAGAACCGCATGCTGGATTTCCTGACGCGTCACACCATTGCCAAGTGAATAAAAAGAACCCGCTGCGAAGCCGCAGATTACGCGTTCAACAGGCGAGTATGGCGACACGTTCTCGTGGCGGCCCTCCTCGACCTCTCGACATTTCAAATTCTGGATCGAAGGTAAAACCGATGGCAAAGACATCGATCCCGAAAAATTGAAAGCAATGCCTGATCAGGGCGCATCCATGTCGAGTTCCGGATAGTGGCGGAAAATGCCTTCCGTGCTGAAAGGCAGGCGGCGGTCGGATTTCAGATAGCGGGCGATGTTGGGGCGATGCTCGACGCTGTCATGGAGGGCGGCTAGCAGCGGATATTTGCTGCGGTAGCTGCCCATCGCCTTTGGAAAGGCATAAACGAGACCCTCGACGATCTGGAAGAGCGACAGGTCCACATAAGTCAGTGCATTGCCGGCTACATGTTTGGAGCCATGGGGATTCTGCCGCAGCACGCGCTCGAAATAGCCGAGGAATTTTGGGATGCGCTCCTTGATGAAATCGGCCGAGCGGGCCTTGGCTTCTTCCTTCTGGTCCTCGTAGTAGAGCGAGGTGGCAATCGGGTGATGTGTGTCATGCACCTCGGCGACGAAATCGGTGATCGTGAGCTGCAACCCGTTTACGACATAGCGCAGCCCTTCGTCATCAGGCGCCAGGCCGAGTTTGGGGCCGAGGTACAGCAGAATGTTGGCGACATGCGGAACGATGAGATCGCCTTCCTTGAGGAAGGGTGGGGCGAATGGAATATGCGCTTCGCTATTGCTCTGCATGATGCTCAGCATCGCGCCGGTGCCGCGCCCGCGACCGGACTGGCGGGTAATGTCGAGATAGTCGGCACCCGCTTCCTCAAGTGCCAGCCGCACAAATTCTCCACGGCCTTGGATGCCGTCCCAATAATAAAGCTCGTAAGTCATTTGCCCTCGTAATGTCTTTAACGCCTTGTTTCGCGGCCGAAATCCTTGCGAAGTTCGTCCTTCGTCTTTTCAAGTGTGCCCTTCTGCTTCTTCGTCAACTGGTCTCCGGCACGGTTGATGTAGAAATTCAGCATCGACATAGCCGACCGGAGGGGGCTCGATTTGCGCCGGTCGCTGTTTTCGGCCGAGTGTTTCAGGGAAGCGGCGATCTTCTTCGGATCGTTGGATGTGAAGACACCTTCCTTGAGGTCCATGGCGTCACTGTTTTCGGTGACACCCTGTGACCATTTCTGCTTGCTCTTCGCCATTGCGAGTGTCCTTTAGAGCAGCGGCATGCGGCGCGAGGCCACACCGTGTTGCTGGTGTCTGATGGTGCCGTCAGTGATGGGTGGGTGTTCGTTGCGCTTGCGCGTGGCGGCTGCCTTCTTGGCGGAAGCGGAACGTTCTTCCTTCGAGCGGGATGCGGAGGCGTGGCCGCCGATCCGTCCGCCCTTTTCGGAGGATTCGTTCGTATCCTTCTTGCCGCGCCCGGAGCCTGATTTGTTGCCGCCGCCGCTTTCCTTGTTGACGGTTGCCCATGCACGGCGTTCAGCCTCCCCTTGGGAGACGCCGCGGTCCTCATAGCCTTCCTCGATATGCTCGGCCTTTCTCTTCTGCTTATCGGTATAAGCGGATTTGTCACCTCTCGGCATGGCTGCCTCCTCTGGTTCGAAAGAGGCTCAACCGCTGGCGGGAACGTTGTCGCCAGTTGTGATCCGGTCCTCGCTTTGGAAGGAGCGGGGAAGATAGAGCTTCACCGTCGTACCTTCGTCGATCTCGCTGTAAATCTTCACGTGACCACCGGACTGCTTGACGAAACCGTAGACCATGGAAAGGCCGAGACCGGTGCCCTTGCCCTCCGGTTTGGTGGAGAAGAACGGTTCGAAAGCCTGCGCAATGATCTCCGGTGGCATGCCTGCGCCAGTGTCGGTCACAGCGAGCACCACATATTGGCCGGCTGCGACCTCCGGATGAGTGCGGCTATAGGAATCGTCGAGAAAGGCATTTCCCACTTCGATCGTCAGTTTGCCTGCTCCATCCATTGCATCGCGGGAGTTGATCGCAAGGTTCAGCAGTGCGTTCTCGATTTGGATCGGGTCGGCAAAACTGTTCCAGAGCCCGCCGGAGAGCATGGTCTCCACTTCGATTTCCTCACCGAGCGTGCGGCGCAGCATGTCATCCATGGCAGAGACGAGGCGGCCGATATTGATCACCTTCGGCTCCAGCGGCTGGCGGCGGCCGAAGGCGAGAAGCTGGCTGGCGAGCCGCGATCCGCGCTCGACGGCGGATAGCGCGTTGGAGATGCGCTCCTTGGCCCAGCCATTATTCGTCACATCCTTGCCGAGAAGCTGGAGATTGCCTGAAATGACCTGCAGCAGGTTGTTGAAATCGTGCGCGACGCCGCCGGTGAGCTTGCCGATCGATTCCATCTTCTGCGCCTGCTGCAGGGCTGCTTCCGCCTGCTGGCGTTCGAGGATTTCGGCGGCGACACGGACCTCAAGCGTTTCGTTCAGTTTGCGAAGCTGGGCCTCGGCCCCGCGGCGCTGGACGATCTCAAGTTCGGCAGCGCGGATGAGCCGGGCGTTGTCGATTGCGACGGCAGACTGGCCAGCCAGGCTGACGAGGCTTGCCTCTGCCGCATCCGAAAAGCGGGCGGGCTGGCTGTGACCGAAGAACAGCCCGCCAATGACGTTGCCGTCGCGTGACTTGACCGGCACGGCGAGATAGCTGCGCACAGGCAGGTTGCCGCTCGGCATACCGAAATGTGGCGCATTCTGCCCGTAGCGTGGATCAAGCAGGATATCGTCGGAGCGCACGACGCCCTCGCCGCTGAAAGTCGGTGCAAAAACCTTGGTGTTGCGCGGCATCGGAAACTTGTCGAAATGTTTCCGGTCGACACCCGACAGCGCGTAAAGCATGTAACTGCCGCCTTCACCATCATCGACATTGTAGAAGAAGGCGCCGAATTCGGCGCCCGTCAACGCTACCCCTGCATCAACCGCGATCTGTGTCAGGCGATCGACATTGAGTTCGGCGGTAATCGCCGAGCCGGCCCTATTAACGACGGCGAGTGTTGCGGATTTTTCCCGCGCCTCATCCAAAGCGATGCGCTCTCGGTGCTTGGCAAGCACCTGGTCCGTCACTTCCATCGTCGCGCAGAGAATGCCGGCGACCTTGCCGTCATCGTCCCGTAGCGGCGTATAGGAAAAGGTGAACCAGGTGTCTTCCGTCTGTCCCTCGCGCCGCATGGGAACGTGCAGCTCCTTGTAGAGCTGTGACTGACCGTTAAGCGTGGCTTCCACGATCGGCTCAAACTGCGGCCAGATATCCGACCACACCTGCTGAAATGGCTTTCCGAGGGCGGCAGGATGCCGTTCGGGAAAGATCGCGACATAGGCGTCGTTATAGATGAAGGCGAGTTCGGGACCCCAGGCGACGAATTTCGGCTGGCGTGAATTGACAACCATTTCCGCGATATGCCGGAGTGAACTCGGCCATGCCTCGACTGACCCGATCCCTGCAGCATCCAAACCATTCCGGCGCAACAAATTCCCGATTTCGCTATCGCCTTCCGGCCAGCGACCCCCAACCCGTGCCATCAAAAATCGCTTTCAATCTTACTATGGCATCACCCGAGCCGGGTCTGCCGGTCCACCGTCGACAAAATAGAGGCGTCGGGCAGGAGGAAAAGAGCGAGCTGCAAATATCGTTCACCGAGCAAAGCGTCCGATTACTCGCAAAAAAGCTGTTTATGTTTGTTATTCTTGGTCCAGCTTCTGCGAGGCGATGAAGGCGCGGCTCAGAGCAAAAGAACGAATCTGGATTGGCTTGCGCGGATCGCGAAAAAATACGCCGACTATATTATCAACCAGAAGGATGAGCCCCAGCGCGAAACCGACATAGAGCAAAGCGGCGATCAGAAGAAGCGACATCTCCATCCCTCACACCTGTGCTGGAAAACCTCGGCCGGAGGCCGCAGGAACTGGGATGGCAAGGGCATGGGCGAAATGGTTGTTCATGGCAACTTCCCCTGTTTGCCCATAAACCGCCGGAGGATACTCTTGTTCCCCGTTTCGAGGGGTGGACGCAGCCTTTTTAAAAAGCTGTCCAGACGGACGTTTCATTCGGCTTGTGGTCACCCCCGCATAGAAGCTGGCGCTTCATGAGTTTCTTAGCGCGCAACTAATTCAAACTTATGACAAAAAAAGCCAAGGGGCGCCGCGAAGGCGCCCTTTTCATTGCAATTTGAATATTTCTCTTCAGGAAACCGACTTGCGTACGGCTGTCCGCTTCGGGGCCGGTTTGACGATGCCGTTGGTCTTTGTGTTTGTTGCCGCCTTCTTGGCGGGTTTCTTGGCTTCGCCGCCATTGGTGACCTCGGCCGCTACTGCCGGTGCCGCCGTCTTGGCCGCCGCCGCCCGCTTCGCTCGAGGTTTCACTTCCTTGCCGTTTGGAGATTTTGAAGCCCCCTTGAGCGTGTCATGCTCGGCCCTTGCTTGTTCCCAATGGATGGAATCCCGTCCCGTCGGGTGTCCCTCTTCTTCCCAGAGGGCATATGCACGTTTCTTTATCCACTCTTCCCGAGTTTCTGCCATCGCTGATCTCCAGTCACAACATGCCGTCGTTCGAACGCGATACCGTTGAAAAGGTTCCAGACTATGGGGCCGGTTTCAAGTGGATTTGCCAAGTAAATCGGGAATATTTTTGCGTTGCAGTATTTATAGGCAATAACTCGTTCTAGTTGCCTTGATATTGGACAGCACGGTGCAGGTCCTCGATGAAATTGGCACGTTGGCGCGCGACATCCTCTTCCTCGCGAATCCGCAGGAGGAAGGAAGGGTGGATGGTCACGAGAACCGGCGGATGGTTCTCTGGTGTGAGGATATGACCGCGCTCGGGTGTCAGTTTCACCTTAGAGCCAAGAAGAGAATAAAGTGCTGTCGCACCGAGTGCGACGAGGAGATTCGGCCGCACGATGTTGACTTCGGCACCGAGCCACCAGGAGCAGCGCTGAATCTCCCCCGCATTGGGTTTCGAATGCAGGCGGCGCTTGCCGCGAGGCTCGAACTTGAAGTGCTTGACGGCGTTGGTGACGTAGCATCGCGAGCGATCGAGCCCGGCCTCCTCGAGACAGATGTCGAGCAGGCGTCCGGCCGGGCCTACGAAGGGACGTCCCGCAATATCCTCCTTGTCGCCGGGCTGTTCGCCGACGAGCATGAGCTTGGCCTTTTGCGATCCCTCGCCGAAGACGAGTTGGGTGGCGTTCTTGTAGAGTTCGCAGCGTCTGCAGCCTTCCGCCTGATGTCTGAGCTGATCGAGGCTGGCAGCGTCGGCGCTTTCAAGCGTGAAGGCGGGGCCGAGTTTCTCTGCGACGTTCATGGCGGCAATCCGTTGGCTTTCACCCTCAACCGATCGCGCTACGGATTGTTCCTGCCCGTTCGGAACAACCCGCAGCCTCAGGAATTTGATGCTGATGGAAATCACACGGGGTGAGGGATGAACCAGATTTCACAGACAGGCGCGATCACGGAAGGCACGGGACGTTGGGGCGCAGAGCTGCTCGCGGGTGGGGGCGCGCGTTTTCGTCTCTGGACGCAGGGTGAGAATGCGATCTCGCTGCGGCACCGCGACCAGGATATCCCGATGCAGGACGTCGGTGGCGGCTGGTTCGAAGCCACTGTTGCGGAAGCATCCGCCGGCGATCAGTACATGTTCGTCCTCCCTGATGGAAAAGCAGTGCCGGATCCGGCGTCGCGGGCGCAGGCCGGCAACGTGCATGGGCCGTCTCTGATCGTCGATCCAAGCTACCAATGGCAGAATCCGCGCTGGCGCGGCCGTCCCTGGCAAGAGGCCGTCATCAGCGAAATCCATATCGGTGCCTTTACGCCCGAGGGTACGTTCCGGGCTGCGGCGGAGAAGCTGAAGCATCTTGCGGAAACCGGCATCACGGCTGTCGAAGTGATGCCGGTTGCGCAATTTGCCGGCAATCGCGGCTGGGGTTACGATGGTGTGCTGCAGTATGCGCCGCATTCCGCTTATGGCACGCCGGCCGATTTCAAGGCCTTCATCGATACGGCGCATGGCCTCGGCATCATGGTGCTGCTCGACGTCGTCTACAATCATTTCGGACCCGAGGGTAATTATCTTCACAGCTATGCGCCCGGCTTCTTCCGCAAAGACCGGGAAACGCCCTGGGGAGCGGCGATCGATTTCGGGCAGGAGCCGGTGCGGCGCTTCTTCATCGAGAACGCGCTCTACTGGATCGGTGAATTCCGGCTGGATGGGCTCAGGCTCGATGCCGTGGAGCAGATCCATGATACCTCTGAAAAGCATGTGCTTTCGGCCATGGCCGAAGAGGTGAAAGCCGCCTTCGCCGACAGGCAGGTTCATCTCGTCGTCGAAGACCAGCGCAATCTCGTGGAACTGTTGGTCCGTGACGAGAACGGCGCTCCCAAAGCCTACGAGGCCGAATGGAACGATGATTTCCATCATGTGGCGCAGATCATCGCGACCGGCGAAACCATTGGCCACTACAAGCCTTTCGCCGATCAGCTCTGGCACAAGCTTCGCCTGGCGCTTCAGCATGGCTTCATCTATCCGGATCGAACCGATCCGCCGGAACTCCCTGTCGGCGATCGTCGCTACCTGCCGCCGACCGCCTTTGTCGATTTCCTGCAGAACCACGACCAGATCGGCAACCGCGCTTTCGGCGAGCGGCTGGTGAGCCTTTCCGATCCCGATATGCTGGATGCGTTGACAGCGATACTCCTGCTCTCACCGCACATTCCCTTTCTCTTCATGGGGGAGGAGTATGGGGAGAGGCAGCCCTTTTATTTCTTTACCGATTACACGGGTGAGCTCGCCAAAATAGTCCGCGAGGGTCGTATGGGGGAAGCCGAGGGTTTCGGCGGATTGAACGCCGGCAGGACCGCGGCCGATCTGCCCGATCCGAACGCCCTTTCGACCTTCGAGAATTCGAAACTCGGCTGGCAATGGCGGGAGAACGAAGAGGGCCGGAAAAGCCTGGCTTTCGTCACTGAGCTCCTGAAACTGCGCAAGACCTATATCGTGCCGCTGCTGCGGCAGAGCTGGGCTATCGAAAGCGGCGCGCTGGAGGCGCCCGAAGGGACGCTCGCCATCTGGTGGAAGTTTGCGAATTTGACCTTGGCGTTGCGCGCCAATTTGTCGGGGCAGGGGATGGTCTTGCCGTCGGTCGCCGGGACGGTAATCTACGAGCGCTACGGCAAGGAAGCAAAGCCTGCCGAGAATGGCGCGCTGCCGCCGCATTCCGTCGTCTTTGCCATCGATATTGAGCCGGCAAATTAAGCATCCGAAAATTTCGCGCTGGGAGCGGGTCGCGTACTGATTGAACGCAGACGATTCGCGGCTATATCCTGTGGCGATGTTCCAACTGCTGTCGACCTACTGGCCGCATATCCTCTTCGTCATCTCCATTGCCATGGGGGCAGCGGCGGCGATCCACGCCACCATGACCAAGGAAGAGGTCCGGGCCGCGACCGGCTGGGTGGGTGTGATCCTCCTCTCGCCGATCATCGGTGCGCTGCTTTACATGATTGCCGGCATCAACCGTATCCGCCGCAAGTCGCTGAGCCTTCGCCGCGACGCGTTGCTGCCTGCCGCCGATCTGGACGAGCTCGAAGAGTTTGACGCAGAGACCGATGCCGTCATCAGCCAGTTCGGCCGGCGTTTTGCTGCCCTGCAGACGCTCGGCGATCGCGTCACGCGCTATCCGTTGACGACGGGCAATACGATCGACATGCTGGAAAATGGCGACGAAGCCTATGCGGCGATGAAGACCGCAATCGAGGGCGCCGGGCGCAGTATCCTGCTGGAAACCTATATTTTCGACCGTGACAGGATCGGGCTGCGCATCGCCGATGCGCTGATTGCAGCCGTCAAGCGCGGCGTGGAAGTGCGCGTGCTGATCGATGCGGTTGGTGCGCGCTATTCGGTGCCGAGCATTCTCGGATACCTGAAGGACGGCGGCGTGACCGTCGATGTCTTCAATGGCAATGTCATCATGGGCCTGAGGTTGCCCTACGCAAACCTGCGCACACACCGCAAGATCCTGATCGCGGATGGAAAGATCGCACTGACGGGTGGCATGAATATCCGCGAAGGCTTCAGCGAGGAGGCGGTCGGCGGAAGTTTTGCCCATGACACGCATTTCAGCGTCAGCGGCCCGGCGGTTGCCGATCTCTTCGACGTCGCGGCCGAGGACTGGCGTTTCACGACAGGCGAAGTTCTGAACAGTGAAGTCTGGCGCGGCGACCGACTGGAGCGCAAGCGTGGCGATCCGGTCTTCTTGCGCGTCGTCGCTTCCGGACCGGACCGGAGCGTGGAAACGAACCACAAGATGCTGATAGGTGCCTTTTCCGTAGCGCGCCAGTCGATCCGGATCATGTCGCCTTACTTTCTGCCGGACCGGGAGCTGATCAGTGCGCTGACGACGGCGGCCCGGCGTGGCGTGGAGGTTGATATCGTTGTGCCTGCTGCCAACAATCTCGTTCTGGTCGACCGGGCGATGACGGCGCAGTTCGACCAGATCGTCAAGAACTACTGCCGCATTTGGCGTTCGACCGGCAGCTTCAGCCATTCCAAGCTTCTCTCTATCGACGGAACCTGGGCCTATGTCGGTTCCTCCAATCTCGATCCGCGCTCGCTGCGGCTGAATTTCGAAGTCGATCTCGAAGTGCTGAATGCCGGCTTTGCTGCCGAAATCGATGAGCGCATCGACGATGCCATCAAGTCCGCCACGCCGGTTACGCTTGAGGGGCTGTGGTCGCGGCCCTTCCTGGTGCGGCTCCTCGAAAAGGTGCTGTGGTTGGGTTCCCCATATCTTTGACAGAGTTTTTGTGATTGCGGCATGGCAAGTTTTGCTGCGCTGCCTATAATCCTGAAAAAGAGCTTTTCGAGCAATGGAGCCGGCGTTCCTTCCGATGCAAGTCAAGAAGAAAGACAGTCTGCCCGCCAGTATCATCGCTTCCATCAAGAACAGGAAGAAGCGCGTTGAGACCTGGCGTGCGGGGCCGAAACCGCGCAATGACGGCACACTTATCGCCTCCTACAATGTCCATAAATGCGTCGGCACTGACCGACGCTTCGATCCGGAACGCACGAGCCGTGTCATCCATGAGATAGATGCCGATGTGATCGCGCTGCAGGAAGCCGATACACGCTTTGGCGAACGGACCGGCATTCTCGATCTCGCCCGGCTGGAGCGCGAGACCGGGCTGGTGCCGGTTCCGATCCCGGGTGTGACGAAGGCGCACGGCTGGCACGGCAATGTCGTGCTTGTCCGCAAAGGTCTGGTGCATGATGTGCATCAGGTGAAGCTGCCGGGGCTGGAACCACGCGGCGCGCTGGTTGCGGAAATAGAGCTCGAAGCTGGCGGGACGCTGCGCATCATCGCCGCCCATTTCGGCCTGCTGCGGCATTCGCGGGCGCAACAGGCAAAGACGCTGGTTGATCTCATCAGCGACCGTCACGAAATGCCGACCATCCTGCTTGGCGATCTCAACGAATGGCGGCTCGGCGACCGCTCGTCCCTCAATACCTTCCAGATGGCATTCGGTCCGCTGCCGCCCGCCGTTCCGAGCTTTCCTGCCGGCTTGCCGGTCCTGGCGCTCGACCGCATCATTGCCAACCGGAAAGGTATCATCTCCGCCGTGGAGGTGCATGACACTCCACTTGCCCGCATGGCGTCCGACCACCTGCCGATCAAGGCGGTGGTCGATCTGCAGCAGGAAATGGCGAGGGTTTAGCGCTGTGCTGGCTCTCAGGCCCGGACGGGAGCGGGAAGAAGCTTGCCTCTCACCAGCAGCCAGAGCGTTCCGACTGCAATGATCGCAAGCGCGATGTTGACCAGCACGAAGATAACGGGCGCAAGCTCGCTGATCGCGCCGGTGTCGCCGCGTGCCGTCATGCGCAGTGCTGCTGTCGAAAGCGCTGTAAGGCCGAAGGTGAAGGCCCAATAGGAGCCGGCGAAGGGTTGTTGCATGATCCAGGGCAGCTGGCGGCCAATGATCAGGACCTGCAGGATGGCGTAGCCGAACATGGCATGCACGAGAATATCGGGCGTGCCGGTCGTCACACTCAGATAGGCGGCGCTGCCGACGGCGGGCGGGGCAGGCTGGATGCCCAGAGTCGGGCGCAGCGGTGCGGCTAGCTCCGGCGCCATCAGCAGCCGGTGCAACAAGACGGATTCGATCGCCAGCCAGGAAAAGAAACCGGCGCCGAAGGCGAGCTGGCCCCAGTCGGAATAACCAAGCGTGCCTGCAGCGATGGCGGTGACGAAAGAACCGGCAACAGTCGGCAGATAAAGAACCGGCGTGTTGGTCACCGGATCACGCCCACCACGCCAGAGCAGACCGGTTCGCCACAGCAGGAAAAACAGGGTGATGGCGAACCCCGCCAGAACCAGAACTTCAGTCGCGACGCGCGAATAAGGAAGGATCGCAAGTCCCGCCAGCATGGTCGCGACGCCGATAAGACCGACGAAGCAGCACTGGATGGGATGTTCAAGTTCCGCCGTCACCTCCTTCGGCGCGACAAACCATTTCGCGGCGTAGAGCAGGATGAGGACGAGCCAGATGGCAAAGCCAAGAAGGCTGATGGCTTCGCCCACGCTGGCCGGAACCGGCCAGATGGCTGCGGCGGCGCGCCAGCTGTTGCCGAGCCCGACAACGCCAAGAACAATGCCAAAGAATGCAGCGGGTATGCGGGGGAGCGACATGTTCGTTTCTCCGGATTGGTCCGGCAGGGTCATGCCCTGCCGGTGCGGCAAGCGGTTCACTTTGGATGTTTTACTTTGCAATGGCGTCGGCAGCGTCCATCACGCGGGCCGAATAGACAAGAGCCGCACCGGCATTAACAGAGATCGCGACACCGAGGGCCTCAGCAATTTCCTCCTTGGTGGCGCCGACTTTCTGGGCTTCGGTCGTATGTACGGCAATACAGCCATCGCAACGGACGGTGACGGCGACGGCAAGGGCGATCAGCTCGCGCTGCTTGGCGTCGAGATGGTTGGTCTTCTGTCCGGCGGTCGAAAGGGTTTGATAGCCTTTGATCGTCTCTGGCACGATCCTGGCGATTTCGCCGATCCGGCCCAGGAGTTCGCCGCGATATTCCTTCCAATCCAACATGAAAATCATTCCTTCTCATATCAGCGACGGCGTGATTGCCTCGACTGTTGGATGTGACTATGACCTTTAAAGATGATAGTTTGAATGCTCAAAAAAATCATTTTCTAGCGCGATCGTCTCATGGATGTTTTAAGCCGCCTTATCGAACTCGCCCGCCTGCAGCCGACGCTCGACATTCGCTGCCGGCTGCAGGGCGCGTTTCATATCGACCACGAACCCGTCGCAGCAGGGATGTTGCCGTTTCATCTGATCCTCGGCGGCGATTGTCTCATTCGCGTCGGCTCCGGTCGTGAGATCACCTTGCGCTCTGGCGATTTCCTGCTGCTGCCGCGCGGGGATGCGCATGCGATCGTTGGCTTGCGGCCACGCGGCGAGGCACAGCCTCTGCGCATTGCCGCGGGTGGCATGCTGCCTTTGCGCGAAAACGGCGAAGGTGAGGCAGATGTCGATCTGCTCTGTGGTCATTTCGATTGCGCGCCGGCATCGGCTGCCTTGCTGCTCGATAGCCTGCCTGATGTCTTTCACGTATCGCTCGCCGAGGAGTCGGAGGAACTGCTGAAGACGCTGGTCGCCATGCTCTATAGGGAGACAGCTGAAGAGAGGCCGGGAGCTTTGGCGATCATCACCGCGACCTGTCTCTCGCTTTTCATCATGGCGGTGAGGGCGGGCAAGGTCTCGCCCGTCGCGTCCACTGGGCTGCTGCAATTGCTTGGGGATGCCAGGCTTGGCAAATCCGTCGTGGCAATGATGTCCTCGCCGGCCTTTGGCTGGACGATCGATGATCTTGCCCGTCATTCGGCCATGTCGCGGGCTACCTATGCCCGGCAATTTCGCGAGCGCGCGGGAATGACGGTCGGCGCGTTCCTGACCGATATCAGGATGATGCTGGCGAGTGACCTACTGCTCAGGACGCGCCGAACGGTTGCAGATATCGCTGCAGAGGTCGGTTATGAATCGGAAGCCGCCTTCGGCAAGGCTTTCAAGGCAAGACGCAGCATAACGCCGGCGCGCTTCCGCGCTGCGGAGCAGACAAGACAGAGTGGGCAGGGGTGATGCGCGGGGAGGCTAAGCACCTTGTCGCTCGACTTCCGTCAGCACGGATATGAAAGCCCTGAGGCTTTGCGGCACATGCCTGTGACCGGGATAATAGAGGCAGAGTCCAGGGATCGACGGGCACCAATCGTCAAGCACAGAGATAATCTCACCGCTGGCAAGATAGGGCCGCGCGACCCTTTCCGGCACATAGGCGATGCCGAGCCCTTTGACCGCCGCTTCCGCCATCAGTTCTACGTGATCGAGCGTGAGCGCACCCGATACCTCGATAGTCATTTCCTGGCCGTGTTTCTCAAATTCCCAGCGGTAGAGTTTGCCGCTCGGCATACGCAGGCGGATGCAGCGGTGGCGCTTGAGGTCTTCAGGCGTCCTCGGTCGCTTGTGGTTTTTCAAGTAGGCTGATGAGGCAACCGCGAGGAAACGTGCCTCGCCGCCGAATTCGACCGCTATCATATCAAGCGGCACGGATTCCCGCAGGCGGATGCCGGCATCGAAGCCGTCGCCGACAATATCGACCAGTCGGTTTTCGGTGACGATATCGAGCGATATCCCCGGATAGCGTTCGAGAAACAGAGGAATGGTGGCATTCAACAGCACGCGGGCGGCAATTTCGCTAGCGTTGATGCGTAGCGTACCGCTCGGCTGCCCGCCGAATTCGCCGACCGCATCGAGCGCCAGATCGAGATCGCGCAAGACCGGTTTCAGCCTGTCGAGAAGCATTTCGCCGGCTTCGGTGGCCGCGACGCTGCGTGTCGTGCGATGCAGCAGGCGCACGCCCATGCGCGCCTCCATATTGCGCATCATGTGGCTCAGCGTCGAAGGCGACAGGCCGAGTTCACCGGCCGCCTTGCGAAAGCTGCTGTGGGTGACGATTGCCGAGAAGGCATTGAGGTCATCAAGTGTCGGTCGATAACTCATGGGTATTTTTCAACAGCTCATGCAGATTTGAACGGATTATCACATCAATAAACGTCTCTATCTTTGCTGTCATCAATCCGCGATCCAGCGGCGTCAGAAAGGTAGAGACGATGACAAAGACATGGTTCATCACAGGCACATCCTCCGGTTTCGGCCGGATCATGACCGAGAAGCTGCTGGCGCGCGGCGACCGCGTCGCCGCAACCTTGCGCAAGCGCGAAGCCCTGGCTGAGCTTGAAGCGCAGTATGGCGAGCGGCTCTGGGTCGCGACCCTCGATGTCACCGATGACCGGGCCGTTCATGCAGTCGTCGACGCCGCCTTCGAACAGATGGGACGCATCGATGTCGTTGTCAGCAATGCCGGCTATGGCCTGTTCGGCGCCTCCGAAGAGGTGAGCGATGCACAGATCCGCCATCAGATTGATACCAACCTGATCGGCTCCATCCAGGTGATCCGGGCGGCCTTGCCGCATCTGCGTCAGCAGGGCGGTGGTCGCATCCTGCAGGTCGCTTCGGAAGGCGGGCAGATCGCCTATCCGAATTTCAGTCTCTACCACGCGAGCAAATGGGGGATCGAAGGCTTCATCGAGGCTGTGGCGCAAGAGGTCGCCCCCTTCGGCATCGACATCATCATTGCTGAACCGGGGCCGGCGGGCACGGATTTTGGCGCCGGCCTCGTCAGGCCGCCGCAGATGGATATCTATGAGGACACGCCGGCCGGCCAGGTACGCAGGGCAATTGTTGACGGCTCGTTCAAGATCCTGGGCGACCCTGTGAAGATGACCGACGCGATGATCGCAGCGGCCGAAAAACAACCGGCGCCCAAAAGGCTCGCGCTCGGCAGCACGACCTATCAGTCGATCCGCAAGGCCCTGAACGAGCGGCTTGCCGAGCTGGAAGCGCAGAAGGACATCACGCTGTCGACCGACATCGACGCGTGAACACCCTCAGCGATCGATGGTCGACATGATCGTGTCGTTGTAGCGCTTGCCCGAGACCTTGCCGGGGGCAAGCGCTTCATCGAGCGCCTTCACCTGTTCGGCGTTGAGCGCAATTTCGGCAGCGGCGATATTGTCTTCCAGATAGGTGCGACGCTTGGTACCGGGGATCGGTACGAAGTCGCTGCCCTTGTGCAGGATCCAGGCGATCGCCACTTGGCCGGGTTTGACGCCGAGCGCGGATGCGACCGAACGCACCGCCTCGGCTGCGCGGACGTTCGCATCGTAGTTCTCGCCCTGATAGCGTGGGTCGCCGCGGCGGAAATCGCCTTCCGGATACTCTTCGGCGCGCTTGACCTCGCCGGTCAGGAAGCCGCGGCCGAGCGGGCTGAAGGGCACGAGGCCGATGCCAAGCTCCTTCAGTGCCGGGATCACGTCGGCTTCGAGATTGCGCTCCCACAGCGAATATTCGCTTTGCACGGCCGACACTGGATAGACGGCGTGGGCGCGGCGGATATTGGCGACACCGGCTTCGGAGAGGCCGAAGTAGCGAACCTTGCCCTCCTTGACGAGTTCGCCGACGGTACCGGCGACATCTTCCATCGGGACAGCCGGATCGACGCGGTGCTGGTAGATAAGATCAACATGGTCGGTGGCAAGACGCTTGAGCGAGCTTTCGACGGCGCTGCGAATGGTTTCCGGCCGGCTGTCACGCTCGGCGCCAACCTGCTTGCCGTCTTTCAGGCGGAAGCCGAATTTCGTGGCCAGCGTCACCTCGTCACGACGGCCCTTGAGAGCTCGACCGAGAAGTTCCTCATTCTTATAGGGGCCGTAAACCTCGGCCGTATCGAGGAAAGTGCAGCCGAGCTCGATGGCGCGGTGAAGGGTCGCGATGGATTCCGTCTCATCTGCCGGGCCGTAGGACTGGCTCATGCCCATGCATCCGAGGCCGATGGCCGATACTTCAAGTCCCTGGCTGCCGAGTTTGCGCTTCTGCATCGTGATGCTCCTGCTTCTCAAGTAAGGAGAGGTCTATATAGACCTCGGTGCAGGATTATGAATGCGCGAAAATCCCGATAAGCTGCGTGAGCGTTCAGCAGTCCCGGCGCCGCCGGTTGTCTTTGCCGTCCGATGCGAAGGTGACAAGGCGAATGGCATCCATCAGGATGGAGACGATTTGCTTCCACATGGCTTCTCTCCTTTTCCTGTTGTTCTCTTCCCCTTGCGCCCGGTCTTCAAACGAGCTTATCGTCGACTTCGGATGACTTGAGGTTATGGGATGAAACGTGGTCGGCTGCCGCTGACGGCATTGCGCAGTTTCGAGGTCGCGGGACGGCTCGAGAGCTTCACGCTTGCGGCCGAGGAGCTGTTCATCTCGCAGGCGGCCGTCAGCCGGCAGATCCGCGAGCTGGAACAGCTACTGGGCGAGCCGCTCTTTGAGCGGCGCCATCGAAGTGTCATCCTGACTGGAAGCGGCCGGAAGCTGCTTGCCGTGCTCACGCCTTCCTTCGACCGGATCGATGAGTGCCTGGACGATATCCGCAGAGCTTCAGTGTCTGCGGATCTGAAAGTCAGCGTCGAACCTTCCTTTGCCGCTTGCTGGCTCGTGCCGCGGCTGCCGGAATTTCGCAAACTTCATCCTGACGTCGAGATATCGCTCGATGCTGATCCGCGGACGATCGAATTCCGTACCGGGCAGGCGCAGATCGCGATCAGGCACAGCGCCACCGTCACAGCATGGCCGCGCACTGAGAGCCGGCACCTGATCGATGTCCGGATGCTGCCGGTGATCGCAACCGATCTTCTGGAGCGCGGCCCGCCGATTTCCTCCCCGCATGACATTTTTGCTTATGGGCTCTTGCATGAGGAAACCCGCGACGCCTGGAGCCGGTGGTTCGAGGCGGCCGGCATTTCCATGCCCGAGACGGCGAGGGGGCCAGTCTATGCCGATGACGGCCTTGTGCTGCAGGCGGCGCTGCGTGGCCAGGGCGTTGCGCTCCTGGATGAAGCCTTTGCAGAAGAGGAAATCCGGGCCGGCCGCTTGCGTCGGCTCTTCGACCTCACTGTTTCGAACGGCGCCTACTGGCTGGTTGCCCGCAGCTACGACCGCCTTGCGCGCCCGGCTGCCGATTTTGCGCGCTGGGTGACCGAGAGCTTTCACAAACGCTGACCTCTACCCGCCTGTCGCCATCCGCTTCTTGGCCGCCTCGCGGACAAGCTTCCATCGGGTAAGCTCAAGCGTGGCGTCCGCCAATGCGCGATGCGCCGGGATTGCCGCTTTGCTTTCCTCGACGATGCCGTCGATGAGCTTCGATAGCTCTGTTTCCGTGATGGTCGCTCCCGTTAATTCACGCGCCGCGGCCATAAAGGCGTCACGTGATTTACCAAGCCGGAGGGCATGCCGAGGAAAGCCGGCGGCGCGCAGGAGAACGCTCAGCCATTTCCCATCCCACGAAGGGGCGCTCGCATAGAGATCGTGCCCGGTCAAAACCTCGACCATTTCACTGGCGACCTGCTCTACCGGCACGCCCTCCGATGCAAGCAACTCCCGAGAAATCCCATGGATTGCTTCCGCATCGGCCGCCCAGTCGTCCCAGTCGGCGGCGGGTCGGATCAGGGCCGAGCGCGAGCGACCGTCTTCGAACACCCAGGCAATTTCGATGGGAACACTTTTCTTGCTGAGGGACGAGGCCTCGAAATCCAGGAAAACGATCAATGCAACGCGACAGGCGAGTGCTGTCCTCCAGCGAAAGACTTGTCCCGATCGTCCGGTGCTCATCGCCTCGAAATCTATTCAAGCCTTTGGGACCGGTTCGAGCGAACAGGACGCAGCCTATAGCTGCCTGCGTTTATTTGTCGAGCCGCATGCCATCGGCATTAAAGATGTGCAGATCGGCGGGATCGCAGGTGAAGGCGAGTTGGCTGCCGGTCTTAATGTCAACCGATCCTCTGTATTCGACGGTCAAAGGCTGGCCGTCGCCAAGCTGACAATAGAGGAATTGCGTGCCGCCGAGATATTCGTCGAAATCAACCCTGGCCCGCAACACGTCACCCTCCGGCCCCGAGACGATACTCAGATGCTCCGGCCGCGCGCCGAGGGTGATCTTCTGGCCCGCCGCTAGACCAGCGCCGCCGATCGGCGAACGAATGCGATTTCCGGCCGCCAGGATGGTGCCGTCACCTGCCCAGCTTGCCTCGAGCAGGTTCATGCGCGGCGAGCCGATGAACCCCGCGACGAAGACATTGTTCGGGCGCTCGTAGATCTCGCGGGGCGTTCCCGACTGTTCGATATGCCCATCACGAAGCACGACGATCTTGTCGGCGAGTGTCATCGCTTCGGTCTGGTCGTGCGTGACATAGATCATCGTATTGCCGAGCTCGCGATGGAGTCTGGCGATTTCGATGCGCATGGAGACGCGCAGTTCCGCGTCGAGGTTCGACAGCGGTTCGTCGAAAAGGAAGACATCCGGCTTGCGGACAATCGCGCGGCCGATCGCCACGCGCTGCCGCTGGCCGCCGGAGAGCTGGCCCGGCCGGCGATCGAGGAGGTGATCGATCTTCAGGATCGCCGAGGCCGCCTTGACGCGGGCCTCGATCTCCGATGCCTGCGTTCTTGCCATCTTCAGGCCGAAGGCAAGGTTTTCGCGCACACTCATATGCGGATAGAGCGCGTAGGACTGGAAGACCATGGCGATGCCGCGATTGGAGGGATCGAGATCGGTGACATTGCGACCCTTAATCTCGATCTCGCCGTCAGTGACATCCTCCAGCCCGGCAATCATGCGCAGGAGGGTCGATTTCCCACATCCCGAGGGGCCGACGAAAACGACGAAGGATCCCTCGGAAATGGTTAGGTCAATGCCATGGATGACTTCCAGATTTCCGAAACTCTTGCGAATTTCGGTCAGCACGACGCCCGTATCCGCCATGTTATTCACCGCGCGCCTCGCCCGCTCTGACCCAGACGAGCATCTCGCCCGGCTCACGATTGTCCCAGAAAGGATAGGGCACGAAACGCGCGCTCGCCTGTTTTGCGGCAGGCGGAGACGTACGGTAGAGCGCAGAACCCCAATCTGCCGTGTCGCGGCTGACGGGAAGGTCGAGCGCGACGGCGCCGCGAAGGCCGGCAATTTCTGATGTCTTCGCCTGCGAAATATCGGCGGAAAGGGTAATGCCATGCAGCCCCTCGCCATTGTCTGTTTCTTCGACGCAATAGACGAGCGGACCGCGCATCAGCGCCGTGCGGCCGGCATCCTGGCGGACCAGTGGATTGGCAAAGAGCTTGCGGGCAGCCAGCGGGATCGACAGATCGACCTTGTCGCCGCTCTTCCAATCCCGTTCGATCCGGGCATAGCCGTCCACTACAGCGGATTGAAGATCGAGCTTTTCGCCGTTGACGGAGAGCGCAGCACCCTCAGCCCATTCCGGAATGCGCAGCGAAAGCGCGAAACGCTTGGGACGATCGAGCGTCAGGTCGAAATGGATCGCGCCATCCCAGGGATAGCGGGTCTGTTGCGAAAGCTCGACCTTGGCGCCGGCGAGATCGAAGCGTGCCTTGCTTTCCCCGTAGAGATGGACGGCAATTTCATCCTCGGCGATCGCATACATGTAGGAGCCGACGGAGGCGAGCAGACGGGCGATGTTCGGCGGGCAGCAGGGGCAATGGTGCCATATCCAACGATGGTGTTTGCCCGCGCTTTCCAACGGGTTCTCATAGAAGAAACGGGTGCCGTCGAGTGAAAGGCCGGCCATGGCGCCATTGTAGAGCGCTTGCTCCATGATATCGGCATAGCGCCGGTTCGGACCGCGGCCGAGCATACGGTTTGCCCAGAAGACGAGGCCGACCGAGGCGCAGGTCTCGGCATAGGCGCTTTCATTCGGCAGGTCGTAGTAGTCGGTAAAACCTTCATTGGATGCGGCTGGGCCGATGCCGCCGGTGACGTACATCTGCTTGGTCGTCAGATCGTCCCAGAGGGTTTCGAGTGCAGCCGTCAACGTGTCGTCATTATATTCGGTGGCGATATCGGCCATGCCCGCATAGAGATACATGGCGCGCACCGCGTGGCCGACGACCTTCTTCTGTTCGCGCACCGGCACATGTGCCTGGCTATATTCATAGGTCTTCTGGTGGAAGTCGGCGGCACTCCGGCCATCACGGGTCGCTTCTTCGGTGAAGAAATGCGGTTCAGTGCCGCGCTCGTCGATGAAGAACTTCGAAAGGTCGAGATATTTCTTCTCGCCCGTGACCCGCGCCAGCTTGACCAGCGCCAGCTCGACTTCCTCGTGGCCGCAATAGCCTGGCATCTGGTCGGGGCCGTGGCCGAAGACCGTGATCAGGTAATCGGCATAGCGGCACATGATGTCGAGCAGCTTCTTCTTGCCGGTCGCCTGGTAATAGGCGACGGCGCCTTCGATCAGATGCCCGGCGCAATAGAGTTCGTGATGATCGCGCAGGTTCGTCCAGCGCCGGTCCGGCTGCACGCGCTGGAACCAGGCGTTCAGATAGCCGTCCTTGTCCTGCAGCTTCTCATACATGTCGATGATCTCATCGACGCGGGCTTCGAGCTTCGCATTGGGCCGCCGATACAGCGAATAGGCGACCGTCTCGATCGACTTGCCGAGGTCACTGTCCCAGAACATCTGCGTCGTGCCGCCCCAGGGGCCGATGGGGATGACCACGCCGGGGCTTGGCTGCGTCACGTCGATCGCCTGCAGCATACCCGCCTCGACACAGCGGTCGAGCAGCGTTTCGGCGGTGGAATCGCAGATCGCATCCTGGCGATCGCCAAACAGGCCCTGCAACTCGACGCTCGGCACGGGCAGGGGACGGAACTGGCGGTCTCTCTTCAGCTTATTCATGGCTTCATCCATTTCGTTGAAAGGTCATCATTTCACCGCGCCGGCCATCAGCCCGCGCATGTAGTAGCGTTGCAGGAGCAGGAAGACGATCAGGCAGGGGATCGTCATGACGACGACGCCGGCCTGGACCGCGCCCCAGTTGATGGCGCCGAGGCGACCGGCGCGCACCGCCGTCATCAGGACGGGAAGCGTGTATTTCTCGTTGCTGGAGAGCAGCACGAGGGCAGCCAGGAATTCGTTCCAGGCATTGAGGAAAGCAAAGATCGCCACTGTTGCAATACCCGGCAGCACCAGCGGCAGAAGTACGCGGACGAGCAGTCTCAGATCCCGCGCGCCGTCGATGCGGGCTGCTTCCTCGATCTCCTTCGGCACGGCGTCAAAGGCATTGCGCATCATGAAAACGGAGAAAGGAAGTTGCAGCGTGACGTAGACGAGGGTGAGCCCCAGCAGCGAGTTGTTGAGGCCGAGCTTCGCCAGAATGATGAAGAGCGGCGTCAGGATCGACTGGAACGGGATCATCAGCGTCGCGATGATCAGCACGAAAAGTGCGTTCTTCAGCGGGAAACGGTAGCGCGAGAAGCCATAGCCTGCGAGCAGGCTGACGGTGACGGTCAGCAGCACTGTCGCCAGCGAGACGAACAGTGAGTTGATCATGTGTTGCCAGATGCCGGCGCCGAACGTATCGAGCAGCGTATAGGCATCGAAGCTGACCCCGGTCGTAGGCCAGGGCGGCAGCGGCGGCAGGCTTGCCTCCGTGCCATGCCGGAAGGAAGCGAGCAGCGTGATGATGAAGGGCGCCAGGAAGAAGATCGAAATGGCGATGCCGGCGACATGATAGGCCGATTGCGATCTGAAGCGCTTGCGGGCGCGGCGTTGTCGGGACGAGATCATCAGCGTTCCTCCCCGACACGCAGCAGCCAGAGCTGGACGATGGAGATCGCAACGAGGATTGCCAGAAGTACAATCGAAAGGGCGGATCCGTAGCCCAGATTGAAGGACACGAAGGACTGGTTGAAGATGTAGTAGACGACCGAGATCATCTTGTTCTGCGGCCCGCCCGACGTCATGATGTAGAACTGGTCGAAGGCGAGGATCGAGCCGGTGACCGAGACGATCAGCGCCAGGGCAATCGTCTTTCGCATCAGCGGCAGGGTTAGATGGCGAAAGCGCTGCCAGCGTCCGGCCCCATCGATGCGGGCTGCCTCAGTCAGTTCGGACGGAATGGCCTGCAGGCCGGTCAGCAGGATGATCATCGTAAAGCCCGCGATCTTCCAGACGACCATGACGATGATCGTTGCGAACGCCGTGTCGAAGCTCGCCATGATATTGGGGCTTCGCTCGACGAGGCCGAGGGCGCGAAGGGCAGGGCCGAAGAAGCCGCTATCGACATTGGCAAGCCAGACCCAGAGAAGCGAAGCCGTCGCGAGCCCCACCACGACGGGCAGGAAGATGATCGTCCGGTAGGTGCTGACGAAGCGACGCTCCTTTTCCACGAAAATCGCCAGCGGGAAGGCGATCGCAAAGATCGCGATGGTCACGATGACGGTGTAATAGGCGGTGAAATTCAGGGCCGCCATGAAGCGGCTGTCGTTCCACATGCGAGTATAATTGGCAAAGCCGATCCAGCGCGAGGCGCCCATCAGCGGCCAATTATGCAAGCTCATCCAGCCGGTGAATAGCACGGGCATAACGAAGAAGACGATGACGAGCGCCATGGCCGGCGCAATGTAGAGAAAGCCGCGCCATTGCGACTTTCGCCGTTTTCGGACAGCGCGGATGCGCTGTGGACCGGAACCGGTCATCGAAACCTCCGCATTTTACGATTTCTTAAACCTGTGAATCGGCCGGGGAACTGCCACCGTCCCCCGGCCACGGCCGGGAGAGTTATTGGCCGCTGTCGATGATGGACTGCATCTCGGATTGGGCATTCGAGAATGCGCCATCGACGTCATCACCGAAGATCGCGGCGTTGGTGAAGGTCGCCCAGGGTCCGTTGGCGCTGTTGATCAGATCGTTGAACTGCAGCGTATAGGGTGTCTTGGCAACGGAGATCGCCTTCAGGCCCACCTGCATGCGGGGGTCGAGCCCGGCAAGAACCTGATCGGCAATATCCCCGCGTGTCGGCAGGCTGCCGTATTTCGCCATGACCTTCTGGCCGTCCACCGAATAGATGTATTCGAGGAATTCCTTGACCGCATCGATCTTCTTCGTGCCCTTGGTGATGACGAAATTGTCGCCGCCAGCAAAGGACGAAGTCTTGCCGTCGACGCTGGGGATCAGCGTCACGCCGAAGTTGATATCCGGATACTGGGTGACCAGCGTGCCGATGGCGAAGGCGCCGAGGCTCTGCTGGCCGATCTTCCCGTTTGTGAAGCTCAGGAAGCTCGTGCCGTTATCGCTCGCAGCACTTGCCGGAACAAGATCCTTCTTCACCATATCGCGATAGAAGCCGACGGCCTTGCGCATTTGCGGCGTGTCGAGCGTTGCGGTCTTGCTGTCCTCCGAGAGAATATCGGCACCTGCACCCCAGACGAGCGGCGTGAAGGTGAAGATCATGCAGCCGCCGCAGCCGCCGCCAGAGAAGTAGAAGCCGTAAGTATCGTCGCCGAGCTTGCGGATCTTCTCGGCGTTGGCTTCGATTTCTTCCCAGGTCGTGGGCGCCTTTTCAGGATCGAGGCCGGCCTTCTTGTAGAGGTCCTTGTTCCAGGCAAAGACAGAAGTTTCGACCGACAGCGGCAGGCCATAGATCTTGTCCTGATAAGTGCCAAGTTTGACATGTGATGGCGACAGCGAATTGAAATAGGGCAGGCTCTTTGCCCAGTCCGTCAGGTCCTCGAGCTGGCCCGCAGCGGCGAAGGCCGGGTTATAGATCAGGTCCATCGACAGGGCGTCGGGCGCTTGGCCGCCGGCGATTGCCGTTGCATATTTCTGCACCAGTTCGCCGAAGGGCACTTCGGTCGTGACCACCTGGTTTTCGTGGCTCGCATTATAGGCCTCGACAACCCTCTTGAAGGCATCGCCGATGCCTGTGCGGACCCACATTTCGATCTTTTCGGCAGCCGAGGCTGTCGAGACCAGGCAGAGGGTGGCAATACCGGTTGCCACCAATAGACGCTTCATCATGGCTCTCCTCCCAAGTTGGCGCGTCTCCTTCGCGCCGTTGCTATATTCCGAGGGTGTCACCCCCGCATGATTGCCGCACGACGAGACGGCACGGCAATTTCCTGATGCCGGGCTCCACCGAGCGTCCCTCCGCAAGCGCCAGAACCGTCAATCCGGCCTGCCGCCCCAGTTCCTTCAACTCCATATCCACCGTCGTCAGCGGCGGTCGCGTCTGGGCGGCGACAATCTCCCAATTGTCGAATCCCACCACCGAAACATCCTGCGGCACCCTGATGCCGCGTTCGCGCAGTGCATCGATGACGCCACGCGCAATCTGATCATTGCCGCAGAAGATGCCGTCGGGCCTTTCGCCGCCGCCGCTCCACAATCTTGCGACGGCTTCGTGGCCCCAGCTTTCCGACCAGACCCCGAACAGGACCGGCCGCTCTTCTCCCGCGACCCTGCGATAGGCATCGGCACGCTCGCGCACCGAGAAGAAATTCTCCGGTCCGGTGACATGCACCGTCCGCTTGCGCCCGAGCTTTGCCAGCCACTCGACGGCAAGGCGCGCGCCCTGCGCATCATCGGAGCGGAAGGTGACACTTCCGGGCGCTCCTTCCGTAAATGCGTAGACCACAGGCACATTCAAATTCGACAGATCGACCGGTAACCGTCTATCCAGACGCTTTCCTGTTGCGATGATGCCATCAACCTGTTTGTCGAGCATAGCCTCGACATGAATCTGCGCCAGCGCCGGGTCCTCCTCAATCGCGCACAGAAAGACCGAAACGCCATGGTCGACGAGAGCATCCGATATGCCTGCCATGACCGGCAGGGTAAAACGGCCATAGGTATCGTTGGTGAGAAGCCCGATCGTGAAACTACGCTTGCTGAGCAGGCCTCTCGCCAAAGCGTTCGGCCTGTACCCGATCTCCGCCGCAATGCGCTTGACCCGCTCGCGCGTTTCCAGTCCCATCCGCCCCGTATCGTTCAGCGCCTTCGATGCCGTCGAGATGCTGATTCCAGCGGCAGCCGCGACATCATGGATGGTGATCCGGCCTCTTTTTCCTCCTGTTGTGTCCAGCAACTCCTCCATCGAACTTGCGATGAGAAAAGCTTTTCCCTGTAAAATTGTCAAGTGAGAAAAGGTTTTCTCAGCTATCGTTGACCAGGTCTAGGGCCGATGAGCAGAGATGAACTGGTATCAATGATGAGCCGGCTTCTGATCGGAGGTAGGCGCGTTGGGCTTGTCAGTCTGTGATCGCAATCACTTACAGGTATCCGACATGGTCGCCGAATGGGATATCCTCATCCAGGTTGCCGCTGCCGATACGTTCGCTTTCGCCGGACAGGCGTTCTTCGTCCGGATCGGAAGCCTCTGCATGGGGGTGGGAGGAATGATGGTCCAGATGCCGATCCGCTGCCGGATCATCATCCGCATCGATACGATCTTCATCGCTACCGGCGGTATGGTGATCGTCTTTTTTCCCATTGCCGGCGGTGATCTTTGCCTGTCGCTCGGCGACCCAGGCATTGTCAGGTTCGGAGCCGATGGAGGTGCTGTGGTTCACGTGTGTGGCCGAGGAGGCTGCCGTGGGCGAGGTGGGCGCAATCTTTTCGACCATTGAAACTCCCTGGCTTATGGCCCGACTGGCGGCCTGGCTATGATGTCTGTCGCCCAAGCGGGTGCGCATGGGGATCGATGCTGATCTGGTCGCGGCCCCTCATCTTGGCCGCGTAGAGCGCCAGATCGACCCTGCGATAGATATCATTGGCATAGTCTCCGCTCATGACACAGGCAATACCTGCAGAAAAACTGTAGCGGAAGCTGAGCTGGTCAGCCAGCGGGCGAGACTGCCTCACGGCAACCAGCATGCGATTGACGATCTCTGCCGCTTCTTCGGGAACCGTGTTCGGAAGAACCAAAACAAACTCTTCGCCGCCGACGCGACCGAGAATATCCGTTTTGCGCACCATTTTCTGCAGCGTGGCCGCGAAATCCTTGAGAGCGGCATCGCCGGCAGTATGGCCGAAACGGTCATTGATATACTTGAAATTGTCGATGTCGAGAACCGCGAGGCAACCGACCTTCTCTTGTTGGTTGCCATAGCTGCGTACCAGCTCCTCAAGCTTCGACATGACGAAACGTCTGCTCGGGATACCGGTCAGCTCGTCGGTCTGGGAGGCTTTGATCGCGCTGTCGCGATCTTGCCGCAGCGTCCTCTGATCGGAGCGGATCGGTGTCACGTCACTTGCGACACAGAGCATCCAGCCATTGGTCTGCATGGTCTCGGTCATCCACAACCATCGGCCGTCATGAAGATCGGTCTCAAAGGCGCGAAATCCGCTTTTGCCTCGACGGGCGAGCGTCGACAGCAGCCAGCTCTCAAAGTCAGCCGCGGCAATAATCGTGCCGCGGCGGGCGTTAAAATTGCGCCGCACCAGCTCGGACCAGAGTGGTCGTTCGTCCTCTGCGATAAACCAGGCATCGCGAAATGCGCGATTTGTAAAACGCAACCGGTCATCCTGGTCGTAGACCGCAACCATGACGCCCGCAGCTTCCATAAGCTGCGCCATTTGCAACATCGCTTCCGTGTCACCCAAGGTCATCATGCCCTCAGAACAGATCATCATCTGCTTGAACTATCTGCCCGGCGTGAAGAAACAGTTAGCTGGTTTGCATATGCACAGGTGGTTCTGCGCCGTCACCGCTGGCTGATCGCGATTCTGCCCGTCATGGACTGCGAATTCTTCCAGTAAGTGGAATAATACCTTCCACGTTCTGCCGATTAACGGATTCCGGTGAATGGCTATGTTGGTGTCAGGCCAGCAAGGGCTGTTGGTGAATTTGTCAAAACGGAGAACTGAGATGAACAGACTGATCCTTTCCCTGATGCTGGCAACCGTCAGCATCGCTCCCCTTTCCCAAGCCGTCGCCGCTCCTGTCAAGCAGGTTGCGATCACCCAGCAGGTGCCGGTGACAGTGCACTATCGTTCGGCCAAGATCGATGGCGTCGACATGTTCTATCGTGAAGCCGGCCCGGCCGACGGCCCGGTCGTCCTGCTTCTGCACGGCTTCCCAACATCCTCGCACATGTTCCGCAACCTCATTCCGCTGCTGGCAGATCGCTATCACGTCATCGCGCCCGACTATCCGGGCTTCGGTCAGAGTGATGCACCCGATCACGCCAAGTTCGCCTATACCTTCAGCCATTATGCCGACATGGTCGATGCGCTGATGACCCAACTCAGCGCCAAGAAATACGCCATGTATGTCATGGATTACGGCGCACCGGTCGGCTACCGTCTGGCTCTCAAGCATCCGGAACGGGTGAGCGGGTTGATCGTCCAGAACGGCAATGCCTATGAAGAAGGCCTGCGCGAGTTCTGGGATCCGATCAAGGCCTACTGGGCCGACGATTCGAACGAGAAGCGCGAGGCGCTCTCCAATCTGGTAGTCCTCGATACCACCAAGTTCCAGTACACGGACGGCGTCAAGGACCTCACCCGCATCAGCCCCGACAACTGGGTTCACGATCAGGCCTTGCTCGACCGGCCGGGTAACAAGGATATCCAGCTCGACCTCTTCCACGATTACGGCACGAACGTCCCACTCTACCCGCAGTTCCAGGCCTTCTTCCGCGAACGCAAGCCGCCGACGTTGATCGTCTGGGGCAAGAACGACAAGATCTTCCCGGAGATCGGCGCACATCCTTACCTGCGTGATCTTCCGGACGCTGAAATGCACCTCCTCGACACAGGTCATTTCGCCCTTGAAGACAAGCTGGATGAGATGGCGCCCCTCATCCGCGATTTCCTCGATCGCAAGATCGCAAAGTAACAATCGCCTACATGAAGGCCCGCGCATTCAGAGATGAATACGCGGGCCTTTAGTTATCAATTGAAGTGCCTGTTGGATCTCAGCTTTTCCACCGAAAAATCGATGAAGCTTCGCACTTTTGCCGAAGCATACCGGCCCTCCGGATGGACGACATGGATCGGCAAAGCCTCCTCCTCATACTCAGCCAGGATCGTGCGTAATTCGCCGGCCTCAAGCTGCGGCGCAATCTGGTAGGACAGAACGCGCGTCAGGCCCCAGCCGGAAGCCGCCGCCGAGATGGCAGCCTCGTTGGTGCTGCAGAAGAGACGGGGACTGACGTGGACGGTTGACTTCCTGTGCACACCAAAACGCCATTCGAGCGACGTCCACGCACTGGTAGAGGCGACAATGCGATGGTTCGACAGATCGCCGGGCGTCATCGGAACGCCATGCTTTTCAAAATAGACAGGGGATCCGCAGATGACGCGTCTCACCTGGCCGACGCGCGTGGCGGTGAGGCCGGAGTCGGGCAGATGACCGATGCGGATCGCGACATCGATACCTTCTTCGACCATGCCGACAACACGGTCGACGAACAGGCCGCGACCGATCACATCAGGGTAGAGATCCAGATATTCGGTCATTAGCGGCAGGACGAACATTGTGCCGAACATGGCAGAGGTAGTGACGGTGAGAGTGCCCGTCGGTCTGCCGTAGGCGCCGGCTGCGGCAGCTTCCGCCTCCGAGAGATCGGCGAGCAGCCTCTGGCAGTCTGCAAAATACTGGGCACCTGCTTCTGTCAGCTTGACGGACCGCGTCGTGCGCGTCAGCAGGCGCGTACCGATGATATCTTCCAGGGCAGACACCATGCGAGTGACTGCGGGAGGGCTCATGTGGAGTTGCCGTCCTGCGTCTGCAAAGCTCTCGGCCTCCGCGACCTTCACGAAGACCCTCATTGCCTGCCATCGATCCATGCGGTTCACACTGTCTTCAAAAGCTTAAGTCCCTGACAGAGATTTAAACGCTTTTATTCCGATCGCAATCTATCGGACCCATAGCGGCAAGCCGCTGAACGTCCGGCTTTTGATCTCGCCGTCGACGGCTTCAGCTTCTTGACGAGGGCTCGCAGTTCCGAAGCGATGTCGGGAGCGCCGAAAGCCTTCAATTGCCGACTTGCGAGGGCGCCTGCCGCTCCGTCACCGGCTTCTATCGCCAGCGCGAATTTGACGGCGATTTCGACAAACAGGTCGAAACTGCCTCCGCGCTTTGCAGCGTCGATTTCAGCTCCACTTAGCGCCATTTGCTTCGCCTCGAGCTCCAGGGATCGAAGAGCGTCGAAATCGCTTCTCGAACTTGCAAGTGCAAGTTCGATTTGTATGCGCACCAGGGGAGTGATGAGGTTCTTGCTCAAGCCATTCTCCATAGGCTGCGATAGCCATCGTCTCTTCGGTCACCGTTTCGAGCCTGCCGGAAGATATTGCTTGACGCTTGGTAGGCGGGGCCGTTCGCAGACGGAATATTGTTGGTGGAGCAATACACCCGGCCGCAGCCAGCCTGAACTGACATTCTGCTGAAGGCTTTCTTCCCCCTGACGCAACAATCGGACGAAGCTACCTCGCGAAGCCTCTCCGCAAAACGGACCCACACCAAAGAACAGTTCCTGACATTGGGAGGCTCTGCTAACCGTCGCAAAGATCCGACTGAGTGCTATAAACCAAGACAACCGAATACTGCTTCGAGGAACGTCATGCCCCAACCCGTCCTGTTTTCCCCCTTCTCCGTGCACAATCTCGAACTCGCCAACCGAATCGTGATCGCGCCCATGTGCCAGTATTCGGCCGTCGACGGCTGCATGACGGACTGGCATCTGATCCATCTCGGACAGCTTGCGCTTTCCGGCGCGGCATTGCTGACTATCGAAGCGACCGCTGTCGTTCCCGAAGGACGCATTACCTTTGCCGATGTCGGCCTTTACGATGACGCTTCCGAGGCCGCGATGGCTCGTACGCTCGAAAGCATCAGGAAATGGTCGGATATGCCGATTGCCGTGCAATTGGCGCATGCCGGCCGCAAGGCCTCGACCGAGGTTCCCTGGAGAGGCGGCGGTCAGTTTTCGCCGACCGATCCGAACGGATGGCAGACCGAAGCGCCTTCCTCTGTCGCTTTCAACCCGAACTATGTGCCGCCGACTGCACTCGACCGCGATGGCATGAAGCGTGTCCGCGATGCCTTTGCAGCTGCCGCACGGCGGGCTGCGAAAATCGGCATTGATGCCGTCCAGATCCATGGCGCCCATGGCTATCTGCTGCACCAGTTCCTGTCGCCTTTATCGAACCAGCGAACTGACGAATATGGCGGCTCGCTGGAAAACCGTGCTCGATTTCCGCTGGAGGTTCTCGATGCGGTGAGGGATGCCTTTCCCTCCGATCGGCCGGTGACGATGCGCGTTTCCGCCACAGACTGGGTGGAAGGCGGTCTGGAGATTTCCGAGAGCGTCGAATTTGCCAGGATGCTCGAAGCGAGAGGCTGCGATGCCATCCATGTATCGAGCGGCGGCCTGCATCCCTCTCAGGCAATCCCGATCAGCCCGAGCTACCAAGTGCCGCTCGCCCGGGCAATCAAAAGCGCCGTAAAAATGCCGGTCATCGCCGTCGGTCTGATCACCGAGCCGACGCAGGCCGAGGCAATCGTTGCGACGGGCGATGCAGACCTCATCGCGCTTGCTCGCGCCGTCCTCTACGATCCGCGATGGCCGTGGCACGCAGCCGCCGAGCTCGGCGGGCAGGTGAAAGCGGCCAATCAATATCTCCGTTGCCAGCCGTCGCAGCTCAAAAACCTGTTTGCAAAATAAGATGGAGCGGGAATATCCCGCGCGAGGATAACGCTGGCTGCGTGATCTAAGCTGCTGTCTGGCATTACGATTATGATGTACCCTTCCTGCCACGTTAAATGGGCAGGGAGGGGCTCATGACCGTTGCGGGCACAGTAATTGTCGGCGCAGGCCCCGCCGGGCTCGCCTGTGCGGCAGCGCTCGGGGCCAACGGCCGCTCCTCTATAATCCTCGAACGTGCGGATAATCTGGCTGCCTCGTGGCGAAGGCATTATGACCGGCTGCATCTGCACACCGCCAAGGCGCATTCAGGGCTGCCCGGAATGCCCATGCCGAGGGCGTTTCCAAGATATCCGTCGCGACTGCAGGTGATCGACTATTTCGAAGCCTACGCGCGCGCCAACGATATCAGGATACGGTTTGGCAAATCCGTCATCAGCGTCAGGCAGGGCCAAGACTGGATCGTCGAGACGAATGACGGAGACGCCTTGGAGGCCGAAACCGTCGTGATCGCGACCGGGCTTTCCAAAGCTCCCATAAAGCCGGTCTGGAAAGGCCAGGAAAGCTTCAGCGGAAAGCTCCTGCATTCCTCCGAGTTCAGCAATGCGGGAGCACTCGGCGCGCGCAGGGTGCTTGTCGTTGGTTTTGGCAATTCGGCCGGCGAGATCGCGCTCGAATGCGCTGAGGCGGGTCTTGAGGTCGGCATGTCGGTGCGTGGGCCGATAAACATCGTTCCGCTGGAAATGTTCGGAATTCCAACCGCGACAATCGCCATCGCACAACAGCATTTTCCATACGGATTTGCTGACGCAGTCAATGCACCATTCCTGCGCTTGCGCTATCGCGACATGGGAAAACTGGGGCTGCAAAAATCCGCCAAGGGTCCTCTGACCAATATGGCGGAGAAAAGCCGCACGCCCCTGATCGATATCGGAACCATGGCTGAGATCAGAGCTGGCAAGATCAGGATATATCCAGGCATTGAAAGCTCGGATCGTCAGCAGGTGCATTTCGTCGATGGCCGATCGGCGGATTTCGATGCGATCATCCTGGCAACGGGCTATCGGCCCTCGCTGGAGACAATATTGCCTGATTTCGCCGAGAAGTTTGAGGGCGCGGAAAGGCCGAAAAGAGGAGAGCTCCAGCCCGGGAATGACGGCCTGTATTTCTGCGGATTCAACACGGCCTCCACAGGCCTGTTGCGTCAAATCGGCATCGAGGCCGTCAGCATTGCCCTATCGATAGCAGAACGCTGAAGAGCCCAAGACTTTGGGAGCGCTTGGTCTGTCCCGCTCAGAGAAGCGGGCGGCACAAATCTATTTCATCCCGGATCGGAATCCCGTGATCGCCGATATCGGGAATGGCGGGCTTCAGTAATCGCGCCTCATGAACTGCGCCAGGTCGAACCCGCCGCAGCTCGAAGCCTCGCTGTTGGTAGAAGCGCAATGCGGCGAGGTTGTCGTTGGTTGTCATGACCCAAAGGCACCCAATACCCTGCTCGCGCAAAACATCGGCCAAGGCTTCGATCAACAGGGTACCGACCCCCTGGCCGGGAGAGACCGCGTCCAGCGACATCAATTCTGCGTCGTTGCCCTCTAGCCGATACGTCGCCAGCCCGCGCTCGGGGTCGGCCACCAGCGCCGGAAGCGTCAGCAAGTCGAAGGCTTCGCCGTGAGCGATGATCGTCGTGCTACCCCATCGTTGCACGAGGAGTTTCGAAATCCAGTCAGCATCTTCTTTGGTAGCTGCGCGAGCCGTCATGCCTCATCATACCAAGGGTCAGGCCCTGTGACCATCGTGTGGAGGTTCCGGATCAATCCGTCGGGGCCATTCTCGGTGACTTGATCCACGCCCAATTTCGTTAGCCAGCACCACATGCTGACCCGATGGAAGAGCGTATAGAGCCAAAGCGTCCGGTCGATATCGGGGTGATCGACCGGACCATAGCCTTCAAGAATGGGTCTATGGCTGCGCGGGTCTTCATGTGCCGAACAGAAGAGGGCCTTGGCAAGATCAAAGAGCCTGTCTGCCGCCCGTGCATTACCGAAGTCGATAAGCCCGCTGAGCTGGAGCCGGCCTATGTCGTCACGCAGGGCCAGCACATTGCCTTGGTGAAAATCGTCGTGGCAGAGCACGGCGCCGCTGCTTTCCTGCAGAAGGCCGAAGTTTCCTTCTGCCAGCTGTTGCAGACGGCGCCCGAGATCGGCATCGCCGCCCAAATCGCGGAAGCGCCGAAACACGTCTTCGAACGCTGACGTCATATAGTCCGCATTCGTCGATTTCGGTCTGTGGATCCCTTGGCCGAGTACGTAGCCATAGGCAGGCATTGGCATCGCATGGATGCGTCTCAGCAACTCTCCCATCTGGCGGTAAGCATTCTCAATATCCGGCTCAGCCATCCAGTCACGCAGCGAGCGGCCGGGTAGCAGCGGCAGCAAGGCGTAGCGCAGCGGCAAGAGGCTTCGCGACTCGTCGATCTCCAGCCACTTTGGAACGAGCGCTGTCAGCTCCGCGCACCGACCCGCCACAAGCCTCTCCTTCGCCGGCCCCCATTCGGGTTCGTCGGGATAGATTTTCAGCACCAGCGGTTCGCGGTTCGCGCCTGCAAGATCGATCCTGTAGACTTCCGTACTGCCGCCGTGCAGACGGGAAAAGCCGCCGGCGATAAAGCTGGGATCGAGGTTTTGGACGATCCGCTGAACTGTTTCCCTATCAAGCTCCAGGGTCACCCGTCTTTCTGGTGCCATGTTTAAACGCCCCCTGTGCGACGCCCGTGGCTGATTTTGAGAGCGGTGCCAGAAATCACGAACCAGAAAACGCCGGCCGGATGACCGGACGGCGCAACGACCGATTCAGAGTGCTTTGACTTGTCTTGCTGGTCAATCTCGTTCGGCGCAAATTATGCTTTGAGCTGGACAAGCTGCCGGAAGTCGGAATGTGTTTCAGGGAAGGTCTCTACGGCGCCGCAGTGGACTGGCGATCATTGAGCCGAATACCCATATAGGCGTCAGCGGAGCGCACCTGACGATTCCCGCCCATCTCGCGTACATTTGGAAAGGACATGTTCATGACAACAGAACGTGCAGTACTTGCTGGCGGCTGCTTCTGGGGAATGCAGGACCTTATTCGACGGCTGCCCGGCGTTGTTTCAACGCGTGTCGGTTACACGGGCGGTGAAGTCCCCAATGCAACCTACCGCAACCACGGCAACCATGCCGAAGCGATTGAGATCATTTTCGATCCGCAAAAGACAAGCTATCGCGATATTCTGGAATTCTTCTTCCAGATCCATGATCCGTCAACACGCAATCGCCAGGGCAATGACATTGGCGCAAGCTATCGGTCGGCAATCTTCTATGCGGATGAAAACCAGCGGCAGACGGCCGAAGATACGATCGCCGATGTGGATGCTTCCGGCCTTTGGCCAGGCAAGGTCGTGACGGAAGTCGTTCCCGTAAGCGATTTCTGGGAAGCCGAACCGGAACATCAGGATTATCTCGAGCGCATTCCAAATGGCTACACATGCCATTTTGCTCGCCCCGGCTGGAAATTGCCGAAGCGACAGGCAAACGTCGCTTAAACTCGCTCTTCGGCGCGTTAAATTGACCCGACTTCGTTAGCGGTGGCCTCTCGGCCGCCGCTTTCATTTTAACCGTTCGATCCAATCTAAACAGCCGCTGGAGATCGTACATTTGTCCGCCGACAATGCGGATAACGTGTGTTATCGTTCGCTTTGAACAGATGTGATTATCGATATCTGAGGGCAGGAGCCGCGTATGACTCGCGACGCGCCAATCGATAAGCAAGGGCGGTCTGCAAGCATCTCGACAGGCGATAGCCGCTCTTCTGAAAATCACGGCGAACGGCGGGTCGTGACCGCGCTTTGCTATGATCTGGTCGGCTCTACGAATCTTTTCAATCTAATGGATATCGAAGACTATCAGGATCTGATGGCTGCCTTCCTGCAGGCGGCGCGCCAATCTATCAATGCGCATTCCGGCGTCATCCGGGTCGAAGCCGGGGACGGTGGAGTGGCGCTTTTCCCGATCGAGCTCGGATCGAGGGATGCCGCATCGGCCGCGATCCGCGCCGGGCTTGGAATCGTCGAAGCGTGCCAGCGCCTCGCCCGTGATCTCCGGCGCGACGATATGCAGGTGCGCGTGGGCGTCGCGACCTCTGTTGCCTTGATCCGGGAGGCGCAGCTGCAGAACTGGATACATGAGCCCGTCACGGGTGCAGCACTCGCTCTTGCGACGCGGCTCGAGGCCGCTGCCCAGCCAAATACCGTGTTGGTTTCGGACGAGACCCGAAACCTCGCCGGCCGTTCGCACGCCTTCGTATCGGAAGGCGCCCGCTTATTGAAAGGCTTCTCGGAGCCAGAAAATGTCTGGAGAGCAATCGGCCATAAACGGGAGGTCGATCGGTTCCACGCCTTCGGAAGGCTGGACAGCACATTCATTGGCCGTGTCGGGGAGCTTGAGCAGATCGGGAAAGCGTGGAAATCAGCCGTCGGCGGCCAGGGCAAGGTCCTTGTCATCACCGGCGAGGCCGGTATCGGCAAATCGCGGATGCTTCGACAAGTCCGGCAAATGATCCATACGCGGCCCGCAAAATCGCTGCTCTTTCAATGCCTGCCAGGAGGGGTTCGCTCCACGCTTCACCCGCTGCTCAACAGTTTTCCCCAGGCCCAGTCCGACACCGCCGGTGGCGGTCGGCTGACGATGGATATGGTCGCCGCCCAGTTTGCGCGCCAAGGCATCCAGGATCCCGAAGTCATCGACATTTTTTCTTATCTGCTCGGGGCGGATGGGCGCAATGAAGCTCTCTCCGACAGTTCCCCCAAGGCGATACAGCAACGCGCACGACAGGCCCTGTCAAAAGCATTGAGCGTCATCTGCGAGCAAACGCCGCTGGTCATTGCGGTCGAGGACATTCACTGGATCGATCCTACCTCCGAGCATTTACTGCGCGAAGCGGCCCGGCTTGTGCCCACGCTTCCCATACTGCTGATCGTCACCTGCCGGCCGGGTTCCCATGTCGGCATGTTCGACGGGGACGCGCCGGAACATATTTCGCTCGGTCCGCTCGATCACGATGAAACGCGGCTGGCGATTGCCGCGCGCTGGCCGAGGGATCGTCGGGACGCGCTACCGCAACTGCTCGAAGTAACCGAACGCATATCCGGCGGTGTGCCGCTGTTCATCGAGGAGATATGTCAGTGGGCGTCTGAGATCGCGTCCGAAGACATGATGCGCGTGCCGCCAAATCCGTCCCGCACTCATGTTTCGGCTTTCGAAGGAATCCTGGATTCTCGGCTCGAACATCTGGGTTCGGCCAGAGACGTGGCGCGCGCCGGGGCGGTGGCAGGTGATCGTTTCACCATTTCGCTGCTTCGCGCATTACTGCCGGATGCGAGCAGGAAATCTCTCCTGCATGCCGCCGAAACGCTCTGCGAGACCGGATTTTTGACCCGCATGCGTGCTCATGGTGGTGTCGCGTATGGCTTTCGCCATGCTCTGATCCAGGAGACGATCTATAACGGTCTGCTTAAAACGCAACGCCAGCTTCTTCACCGGCGCCTGTTCACAGCCGCAAACAGCAATCGTCCGATCGCCAATTGGCTGGATGCGGGCGCACTCGCCCAGCACGCAGAGTACGCGGGCCTTCGGGAGCATGCGATTTCGTTGTTCATAACGGCCGGAAAGGAACATGCCAGCCGTTCGGCAATGGTGGAGGCTCGCCACCATTTTGAGCGCGCCTTGGCGCTGTGTGAGAGCATGCCCGGAAGTGCTGCCGATGGCTTGTACCTCTCGGTTTTGACCGAGCTCGGACCGCTCCTGACGGCAACGGTCGGTCCCAACTCGGCACCAGCACGAATCCTTTACGAAAAAGGCGTCGAGGTCGCACGCCGCCAAGCGAAAGAAGATCAGCCCAAGTGGTTTCCAGTCTATTGGGGCTGGTGGCTGACCGGGCAGAACTTCATGGAGATGCGCAGTCGCGCTCGTGAAGT
This sequence comes from Rhizobium sp. YAF28, assembly GCF_052113285.1. Lineage (NCBI taxonomy): Bacteria > Pseudomonadati > Pseudomonadota > Alphaproteobacteria > Hyphomicrobiales > Rhizobiaceae > Rhizobium > Rhizobium sp. YAF28. The sequence goes on along the minus strand of NZ_JBFRCX010000012.1, from coordinate 9,782 downwards.
TCAGGTGATGCTGTCAGGAATTGCTGATCACGAGATCGAACTACAGGTCAATCATTCGATCTGGGCGATCGAGTTTAATGTCGGAAGACAGCAGGATGCCCAAAATGCGATACGGGCGGGGCTTGCGCTCTACGACGATGAGGCGGCTAAGGCGAGCCGCAATGCCTTCGGCGGCCATGATGCGAAGGTCTGTGGCCTCGGGCAGTTGGCGCTATCCCTCTGGCTGACGGGTCAGACCGAGGCTTCCAGCAAGGCGCTTGCCGACATGGTCGCCTTTGTGGACAGCATCGCCCATATGCCGAGCAAGGCGCACTCGCTGGATACCGAGGCAGTATCGGCATTCTATCGCAACGACCATGCTCGTCTGATCGAGATTTCCGGCAGGATGGGTGATTTTGCGAAAAAGCATGAACTGCAATCCCTGTCGGCACTCGCAATGCTCTTTCGCGGATGGGCGACAGCGCATGTCGAAAACCTGTCTCGCGGTCATGAGATGTTTCGCGCGGGCCTGGCGCTTCTGAAAGAGCTAGGAACCGTCGCCGATCTGCCGATCTATCTCTACATGCATGCGACCATGCTCGGCCATGCACGCAAGTATGAAGCGGCCATTGAAGTCGCCACCGACGCTATTCGTGAAGCGAGGGCGACAGGCCATGGTTACTGGCTCGCGGAACTTCACCGCCGTCGCGCACTGCTGCTATCGAGCGCCAATGCGGAGACGCCGGCTATCCTCTCTGATCTGAAGACCGCGATTGCCATTGCGGAAGAACAGGGCGCAATTGCCCTGCTGCACCGGGCGCAACGATCCGTGAAGGAGCTTGGCCTTGCTGGCGAGTTCTGACGTTTGCCCGGCAGGCGTGAGCGAGATGCTCTCGGCGTTTTATGCCGGGATCAGGGATGGAAGCTTGTCTCTTATATCTCCGGAATCGGACCCGGAAGTTGCAGAGGCTTATTTCCGCTCCCTGTTGCCTCTCTGCCGTCGCGTCCGGATCACGCGCATCGCCGATCTGACCGGCCTCGACCGGATCGGGCTTCCAATTATCCAGGCCGTAAGACCGGCGGCGTTGTCGGAAGTCACCTCGCTCGGCCGCGGAATGTGCAAAGCGGCTGCTGCAATCGGAGCAATCATGGAATCGCTCGAGCGCTTCTATGCCGAGGCGATCCCTGGCCCCCGTGTCTTCCTGTCGACCGCAGAAATGCTGGGGATCGGCGCTGGATCCTTCGATGGTTTCTGCCTTCATGCTTCCCGCACAAATTGGCGTGACCGCGAGATCGCCTGGATCATGGGCGTCGATATGGCATCAGGCACTCCCACGCCCGTTCCGTTTGAACTCGTGCATACGATCTACACCGATCCACCACCACTGCGTGACGGCGTATTTCTGCGCAGCACGACAGGCCTTGCATGCCACCGGTCAGACTTTGGAGCGTTTCAGCATGGGCTGTTGGAGTGCCTAGAGCGGGATGCGATGGCCTGGGCTTTCGAAACCCACGGCTTCATGGACCGGATGAGGCTGCCGGTGTCCGAGTTGGGCTCAGCAGCTCAGGATGTTCTGTCGCGAGTCGCCGAGCATGGAATATCGGCTGCCTTCTGGTATGCGCCGTCGCCAGCACTGGTCCCGGTCGTCTGGTGCCAGACGATTGAAGCTGGCGAAGGCGAAGCCACGTTGGCCCTCCCGACGGAAGGCTATTGTGCTGGCCTTGATCTCCATCAGGCTGCGTTCGGCGCCTTGCTGGAAGCACTGGCGGCCCGCGCTGGTGCGATATCGGGTGCGCGCGACGATCAGACGCGCAAACATTATGCGAGATCGAGCAAGACAATGCTTGCCGACGCGCGCGATCTCATCCTTGGCGAAAATGTTCCATCGGTTGACTTTCCGGGTGTTTTGCCAGCGGTTGCCCACCTCGCCGATCTCCTGGAACGGATCATTATCGCTGGACTGGGGCCGGTTCTCGCTGTTCCAATCGCTTCGCAGAACGATCCGAACATTCATTGCGTACGCACGATCCTTGCAGGCATGCGCCCTTTTGCAGTCGAGCGGTGAGCCGGGATGGATCAGAAAGCGGACAGCCCGATACTCGTTTTTCTCGGTCCGACCCTCCCTTTGCCGGAGGCGCAGCGCATTCTCGACGCCATATACCTGCAGCCCGTTTCGCAGGGAGACATCATCCTTGCCGCGCACGCATTTCGCCCGAGGGCGATGGTCTTGATCGACGGTCTTTTCGAAGACAGACCTGCCGTGCGCCACAAGGAAATTCTCTGGGCGCTGTCGCAGGGCATCGTGATGATCGGTGCGGCAAGCATGGGCGCGCTCCGGGCTGCCGAACTGCACCCATTCGGAATGATCGGTGCAGGCCTCATCTATCGCTGGTACAGGCGGTGGCCGCTGACGGCGGAAGATGCGGTCGCGGTCCAATGTGGCCCTGCCGAACTCGGCTTCACGCCTCTAACCGAGGCTCTCGTCGATCTTCAGCGTAGTTTTAAGGCGCTCTTTCGTCACGGCCTGATCTCTAAAGCCGAGATGGATGCCGGGATCGCAGCAGCTCAACGGCTTAACTTTCGGGAACGATCCTTTCGAAAGGTGTTGGCCGCCGCGCAATGGCTGCCGGAAAAGTCGGTCCTGCTGCGCAGCCATCTGATCGCGCAGAAGAAAACCGATGCTCTATTGGCACTGCGGCTGGCTCCTGAACTGTCGAAGTCAAAACCGGCAACGTTGCCCTATACGATAACCAATACTTTCCTGCGCGATCTAGAAGCTGGATCTATTGACATAATGTTAATTAGAAATTACTAATATTGTTTGATTGCCATACAACTCATCTCTTCGAGTAGTTGAGCTATGGAATTGTCTCCTGACATATCACTTAAAAGGTCCGCGCCGGCTCTTGGAACGCGATGCTGGATATTTCCCCAGCCGCCTTTTATCCTTGGTTATGAGCAGCCTGACCGTGTCTGGCTGTCGATATTACCTGACGAGATTGGTGATGGTCCGAGCGACATATCGATGTATGTCGCAGATCCGCTGTTCGACAAGGAACCCTATGGTTTCAGCGGTTTTCCCCCTTATCGCGGCCCTCGGCGGCGGTCATTCCGGTTAGGCCCGGACCGCCACTTCGATAGCCTGGACCCAAGATCGCGCGACTATCTCGGTGTCCATGCCTATGCATGCATTCATTTTGTTCTGGATGTCTGGCGCAATTATCTTGCCCGGCCGATGCATTGGTTCTTCTCCGATTTCTATCCGCGGCTCGAAATCGTTCCCTTTGTTCGGTGGGACAACGCACATGCGGGCTTCGGCTTCATCGAACTCGGTTGTTCGGAAGCGGCTGGCGAACAGTCGCCCTACGCGTTGAATTTCGACACAATTGCCCATGAGATCGGTCATCTTATCACGCTCTCGCAGACGGGACTTCCCGGCAACCTTTCTCGTGACGCGGATTTCTTTCCATTCTCCGAGGCCATCTCGGACAGTATATCATTGATTTCGTTCCTGCATTTCGATTCCGCCATCGACCGGTTGCTGCGCAGGACGAAAGGAAATCTGCTTCTTTATAACGAGCTCAATCGCTTCGCCGAAACGAGCCCGGAGATGCAGATCCGCCTTGCGACCAACTTCCGGCGCATGTCTGAAGTCACGAGCGAGGCTCACGATCGCTCACTGCCTCTTCTCGGTGCGATCTTCGATACGATCGTCGAACTCTATCATCGGGAACTGGTCGCCAGCGGCTGCGCCGATCACCGTCTGCTCTCAGTCAATCTTCGCGATCTGACGCAGGACGAGTTTGACTGGTTCCGGCAAACGACGGCGGAAGCTTTTCGGGACAGACCTCTCTTTTTCAAGCTCGCCTTGATCAAGGCGAGGGATTCAGTGGGAGCGGCAATCGGTGCTGCGCTTCACAGGCTGGATCCGGACACGATGCGTCTTCGGGATGCCGCGCTGGCGATCGTCTCAGCTGCCGATCTACAGGCTGCCGCGCAACTGGAGGAAAATTTTGTATGGCGTGAAATCATCGGCTCGAGGTGAGCCAGAACAGGAGGGGGAAATGAGCTGCTGCTCCGAAAATCCGTTCATTGGAACAGGTGATCTGCCATTCAATCCAAGCGAGGTTCGTCTCTATGGACGAAACGAATATTGTCCACCCGGGGATGCCCCGCGGCGGCCTGAAGCTGCCAAGGTAAAACCGATCCGGGATGGCGACATTGAAGCAGGCAAGGATAAAATCAGTCTTAAAGTGGGCAACTGCTTCATTCTGATCGATCCCGGCAAGGTCGAGATAGAGAGCATCGGTGTAATCTATGGCTATGCCTATGAGGGCCATTGCTACAAGCTCCCGAAGCCGCGGATCATGTATCTCCCGGTCAAGGCCACGGAAATACCGGGGGATGACTGCGGATGCGATTGCGGCTACTCGAACGCACTTGGCTATTCGGTCTGGTCGTTGGACAAGCTCGAACGCGTGATCGCGCTCGATGTCCGCTCTGACGACATCAAGACGCTGATCCTTGATGAAAATCTGCCCGGCAACCGTTCGCCGCTCGCCTATGCACAGACGCAATCGCTGGCGCCGCAGCGGCCTCGCGATTGAGACCACGCAAGCGTCCGGATTAAGATCGGGCTACTCTCCTTTCGAAGCCTGGATGGGAGACACGCATCACCCGCTCGTCTCTGCCCGACACTGCGCGGCAGCCCGTCTTCGAGGGGAGGAGCTCCGCGTGCTCTGTGCGGACGCATCGGCCTCAACGGCTCCTGCCGGCAAAGTTACTAGACATCGCAGCATCAGAAGTTTAGTAGGTGCCCGCTAACCGGTCGCAGCCCACCCGGTTCAACAAAACAAGGGATACTAAAATGAAAGTACTTGTCGTCTGCTCAGGCGGACTCGACTCCATTTCGCTTGCATACAAGATTGCGGCGAACCACCAGCTGATCGGTCTGATTTCCTTCAACTACGGTCAACGGCATGTCAAAGAGCTGGAATTCGCGGCTCTCTGCGCACGAAGGCTCGCCGTGCCACACGACATTATAGACATATCGAACGTGGGTAAGCATCTGACCGGCTCCGCCCTTACGGACGATGTCAAGGTTCCTGACGGGCACTACGCCGAAGAGACGATGAAGGCAACGGTCGTGCCGAACCGCAACGCCATCATGCTGTCGATCGCGTTCGGCCTTGCTGCTGCTCGCCACGCAGATGCCGTGGCGATTGCAGTCCATGGCGGAGACCACTTCATCTACCCAGACTGTCGGCCGGGCTTCATTTCGTCGTTTGAGGTCATGCAACAACATGCCCTTGAGGGATATGCCGATGTCAGCTTGCTCGCTCCCTATGTGAACGCCACGAAGGCCGACATTGTCACAGATGGTGCGAAGCATCGGACGCCTTTTGAAGAGACCTGGTCTTGTTATAAGGGCGGCCGTTTCCACTGCGGGAGATGTGGTACATGCGTCGAGCGTCGTGAAGCTTTCCATCTCGCCGGTGTCAAGGATCCGACCGCCTACGACGATCCGGATTTCTGGATTGCTGCGACCGGTGCATTCAGAGCAGATGAGGCAAAGTAATGTACCGGATTACCAAGGAATTCCATTTCTCCGCCTCGCATCAGCTGTCCCACCTTCCTGGCGACCACCAGTGCGCGCGTCTCCATGGCCACAATTACATAGTTGAGGTCGAGCTTGCCGCCTCTGAGTTGAACGAGGATGGCTTTGTCCGCGATTATCACGAGCTTTCGCCACTCAAGCGCTACATCGACGAGAGCTTCGATCACCGGCACCTCAATGATGTACTGGGCCATGATCGGGTGACATCCGAATGGCTCGCCAGGCATTTTTACGACTGGTGCAAGCAACGCCTGCCCGAGACGTCTGCCGTCAGGGTGAGCGAGACGCCGAAGACATGGGCGGAATATCGTCCATGACAGGCAGGGAACAAAAGATCCGCATCAGCGAAATCTTCGGACCGACGATCCAGGGGGAAGGGCCGCTCATCGGCCTTCCAACCGTCTTCGTCAGAACGGGCGGCTGCGACTATCGCTGCGAATGGTGCGATACCCTCCATGCCGTCGACAGCGCCTTCCGCGACGAGTGGACGTCAATGACGGTCGACGATATCTGGTCGAAAGTGGAGTTGCTCTCTCAAGGCAGTCCGCTGACGATTTCCCTGTCCGGTGGAAACCCGGCAATTCAGCCGCTCGGGCCGCTGATAGCTCGGGGAAAGCGCGATGGCTATCAGTTCGCTTTGGAAACGCAGGGATCGATCGCCCAAGACTGGTTTGCAGAGCTGGATCATTTGATCCTCAGTCCCAAACCACCGTCCAGCGGTATGGAATTCAAGCTGGACGAACTAAAGGATTGCGTGGCGGCCGCGCGCAACGGCCCCGGGATTGCGATGAAGATCGTCATCTTCGACGACGCTGACTATGCGTTTGCAAGGTCTGTCGCGAAGGAGTTCAAAGAGCTTCCGATCTTCCTGCAGCCAGGCAACCACACGCCGCCGGTGGAAGATGAAGCCTTGATCGATCTCGAGGGTATTCTCAACCGTATGCGGTGGCTAGTCGACAGAGTTGGCTCGGACCGGTGGTTTAATGCGCGCGTTCTCCCGCAGCTCCATGTCCTGCTCTGGGGAAACATGCGGGGTGTCTGATCACCTTTGAGGAAGGTTACGGCCCGCCGCGCAGGAGCGGGAGTACCGATCTGGGGTTGGTGGTCCTCCCGAGGCTTTAAGTGTCTCGATACAATGCCCCGACTGGGATCGTCACGCCCGTTAGTACCTACAGGTGCTCGGAGGCTTCGCTCAGCTTCTCTGCGATCGGAGGGTTGCGCGGCCCCTTTCTCAATCTCTCGCCCTCGCCAAAGACCGGAAAAACAAGCTCATTTTAGTGTTTGCTGCGGCATGGGGTAGCAGTCGGTTCGCTGCCGCTAAATTGACCTCATTGCTCCGCGACTTTTGCTCGACCGGGTGCCGAAAGCTCAAGGCATCCGGCATGGCGCATACCCCATGCGCCAAATAAATCGGAGGAGAAAAACATGTACAGACTTGCTTCTCTCGCGGTCGCCGCAGCACTTGGTGTCGGCGCCTTCATTGCCGCGTCAAGCGCCGATGCAATGACCATGCAGGACTGCAGTGCCAAATATAAAGCGGCGCAGGCAGCCAATAGTCTCAATGGCATGAAGTGGAACGACTTCCGCAAGGCGCAATGCGGAGCAGATACCGCCGCAGCGACACCAGCACCCACTGCAGCGACGCCCGCAAAGCCCGCCGCGACCGACGAGCCGACGACCGCCAATACCGAGAATGCGGCCGAGCCCGCGGCAACCAAGGCCGTGGTCCCGAAGGGCGTGGTCTTCCCAACGAAGGTCGATGCAAAATATGCGAGTGAGACACCCGGCAAGGGCCGGATGCATACCTGCCTCGATCAGTACAATGCCGATAAAGCCAACAACAGCCTGAACGGCCTGACCTGGATCAAGAAGGGCGGCGGCTATTACAGCATCTGCAACAGCAAGCTAAAATCCTGAGGTCACATATCGCATGGATAGGCGTCGCGATGACGCGACGCCTCATCTCCACGTAAGGAGGACGCAATGAGTCTTCTCGACATACCGGCAGCCTCATCGGCAATACCGTCAAGAGTCATCCCGGCGGCCTCAGCGGCTTGATGTCGGAAGCCTTCACCGATTTCGGCGGGCCTGGTTAGTTGCGATCGAACGCGCATCAGTTCTCTATCTGTTGGTCCGAAACAACGCTGACGATGACCTCGTCGCTTCCGTTCGGATAAAGCGGCAGGTCGAGCGTAATCGCTTCCCGGCGCTCCGGGGACGATGCTTTGAAGAACTTTCTGGCGCGCCCCTGTCCATTCCCTTCTCCGGACGCTTTAGCATGCGTCTCGCTGACCAGGCGTCGTTCGAAGGCCGCAGCATCGATTTCCGCGAACGCCATGGTGCAGCTTTCGACGGTGTTGTCGCCTACGGACGCCCGTGCCACCACCAGCGCCCTGAATGGTACGTCTTCGCCAGCGCTCAGGTTCCAGCCTTCCAATGCGACAGGATTTTCCACCGGCACCAGACTTGTAGTCATATCCTCGGCAAGTGCTGGCCAATCCCGGTCCTTTGCTACGGCGACCGTCCGTTGAAAATCCGTTCCCCGGTTGAGGCAGCGTTCATTGAACTGGTCAAAGGGATCTGGCTCGTCTGCCGCAACGACATCGGCAATGCTGGCAAGAAGAAACGTAATTGCGAAGCCATATGTCATCCATCGCATTAAAACCATGGGGTCTGCCTGTGGCCTTCGTCGGTTGTTACTGCGCCGCCTATATCTATCATCCCAATGAAAAAGGAAAAATCATGTCTCTCCACACCGGGGCTAAGTAATCCCGCACTCCGGCAGACATTTGATCGCCCTTAACCGGCTGGAAGATCAACCGACAAACACCTACATGTTGAGATACCAAAACATCGCGTTCGCGACTAATCCAAGCGGCCAAGAGCCAGGCGATGACAAAGGCTTCATATCAGCGCGTCCTTCAGGACGGCACAAAAGTAAAGAAACGAGACCCGCCATATGATTTTGCTGATAGTCGCGGTGGTGATCGTTATCGTCTTCTTCTTTCTGTTTCCAAAGCCGACGCTGCTTACCCTCACCGCACTCGTGGTCGTGGGCGGCGGTGTTGCGACCTTCATCTACTTTCAGCAAACAAACCGCGATGGAGCGAGCGGCTCGATAGAAGGAACAAGCAGTGGAACTAAGGGATGCGTAGATCCTGCCAGGCCCGTTTTCGTTCGGCTTTTCAACGGCTCTCGTCAGCAGGTGGATGTCGTCCGCTTCCGGCTGATCGCAAAACGTCGCGGCTTCAGCATTGAGTATTATTCCGACCACCTCACGAGCTATAAAATTATCGAGCCTGGCGGCACCTATGACGACTGCTGGGCGCTAAACCAATATCGAGGCCTGCAGACTTTGCCGGATAAACTGACGCCACAGGAACTGGATTGGTCGGTCGAAATATCATCGGTTGAGTTCGCAAGCAATCGGTAGGCGTGGAGCTCTGCCTTTGTAGAGGCCGAGTTAGAAGCGAGCTTGTGAACTATCTTTTCATGGCCGAGTTAACGGCGCTGTCTACTCAATGTGATCGGTGACTGGGAGTTGGCGCCCGGTCCGTTGCAATTAGCGCTCACGGAACTAGCTTTTATACCCCGTACCCTTTGAAACGGCGGCGTGACGAAAAGGAAAGCAAGGCATGTGCCGAAATATCAAGCCCCTCTTCAACTTCGATCCACCAGCGACGGACGAGGAAATCCATGATGCGGCGCTTCAGTTCGTACGCAAGTTGAGCGGAACCACCAGGCCATCAAAACGCAATGAGGCCGCTTTTGAACACGCGGTGATGTCGATCGCGAAATGCGCCAAGGAACTGCTTAATTCGCTGGAGACCTCTCAACCTCCTCGCGACCGCGATGAAGTAGCCGCGAAAGCGCGGGCACGGTCGGCGAACCGGTTCGCCTAAGAAAGCCTCCTTGCAATTCCTCCATTTGCTGGTGGTTCGCCCTTCACCTGGAATACGTCAGCGATGTATAGGTCTTAAACAAGCCGGGCGCCTCCATGGACGCCCCGCAATCAGCTGTCTCTTGCGATAATATATCTCGTGCAGATCAGAGTGGTCTGACGTTTTCCGCCTTCGACTTGCCGGTCTTCCGATCCTGGCCGAGATCGTAGGAGACGCTCTGACCTTCCTTCAATGCGTCGCCATATTGGAGCGCGGAGACATGGACGAAGACATCGGGTCCTCC
>NZ_JBFRCX010000011.1:0-246845 GCF_052113285.1 Rhizobium sp. YAF28 | reverse complement strand
TCATGCCAGCGTGCGCCGCTCTTCTTGAAGACCTGGCGGCCGACCCATTTGATGGGACGGGTGCTCCCGTCCGGAAGGGCAACGCGATCGCCGATGCGCAGATCCTCGACGGGCTTTTCACCGCAATCCGTGAGGATCGCCGTCCCGCGTAGGAAACACTGCGGGCCGCCGCCACCGCCACCGTTTCCGCCAGAGCCTCCGTGTCCACCGGAGCCGCCGTGTCCGCCAGAGCCTCCATGTCCACCGGAGCCGCCCCGCCCCCAAAGCCGCCCCAATGCATTCGCGGGAGAGGTGGAAATTGCCGTCGCCAATGCCGCAACGCCGGCAAGCCGGGCACCGGCCGCAGCGGCAACACCTAGAAAATGTCTGCGCGCGGTATTGCGTGGCAGCTTAGGATCTTGCGTGGATGACATGCTGGTGTCCTTCGATAACATTAACACCGGCCTATGTTACAAAAGGTTGTATCGCATTCAATTTCGCTAAATAGCGTTGAGGCCTAATGAAAAGGGAGTAGGCACGGTATGTTGGCGTGCCGAAATATGCTGTCGCCTGTACCAAAAAGCTGAGGAATTATCTGCTACTAAAACGCGAAATATTCAATCGGGCTGCTATCAGTACCGGTTGAGTTGTCAGAAAAAAGCAGTGTAGACAAGCCGCAAAGCGAGCCGGAAACGCCAGCCGTCCAAAGCCTGGAACGCGTCAGATCGTTCGACGGCGGACAGGGAAGCTTCAGCTGCGCGGCAGGCGGCGCATCGCCTCGTCGATCAGCAGGTTGGCGATCATCATGCGTCTGTTGGCATTGGCGCGGAAAGGCTCTGCGACACCATCAGGATGATTGGCCTTGGCGAAAGCGCGCCGTTTCTCGTTCAGCGTCTGTTGCGTATCGGCAGATGAAATCGACAGGTCCGCGGCAATCTCTTCCGGTGCAATGCGGGCGAGGTGATCGGGCATGATCGGTTCGGGCGCCAGCGGGGGAGGCGCCGCAATCGCCGGCTCGGGGCGGAGATTGTCGAAATAGGCTTGCCCGACCCGCTGCGAAGCAGCCGAAACACCCTCCATCACATCGAAGGCGAGGCCTGTCGGAAAGCCGGGAACGCGATGGGCGGCCGGCTCTTCCGCTTCCCCGGCGTCTTCCTCTTTCAACCGTTCGAGAACGGATTGGAATATCGATTGTCCGAACAGCATGCGCCTTCCTTTTCGAGCGGCGCATTAGACGGCGCCAAGTTGGCGCCGGGCTGGATTTCGATACACGATCCTGAGCCTGTCCCGGTCAGATTGAAGCATTCTGGTGGCCACAGTAAATCTTGGCGTGGTGCCGGCCTGGTGAAATCCCATGCCTGGCGAACTGTCCGCAATGTATTGTGTCCAGAGCCGGTCGCCACGACAGGGGCAGTATTTGTGGACAAGGAAATGGGGGCGCGTATGACAGCGTGGAAGCGGACAATACAATGGACCGATTGGGACGGAGACGGACTTGAGCGTCTTTCCATCCTCCACAATGATGAGGGTGTGCTTGCGGAAGGTGTGGTGACCGGACAGTTCGAAGCCGGCAAATATGATCTGACCTACCGGTTGGTGATCGACCCGCATTGGCGGGTGCGCGAAGTTGGGGTTCAGATCGCCAAGGGTCCAAGACTGCACATTCTGTCTGACGGCCGCGGTCGTTGGGTCAACGGGAATGGCTCGGAGATTTCCGATTTGGCCGGGTGCATCGATGTCGATATTGCAGCAACACCCTTCACCAACACCCTGCCAATCCGGCGGCTTGAACAAAGAATAGGTGTCGCCGAGGGCATCAATGCTGCCTATGTTTCCTTGCCGGACCTGATCGTCGAACCCGTCAAACAGCGCTATACCAAACTTGCCGAGAACCGTTTTCTCTATGAGGGCCTATCAACCGGATTTTCCGCTGAACTCGAGGTCGACGGCGACGGCATCGTGCTGGATTACCCGGGCGTTTTCAGAAGATTGTCGTAGCATGCGTGTCGTTCAGTCCGGGTATCTTGAAGGCCCTAGCCCTCAGCCTGCCGGATGCTCTCTTCCAGAATGAGATCGTAGAGCAGCCGGGCGCTCGGCGGCAGGGCGCGCTCGCGGACGGTGATCAGGCTGTAGGGCTTGACGTTGATCTCGAAATCGATCGGCAGGATGCGCACGTCGGAGGCGTTCGAGCTCTGAGAGGCGAGAAACTGGGCGACATCGACGGCGACGGGGGCAATGGCATCCGTCTCGCAGATGATCGCGCAAGTCAGCAGCAGCGAAGAGGTGTTAACGATGTTTTCCGGAAGCCGAACGGCGCGCGACAGGAAGATATCCTCTATCGTGCGGCGTAGCAGCGTGCCCGGCGGCTGGAACACCCAATCGTAATCCTTGATCTCCGACAGGCTGCTTGGGCTCTTCTTCTTTAAGAGGGGATGGCGGCTGCGCACGATCAGGCAGGCTTTCTCGACGCCGATCTCGCGGACCTCGAAAAGGCGCGGGTTGAGGTCATCGGGGATGCGGCTGATGATGAAGTCGTGGCGGGCGGCGAGAAGTTCGCGCGCCAGCACATTGCTGGTCTCGACCTGGATGTTGACCTCGATGCCGGGAAAGGTCTTGCGCACCGTGTTGATGGCGGGAACGACGAGGCTCATGGCGGGCGCGGTGACGGCGCCGATGAAGACCGAGCCGCCCTTGCCGCTCTTCAATTCGCCGATCTCGCGGCTTGCCTCACGCAGCTCCAGAAGGATCTTGCGCGCACGCCTGGCGAGAGCTTCGCCGAAGGTGGTCAGCACCACGCCGCGGGCAACCCGCTCATAGAGCGGAGTCTTCACAATCGACTCCATTTCGGACAGCATTCGGGAGGCCGCCGGCTGCGATATGTTCAGCACCTCTGCGGCAGCCGAAATCTGCCCGCTATCTTCGATTGCGACAATCATACGCAGGTGATTCAGCTTAAGTCCTGCACGTAGAAGGCCGTCATCGCCAAAATTGTCGCTGTTAATGTCGACATGTTCCAAAGAAAATGGCTCGGAGATAATCGTCATGGTTGCAGCCTCCCCACTGCGCTCCATCAAAAGTAATACTTTTTAACGATATACCAAATTTGTTATGCACATTACCAGTTATTCTATTTGACAGTTATAGGAATCCATACCAGTTTGCCGCCGTGTGCTGGTTGGCACTCAACACGTGTGAGATCGTGGAGGAGACCTACTTCGTTTCTCACCATCTGAAGTAACTATCCAATACGGAACCTGCCACAGTTTCGGGGCGGGCGATTTTTCGTCCGCTAATCTTTAACAAGGGAGAGAGAAATGAAATCCATTATCTCATTGATGGCTGCGGCTGCTTTCGGCGTCGCATCGTTCGTTATGCCGGCTATGGCGGCCGACAAGGGCCTGGTTGGCATCGCAATGCCGACGAAGGCTTCGGCTCGCTGGATCGACGACGGCAACAACATCGTCAAGCAGCTCCAGGCTGCCGGCTACCAGACCGACCTGCAGTATGCTGACGACGATATTCCGAACCAGCTTTCGCAGATCGAAAACATGGTCACGAAGGGCGCCAAGGTTCTCGTCGTCGCTTCGATCGACGGTACGACCCTTTCCGACGTTCTCCAGAAGGCTCATGACGCCGGCATCAAGGTCATCGCTTATGACCGCCTGATCCGCGACTCGGCCAATGTCGACTACTATGCCACGTTCGACAACTTCCAGGTTGGCGTTCTCCAGGCTGGCACGATCGTCGACAAGCTCGGCCTCAAGGACGGCAAGGGCCCGTTCAACATCGAACTCTTCGGCGGTTCGCCGGACGACAACAACGCCTTCTTCTTCTATGACGGCGCAATGTCTGTCCTGCAGCCCTACATCGACTCCGGCAAGCTCGTCGTGAAGTCCGGCCAGACCGGCATGGACAAGGTCGGCACGCTGCGTTGGGATCCGGCAACGGCCCAGGCCCGCATGGACAACCTGCTCTCGGCTAACTACACCGACGCCAAGGTTGACGCTGTCCTGTCTCCTTACGACGGTCTGTCGATCGGTATCCTCTCGTCGCTGAAGGGCGTCGGCTACGGTTCGGCTGGGCAGCCGCTGCCTGTCGTCACCGGCCAGGACTCGGAAATCCCGTCGATCAAGTCGATCATCGCTGGCGAACAGTATTCGTCGATCTTCAAGGATACCCGCGATCTGGCGAAGGTCACCGTTTCGATGGTTGATGCCGTCATGTCCGGCAAGGAGCCTGAAGTCAACGACACGAAGACCTACGACAACGGTGTCAAGGTCGTTCCGTCCTACCTGCTGAAGCCGGTCGCCGTGACCAAGGAGAACTACAAGGCAGTTCTCGTTGATGGCGGTTACTACAAGGAAGACCAGCTGAAGTAATATGAATGGCCGGAACCCGCGCGATTGCGGGTTCCGGTCTTCGATTCTATGATCGCCGGGTCATTTCTGGTCGCGGCGTTGGGTTTTTAGTCATGGAAAATACAATCCTCGAAATGCGGAACATCACCAAGACGTTCCCGGGCGTCAAGGCGCTCGAGAATGTGAACCTCAAGGTTCGTCAGGGTGAGATCCATGCATTGGTGGGCGAAAACGGGGCCGGCAAGTCGACCCTGATGAAGGTGCTCTCCGGCGTCTATCCGGCAGGAAGCTATGATGGCGACATCGTCTATGAAGGCGATGTGCGCAACTTCAGGGTCCTGAAGGATTCCGAAGAAATCGGTATCGTCATCATCCACCAGGAACTGGCGCTGGTACCTCAGCTTTCAATCGGCGAAAACATCTTCCTCGGTAATGAAAACGCCAAGAACGGCGTCATCAGCTGGGGCGATACATTCAATCGCACGAAGCAATTGCTCGCCAAGGTGGGCCTGGCGGAATCTCCGAACACGCTCGTCACCGACATCGGCGTCGGCAAGCAGCAGCTCGTCGAGATCGCCAAGGCATTGTCGAAGAGCGTCAAGCTGCTCATTCTCGACGAGCCTACCGCATCGCTGAACGAAAGCGATTCCGATGCGCTGCTCACCCTGCTGATGGAATTCCGCAAGCAGGGCATCACCTCGATCATCATTTCCCACAAGCTGAACGAGATCCGCAAGGTCGCCGACCAGATCACGGTCCTGCGCGACGGCATGACCGTCAAGACGCTCGACTGTCACAAGGACGAGATCAGCGAAGACATCATCATCAAGAACATGGTGGGCCGAGACCTCGCGGACCGTTATCCGCCGCGCTCCGTGCCGATCGGCGAGACGATCTTCGAAGTCAAAAACTGGAATGCCTTCCACCAGCAGCATCGCGACCGCCAGGTCCTGCACGACATCAACGTGAATGTCCGCAAGGGCGAGGTCGTCGGCATCGCGGGCCTGATGGGCGCCGGCCGCACCGAATTCGCCATGAGTGTCTTCGGCAAGTCCTATGGGCACAAGATCACCGGCGACGTCTTCGTCGACGGCAAGAAGGTCGATACGACGACGGTGCGCAAGGCGATCGACGCCGGTCTCGCCTATGTGACCGAAGACCGCAAACACCTTGGCCTCGTGCTGGGCGAAACAATCGTTCACAACACGACGCTTGCCAATCTGGAAGCGGTGTCGAATGCCACCGTTATCGACAGTGTCAGGGAATCGCGCGTCGCCTCCGACTATCGGTCGAAGCTGCGCATTCGTTCCTCCAGCATCTTCCAGGAAGCGGTCAACCTGTCGGGCGGCAACCAGCAAAAGGTCGTTCTGTCGAAATGGTTGTTCTCGGATCCCGAAGTGTTGATCCTGGACGAACCGACGCGCGGCATTGATGTTGGCGCCAAATATGAAATCTATACTATCATCAACCAGCTCGCGGCTGACGGTAAAGGCGTTCTGATGATTTCATCGGAAATGCCTGAGCTTCTTGGTACGTGCGACCGCATCTACGTCATGAACGAAGGACGTATCGTTGCGGAACTGCCGAAGGGAGAAGCGAGCCAGGAAACCATCATGCGCGCCATCATGCGCTCAGGAGAGAAGAAACAATGACGCCGATCAATCAACCCATCACCGAGCAAGGGCGTGTCGTCTCCATCGGCGAATTTGTTCGAGGCAACATCCGTGAATACGGCATGTTCATCGCGCTCATCGCGATCATGGTGTTCTTCCAGATCTCGACCGGCGGCGTTCTCTTCAGGCCGCTCAACCTGACGAACATCATCCTGCAGAACTCGTTCATCGTCGTCATGGCGCTGGGCATGCTGCTGGTGATCGTTGCCGGCCATATCGATCTTTCGGTCGGCTCCGTCGTCGGTTTCATCGGCGCCATCGCCGCCGTCATGACGGTGCAGTGGCATATGAACTATGTGCTCGCGACCGTTATTTGTCTGGCCGTGGGTGCGCTGGTCGGCGGCGTTCAGGGTTATTTCGTCGCCTATCACAAGATCCCGTCCTTCATCGTTACGCTCGCCGGCATGCTGGTCTTCCGCGGCCTGACACTGACCGTGATGACGGGAGCCGGAACGGGCACCAGCATCGGTCCGTTCCCTCCGGCCTTTCAGCTGATCAGCATCGGCTTCCTGCCCAACCTTTTCGATATGGGCGGCATCAACTCGACCTCGATCATCCTGACCGTCATCGGCGCCGTGACCCTCGTCTATCTGGCATGGCGCGCGCGCAAGTCGAACGAAAAGCACGGCAACGACGTCGAGCCTCTGGGCTTCTTCATTGCGCAGAACGGCATCGTCGCTCTCGCCATCCTGGCGCTCGGCTATCAGCTGTCGATCTACAAGGGCTTCCCGAACGTGCTCGTCATCATGCTGGTGCTGATCACGGCTTACGCTTTCATCACGCGTCGCACGACGATCGGCCGCCGTATCTACGCGATGGGCGGTAACGAGAAGGCAACGAAGCTCTCCGGTATCAACACCGAGCGGCTGACCTTCCTCACTTTCGCAAATATGGGTCTGCTTGCCGGTCTGGCTGGTCTGATCGTTGCGCTGCGTCTCAACTCGGCAACGGCGAAGGGCGGCTTCGGCCTCGAGCTCGACGTGATCGCGGCCTGCTTCATCGGCGGCGCATCGGCACAGGGCGGCGTGGGCAAGGTGACCGGCGCTGTCATCGGCGCTCTGATCATGGGTATCATGAACAACGGCATGTCGATCCACGGCCTTGGCACTGACTCCCAGCAGATGGTCAAGGGTGCAGTGCTTCTCGCTGCCGTCTTCTTCGACGTCTATAATAAGAACAAGGGCTGAGTTTAGGCTCAGCCCCCGCATCGCAGTCATATGAAAATTGAATTCCGGCTCCGGATGGAGCCGGAGCGGCGAAGCTTTGTCATCGCCAAACGAAAAGGATGAAGACCGTGCTTATTTCGCAGATCAAGGGCGCAAACGGAGAGATCATCGTCGCCGTGCGCGAACCGGGTGCCGCCGCCAAGGCCGTCAAGGGTGCTGTGAGCGTCTACGCTCTGGCGATGGAAGCCGCAGATAGTGGCAAGTCGCTCGTTTCCGTTATCGAGGCTCGCGGATATGGCGAACCCGTCGATCTTGAAAAGGCCTATGCCGAGGGACGCTTCCTGCCGCCGATCACCCATCCGGATGCCGCGCATCTGCACCTGACCGGTACGGGCCTGACGCATCTGGGCTCCGCCGCGACGCGCGATTCCATGCACAAGAAGACCTCCGAGGCGGCAGAGGAAACGCTGACCGACTCCATGAAGATGTTCAAGATGGGTCTTGAAGGCGGCAAGCCGGCTGCCGGCCAGAAGGGCGTGCAGCCCGAATGGTTCTACAAGGGCAATGGCTATGGCGCTGCTGCTCCGGGCGCCCCGCTTGTTTCGCCGTCCTTCGCGCTCGACGGCGGCGAAGAGCCTGAGATGGCCGGCATCTATGTCATCGCCAAGGACGGCACGCCGTTCCGTATCGGCTTTGCACTGTCGAACGAGTTTTCCGACCACGTCACCGAGCGGATCAACTATCTCTTCCTCGCCCATTCCAAGCTGCGTCCGGCAAGCTTCGGTCCGGAAATCCGCATCGGTGTGGCTCCAGAGGATATCCGTGGCACCTCGCGCATCAAGCGCGGCAACCAGGTAATCTTCGAGAAGCCGTTCCTGTCGGGCGAAGCGAACATGTCGCACACTTTCGTCAATCTGGAATATCACCATTTCAAATATGGCCTCTTCCGCGTGCCGGGTGATGTGCATGTACATATGTTCGGTACGGCGACGCTTTCCTTTGCCGATGGCATCAAGGCGGAAGAGGGCGATGTCTTTGAAATCGAGGTGGCCGAATTCGGCCTGCCGCTGCGCAACCCGCTGAAGGTTGCTGCCGAAGAAGAGATCGCCGTCAAGCAGCTCTGATTTCCAAGACCGGCCGCCATGCAAGCGGCCGGTCATTTGTCTAGAGGAGGCTCCAAGGCCCATGACCGTCCATCAGAATCTCATCGCCGGTGAATGGACCGGCACCAATGCCGCCGAGAATATCAATCCGTCCGACACGAACGAGGTCGTCGGCCTCTACGCTCAGGCGAGCGCCGAGGATGCCAAGGCTGCGATCGCTGCTGCCAAGGCCGCCTTTCCGGCCTGGTCGCGCTCCGGCATCTGGGAGCGCCACGTCATCCTGAAGAAGGCCGGCGACGAGATCATGGCACGCAAGGACGAGCTTGGTGCTCTGCTTGCCCGCGAGGAAGGCAAGACGCTTCCCGAAGCGATCGGCGAAACGATCCGCGCATCGCAGATCTTCGAATTCTTCGCAGGCGAAGCACTGCGCCTTGCCGGCGAGGTTGTTCCCTCGGTGCGTCCCAACATTGGCGTCGAGATCACTCGCGAGCCGCTCGGTGTCATCGGCATCATCACGCCCTGGAACTTCCCGATCGCCATCCCGGCCTGGAAGATCGCTCCGGCGCTTTGCTATGGCAACACTGTCGTCTTCAAGCCGGCGGATCTGGTTCCTGGCTGTTCCTGGGCGATTGCGGATATCCTGCACCGCGCGGGCCTGCCGAAGGGCGTCCTGAACCTCGTCATGGGCAAGGGCTCGGTCGTGGGGCAGGCCATGCTCGACAGCCCCGACATTGCCGGCATCACCTTTACCGGTTCGACAGGCACGGGCAGGCGCGTCGCCACCTCCTCCATCGAGCATAACCGCAAGTTCCAGCTGGAAATGGGCGGCAAGAACCCGATGGTCGTGCTCGACGACGCCGACCTGACCGTGGCCGTCGAGGCCGCTGCCAATTCCGGCTTCTTCTCCACCGGCCAGCGCTGCACGGCGTCGTCGCGGCTGATCGTCACCGAGGGCATCCACGACAAGTTCGTTGCAGCACTCACCGAAAAGCTGAAGACCGTCGTCGTCGACAATGCCATGAAGCCCGGCACCCATATCGGCCCTGTCGTCGATGCCCGCCAGCTTCAGACCGATACCGATTATATCAAGATCGGCAAGGAAGAGGGCGCCAAGCTTGCCTTCGGCGGCGAGCTCATCTCGCGCGAAACACCCGGCTTCTACCTGCAGCCGACGCTCTTTACCGAAGCGACCAACCAGATGCGCATCTCGCGCGAAGAGATATTCGGACCTGTCGTTTCCGTGATCCGCGTGAAGGATTACGAAGAGGCGCTGGCAACTGCCAACGACACGCCGTTCGGCCTGTCGGCGGGCATTGCCACGACGAGCCTCAAGCATGCGACGCATTTCAAGCGCAACTCCGAGGCCGGCATGGTGATGGTGAACCTGCCGACCGCCGGCGTTGATTTCCACGTTCCCTTCGGCGGCCGCAAGGGCTCGTCCTACGGCCCGCGCGAGCAGGGCAAGTACGCCGCCGAATTCTACACAACCGTCAAGACCGCCTACACGCTGGCTTGAGACGAAGTGCGATAACCCTGATCGTACGAGGCGATCAGGGGATATCCTGAAGGACAGAAATTATGAAGAAGAAAGCAGAATGGCCGCGCAAGCTGAGGTCGCAGGAATGGTACGGCGGCACGAGCCGCGACGTGATCTACCACCGCGGCTGGCTTAAGAACCAGGGATATCCGCACGACCTGTTCGACGGCCGCCCGGTCATCGGTATCCTTAATACCTGGTCGGATATGACGCCGTGCAACGGTCATCTGCGCGAGCTTGCCGAAAAGGTGAAGGCAGGTGTCTGGGAGGCCGGCGGCTTCCCGCTCGAGGTGCCGGTCTTCTCGGCATCCGAAAATACTTTCCGCCCGACCGCGATGATGTATCGCAACCTTGCCGCACTCGCCGTCGAAGAAGCGATCCGCGGCCAGCCGATGGACGGCTGCGTGCTGCTCGTCGGCTGCGACAAGACCACGCCGTCGCTGCTGATGGGCGCTGCCTCCGTCGACCTGCCATCGATCGTCGTCACCGGCGGTCCGATGCTGAACGGCTATTTCCGCGGCGAACGCGTCGGCTCCGGCACGCATCTCTGGAAGTTCTCCGAAATGGTGAAGGCCGGCGAGATGACGCAGGCCGAATTCCTCGAGGCCGAAGCGTCGATGAGCCGTTCGTCGGGCACCTGCAACACGATGGGCACGGCTTCCACCATGGCATCCATGGCTGAAGCGCTCGGCATGGCACTCTCCGGCAATGCCGCGATCCCGGGTGTCGATTCCCGCCGCAAGGTGATGGCGCAGCTGACCGGCCGCCGCATCGTGCAGATGGTCAAGGACGACCTGAAGCCTTCCGATATCATGACCAAGCAGGCCTTCGAAAACGCCATCCGCACCAATGCGGCCATCGGCGGTTCGACCAATGCCGTCATCCACCTGCTGGCCATGGCCGGCCGTGTCGGCGTCGACCTGACGCTCGACGATTGGGACCGCTGCGGCCGCGACGTTCCGACCATCGTCAACCTGATGCCGTCGGGCAAGTACCTCATGGAAGAGTTCTTCTATGCCGGCGGCTTGCCTGTCGTGCTGAAGCGTCTCGGCGAAGCCGGCCTGCTGCACAAGGATGCGGTGACGGTTTCGGGCGAGACCGTCTGGGATGAAGTCAAGGACGTCGTCAATTGGAACGAGGACGTCATTCTTCCGGCCGAAAAGGCGCTGACCTCATCGGGCGGCATTGTTGTGGTGCGCGGCAATCTCGCGCCTAAGGGCGCGGTGCTGAAGCCGTCTGCCGCCTCGCCGCACCTGATGGTGCACAAGGGCAGGGCGGTCGTCTTCGAGGACATCGACGACTACAAGGCCAAGATCAATGATGACAATCTCGACATCGACGAGACCTGCATCATGGTCATGAAGAACTGTGGTCCGAAGGGCTATCCGGGCATGGCCGAAGTCGGCAACATGGGTCTGCCGCCCAAGGTGCTCAAGAAAGGCATTACCGACATGGTGCGCATTTCCGACGCCCGCATGTCCGGCACCGCCTACGGTACCGTCGTGCTGCATACCTCGCCGGAAGCCGCTGTCGGCGGCCCGCTTGCTGTCGTCAGAAATGGCGACATGATCGAGCTCGATGTGCCGAACCGTCGTCTGCATCTCGACATTTCCGAAGAGGAACTGGCGAAGCGTCTCGCCGAGTGGCAGCCGAATCATGATCTGCCGAAGTCCGGCTACGCCTTCCTGCATCAGCAGCATGTCGAAGGCGCCGACACCGGCGCCGACCTCGACTTCCTCAAGGGATGTCGTGGAAGTGCTGTCGGCAGGGACAGCCACTAACGGACGTATCGACCGTAGATTGATGGAAGGCGGGGTGAGAACCCCGCCTTTTAGCTGAAATGTTCGCAAATATCTGTCGCGAAACTCCGGCTCTTACGGGTGGTTTTGCGACAGAAATTTACGGGAAAGTTCGGTGCTGGCCGCCTTGTCTTGAAAGTCAGGAACTCCGCTAGAGGCTGAATGCGCGAAATGCCAACCGTCATTTTGACCGCGCAGCGCAATCGCCGATTTTGTCATCGACAATCGTCAGCCAAGGCCATCGCTGCAGGTACTGATTGCACTTATCCAGAAATAAGCCACGCTGAGGATTGAGAGGGTTCAGGCGCAGGATGCCATTCCACATGTCATCCAAGCCATCGGGCGCATAAAGGCTGCCGTCGCTAAGGCGAATACCGATCCTTGTGCAAAGGGTGAGGTAACGGTCGATGCCATCCTCCGCCTTTTGCAACGTCGGATATTCCGCCCCAAACTTGTCCTTGTACCAGAGATGGACCCGAGCTTGGTTCTTGATCTCCACCTTTACAGGTAGATCGGCGACGGCCTGCTGCACCCGGCGAATGACAGCGTCTTCGGCGTCCCATGACAGGTCGGAGTCGTCGAAGTAGAAGACGTCATAGTCCTTTATCCCGTGCTGAGGATCATAACCCGACTTTAGATTCCAAACCGTCTGCACGAGGCAGCCGGCGGTCAGAATGCCTTGAGGAATCCGGAGGAGGCCCAGCCGGCTTAGCAATTCGGCGTTTATCGGGTTCCGGCGGACAGACTCGATAAATTGCTGCTCGCTAAGCGACATAGCCTCTCCTATTGTCCAATAGCTTCCCCAAATCGGTTATCCCGAAAATCCCAACTGTTCGAAAGTCAGGGATTTTGCGGGGAGATAGAGACTTGACCGGCGGCACCGGATCGCCGGTCTGTGGAAGAAGGCGTTATGGAAGCCGATCGGGTGTCAACCGCTGGAGCGCAGGCGGTCTTCTTCCACCTCAAGCTGTTCGAAGAGCATACGGATCGCCGGCCATTTGCGGTGGAAGGCGGCGACGCAAGCCGGATCGAAATGCGTGCCGCTGCAGGCGATGATTTCCCGGTAGGCCTTGTCGATCGGCCATGCCTGCTTGTAGGGCCGCTCGGAGCAGAGCGCATCGAAGACATCGGCAACGGCGACGATGCGGGCCTCGATCGGTATCTGTTCGCCGGCAAGGCCCTGCGGGTAGCCGGTGCCGTCCCATTTTTCGTGGTGGCCGCCGATGATGGCGGTGGCGACGCGCGAAAGCTCGGCGGAACTGTTGCGCAGGATCGAAACGCCGATCGGCACATGCTCGCGCATCTTCTCGATCTCGTGCGGCTCCAGCTTGCCGGGTTTCTGCAGGATGGCGTCGGGAATGCCGATCTTGCCGATATCGTGCAGGGGCGCGGCGAGATAGATGTTGCGGCGCTGGATGCGGTCCATGCCGAGGCCTTCGGCAATCAGTTCGGCGATGTTGGCGACACGTTCGATGTGATCGCCGGTATTGCCGTCACGCGAGGCCATGGCCTGCGCCAGACACCAGACGATCTCCTGCTCGCGGATATCGGCTCGTTCGGTGGCACGGCGGAAAGCCTGATCGAGCGAGCGGGCACGGTCGACGAGGGCAAGCTGGGCGCTGCGCAGGGCGAGAAGATTGAGGATGCGAGCCTCGAGTTCCAGCGGATCGAAGGGTTTTGCCAGGAAGTCCGTGGCGCCGGCCTCCAGCGCTTCCAGACGCACGGAGCGTTCCGTCTGGGAGGTCACCATCACGATGGGTACGGTTTCATAGCCGCGCTGGCTGCGCAGGCGGTGGATCACGGTGATACCGTTGAGCTCGGGCATCATGTAATCGACCAGCACGAGATCGAATTCGACTGTTCTCGTGCGCTCGAGGGCTTCCAGCGGATTGGTGAAGCTTTCGATCTCGCAGCTGGCGAAGCGGCGGACGGCGGTTTCAAGGGCAAGCAGGCTGGATTTGCTGTCATCGATAATAAGAAGAGACATAAAACGACCTGCTGAAATCTCAAAACAGGCCGGCGCGCTGTGCGCCGGTGCCCACAAATGCGGGCCTTATGAGCGCACAGCTTCCGCCAGCCGGTTTAAGATCGGGTTAGCTCGAAGTAGAGAATTGGTTGCAACAGCAATTATTGCGTGTTTCGGCACGCAGAGAAGCCGCGGCAAATTGGCTGCTTTTGTCAGCTCTGGCTTTGGCTCTGCATCTGGTCGCTGTCCTCGACCTTTACGGTGACCGACAGTTTTTCACCTGGAGTGCCGATGCGCATGCCCGACACGGGAGCCGCATCGCGATAGCAGAGGCCGGAGGCCATGCGGACATAGCGGTCATCCGGGCAGATCTCGTTGGCAGGATCGAAGCCGACCCAGCCGAGGCCTGGAATATGCGCCTCGCCCCAGGCATGGGTGGCAGCCTGATCGACCTTTTCTTCCATCATCAGATAGCCGGAGACG
Organism: Rhizobium sp. YAF28; assembly: GCF_052113285.1. Lineage (NCBI taxonomy): Bacteria > Pseudomonadati > Pseudomonadota > Alphaproteobacteria > Hyphomicrobiales > Rhizobiaceae > Rhizobium > Rhizobium sp. YAF28. The sequence continues at coordinate 232,781 of NZ_JBFRCX010000011.1, read as the reverse complement.
TAGCGCGCCGGAATATCCAGGGCGCGCGCCGCGGTGACGAAGATATGGGCATGGTCCTGGCAGACGCCGGTCTTCCTCTCCAGCGCCTGTTCGGCAGTGGTTTCGGTGCTGCTGGTGCCGGGCTTGTATTCCACTGCCTCGTGGATCGCCGCCATCAACGCATGCATGCGGGCAAGATCGTTCTCACCGCTCACGCCCTTGGTCAGTTCCTTTACCAGTTTGCCTGCCTTGGTGAGCGGCGTATCGCGCAGGAAGAGCCAGAGCGGGCAGAAGCCGGTATGGGGGCCGGTCACGCCGTTGCGGTCTTCGGTCTCGATCTCGCCTTCGGCGACAATGCGCGTCACCTGCTGTTCGCCTTCCAGCGAGACGAGGTTCACATGGTTGCCGAACTGGTCGTCATATTCGACTTCCGGCTTGGCGCCTTCGACATGGAGGGACCAGTTGAGCACGGTCTGGCCGATCGCGGTCGGTGGTGTCAGGCGCAGCCGCTGCAGGGAAAACTGCGCCGGTTCGTCGTAGCGGTATTCGGTGAGGTGGCTGATCTTCAGTTTCATGATCTGACCCGCTTAAGCATAGAACCGGTAGCCATCGGAGATTTCGCTGCCGAGCTTGTTGTTTTGAGCGACGAAATCCTCGAGAAACTCATGCAGACCCTGATCCATGACATCCTTTATCTTCAATGTCTGCAGCGTGGCGCGAATGGCATCCGCCGTATCATGTGCGGCCAGCCGCTCGCCGTAATCCTTGGCGATGTAACCGAGGTTGCTGACGATCTTCTCGTAGCTATAGGCGAGCGAACGCGGCATCTGACCGTTCAGGATCAGGAAGTCGGCAATGTTCATGGCGCGGTATTCGCCGTCATAGGCCCAGCTATAGGAACGGTGGGCGGAGACCGAACGCAGGATCGACTCCCACTGAACGTTGTCGACCGAAGAGCCTACCTGCGAGATCGAGGGCAGCAGCACGTAATATTTCACGTCGAGGATGCGGCTCGTATTGTCCGCACGTTCGATGAAGGTGCCGATGCGGGCGAAATTATAGAGCTCGTTGCGCAGCATCGAACCATGGAAGGCGCCGCGGATGAGGCCGGCGCGATGCTTGATGACATCGATGACCTCGGGCAGTTCTGCTGCCTTCAGTTTTTTCGACAGCAGTTCCTTGAGATCGATCCAGCATTCGTTGGTCGCTTCCCAGGTCTCCCGCGTCAGCGCGGTGCGCACCATGCGGGCGTTGTTGCGGCCGAAATCAATGCAGGACATGACGCTCGACGCGTTCTGGCGGTCGCGCAACATGTAGTCGATGACATCAGGACCGGTCAGCTTCGAATGGGTCTCGTCATAGAGTTCGCGCACGCCGGCGCTTTGCAGCACGCCGTCCCAATTGTCATCACCGGCGTCGCTGCGCGTCAGCGACATGCGCAGGCCGGCATCCACGAGACGTGCAATATTCTCGGCGCGCTCGATATACCGGAACATCCAGTAGAGCCCGTTTGCAGTTCTTCCGAGCATCAGTCCTCCAATACCCAGGTGTCTTTGGTGCCGCCGCCCTGGCTGGAATTGACCACCAGCGAGCCTTGCTTCAGCGCCACGCGGGTGAGCCCCCCCGGAATGATCTGCACCTTGTCGGAGACCAGCACGTAAGGGCGCAGGTCGACATGGCGGGGTGCGATACCCTTGTTGACGAGGATCGGAACGGTGGACAGCGAAAGTGTGGGCTGGGCAATGTAATTGCTGGGCTTTGCCTTCAGCTTCTCGGCGAAATCGACGCGTTCCTTCTTGGAAGCGGTCGGGCCGACGAGCATGCCGTAGCCGCCGGAGCCGTGCACTTCCTTGACGACCAGTTCTTCCAGGTGCTCCAGCACATATTTCAGGCTTGATGCTTCCGAACAGCGCCAGGTCGGCACGTTCTCGAGGATCGGCTTGCGGCCCGTATAGAACTCGACGATCTCGGGCATGTAGGAATAGATCGCCTTGTCGTCGGAAATACCGGTGCCGGGTGCATTGGCGATGGTGATATTGCCGGAGCGGTAGACATCCATGATGCCGGGAATGCCGAGGGCCGATTCCGGGCGGAAGGTGAGGGGATCGAGGAAGTCGTCGTCGACCCGGCGATAGAGCACATCGATCGCCTCATAGCCTCGCGTCGTGCGCATCTTCACCTTGCCGTCGATGACGCGGAGATCCGAGCCTTCGACGAGCTCGACACCCATCGTGTCGGCGAGGAAGGAATGTTCATAATAGGCGGAATTATAGATACCGGGCGTCAGAACGGCGACGCGCGGCTTGCCCTTGCAGCCGGGAGGTGCCAGCGAAGCCAGGCTCTGGCGCAGGAGATAGGGATAGTCCTCGACTCGCTGCACCTTGTTCTCATGGAAGAGCTCCGGGAACATCTGCATCATGGTTTCCCGGTTTTCCAGCATGTAGCTGACGCCCGAGGGCGTGCGGGCATTATCCTCCAGCACATAGAACTGGTCCTCGCCGGTGCGCACGATATCCGTGCCGACGATATGAGTGTAGACGCCGCCGGGCGGCCGGAAGCCGATCATCTCGGGCAGGAATGCAACGTTCTTTTCGATCAGCTCGCGCGGGATGCGGCCTGCGCGAATGATTTCCTGCTTGTGGTAGATATCATCGAGGAAAGCGTTGAGCGCGATCACCCGCTGCTCGATACCCTGAGCGAGCTTTCGCCATTCGCGGGCGGAGATGATGCGCGGGATAATGTCGAAGGGGATGAGCTTTTCGGAACTGTCGGCGTGGCCGTAAACCGCGAAGGTGATGCCGGTTTTGCGGAAGATGTTTTCAGCGTCGCGGGACTTTGAAATCAGATGTGCCCGGTCTTGGCTGTTGTACCACTCAAAGTATTTTTCATATGGCGTACGGGGACTTTCGTCTCCGGTGATCATTTCATCAAATGCCAAAGGTGTGGCTCCCCTTTTTTCTTCATTTGAATACAACGCAAAAGGCAATGCAAGAACCATGCACAGTTCGCATGGAAGATTCATAAAATCTTCTGCAGTGCGAAAAACCGGTGAAAAACTGGGCATTTATCAAAATCTGGCGCGAGGCGGATTCCTGTCAATCCTGACGTCGCGCACAAAAGATGAGCAGGTGATTATTTCCTGCCCGGGCGACGGATCAAACTCTGCCCGTGCCGGTGACCGAAGGACGGCCAAAAGAAAAGGGCCGGATCGCTCCGGCCCTCACTGATATCACTAGCTTAAGCGCGTTCGCGACGCGGGCCGCCGCCATTGCGGCCCTTGCGGCGCAGACCGCCATTGCCCTCGCGGCGTTGTTCGCCCTGCGGCTGCTGGTCGCCGTGATTGCGCGGCGGGCGGCCATGGACGTGCTGCTTGTTACCGCGATGATGACCGGTTGCCTCAGCCGGCTGAGCCAGGCGCTGCTGCTGATTGCGGGCAGGGCGGAAATCCGAGGTCGAAACCAGATCATTGTCCGGGCCGTGATCCGGAGCCTGCTCATTGCGGCGCTGGCCACGGAAATCCTGATTGCGGTTGTTGTGCTGAGGGCGCGCGCGGCGCTCTTCGCCGGCGCGCACTTCAGTGACGTCGCCATCGTTACGCGGACGGCGGTCACCATGGCCGGCGGGACGGCCGCCATTGCGGGTTTCGCTGCGTCCGCCTTCACGACGGCCACCTTCGCGACGCTCGCCACCTTCACCACGGCCACCTTCACCACGACCACCTGGGCCGCGCTGCTGGTTCTGGCCACGGCCGCGATTGTTGCTACGGGGAGCGGCACGCATGTCAGCCGGCGGTTCGCCGCTGGCAACGGCAATGTCGATACCCATCAGCTTTTCGATGTCGCGCAGCAGGCGGGCTTCGTCGGGTGCGCAGAAGGCAATCGCAATGCCGTCGCGGCCGGCACGGGCCGTGCGGCCGATGCGGTGGACGTAGGCTTCCGCCACTTCCGGCAGGTCGTAGTTGAAGACGTGGCTGACGGCAGGGATATCGATGCCGCGAGCGGCGACGTCGGTTGCGATCAGCGTCTTGATGGCGCCGTCGCGGAAGCCCTTCAGCGCACGTTCGCGCTGGCCCTGGCTCTTGTTGCCATGGATGGAGGCGACGGAATAGCCGACCTGCTCCAGATGCTTGGCGAGCTTTTCAGCGCCGTGCTTGGTGCGCAGGAAGACGATGGCGCGGCCATCAGGGTTTTCGGTCAGCGACTTCTTCAAGAGAACCGTCTTGTCGTTCTTGCCGGGAACGAAGTGCACATACTGCTCGACCTTGTCGGCAGCCTTGCCCGGAGGCGTCACTTGGACCGTAACCGGATCGGTCAGGTAGTCGCCGGCGAGATCGGCAATCGCCTTCGGCATGGTTGCCGAGAAGAGCATGGTCTGGCGGCGCTTCGGCACCATCTTGGCGATCTTGCGCAGGTCATGCACGAAGCCGAGATCGAGCATCTGGTCGGCTTCATCGAGCACGAGGTAGCGCACAGCCGTCAGTGTAATGGCATTGCGGTTGCAGAGATCAAGCAGGCGGCCGGGAGTGGCAACGAGGATGTCGGAGCCGCGCTCGAGTTGAAGCTGCTGCTTGTTGATGGAGACACCGCCGACGACGACGTTGATGCGCAGCGGCGACTTGCGGATGAATTTTCTGAGACTGTCGGCGATCTGGTTCACCAGTTCGCGTGTCGGCGCCAGGATCAGCGTGCGGACGGAGCGGTTGTCGGGACGCTTTTCTTCCTTGAGCAGGCGCTCGATGAGCGGCAGGCCGAAGGCGGCCGTCTTGCCGGTGCCGGTCTGGGCAAGGCCGATCAGGTCACGGCCCTGAATGAGGAGTGGGATAGCCTGTTCCTGGATGGGCGTCGGCGTTTCGATGCCGAGCTGGAACAGAGTGGCGACGACCGGCTTGGAGACACCGAGCGATTCAAAATTGGTCAAGTCATAACCTTTTAGGGCGCGCCAAACGAAAACGCCGGATCGCCGAATGCGGTCCGGTGTTAATCTGGCGTCAAGAACCCCGCGTGAAATGGGAACTTGTAAGTTGGAAAAAGCTTCCAGCGCGTCTTGCCGCTCTTGGGTGCGGCATTATCAGAATGCGCTCTGTCCTTCTTCAGCGTCTATCGCAGTGGCACGCTCACGCGGCGGCCGGAAGGTGAAAGCTGAGCGCCATGTGGTCTATTTCCCACTGAAAGTCAAGGGGATCGGCCGACAATGACCTCAGAGGGCATGGAAAGGACGAAATTTCCCGAGGCCGTCTCGGTGCCGTTGACGAGAATGACGATGCGATGCTCGCCGGGATAGTAGCGCCGCGTCGTGATCGGCCGCATGGCGTGGCGGCGCTGCACGATATGGTCTTCGCCCGCTTCCAGCGTGACGGTCTTCCATTTGAAGACCTTGGGAGAGAGCGAGCCGTCGGCCTTCACATGGTGGATCGCGTAGTCGATCATCAGGGATTGCGCGATATCGCCGGCATTGCGCAGGCGGATCTCGAAATCCAGCCCTTCGCCGAAAAGCACTGCCGGGTTCGCGAGCAGCAAATTGCACTCCAGCGAAGCGGCCGCGCCGAAGCCGAAGTTGGCGAGCGCCCGGGCATGGCCCTTTTTCAGAAGGGTGCGGGAAGCATGTTTCAGCAGCCAGCGGCGCTCGGCAGAAGCGCCTTCGATATGCTCGGCGATGAAGGACGCGACGAGATCCGGATGATTCTTGGCGATATCGTTCAGGCTGTTTGCCACTGAACGGCGAACATAGTCTTCGGGATCGTCCATCAGCGCAGTCAGAATCGGCAGGATGGGAGAAGGGTCCTTGATCAACTGCGGCAGGCGCATCGCCCAGGGCAGGCGCGGGCGGGTGCCTTCGCTCGCCAGCCGGCGGACATGGTGGTTGGCGTCATCGACCCAGCGAGCGATCGTCGCCAGCGCTCGCTGTTGATCCTGATGGATGAACTGGCGGATGCCGAACTCCGCCGTGAAATGCGGCGTCAGCGCTTTCAGAAGGTCAAGACCGATATCGAAATCTCTGATGCCGCGCGCCGCGATGAACTGATTGATGGGCAGCAGCATCCAGCCCGTCAGCCCAATCTTGCCGGTGGTCGGCAGGCTTGCAGCGAGAATGGCTGCCGCCTCGGGGAAGTTTTCGGGCAGGGTCGCAAAGAGCGCGTCGCGGATCAGTGCTGCGCGCTCCATGAGCTCCAGCGATTCGATGCCATCAGTTGCAAGTGCGGTGAAGCGGTCGCGGTCGAAGGAGGGCGCGTTGGCGGCGATGATCTCAGCCATCGCGCGTACGAGCGCCGGGTGGAGAAGGTTCTTGAGTGGTTCCGGCATCACATTCCTCCCTCGGGTCATGCGATGCATGGCCCGATGCTGGTGGGAGGTCAAGCGGAGCCGGGAAAGCCCTCAGCGCCTGCAGACTTCAATGCGATAGGGCTGGCCCCAGCGATCGTAACGCCATTCGGGATGGCAGTAGCGCGGACCGTAATAGGCGGGATAGGCCGGATAGTAGGCATAAGGTCGTGGATAATAAGCATAGGGTCCAGGGTAAGCGGGACGCGAGGCGATCGCTCCACCCACAACGCCGCCGACGACACCACCGGCAAGGCCGCCCCAGAAGGCATTGCCGGAATGGGCGTTTGCAGTCCCGGCCGTTGCCAGCGAAGCGCCGGCAAATGTCAGTGCAATCAGGCCCGCCGCCATTGTCTTATGAAGAACGGACATGTCGAATTCCTTTCGTGGTAGGCTCGTCATTGAAGCCATTGCCAGAATCGGCGCCGATCGCGGCGCGCTGATGGTCGCGCAAGCCGCGTCGGGATTAAATTTTCTCCATGCTTGACCATTGCCGGGCCGGGATCCACCCTGTGGCCCGGTGGCGGGTTTCTTGGTGAATCTTCAAATCATTTCAGTTTCGTGCAAGCCTTTATTGTCACTCTGATTCATCAACTTCATGAGCCGGCTTGGAATTTTTGCCAGTGGAATTTTATGGTTAACAGCTTGTTAAAAGCCTTGGCGTTATAGTTGTTCTAGGAGATATTTCGTTCATTGCGGGAGTGAAGATTTTTTGAATTTTACCGGGGAACTCTTGGAGCTGGCCTGCCGCCGGATCGCTGATCTGGATACCCCGGCCTATGTCAAAAACAGCGAACTCCGCTATGTCGCCGTCAACGAGGCCTATGCCCGCTTCTTTGGTCGCGAGATTTCCGATTTCATCGGGCGGCGCAGCCGCGAACTCTTCGACCGGCCGGAAGAAGAGGAGCGCGAGGATCGCGAACGCCGTGCGCTGGTGTTCGGTACGGAAGAGAGCGCCATTTCATTCGATGCCGCAGGCCTCAGCCATGAGCGCGTGCTGATCGAGAGCTTTTCGCCTTCCCAGGACCGGGCCTATGTGCTCGGCATCTTCGATGCACGCGAACCGCGCCGCGCCATTCCTGAGGTGGCGGATACGATGGCGACCGATCTCGGCCGCATCCGCGAGGCGCTCGAAAATCTCGATCATCCGATCGGCATCTTTGCCGATGACGGCCGGCCGCTGATCGTCAATGCCGCCTATCGGAGTGGCAGCAAGTATGCGCCTGATGGCAGCAGGTATGCGCCAGACGGCAGCAAGTCTGCGCCTGGTGGCAGCAAGCCTGCGCCTGTGGGTGAGACCGCCTGGCATGAAAGTGTGCGGGAGCGCGATCTGCTGCGCACCATCATGGAGGATCTCCCGGTCGCCGCCTTCGTGCGAGACGAGGACCACCGGCTGGTCTATGCGAACCAATATTACGAGACCTTCACCGGCCATGCCCGCTCCAAGGTGCTCGGCCTGACCGAGCACGACATGTTCGGGCAGGAGGCGGGTGAGGCGATCTACCGGGAAAACCTGCGGGCGCTGAAAAACGGCGCGCTGATCGAGGTCGAGAGCTACCTGCCGAATACCGACGGCGAAATCTTCCAGGTGATCTCCCGTGTCAACCGGGTCGTAACACCTGATGGCAAGCACTATGTCGTCGGCTCCTTCTCCGACATCACGCCCCTGAAGGCGCGCGAGAAGGAACTGATCGAGGCGCGCAAGCATGAGGAAGTGCTGCATCAGGAAATCGAGAGCATCCTGCGCTCGCTTCCGGTCGGCGTGCTCATCCTCGACAACGACCACACCATTCTCTACGTCAATGATGAGTTCTACAGCATCTGGGAGCTGCCGCTCGACGACCGTTTCGATGGGCGGCCGTTCATCGATGTCATCAAGCGCAATTACGAACTCGGCCGCTATGGTGAGACGCAGACACCGGAAGAGATCTACGGATTTCGCAAGGGGCTTTTCGAGGCTGATAATCCGGAGCCGATCGAGCTTGACTGGGCCGCGGGCAAGTCGGTCATTTTCGACAGCCGGCGCATTTCCAGCAACCGTATCCTGCTGACCTATTCCGATATTTCCTCGGTGCGTGAGCGCGAGAGGGAAATCCACGAGGCTCGTGCGGCGCTGGAAAATCTCGGCGAAATGATGCGCGATGCGACGCATGCCATGCCGCAGGGGCTTGCGATCGTCCAGGACGGCCTGATCAAGCTTTCCAATGACGGGCTAGCCGAGGTGCTGCGCATTCCGGCCGAACTGACGGAAGTTGGCCGGGAATGGATCGATCTCTTCCACTTCTGCGCCAATCGCGGCGATTTCCACGACCAGGCGGTCGAAACGCTGGAGGGGTGGCGTGCCAATATCGCCGCGCGTCAGCCGATCTCCACTGTCTTCCACGTCGGCGGCGAGCGCTGGGTGAACATGGAAGCCACCATCAGCGAACGGCAGCACTGGGTGGCACTATTCACTGACGTTACCGAGCTCAAACGGCGCGAGGAGGAACTGACGCAGCTTCTGTCGCGCGCCGAGGCCGCAGACCGCGCCAAGTCGGAATTCCTTGCCAATATGAGCCATGAGATCCGCACGCCGATGAACGGCGTGCTCGGCATGGCGGAACTGCTTGCCAAGACCAATCTCGATACCCGCCAGAAGACCTTCGTCGACATCATCGTCAAGTCGGGCAATGCGCTGCTCACGATCATCAACGACATCCTTGATTTCTCGAAGATCGATGCCGGGCAGATGAAGCTGCGCAAGGCGGCCTTCGATCTGATCGAGGCTGTCGAGGATGTGGCGACGCTGCTTTCCTCGCCCGCAGCCGAGAAGGATATCGAGCTTCTGGTGCGCGCGGCACCCGATCTGCCTGCAGCCGTCATCGGCGATGCCGGGCGTTTCCGCCAGATCGTTACGAACCTCGTCGGCAATGCGGTGAAATTCACGGAGCGCGGCCATGTCTTCGTCGATATCGGCTCGGAGCAATCCGCCGGCGGCGAGATCATGATCAGCATCCGCATCGAGGATACCGGCATCGGCATTCCGCCCGAGAAGGTGGAAACGGTCTTCGACAAATTCTCGCAGGTCGATGCCTCATCGACCCGGCGGCATGAGGGCACGGGCCTAGGCCTGGCAATCACCGCCGGTCTCGTCGATCTCTTCGGCGGTTACATCGATGTTGAAAGCGAATGGGGCAAGGGCTCGGTCTTTACCGTCAAGCTGCCTTTCGCCGTTGCCGCCGCCCGCATCGAGCCGAAGCCTTTGCCGATCAACGTGCAGGGTGCGCGCATCCTCGTCGTCGACGACAATGAGGTCAATCGCCGGATCCTCACCGAACAGCTCGGCCTCTGGGGCTTTGACGGCGTTGCCGCAGAGGGTGGCGCCACGGGCTTTGCCATTCTGGAGGCTGCCACTGATCTCGGCATCAAGGTCGATGCCGTCGTGCTCGATTATCATATGCCCGACATGAACGGCGCCGAAGTCGCCCGCCGCCTTCGCGCTGATAGCCGTTTCGTGGAGCTGCCGATCATCTTCCTGACCTCGATGGATATTTCCGGAACGGAGAAGGAGTTTGCGGCGCTGAACGGCCATGCGCATCTGATGAAACCGGCGCGCGCCAACTTGTTGCGCAATACGGTCGTCGAGGTGGTGCGGGCAAGCCGCGTCAAACAGGCCTCCGAGGCCGAGATTGCGCGGCTGCAGAAAGAGATCGAGGTGCCGCCGCCGGCACCCGCACCTGCACCTGCTCCGCAAAGACGAGCTGCCGATTTCGTCGATGTGCTCGTCGCCGAGGATAATGAGGTCAACCAGATCGTCTTCACGCAGATCCTGCAGGGAACCGGGCTTTCCTTCCTCGTCGTCAACAACGGCGAGGAAGCGGTGGAGGCCTGGGAGCGTCATACTCCGCGGCTGATCATGATGGATGTCTCGATGCCCGTCATGAACGGCCATCAGGCGACCAGGCTGATCCGCGAGAGGGAACAGGGGCAGGGGCATCGCGTGCCCGTTATCGGTGTCACCGCGCATGCGCTGGAAAGCGACCGCGAGCTTTGCCTCGATGCCGGCATGGACGATTACATGTCCAAGCCGATCAGCCCGGAACTTCTGGAAGACAAGATTCGCCAGTGGCTTGGTGGTGGCGAATTGCAGCCGGGCCGCTCCGGCTACTGAGGCTTTACCCCGCAGAGCATTTCCCGCTTGCCGGCGAACCCCTTGCGACGCTCGACAATAAAGCCGGCGGCCGCGAGATTGCGGCGCACGAAACCCGCGGCGGCATAGGTCGCGAAACTTCCGCCAGCAGCAGTCTTTTCGCAGACGAGACGCATCAGTTCTTCCGACCACATATCGCTGTTGCGCGATGGGGCGAAGCCGTCGAGATACCAGGCGTCGAATCCGGGAGCGGCTTCAGAAACCCCATCGATCGCACGGCCGCAGACGACGCTGAGCCTCGTCTGCTCATCCAGATCGAGCGAGACGATGCCTTTGGGAATATCCGGCCAGATGGCGGCGAGCGCCTGCCGCTCGGCATCGATTTCCGGCCAATGTGCCAGCGCGCGGTCGATTTCCGCGCGGCGCATCGGATAGAGCTCGAAGGACATGAAATGCAGATGCTGTCCGGGCTGGCGGTAGAGTTTCCATTGCCGCCAGGTCTCGGAAAAATTCAGCCCGGTGCCGAAGCCGAGTTCGCCAATGAGAAACGTTGGGTGGCCGCTCCATCGATCAGGCAGGCCGTTTCCCGAGAGGAAGACGTGGCCGCATTCCAGCCTTCCATCGGTCTGGCAATAAAAATGGTCGCCAAAGGCGGTCGAATAGGGCATATCGCCGTCGCGCCATTCGAGGGGCTGCGGCTTGCCCGCGCCGATCTGATCGGGATTGATGTCTGTCATGGAAAAAGCCGATAATCCCGCCCCGGCCTCGGGTCAATCATCGATCGATCTCCTCATTGTCGGCGGCGGCATTATGGGCCTGTGGGCAGCCGTTCATGCCGAGCGCCGCGGCATAAAAACGGTGCTTGCCGACGCCAGGCATCTCGGCAGTGGCGCAAGCGGCGGACTGCTCGGCGCCCTGATGCCGCATATGCCGAATCGCTGGTCGGAAAAGAAGCAGTTCCAGTTCGATGCGCTGGTTTCGCTGGAGGCGGAAATTGCCGCTATCGAGGAGGCGACCGGGCTCTCGGCCGGCTATCGGCGCTCCGGCCGGCTCATCCCGCTGCCGAAGCCGCATCTGCGCGAGATCGCCCTTGGCCATTCCAAGGATGCGGAGGCTCACTGGAGAGCGGGAGAGCGGCGTTTCCATTGGCATGTGCTGGATAGACCACCCGGTGAAGGCTGGATCGATCCGGCCGCTGGCGAGAGCGGTTTCGTGCATGACACGCTTGCCGCTCGTGTCGCGCCACGCTCGCTGGTGGCAGCACTTGTCGCCTTTCTGGGCAACGCAGGGCATGTGCGGATGCTGGAGAATACGGAAATAGCAGAGCTCGATCCGGCGCGGGGAACGGCCTCGATCGACGGCGGGACGATCGCCTTCGGCCGCTGCATCCTCGCAGCGGGATATCGCTCGTTTCCCTTTCTGGAAAAACTGACGCCCGGGTTGCGGAAACCTCTCGGGCAAGCCGTGAAAGGGCAGGCGGCGCTGCTTGCCGCCGATATCGACCCCGCCTTGCCGACAATCTTCCGCGATGGGCTCTATGTCGTCGCGCATGAGGGCGGGCATGTGGCTGTCGGCAGCACCAGCGAGAACAGCTTTGCCGATCCGTTTTCCACCGATGAGCAACTCGACGCGCTGATCGAAGCCGCCCGCGACATGGTTCCTGTGCTGCGCGATGCGTCTGTCATCGAGCGCTGGGCCGGATTGCGTCCCAAGGCGATCGACCGCGATCCAATGGTCGGCGCGCATCCGGAGAATCACAATCTCATCGCCCTGACGGGTGGTTTCAAGGTCAGTTTCGGGCTCGCGCATCGGCTGGCGGAAGCGGCGATATGCATTGCAAGCGATGCAAATGCAGAATTTTTGTTGCCGGAAAGCTTTGCAATTTCAAACCACATCACAATCTCTTCACGTTAAACGTGAATTAGAGGCCGCTCCGCTTCGTTATTCTGTCATGCAAATCACCTATCTGCTTGCGCATCGACGGCGCGGGACGTGATCCTGCGCTCATTTCATCCGATGGAGGAAATCGCATGCGCTATGCCATTTGCTTCACGCCCCCCGCGAGCGATCCGCTCTCGCATGTGGCGGCCAATTGGCTTGGCCGCAACGTATTTTCAGGCGATATGGTCGAGCCCCCGGCAATCCGCGGCCTCGGGATCCATGAGATCGCCTTTCATACGGCAGTGCCGCGTCGCTATGGGTTTCACGGCGTGCTGAAGGCCCCTTTCCACCTCTCGCCCGAGGTTTCCGAATCGCAACTGCTGCGCGATCTGATGCGCTTTTGCGGGACGCTTTCGCCCTTCCAGATTCCGCGTCTGGAAGTTGCGCGCCTCGGCACGTTCTACAGCCTGTCACCGATCCGTCCTTGCGATCAGGTTCACTACCTCGCATCTGCTATCGTCCAGGAGTTCGACCGGTTTCGTGCGCCGCTCTCCGAGGCGGATATCGAGCGCAGCGATCCGGATGGACTGTCGGCCGCGCAATTCACGAACCTGCATCGCTGGGGTAATCCCTACGTGATGGACGAGTTCCGCTTTCATATGCCGGTCACAGGTCCGGTCAACGCGGTCGACATGCCGCGTATCGAGCAGGCACTGCGGTCACTGTTCGATCCGGTGCTTGCCGAACCGGTGACGGTCTCGAATGTCGCGCTGATGATCGAGGAGGGCACCGGCGGCCCGTTCCGTGTGCACTCGCTGCATCCGATGGGCAAGGTCAGCGCGCGCAAAATCGCCTGAGGCGCGCGCCTCGGGCCGAAGGCCAGTTACGCACTTTTACGGCTCGACATTCCGCTCACGGATGCTACCGTTTCACCTGTCTTTTCAAAAGGTGATTTGATGGTATCCGAGACCTATCCGCGCAATCTCATCGGCTACGGGCGCAATACGCCCGATCCGAAGTGGCCCGGCGAGGCACGCGTCGCAGTGCAGTTCGTCATCAATTACGAGGAGGGCGGCGAGAGCTCCATCCTCGACGGCGATCCGGCTTCGGAAAACCTGCTGTCTGAAATCGTCGGCGCGCAGCCCTGGCCGAACCAGCGCAATCTCAACATGGAGTCGATCTACGAATACGGCTCCCGCGCCGGCTTCTGGCGGCTCTGGCGTCTTTTCACCGATCTCAAGGTGCAGGCGACCGTCTATGGCGTGACGCTTGCCATGGCCCGCAATCCGGAAGCGGTGGCCGCCATGAAGGAAGCGGGCTGGGAGATTGCCAGCCACGGCTACCGCTGGCTGGAATACAAGGATTTCCCCGAGGATCTGGAGCGCAAGCACATTCTCGAAGCCGTGCGTCTGCATACCGAGCTGACGGGTGAGCGGCCCTATGGCCTGTATCAGGGCAAGCCCTCCGACAATACGCTGAAGCTGGTGCAGGAGGAGGGCGGGTTCCTTTATTCGTCGGACTCTTATGCAGACGATCTGCCCTATTGGGTGAAGGGCATCGACGAAAATCCCTTCCTCATCATTCCCTATACGCTCGAAACCAACGACATGCGCTTTGCCACGCCGCAGGGCTTCAATTCCGGTGACCAGTTCTTCACCTACCTCAAGGACGCCTTCGATACGCTCTACGAGGAAGGCAAGGAGGGGAGTCCGAAGATGATGTCGGTCGGTCTGCACTGCCGTCTCGTCGGCCGGCCGGGACGCGTGGCGTCGCTGAGGCGCTTCATGGAATATGTGCTGAAGCACGACAAGGTCTGGATCCCTCACCGTATCGAGATCGCGCGGCACTGGCATGCGAACCACAAGCCGGAAACAGTCTGATGATTTCGCGCAACGAATTTGTATCCCGTTTCGGCGGGGTGTTCGAGCATTCGCCCTTCATCGCCGAGCGGGCTTATGACGATGGCTTCGTCGGCGACAAGCTGACGGTGGATCGTGTGCACACGGAGCTCGTCGCCATTTTCCGCGCCGCGAGCAGGGAGGAGCGCCTCGGCGTCTTGCGTGCTCATCCCGATCTTGCCGGGCGGCTGGCGATATCGGGTGAGCTGACTGAAGACAGCAAAAAGGAACAGGCTGGTGCCGGGCTCGACCGGTTGAGCCCTGCCGAGCATGCGCGTTTCACCGAGCTCAATTCCGCCTATACGCAGAAATTCGGCTTTCCCTTCATCATCGCGGTGAAGGGGCTGAACAAGGACGATATCCTTGCCGCTTTCGAAAAGCGGATCGACAATACCAGCGACGAAGAATTCGTGACTGCGGCAGCGCAGGTCGAAAAGATCGCGTTGCTGCGCCTGACATCCATGCTTCCGGAGACCTGAATGACCGCTACGACCGATACCAGCCTGCCAGCTTTCGCCACGGGCGCCATCAATCTTGCCTCGGCCCGTCTCGGCGCCAAAGGTCTCTACGCCACGGACGAATTCTTCGCGCCGCTGGAGCGCATGCTGCAGGATGTGCCGGCAAGCTTCGATCCGGATCTCTATGACGATAACGGCAAGTACATGGACGGCTGGGAAAGCCGTCGCAAGCGCGTTCCCGGCCATGACTGGGCAATCGTGAAGCTCGCCATGCCGGGTCGCATCTTTGGCTTCGATGTCGATACCAGCTATTTCACCGGCAACTATCCGCCGCATTGCTCGATCGAGGCGGCCTTCGTCGAGAGCGGCGATCCGACTGACGCGACCGCATGGACGGAAATCCTGCCCAAATCGCCGCTCGGCTCCAGCGCCCACCACTTCTTCGAGAATGCCGACAAGGAGAAGATCTGGACGCATCTTCGCCTGCATATTTACCCGGACGGTGGCGTGGCGCGTCTGCGCGTCTATGGCTCGGCCTATTTCGATTGGTCTAAGGTCGGCGCGGGCGAGGAGATCGACCTTGCCTATATCTTCAATGGCGCGAAGTCGCTTGCCTGGTCGGATGCGCATTACGGCCATCCCGACAAGCTGCTCGGCCCCGGCCGCGGCCTCAACATGGGCGACGGCTGGGAAACCAAGCGTCGTCGCGGCCCGGGTCACGACTGGGCGATCATCCGCCTCGGTCATGCCGGCACGATCAAGCGCGTGATCGTCGACACCGCCTTCTACAAGGGCAATTTCCCCGACACTTGCGAACTGTTCGGCGCCTATCTGCCTGATCTCGGCGATACGCTCTCGGAGGCCGATATTGCCGCCTCGGAAAACTGGAAGCCGATCCTTCCGCGCAGCAAGCTGCAGATGGATCACATCCATGAATATGGCAGCGATACGATCGCCGATATCGGCCCCATCACGCATGTGCGCTACGCCATGCATCCGGATGGCGGCACGATGCGCCTCAGGCTCTATGGGGTGAAGGCTTGAGTTCTTTCCTCTTTCAGCCACGTCCCTTATATTCGCGGCATCAGGGTTGACGCCGCGATGAGACCGTCGGAAGTGCTGGAAAAGAACAGGCAGGCGATCCGCGAAGCGACCAAACGCTTCAACGCGGCGAACCCGCGTGTCTTCGGCTCCGTTGCCCGCGGTGAGGATCGGCCGGATAGCGATCTGGATATTCTGGTGGATGCGCTGCCAGGCAGCACATTGCTGACGCTTGGTGGTTTGCAGGATGCTTTGGAGCAGATGATGATTGGCACGTCGATCCACTTGCTGACCCCCGGCGATTTTCCTGAATCGATCCGGACCCGGGTTCTTTCCGAGGCCAAGCCCATATGAACGAGAGCCGTATCCCGTATCTTCTGGAGCGGATGCGCTCGGCGGCGGCCGATGCTCATGCAATGATCGCAGATGTCAGCAAGCAGCGGTTTCTTGAGGATATCATTTTGCAGCGTGCCGTCGGGATGAGCCTCCTGATGGCATCGGAGACGGCTGCTCAATTGATGAGGATCCATCCTGAATTCGCTGTCGAGCACCCCGAGTTTCCCTGGGGTGCGATGCGCGGCATGCGTAACCGCATTGCCGATGGCTATTTCGACATTGATCTGGAGAAGGTCTGGGCGACAGCCAAAGACGACGTGCCTGATCTGCTCGACAGGCTTGATCTTGTCCGCCACTGGCGTGCGCAAGGCGAGTAGTCCCAATGTCCCGCTTTATTGACGTCTCTCGCCTTACCAAATCTGCCTTCGCCCCGTTCGGTGACGTGATCGAAGCCGATCCCACAAGCATGCGGCTGATCAATGGCGGCAACACCGAGCGTTTCCATGCGCTTGCCACGCCTGAAGCTGCAGGCGAGGGCGCTCGTATCATCATCAATCTCTTCCGTGGCCAGCCGCGCGGTTTTCCCTACGAGCTCGGCATGATGGAACGGCATCCGTTCGGCAGCCAGAGCTTCTCGCCGATATCAGGCCGTCCCTTCCTCGTCGTCGTTTCGGAAGATGAGGGCGGTCGTCCCGGTCGTCCGCAGGCCTTTCTCGCGCGCGGCGATCAGGGCGTCAATTACAGGCGCAATGTCTGGCACCATCCGCTGATGGCGCTCGGTGAGCCGAGCGATTTTCTCGTTGTCGATCGTGACGGGCCGGGCAACAATCTGGAAGAATTCTTTTTCGACGAACCCTTCATCATCAAAGAGCCAGGCCTATGACCGGACTGACCACTCATGTTCTCGATACTGCGCTGGGCAAGCCGGCACAGGGGTTGAGGATCGATCTCTTTCACATCGAGGGTGAGCTTCGCCACCTTATCAAGACGGTCGAGACCAATGCCGATGGTCGCGTCGATGGCGGACCGATCCTCACCGGCGAGAGCTTTCGTGCCGGCACCTACGAACTGCTCTTTCACGCCGGCGATTATCTGAGGGCAAATGGCACGCCTCTGCCGCATCCGGCCTTCCTCGATCTCGTGCCGATCCGCTTTGGCATTGCCGATATCGCGGCGCATTATCATGTGCCGCTGCTGATCTCGCCCTATGGCTATTCCACCTATCGCGGGAGCTGACATGCGCTTTGCCGCTATTGCCGATATCCATGGAAACTACCCCGCACTGGACGCTGTGCTGGCTGACATCGCTGCCCAAGGGATTACAGATATTGTCAATCTCGGCGATTGTTTCAGTGGCCCGCTGGAGGCGGGCAGGGTGGCCGACCGGCTGCTATCGCTCTCCATTCCGACCGTGCGCGGCAATCACGACCGCTATCTGATCGAAGGACCGCCGGAGGAGATGCATATCTCGGACGCTGCAGCCTATGCGCAGCTTGGTGCAGCCCATTTCGATTGGCTACGGTCGCTGCCGGTCGACCTGATCTACAGGGATGAGGTCTATCTCTGCCACGCGACGCCTAAGGATGACAACCTCTACTGGCTGGATATGGCCGTTGCCGACGGCAGCGTGGTGCTGCGGCCGCAGGCAGAGATCGAAGCGCTGGCGGAAGGTATCGAAAGCCCATTGATCCTGTGTGGTCACACGCATATTCCGCGCATGGCAGCACTTTCAGGCGGCCGTCTTATCGTCAATCCCGGCAGCGTCGGCGGCCCTGCCTATGACGATGACAAGCCCTATCCGCACAAGGTCGAAACCGGCCACGCGATGGCGAGCTATGCGGTGCTGGAAAAATCGGCCAGTGGATGGACGGCACAATTCCGCAATGTCCGATACGACAACATGGCGATGTCGGCACTGGCGGAAGCCAATGGACGCGCGGAGTGGGCATCCGCGCTCGCGACAGGCCGAATGCCGCCGCAATCTTACTGACGGCCGGCGATGATCGAGGAGTCGACATCCTTGATATCGCGTTTGCCGCACAGCGCCATGGTGACGTCCATTTCCTTACGGATGATCTCGAGCGCCAGCGTAACGCCGTCCTTGCCCATGGCGCCGAGGCCATAGAGGAAGGGGCGGCCGATATAGGTGCCGCGCGCCCCGAGTGCCACGGCCTTCAGCACATCCTGACCGGAGCGGATACCGCCATCCAGATGCACTTCGAGACGGTCGCCGACGGCATCGACGATCCGCGGCAGCATGCTGATCGTAGAGGGGGCGCCATCGAGTTGGCGGCCGCCATGATTGGAGACGATGATGGCGTCGACGCCGGTTTCGGCGGCCTGCCTCGCATCCTCGACATCGAGAATGCCCTTGATGATCAGCGGACCGCCCCATTGTTCCTTGATCCAGGCGACATCTTTCCACGATAGCTGCGGGTCGAATTGTTCATTCGCGAAGGTCGTGATCGAGGGAAGGTCGTCGAGGCCCTTGGCGTGGCCGAGGATGTTGCCGAAGCTGCGACGCTTCGTCTTCATCATCTCCATGCACCAGAAGGGGCGCGTCGCCATCTGCCAGATATGTTTCGGCGTGAATTTCGGCGGGGCCGAGAGACCGTTGCGCAGATCCTTGTGGCGCTGGCTGAGGATTTGCAGGTCGGCGGTCAGCACCAGCGCGGAGCATCTGGCTGCCTTGGCGCGGTTGATGAGGTCAAGCACGAAGCCCCTGTCACGCATGACATAGAGCTGGAACCAGAAGGGTTTCGTCGTGACGGAGGCGACATCCTCGATCGAGCAGATGCTCATGGTCGACAGCGTGAAGGGCACGCCGAATTCTTCCGCCGCGCGCGCCGCCAGCATTTCACCGTCGGCATGCTGCATGCCGGTCATGCCGGTGGGCGCAAGCGCCACCGGCATCGACACCTTCTGGCCGATCATCGTCGTCTCAAGCGTGCGGTTGGTCATGTCGACCAGCACCCGCTGGCGCAGCTTGATGTCCCGAAAGTCGGCTTCGTTGGCGGCGTAGGTCGATTCCGTCCAGGCGCCGGAATCCGCATAGTCGAAGAACATCTTCGGGACGCGGCGCTGAGCCATTTTCTTGAGATCGGCGATGGTCAGCGGCTTGGCCATGGATCGAACCTTCACATCTGGTGATGTGGTCGAATACCACGCTTTCTCTTTCTCTGGTATTTGATTTCAGAGGAGTTTTACCATCAAGCCATCGCCTTGCTAAAGCCCGCTTTTCATTGCGACGCCCGCCACATAAGTCTCCGCCACAGCGCGGTCGTCGCCCATGGTTTGCAGCAGGAACAGTTCCTCCGGAAGCGTCTTCACCACTTCCATCTTCAAAGCCATAGCAGGTGTCGCTGCGGCGTTGAGAACGACGAGGTCGGCATCCGTGCCAGGCTCCAGTGTGCCGATTTTGTCAACCAGCGACAGCGCCTCGGCATTGCCGAGCGTCATGTAGTAATAGCTGTCCAGCGGGTTCAGTCGTTCGCCGAGAAGCTGCTGGATTTTGTAGGCTTCGTCCATGGTCCGCAGCATGGAATAGCTCGAGCCCCCGCCGATATCCGTGGCGACACCGATGCGAACGGGCTTCTCACGGCGGGCGAGCGTCTTCAGCGGGAAGAGGCCGGAGCCGAGGAAGAGGTTGGATGTCGGGCAATGGACGGCGACCGCGCCGCTCTCGCTCATGGCGTCGGCTTCACGCTCCGAAAGATGGATGGCGTGACCGAACAGGCTCTTCGGCCCGAGCAGGCCATAGCGGGCGTAGATATCGGTATAGTCGATCGCTTCCGGGTAGAGCTCGCAGGTGAATTTGATCTCGTCGTGGTTTTCCGACAGATGCGTCTGGATGTGCAGATCGGGGAATTCGCGGGCGAGTGTTGCCGTCGCCTCCATCTGGGCGGGCGTCGAGGTGATCGCGAAGCGCGGCGTGATGGCGACGTGGTTGCGGCCCCTGCCGTGCCAGTCGGCAATCACCTGCCGGGTCTCGTCGTAGCCCATCTCAGGCGTGTCGAGCAGGCCTTGCGGTGCGTTGCGGTCCATCATCACCTTGCCGCCGACCATGCACATGTTGCGGCGCATGGCCTCCGCGAAATAGGCATCGGCCGAAGTCTTATGAACAGAGCAATAGGCAACGGCCGTCGTCGTGCCGTGGCGGATCAGCTCGTCGTAGAAATGCGTCGCGATCCTCTGCGCATGGGCGCTTTCGACGAAGCGGCATTCCTCCGGGAATGTGTAGGTGTTCAGCCATTCCAGCAGATTTGCGGCATAGGAGGCAATGACCTGCATCTGCGGGAAATGCAGGTGCATGTCGATGAGGCCAGGCATGATCAGATGCGGACGGTGATCGATTTCGGAGACCTCGGCAGGTGCTTTGGCCTTGACATCAGCATAGGTGCCGACAGCGGCGATGATGCCATCCTCGATCAACAGACCGCCGTCTGTCTCGTAGAGATAGCTCTCGCTATCGGCGAGGCTGAGCGGGGCACGGCGAAAGGAGAGCAGGCGCCCGCGCAGGAGTATCGTGGTCATTCTTGTTTGCCTTCGACTGCGCTTTCGAACCAGGCGACGAGCAGCTTGCGCTCATCGGGGGTAATGTCGGTCACGTTACCCGGCGGCATGGCATGGCTGCGGCCGGCCTGTATATAGATTTCGCGCGCATGAGCGGCAATTTCCGCGTCATTTTCCAGAATCACACCATTCGGCGGTCGGGCGATGCCCTCATAGACCGGTTCCGCCGCATGGCACATGGAACAGCGCGTGCCGACCAGCTGCTTCACGGCGGGAAAATGCGGATCGCCGGCAAACTGCTGGAAGGCCGGGGCGACGGATGCGTTTTCGGTCTCGCCGGTTAAAAGCTTGGGAACCGTCGACAGCCACATGATGAGGATGAAGAGCACGACCGTGACGATCCAGGTCCAGGTCGGCCGGCCCTTGCGAGCATGGGTGGTGTTGAACCAGTGGCGGATCGTGACGCCCATCAGGAAGACGAGTGCTGCAATCACCCAGTTGAAGGTGGTGCCGAAAGCGAGCGGATAGTGGTTCGACAGCATGAAGAAGATGACGGGCAGCGTCAGGTAGTTGTTATGAAGCGAGCGCTGCTTGGCCATGTAGCCATATTTGGCATCCGGCGTGCGGCCGGCGATCAGGTCGGCGACGACGATCTTCTGGTTGGGAATGATGATCATGAAGACGTTGGCCGACATGATCGTGGCGGTGAAGGCGCCAAGATGCAGGAAGGCGGCGCGGCCGGTGAAGACCTGCGTGTAGCCCCAGCCCATGAAGACCAGCACGACATAGAGCACGGCCATCAGGCCCCAGGTGTTCTTGCCGAGCGGCGACTTGCAGAGCAGGTCGTAGATGATCCAGCCGCCGGCGAGTGATGCAAGCGAGATCAGGATCGCCACCGGCCTCGAGATATCGAGCACGTGGCGATCGATGAGGAACAGGTCAGCACCGCCGTAATAGACGATGCAGAGCATCAGGAAGCCGGAGAGCCAGGTGAAATAGCTCTCATATTTGAACCAGGTCAGGTGTTCCGGCATCTCAGCCGGCGCCACCAGATATTTCTGGATGTGGTAGAAGCCGCCGCCATGCACCTGCCATTCCTCGCCGTGAACACCGGCGGGCAGATGCGGGCGCTTCACCAGGCCGAGGTCGAGCGCGATGAAATAGAAGGACGACCCGATCCAGGCGATCGCGGTGACGACATGGAACCAGCGCGCCGCAAAGGCCAGCCACTCCCAGGCTATTGCATATTCATACATTCAGTTCCCCTGTTCTTCTTCCCGACTCGTGAGATTGCGAGAAATTCCGGCGCGAGGAAAGGGGGCACGTGGGGTTTCTCGCCGCAGCGGAGATTGCAGGAAGAGCTTGCCGGGTGCGGCATTTGTGCTAAGGCATCGCCGACGACGCTATTAAGGAGCCGCTGAAACATGCAGATCGAAGTCCCTTGCCCGAAGTGCCGCAACACGCGCATGAAGTTTCCGCGCCCGCAGCCGATCGACAGCGACATCATCACCTGTTTCAGCTGCAATTTCGAACTCGGCACCTATGGCTCGATCAAGAAAAAGATGGTGGCGATGCTGAACCGCGTCGCGGCTGCCGAACAGCAGCAGAAGAAGCACTAGTTTACGGCTTAAGCCGGTGCAGTTGCGCCGGCCGCGGCACGGGCCGTTCACAGGGTCCTTTAGCGACAGCCTGAAAGATCAGCCCGCTTCGATCAAAGCGTCTTTTCCGACCGGGCGTCCGTCGGCGTCGAGCAGCACCTTGAGCAGTGAAATCGCGCGCTGGCCGAGCGGGACTGGCTGGCCATCCCGCCGCAGCACGCCGCTGCCGGGGTCAAGCATGAAACGGCCGAAAGCATAGCGCTGCTCTTCCATCACAACACTTATATCCGCGCAATTTGAGGTGGCAATCTGGTTGATTGCTGTGCTGTCGGGCGGATGTGGCATTCGCATGCCTTAAAAAACATCAGATTTCTGCGACATTTTATCCACCGCGGGTGTTCCGATGTGGAGCAGCCGATTCCTTGAAATGTGAAGATCGGGTTACAGTTTTGAAACACAAGCCGCCGGGAAAGGGTGGAAACCGCTAAAGACCGGCGGCGCATTCATCGACGGAGAAGATGCCCATGCGCAGCATTCTGACATGCGTGATGATTGCATATGCGTCGTTCGCGGCAGCCCACGACGCCGGTACGGGGTGGAGTTACGACCCCTACTGTTGCAATGGAAATGCCGAAAACGGCGATTGCCAGATGATCCCGTCCAAGACTGTGGCCATAACGCCGGATGGCTATCGCGTGACGCTGAGGCCCGGCGATCACCGGCTGGTGACGCGGAGCCATGTCTTCCTGCTGCCGATGACCAGGGCGATGCATTCAGGCGATAGCGATTATCATATCTGCCTGTTCCCGAACGAAGATACCCCGCGATGTTTCTATGCGCCCGATATGGGTTACTGAGAGGATTTTAAGCCCTGTCGTCTTTGCGTGACATGTTCAGTCCTGCTCCACATCGAATTTCTGCAGCAGCCATTTCCGAAAATTCCTGATTTTCGGCACGTTTCGCCTGTTTTCCGGATAGGCGAGCCAATAGTCGCGTCCGTCATTGCCGGTCAGTTCGAAGGGTTGGTAAAGCCTGCCGGCGGCGACATCGTCTTGGAAATGGCCGGGATTGAGCATGGCGACACCGCCGCCGGCAATCGCGATGCTGGCATCGAGGATCTGGGTGCCGAATTCGCTTTTCGGATAGCGGGAAAGATCGGCATCCTTGACGCCGGCCGCGGAGAACCATTCTGCCCACCAGGAATCGCCGGCGCTGATCAGGAACAGTTTCAGAAGATCGGCGGGCTCGTGGATGCCGCCGATTTCGGCCGCGAGCTTGGGGCTCAGCATGGGGGAGTAGTCAAGTTTCATCAGCCGATGACTGATCAGGCCGGGCCAATCGCCGCGTCCCCAACGGATCGCCACGTCGGCAGCCTCTTTCTGGAAGTCGACGATCGTGCCTGAGGTGACGAGCCTGACGGCAATGTCCGGAAACTGCAGCTGGAAAGCGCCGATGTAACGCGAGAGCCATTGCTGGGCGAAGGTCGCCGTCGAATGGATCGTCAGCGTTTCCCCGGTCGTCTTGCGCATCGAGGCCATGGCTTCGATCAGAA
Organism: Rhizobium sp. YAF28; assembly: GCF_052113285.1. Lineage (NCBI taxonomy): Bacteria > Pseudomonadati > Pseudomonadota > Alphaproteobacteria > Hyphomicrobiales > Rhizobiaceae > Rhizobium > Rhizobium sp. YAF28. Next base: position 209,080 of record NZ_JBFRCX010000011.1, on the reverse strand, counting down.
TGTTGAATGCTTCGGAGACCCTGGGGGCCAGATGTTTGCCTGCTTCTGTCAGCTCGATCTGGCGGGGCAAGCGCAGGAAGAGCGGCTCGCCGATATTCTCCTCCAGAAGCTTGATCTGGTAGCTGACGGCCGTCTGCGTCATGCCGAGCTCATCGCCGGCCCGGGTGAAACTGCCGAGCCGGGCCACGGCTTCGAAGACGCGCAGCGCATTCAGCGGGAACTGCTTCGACAGTTTCATGGATAAGTTCTCTTTATGGATGCAGACGGTTGTTCGATTGGAATTGCAGCATTTTTCCCGGCAAACTGCAATCATCTCATCAAACCATCAAGGTGATGTCATGGATTGCCAAGCTATCGAAGAGAGCCGTTCTCCTACAAGAGAGGCATTGTTCACCGTCATCGTTCGCCGGCTGGCCCGGGGGATTGGCAGCCGGAGGCCGCGGCTGGATATCGACGTCACACCCGATCGCATCAAGCGCGATCTCGGTTTCCTGGATGGACGCGACCCGCGCTACGAGGATGACCGGTCGCGGTAGGCGGCAAGTGCGGTCAGGATTTCGGCCGCTGTCATGGCGGCGATTACTTCGGGGCGTTTGTCCTTCACGAAGGAGCCGCCGATCGGCAAGGTAAGGCGCTCCAGCCAAGAGCGTTCGCCGCCGGCTTCGCGGGAAAGCCAGCTTGCAAAGGTCGCTCGTTTGGTCGCCGAGCCGATCATGCCGGTATAGGCGAGGTCGGTGCGGGCAAGTGCTTCACGGGCGATCAGGAAATCAAGGGCATGATCGTGGGTCAGGATGACGAGTGCTGCGCCGGCGGGCATGTCCTTCACCAATGCCTCGGGCATCGGCACCAACAGGCTCTTCGTCGAGACCGGAAGATTGGCGAGTTCATCCCGCCGGGTCTCGATGACGGTGATGGAAAGCGGTAGTGGCGCGAGCGCCGTTGCAAGGGCGCGACCAACATGGCCTGCGCCGAAGACATAGACTTCCGGCAGGCGTTCAGCTTCACTTTCCTGCTTTTTCCCCAGTTCGTCCCTGACGGCATCGGTCACACGGCGGAAATGCAGTTGGGTGCGGCCGCCGCAGCACTGGCCGATTTCCGGCCCGAGCGGAATGTCCATCACATCAGTGCCGCCGGTGCCGGCAAGCAATTCCCGGGCATTGGCGATGGCGATGAATTCGAATTGGCCGCCGCCAATGGTGCCCCAGAGGCTTGCTGCCGAGACCAGCATGAAGGTGCCTGCCTCGCGCGGTGTCGAACCCTGCGTGCCTGATATCTCGATCAGGACCGCTTCCGGCTGGACGGCCAGGAAGGCGCGGAAGTCGCTGCCGGGCACAAAACCGGAAAGGATTTCGCGCCGTGTCATGGCTACACCCTCTTCATCCTCTCGACCGCCATCAGCACGCGTTCAGGCGTTGCGGGCGCATCGAGATGGGGGCAGACGCGATAGTTGGCGACGCTGGCGACGGCCATGGAGAGCGCTTCCAGCACTGAAATCGCCAGCATGAAGGGCGGTTCGCCGACGGCCTTGGAGCGGCCGATGGTGGCTTCCGCATTCTCGGACCATTCGGCGAGCCGCACGTTGAAGATCTTCGGTCGGTCGGAAGCGAGCGGGATCTTGTAGGTGGAAGGCGCATGCGTGCGCAGGCGGCCCTTGTCATCCCACCAGAGCTCCTCGGTCGTCAGCCAGCCCATGCCCTGGACGAAGGCGCCTTCGACCTGGCCGATATCGATTGCCGGGTTCAGCGAGCGGCCGACATCGTGGAGAATGTCGGTGCGGTCGATCAGATATTCGCCGGTCAGCGTATCGATCGTGACCTCGGTGCAGGCGGCGCCATAGGCGAAATAGTAGAAGGGCGTGCCGCGGCCGGCCTGGCGATCCCAGTGGATCTTCGGCGTCTTGTAGAAGCCGGCGGCGGACAGCTGAACGCGAGCGAAGTAGGCCTGCTTTATGAAATCGGGGAAGGGGATTTCAATCTCGCCGACCCGCACGCGGTTCGGCAGGAAGACGATTTCCGAAACCGGAACCTCCCACTTTTCCGCCGCGAAGGCGACCAGCCGTTCTTTGAGCTGGCGGGCGGCATCATAGGCGGCCATGCCGTTCAGGTCCGAACCGGAAGAGGCGGCGGTCGCCGAAGTGTTCGGGACCTTGCCCGTCGTGGTCGCTGTGATCTTCACGCGGTCGATATCGACCTGGAAGCTGTCCGCCAGCACTTGCGCCACCTTGGTATAGAGGCCCTGGCCCATTTCAGTCCCGCCATGGTTCAGGTGGATCGAGCCATCCTGATAGATATGGACGAGGGCGCCGGCCTGGTTGAAGGCGGTCATGGTGAAGGAGATGCCGAATTTCACCGGCGTGAGCGCAATGCCCTTGCGGATATAGCGGCTATCGCGGTTGAAGGAGACGATGGTGTTGCGTCGGGCGCGGTAGTCGGCGCTGTCCTCCAGCTCCTCGACCACGCGCGCGATGATATTGTCCTCGACTTCCTGATGATAGGGCGTGGTCGTGCGCCCCGAGCCTGGCTGGCCGTAGAAATTCAGCTTGCGGATATCGAGCGGATCCTTGCCGACGGCATAGGCGATCTCTTCGATGAAGCGCTCGGCGCCGAGCATGCCCTGCGGGCCGCCGAAACCGCGGAAGGCGGTGTTGGAGACGGTATGCGTCTTCAGCGGCTGCGAGGTCAGATGCACATGCGGATAGAAATAGCTGGAATCGGCGTGGAAGAGCGCACGGTCGGTCACCGGGCCCGACAGGTCCGACGAGAAGCCGCAGCGCGCCGAATAGGTGGCGTCGACAGCGTGGATGCGGCCTTCGTCATCGAAGCCGAGTTCATAATCGACGCGGAAATCATGGCGTTTGCCGGTGGCGCTCATGTCCTCGTCGCGATCGGGGCGGAACTTGATGGCGCGCTTAAGCTTCTTGGCCGCGACCGCGGCGAGGGCTGCGAACTGGTTGCCCTGCGTCTCCTTGCCGCCAAAGCCGCCGCCCATGCGGCGCACATTCACGGTGACAGCATTCGAGGGAATATGCAGCACATGGCCGACGATATGCTGGATTTCGCTCGGATGCTGGGTCGAAGACCAGACGGTGACCTCGTCGTCCTCGCCTGGGATCGCCATGGCGATATGGCTTTCGAGGTAGAAATGCTCCTGACCGCCGATGCGCATACGGCCTGTCAGCCGGCGAGGGGCGTTTTCCATTTCGGTTTTCGCCTCACCGCGTTTCAGCGTCATCGGGGTGATCACAAGCGGGCTGCCGTTTTCGACGGCGCCGTCGATGTCGCTCCAGTGCGGCAAGTCGCGATATTCGATTTTTGCCATGCGGGCCGCACGACGAGCAGCCTCGCGGGTTTCGGCTATGACGGCGAAGATCGGCTGGCCGTGGAATTGAACCAGGGTTTCGGCAAGCAGCGGCTCGTCATGGCTGCCATTCGAGCTGACGTCGTTGATGCCGGGGATGTCCTTGCCGGTGAAGACCCAGACCACGCCGGGATGGGCCGCGACCTCCGACAGGTCCATCGAGATGATCTCGGCATGGGCGCGATCGGACATGCCGATAGCACCGTGCAGGAGATCGGCGGGTTCGGGAATATCGTCGATATAATCGGCACTTCCGGTGACATGCTTATGCGCTGAATCATGGCGCAAGGACACATGCATCTGGCCGTTGATGAGCTTGCGGTCTTCGAAGGTGGATTTGTCCATCAGGCAACCTCCTCGAACCGCTTCAGTTCGGCAGGTGCGCCGACGGTTTCGAGATAGAAGCGCGTCAGCAGGTTCTTGGCCGTCAACTGGCGGTATTCCGCCGTAGCGCGCCAGTCCGTCAGCGGCTGGAAATCGGCATCAAAGGCAGGGCGTGCGGCCTCTATGGTTGCTTCCGTCCAGGGTTTGCCGATCAACTCGGCTTCGACGCTGCGGGCGCGCTTCGGCGTTGCCGCCATGCCGCCGAAGGCGATGCGGATCTCGGTCACGCGCTCGGCCTCATTAAGCACCAGATAGAAGGCGCCGAGCACGGCGGTGATATCCTCGTCGCGGCGCTTGCTGATCTTGTAGACGGCGAATTTGGCGTCCGCGACCGGGTGGGGCACGAAGACGCTTTCGACGAATTCGCCCGGCCGGCGATCCTGCTTGCCATAGGCGATGAAGTAATCTTCCAGCGGCAGAGTACGGGCGCCTCCGGCCGAGCGCAGCGTCAGCTGCGCGCCAAGCGCAATCAGCGGCGGTGGGCTGTCGCCGATCGGCGAGCCATTGGCGATATTACCGCCGATCGTGCCCATGTTGCGCACCTGATCGCCGCCGATGCGGGTGATGAGGCGGGCAAAGGCGGGGATCTTCCGGGCGATGGTGTCGAGCGCGCGGGTATAGGTGACGCCGGCGCCGATCGCGATGCCATATTCACCTGCAGTGATCGTCTGAAGCTCCGCCAGATGATTGATGAAGACCACGGGATTCAGATGCTGCATCTGCTTGGTGACCCAGAGGCCGACATCTGTGGAGCCGGCAATGACGGTTGCGGTCGGCTCGGCCGCCAGCACCCGCGCAAGCGCATCGATGGAGCGCGGCACGATGAGGCGGCCTTCTTCTGACACAATCGAAATCGTATCGGATGCCTGCATGACCCAGAGGCGAGAGATGATTTCGGCACGGGTCTTTTCGAGCGGATCGAAGAGGGTGCTCGGCCGCTGCAGGCTCACCTGTTCGGCGGCCTTGACGATCGGCTCATAGCCGGTGCAGCGACAGAGATTGCCTTGCAGCGCCTTTTCGATCTCGGCACGGTCCGGCTTCTCGTTGGAGAGCCAGAGGCCGTAGAGAGACATGATGAAGCCCGGTGTGCAGAAGCCGCATTGCGAACCATGGCAATCGACCATGGCCTGCTGCACCGGATGCAGCGTGCCGTCCTTGGCTGCCAGATGCTCGATCGTCACCACATGGGTCGCGTGCAGCGAGCCGATGAAGCGGATGCAGGCATTGACGGATTCATAGAAAAGCTTGCCGTCGATCAGCCGGCCGACCAGCACGGTGCAGGCACCGCAATCGCCTTCGGCGCAGCCTTCCTTGGTGCCCGTCAGCCGCCGCTTCAGCCGGAGAAAATCGAGAAGAGTCTCCGTCGGCCGGACCTTACTCAAGGAAACGTCCTCGCCATTGAGGATGAAGCGGATGCTGTCGTTCATGATATTCCCGGTTGTTTTTCTTAAAATGGTTATGCCGCCGTCCAGCCCCCGTCAATCGAGATATGCGTACCGGTTACCTGCCGGGCTTCCTCGCTTGCAAGGTAAAACGCCAGCGTGCCGATCTCCTCGGCCTTGACGAATTCATGCGTCGGCTGCGCCTTGAGGATGACCTCGGTCTTGACCTGCTCCTCGGTCATGCCGCGCGCCTTGGCGGTATCGGGGATCTGCTTTTCGACCAGCGGGGTCAATACATAGCCGGGGCAGATGGCGTTTACCGTCACGCCGAATTCGGCAAGCTCCAGGGCAGCCGTCTTCGTCAGGCCTAATATACCATGCTTTGCCGCTACATAGGCAGATTTGAAGGGCGAGGCGACCAGGCCATGGGCCGAGGCAATATTGATGATGCGGCCATATTTCCTCGCCTTCATCAGCGGGATCGCAGCCCGCATCGTATGGAAGGAGCTGGAGAGATTGATGGCGATGATCTGGTCCCACTTCTCGATCGGGAAATCCTCGATCTTTTCAACATGCTGGATGCCGGCATTGTTGACGAGCACATCGACAGTTCCGAAGGTCTTGCCGGCAGTCTCGATCAGATCGGCAATCTCTGATGGCTTCGTCATGTCGGCCGGATGATAGAGTGCCTTCGCTTTCGACGATGATTCAAGGCGTTCGATTATCGCCTTGATTTCGTCGTCCTTTCCGAAGCCGTTGATGACGACGTTGTCGCCCCTGGCAGCAAAGGCAGTGGCGATCGCAAGCCCGATGCCGCTGGTGGAGCCGGTGACGACGATTGATCTGCTCATGCTTCTTCCTCCCTGACTGTGATATGCTGCATTGCAGCGTCAACGCGAGGTTATGCCCAAAGGCGGCGAGCTGGCAATCGGGAAGTGACTGAGGGGCGTGGCTGCCACTTACGCCCTTCCAAGCCAGGCGGACCTGCCCTATTGATTTGCCACGACAACAGCATGCAGCGGGAGGAATCGCATGGGTGGATATGTTCTGGCGGTCGATCAGGGAACGACCTCGACGCGGGCGATCGTCTTCGACGGCGACATGAAGATCGCCGGCATGGGCCAGAAGGAATTCACACAGATCTATCCGCGCTCCGGCTGGGTGGAGCACGATCCCGAGGAGATCTGGGATTCGGTCGTTTCCACGATCCACATGGCGCTGCGCGAAGCCAAGGTGACGGCCAAGGATATTGCCGCACTCGGCATCACCAACCAGCGTGAGACCGTCGCCGTCTGGGAGCGCGAAACCGGCAAGCCGATCCAGAACGCCATCGTCTGGCAGGACCGGCGCACGGCAAGCTATTGCGACAATCTCAAGCGGCAGGATCTCGAGCGCACCTTCACGAAGAAGACCGGCCTTATCCTCGATCCCTATTTCTCGGGAACGAAGCTCTCCTGGATGCTCGCCAATGTGAAGGGCGCAAGGGCGAGGGCAGCGCGGGGCGATCTCTGCTTCGGCACGATCGACACGTTCCTCATCTGGCGGCTGACTGGCGGCAAAACCTTCGTGACCGACGCGACCAATGCATCGCGCACGCTGATGTTCAATATCGCGACCAATGAGTGGGACGAGGATCTGCTCGACATCCTGCGCGTGCCGGCCGCTATGCTGCCCGAGGTGAAGGATTGCGCCGATGATTTCGGCACCGTCGATCCGGAGCTGTTTGGTGCAGCCATCCCGATCCTCGGTGTTGCCGGCGACCAGCAGGCGGCGACGATCGGCCAGGCCTGCTTCGAGCCGGGCATGCTGAAATCGACCTATGGCACCGGTTGCTTCGCGCTGCTGAATACAGGCAGCGATATGGTGCGATCGAAGAACCGTCTGCTGACGACGATTGCCTATCGCCTTGATGGTGAGACGACCTATGCGCTGGAGGGCTCGATCTTCATTGCCGGGGCGGCGGTTCAGTGGTTGCGCGACGGCCTTGGCATCATCGACAGGGCATCCGAAACGAATGACCTCGCGGAGAAGGCTGATCCGACACAGGACGTCTATCTCGTGCCGGCCTTCACCGGCCTCGGCGCCCCGCATTGGGATGCCAAGGCACGCGGTGCGATCTACGGCCTGACCCGCAACAGCGGCCCGGCGGAGCTTTCCCGTGCCGCACTGGAAGCCGTTTGCTACCAGACACGCGACCTACTGGAGGCGATGCAGAAGGACTGGAAGAATGGCACCGACGACACGGTACTGCGCGTCGATGGCGGCATGGTCGCCTCGGACTGGACGATGCAGCGGCTTGCCGATCTGCTGGAAGCTCCCGTTGATCGTCCCGTCATCCTGGAAACGACGGCGCTCGGTGCTGCCTGGCTTGCCGGCAGCAGGGCTGGGGTGTGGCCGGACAGGAAGAAGTTCTCGGCGACCTGGAAGCGTGACCGGCGCTTCGAGCCCTCGATGGACGAGAAGACCCGTGCCGCTAAGCTCAAGGGTTGGAAGAATGCGGTGAAGCGGACGCTGAGCGAGCTTTGATTGCTCAGTTTGGCGAGCTCATATGAGCATACTGCTTGCGGTATTCCGCCGGCGTCACGCCGAGATGGCGCGTGAAGGCCCGGCGTAGCGTATCGTCATCGGCAAAGCCGCATGCGCTTGCCACCTGTTTCGGCGCGTGGCCGCTTTCGAGCAGGCGACGGGCAGCCGTGATACGAGTGAATTCGACCCAGCTTGCCGGTGTCATTCCGACCTCTTCGCGGAAAAGGCGGGCGAAATGGCGTGGGCTCAGTTCCATCCGGCGGGCCAGTTCCACCACACTGTGATCGGCAGCCGGATTGGCTGCGACCCAGCGCTGCACCTCCTGCAATGCCGAGCGTCCGGCGGGGGCGCCTTCACCTTTGCGGCTGAATTGCATCTGGCCGCCGGGGCGCTTGAAGAACATGACGAGCTGGGCGGCGGTGCGCATCGCCACATCGCGACCGAGATCCTCTTCGACGAGGGAGAGGGCAAGATCCAGTCCTGCAGTGACGCCAGCCGCTGTCCTCAATTCTCCATCGGCTACATGGATGGCATCTTCCTCGACAGTCACCGAAGGGTAGGCCTCCCTCAGCCTCTCGGTGACAGCCCAATGGGTCGTTACTCGCCGGCCGTCGAGCAATCCTGCAGCGGCGAGCAGAAATGCGCCGCTGCAGACTGAACCGTAGCGCGGGGCGCGCGGTGCGGTCTTGCCGAGCCAATCCAGCAGCCTTGCATCGGGTCTGATCTCAGCCGCGTTCGGGCAGCCGGCGACGAGAAGCGTATCCAGCGGACCGATCTCATCTTCGATCGTGTAATCGGCGACCAACCGCACACCGGAGGAGCTGCGGATATGGCCGTGGCTGCTGGCGATGACGATGGGTCGATAGGCTTCCGTGCCGCTTTGCAGATTAGCTTCGGCGAAGACGTCGAGCGGGCCGGAGACATCCAGAAGCTGGACGCCGGGAACGGCGAGGATGGCGATGTTCCTGGGTTTCATCTGATGGCCTCATGTCCGCATCGGAATGGTTTTGGCAGGAAATGACGGATAGCGTCTATTGCTGCCATCGTTGGCAGCTTTTACTCTCCCTGACATTCACCAGCAAGGAGAAAGACGATGACATTGACAATAGGCGATATCAGTATTCCCGACAGCAAGCTGGCACGCGACATTACCGAAGTTGTCAGGGACACGGAGTCGCCGCTGCTCTTCCACCACTCCAGCCGTGTCTTCTATTTTGGTGCGCTTGCGGGCAAGCGCCGCGGACTGCACTTCGATCCCGAACTGCTTTATGCCGGCGCCATGTTCCACGATATGGGGCTGACGCATCGGCACAGTTCGGAGCATGAGCGTTTCGAGGTCGATGGCGCCAATGCCGCCCGTGATTTCTTGAAGAGTTACGGTATCGCGCAGGCCGATATCGATACGGTCTGGACGGCGATTGCGCTGCACACGACGCCCGGCATTCCGCAGCACATGCATCCGGTCGTAGCCCTGGTGACGGCGGGTGTGGAAATGGACGTGCTCGGGATCGACTATCACGGCTTCCATGATTCCGACCGCGAGGCGGTGGTGCATGCCCATCCGCGCACGCGGCATTTCAAGGAGGATATCCTCCAGACTTTCTATGACGGCATCATGCACAAGCCGGAAACGACCTTCGGCAATGTGAAGGCGGATGTACTGGCTGATAAGGATCCGCATTTCCACGGAGGCAATTTCTGCAGCGTGATCCGCAATTCAGCCTGGATCGGTTAAGTCTCAGGCAGGCGGCGTCGATGCCGTCTGCCTCTTTCGTCTCCCAAATTAAAACAACTCTATTTTGTGGTGTGGAAAAATATACGCTTTAATGTAGAATTTCCTAAGGTATTGGCTTATACTCTTGCGCTGCATCTGTGGGGGATAATGCCATGAACAGCATACACCCAATAGCGACTGCACTTGTACTGTCTCTGCTGTCAGACATTGTTGGGCCGACTTTGCTCTATGCGCAGACGCGCGTGCAGGCGAAGTATTTCGCAGCCTTCACGATGGATGGGCGGCCTACGTCGCGGCCATATGCAAGTTGTCAGCGGGTTCAGATCCGCAGCAGGACATTATGGGCATGCCCCTTGTCCGCACTTCGTTCCGACACGGCCGAGCGCAACCGCAGTGGATCGGATATGGGCAGCATGAGCAATTCGAGTTCCTCTTCTGGATCGAGTGGCAATGGCGGTATGGGTGGATCGAACGATAATGGCAGCATGGGCGGACCGGGCGGCTCTATGGGCAACTGAAGAATGATGCGCGATGTTGGCCAATTTTGCTTATGGGGGTGAGCCGTCGGAATGAGCGAAAACTGGGCCGTCTGCATCGGCATCAACAGTTATGACAGTCTGAAGCCGCTCGATTGTGCCCGGCGGGATGCCGAGGCTGTGAATGACTTTTTCAAGGACACGCTCCATTTCAAGAACGTCTATTTCCTTGCCGAGGACGCACCGCCGCTAAAGGCGGATTTTGGGCAGACGCTGCATTCACGGCCGACATTCGGCAATCTTATGCGGTTCCTGCGCGTGCGCTTCGAACAACCGTTTCTGCAGCCGAGCGATAATCTCTGGTTCTTCTTCGCGGGTCATGGCCGGCGCGAGCGCGACCAGGACTATATCCTGCCGCTGGATGCGGATCCGGGCAATGTCGAGGAAACCGGCATACCCGTGAGATATGTCGTCGAAAGGCTGCGTAAAAGCGGCGCCGAAAACGTCGTTCTATTGCTCGATGCCTGTCGCAACGAAGGAGCGCGCGACGGTCAGGGTGTCGGTCTGGACAACCAGCGCGGCACGGTGACGATCTGCTCCTGCAGTCCCACCGAATTTTCCTACGAGATCGATGACCTGGGGCACGGAGCGTTCACTTACGGGTTGATCGAAGGGCTGCGGCTGCATGGAGAGCAGAACTGCGCAACCGTCGAGCGGCTGGATGCCTATCTTCAGACGCGCGTGCCGGAAATATGCCGGCTGCACGGCAAGCCGCGGCAGACGCCGTGCACTTTTGCCGAACCCCTGTCCAAACGGCATTTCATTCTGTTGCCGGACATTGCCCTGCCGGAAGACCTGGAGCCGCTCAAACTGGAGGCGCTGGAGGCGGAGGCCAATGACGATCTGGCGCTTGCCGAGCAGCTCTGGTGGCGGATCAACGCGGTCGAGCCTACGGACGCGCAATCGAGAGCTGCCATCAGGCGTATCGCGCTGAAGTTCGAACATCTGGCGGCACAGCCAAAGAAGCCCGAGCCGCCGGCGCCAGATCCCCCTACACCTCCGCTGCCGCCGGACGATCAGACTGTGAAGACCTCACGGCGCAGGCTGGTGATTGGTGCGGCCGCCGGGGCTGCCGCGCTTGCTGTTGGCGGGGGCCTTCTGGTTCTGCCTCGGCTGATGAAGCCGCGATTTCCCGTGCTTCGGGAAGAGATGCTGCAGATTGAAACGGTGGATAGCGAGGGCAGGCCGCAGCCGACGGCCTGGCAGCAGGCAAATTGTTTCGATCAGCCGCTTGGTGGCGATAACGCCATCGAATTCAGCATGATACCGGCCGGCGAATTCACCATGGGATCGCCCGACGGAGAATTGTTGCGCAGCGACGACGAGGGACCTATGTTCGTCAAGGTCGGACATTTCGCGATCAGCCGAACGACGATTACGCAGGCACAGTGGCGCAGTGTCGTGCTGGCGCGACCCAGCACGATCCGCTGGGCGATGCCGGTCGATCCATCCTCCTTCAAGGGGGACGACCTGCCGGTAGAGACGATCACCTGGCAGCATGCGTGGGAATTCTGCGCACGGCTTTCGGCATGGACCGGCCACACCTACCGTCTGCCGAGCCAGGCCGAATGGGAATATGCGTGCCGGGCGCGTACGACGACACCCTTTCATTTTGGACAGACCCTGACGCCGAAGCTCGCCAATTATTGCGGCACGGGTGGCGCGGTCTGCGGGGTGAGCGACGGAAGAGACATCTCCGACCTCGCCTATGATGGAAATGTTTATCCTGATGGCGCCTATGGCAGCGGCCCTGCCGGCATCTTCATCGGCCAGACAAAACCGGTACGGTCCTACCCGACGAACCGCTTTGGTCTCTTCGAGATGCATGGCAACGTCTGGGAATATTGCAGCGACAACTGGAGCGACCGGCTCGAGGACATTCCGGATAATGGCAGTCCCTATGTGGGCGGCCGGATGGACCTTCATGTGCTTCGCGGCGGTTCATGGTCGCACAATCCGGCCATTTGCCGGTCGGCTTACAGGGATCGCGTGAATGAAACCTCCCGAGGCTGGTCCGGACGGATCGGTTTCAGGATCGTGTGTGAAGTCTGAGTGCAAAGGGAGCTGAATTACGATGGACAGGCAGATCCAGGTTATTACCGACGCCGAACCCCTTGTTGCGAGCGGCGCAAGGGGCAGCGAAGACGTGGGCGGCGGTTTCGGCGCTCGCTCTGATGGCGGGCTCTTCCGGACGATCACGCTCAGTGCCGATGGGTTGCGCGATCAGGTTTCCAATCTCGTCGAGGTCGTCCAGTATGTCTTTAGCCATACGTTGGAGAAGCCCGATCTTTCACTCGATCAGATCGAGCTTTCTGTGGAAATCAGTTCGGAAGGGCAGATCAGTATTCTCGGCACTGGAGGCAAGGCCGGCGGCCGAGGCGCGATCAAGCTTGTCTTCAAGCGTCCTCCCCAGCCGGTCGCCAAAATTGCGGTTGCGGCAGGAGAGGGGCATGCAGGAGCCGAAGCCGTGGTCAGCAAACCGCAATAGCTGCCGACGAGGCTCGGGTTCCCGTCATTTCTTCAGCCAGGGTGTCGCCGTGCTCCAGAAGATCACGTTGGCGCCGAGATAGTCCTGGGCGAAGGCGGTGAACTCTTCCTTGGTGAAAGGCTTCTTGGTCGCCGGGTTCTTGTAGGTCAGCGTCGGTTCCTGCACGGCGAGGCCGACATAGGAGAGCTTGCCCTTGTACTTGTTGAAGAAGGGGTAAGAGTTCTTCATCTGCGCCTTGCGGTTCGGCACGATATCGGGGCCGCCGAGGCCGACATTGTTCTTGGCGGCGTAATCGAAGAGACGGCCCATGTAATTGTGGTCGTTCTCCCATTCGCAGGGCCAAAAGTTCACATATTGCACGACCAGTGACTTTTCGAAGGCCTTGCGGGCGAACGCAAGGTTCTTCATCTCGGCGGAGAAATAGGCGTCGCACGAGAAACCCTTCGGCTCATGCTTGGGATCGAGATCGATAGAAGTTTCCGGCAGGTTGATGCCGTAGACCTCGCCGTCGAACTTTTCGGCAAGCGCCTTCAGCAGCGCCTGGTACCGTTCGCGAACGGCGGGGTTCCACTGCTGGGCGACCCAGCCGGAACCGACGGGCTTGTTCTCGCCGGGATTGTCGAATTGCGGGGTCAGGCCACCGTCATATTCCGGTTCGGTCAGCATGTAGTCCGGTATGTTGCGCGCCTTCGGATCAAAAAAGCGGTCCTGCACCTGGATAAACATCTTCTTGTTGAGGCTTTTGGCAATGGCCAGGTCCTGCTCGATTGCCGAAAAATCATACTGGCCCTTCGCCGTTTCCAGGCTCTTCCAATTATAGACGACCTGTACGCCACTGATATCGGGCCGGGCGAGCCTCGCCTTTGCGGCGGCGAGGTCGCCGGAGCCCATATAGAGGAAGTTTTCCGGGGCGGGGGCGGCATGGGCAGCCTGCGTCGACAACACGAGGGTGGCAAGCGCAACGAGAAGTCTCTGAGATTTGTTCATGGGTTCTCGAATGGAAAGGTGATGGAAAGCGCGCAGAGCTCTCTGGATCAAATTGGGCAACTCAATGGCGGCGATTGCAGAGCCCTTGTGGATAGTTAACCGCGCTGCATTCATCAGATTTACCAATTTTCCCATTCGTAATTTTTTGATGCGGCCTGTCGGCCAAACGGTTACTCCTTCGTCATTCGGAAAGAGGAGCTACCGATGCTTTACGCAATCCTTTGCTACGCCAATGAGGAAACCGTCTTCGCCTGGACCGAGGAGGAAGAGGCTGCCGTCATGGGAAATCTCCATGCCGTGATCGAGCCGCTCGCCGCTGCCGGCAAGCTCGGCCCGACCGGCCGGCTGATGCCGACGACGACGGCAACGACTGTGCGCAAGGGCAGGGACGAGGCCTTCGTTGTCGATGGTCCGTTTGCTGAAACGAAGGAGGCGCTTCTCGGCTTCTATACGGTTGATTTCGAAACGCTGGATGAGGCGATCGGCTTCACGAAACAGCTTTCGGCGGTCAATCCTGGTTCCACCTCTTACGAAATTCGGCCGTTCTACACATTCCGGCCGGGAGATACAGCATCATGACAGACATTGCCTGGATCGACCTCGCGCTTGCCTCGGCCCGGCCGAAGGCGCTCGGTGCGCTGCTGCGCTACTTCCGCAATCTCGATACGGCGGAGGAAGCGTTTCAGGAGGCGTGCCTGAGGGCGATCCGGACATGGCCGGAAAAGGGGCCGCCGCGCGATCCGACCGCGTGGCTGATCTTCGTCGGCCGCAACAGCGGCATCGATGCGGTGCGCAAGCGGGCGAAGATCCAGGCGCTGCCGGACGAGGACCAGATTTCAGATAAAGAGGACGCTGAAAGCGACATCGCCGACCGGCTGGACGATTCCCATTATCGCGACGATATCCTGCGATTGCTTTTCATCTGCTGCCATCCGGACCTGCCGGCCACCCAGCAGATCGCGCTGGCCCTGCGCATCGTCTCCGGCCTGTCGGTGACGCAGATTGCCCGTGCCTTCCTCGTCTCCGAAAGCGCCATGGAGCAGCGCATCACTCGAGCCAAGGCGCGGGTGGCAAAGGCTGGCGTGCCGTTCGAGACGCCCAGCCCGCAGGAGAGGGCCGAGCGACTGATAATCGTCAGCACGATGATCTATCTGATCTTCAATGAGGGCTACAGCCAGGCTGATCCGGAGCAGGAGGCGGCAGCCTTTAGCGATGAGGCGATCCGGCTGGCGCGGCTGATACTGCATATCTTCCCCGCCGAACCGGAACTGATGGGGCTGCTTTCCCTGATGCTGCTGCAGATTTCCCGCCGGCAGGCGCGCTTCAGTGCCGAAGACGAGATCGTGCTGCTCGAGGATCAGGACCGCTCGCTCTGGAACCAGCCGTTCATCAACGAGGCGTTGGCGCTGCTCGACAAGGCGCTGCGTCACCGCAAGCCTGGTCCCTATCAGTTACAGGCGGCAATCGCTGCCGTTCATTCCCGTGCCAAACGCGCCGAGGATACCGACTGGGTGGAAATCGATCTGCTTTATCGTGCGCTCGAACGTGTCCAGCCATCACCTGTCGTGACACTGAACCGCGCTGTCGTCATTTCCAAACTTCATGGCCCGCAGGCGGCGCTCGACCTCATGGAGCCGCTCGGCGAAAAGCTCGACGGTTACTTCTATTATCACGGCCTGCACGGCAATCTCTTGAAACAGCTCGGCCGCATCGCCCAGGCACGGATCGCCTTCGACCGCGCGATTGCACTTGCCCATTCGGCTGCGGAAGCGGCCCATATCCGCCGGCAGATCGACAAGATGCAGGAAGAGGCGGGGCGGTCGGTGGTAAAGTAAGCCGTGTGTCCATGGGATACCGCGTCTTGCGACTCTCAGTGAATGGGCATCGAAATCATCGATACCCGGGTGTCGTCCGCCTGACGCGGCTATCAACTTTATCGAACGATCCATTCCAGAATTTCCGTTTGCTCCAAGCCCTGCCGGACCTTATCTCAGGGGCAAGTCAAACAGGATGCCGACCATGGAATTGGGCCTTTATACATTCGCAGACGTCAATCCCAACCCGTCCCGCAGCAAGGGAGAGGAGGGGGCCGAGCGGATCAAGCATCTGATCGAAGAGATCGAGCTTGCCGATCAGGTCGGGCTCGATGTCTTCGGGCTCGGCGAACATCATCGGCCTGATTATGTGGCCTCGGCGCCGGTGGTTGCGCTGGCGGCGGCTGCTGCGAAGACGAAGAACATTCGCCTCAGCAGCGCCGTCACGGTTCTTTCCTCCGACGATCCGGTGCGGGTGTTCCAGCAATTTGCGACGCTCGACCTGATCTCCAATGGCCGTGCTGAAATCATGGCGGGGCGCGGCTCCTTCATCGAATCCTTCCCGCTCTTCGGCTACAATCTCGAAGATTACGACCAGCTCTTCGAGGAGAAGCTCGATCTTCTTCTGGCCCTGCGCGATAACGAGGTCGTCAACTGGAAAGGCGAGCTTCGTGCGCCGATCCAGGGACGCGGCGTCTACCCGCGACCGCTGCAGGATCCGTTGCCGCTGTGGATCGCGGTGGGCGGTACGCCGCAATCCGTTGCCCGCGCGGGCGCTCTCGGCCTGCCGGTGGCGCTTGCCATCATCGGCGGCGAATATCCGCGCTTTGCGCCATTGTTGGATCTCTATCGGGAAGCTGCTCGCCGGGCAGGGCAGGATGCGGCGAAGCTGAAGACCAGCATCAACGTGCATGGTTTCATTGCCGATACGACTGAGGCTGCAGCAGACCAGTTTTACGGCCCGCAGGCCGAAGTGATGAACCGCATCGGCCGCGAGCGCGGATGGGGTCCGACGAGCCGGGCGCAGTTCGACATGTCACGCGGCCCGACCGGCAATCTCTTCCTCGGCGATCCCGAACTCGTGGCCGAGAAGATCATTGCCGCACACAAGGTTTTCCGCAACGACCGTTTCCTGCTGCAGATGGCGATCGGCCTGATGCCGCATGACCAGATCATGCGCGGGATCGAACTCTACGGTACAAAAGTGGCGCCGATCGTCAGAAAGGCATTGACTGAGGCTTCCGAAGGCGCGAAAGCCACGGCTTGACGCAGAGCCTGTCGCTCTCGGGTAAAATCCGGAACGGTCTATGGTTATCGAGAACGACGAAGAACTTACCAAGCTCAAGGATATCGGCCGCATCTGTGCCAATGCCATACAGGTGATGGCGGCGGCCATGGAGCCGGGCATGACGACGCTGGAACTCGACCAGATCGGCCGCAAGGTGCTGGAAGATTCCGGCGCGCGTTCCGCTCCGGAATTCTGCTACCAGTTTCCGGGCGCGACCTGTATCAGCGTCAACGAGGAAATCGCCCACGGCATTCCCGGGCCGCGGGTCATCCGACCGGGCGATCTCGTCAATATCGATGTTTCGGCGGAAAAGGACGGCTTCTTTGCCGATACCGGCGCCTCCTTCGCCGTGCCGCCGGTCAAATCGAGGATTGAGAGGCTCTGCCGGGACGGCAAGCGGGCGCTCTGGGTCGGTCTCAACCAGATCAAGGCTGGCGAGCCGCTGGCAAAGATCGGCAATGCCGTCGGCGCCTTCGCGCAGAAGAACCGCTATACGCTCGTCGCCAATCTTGCGAGCCACGGCGTCGGCCGCTCGCTGCATGAAGAGCCGGCCGAGCTTTCCACCTGGCCGGATCCCTCCGAACGGCGCATGATGACGGAAGGCCTCGTCTTTACCGTCGAGCCTTTCCTGTCGCTCGGCGCAACATGGGCAGAAGGTGGAGATGACGCTTGGACGCTTTATGCCGATCCCAAGGCCCCGACGGTGCAGTATGAACATACCGTCGTTGCAACCCGCAACGGGCCGATTATTCTGACATTGGCGGCTTGAGGGGCAACGCCCTTCACTGTTGGAGGTCGAGATGGCTGTTGCCTTTACCAAGGAAGAAAGTGCCGAAACCGCAGCGGAAACGCTGCTGCCAGATCGCACGATTTCTCCTCATCCAAATCTCGTGACTGATGCAGGGCTAAAGGCGCTGGAACTGCAAGTGCAGGAAGCGCGGCAAGCCTATGAGGCTGCGAGCACGATCGAGGACGTCAATGAGCGGCGGCGGCAGGCAGCAAATCCGCTGCGTGATCTGCGTTATTTTGTCGAACGCGTCCGCACAGCCCAGCTCGTTCCTGCTCCGGCTTCGACTGAAATCGTTGCCTTCGGAAGCACTGTAACCTTCAGCCGTGACGATGGGCGGGTCCAGACATATCGCATCGTCGGAGAGGATGAAGCCGATCCGAAAACCGGGTCGATTTCCTATGTTTCGCCGGTTGCCCGTATTCTCATGGGCAAGGCCGTCGGCAATGTCGTTGCTGTCGGCGATCAGGAACTTGAGGTCATGAAGATTTCGTAGAGCGCCGCGCGCTTCATACGCGACGCTCATGTCTGCGTCAGGCGGCCTGCGGCAGGCGGGCGATGACCTTGATCTCAAAATCGAAGCCGGCTAGCCAGTTCACGCCGACGGCCGTCCAGTTCGGGTAGGGCGCCTCGCCGATTTCCTTCATTCTGATGCCCGAAATTACCGGCCACTGTGCCTCGGGATCGGTGTGGAAGGTCGTGACGTCGACGACGTCGTCGAACGTAGCGCCGGCAGCTTTCAGCACGGCTTTCAGATTATCGAAGGCAAGCTGTACCTGCTTTGCGAAATCGGGCTCGGGCGAACCGTCTTCGCGGCTGCCGACCTGGCCGGAGACGAAGAGAAGGTCACCGGAGCGGATTGCCGCCGAATAGCGGTTGATCTCATAGAGCGCCTGCCGGCCGGCGGGGAAAATCGCATTGCGCTTGGTCATTGTTTTACTCCTGTTCAGACAAAAGGATACCGATCGCCGAACTTGCGTTCGTCGAGAGAGGTGAGGCCTTTATGGGTGCGGGGTTGGCCCGTTACGCGGAGCCGCAATTGATATACGCTCCGTATGTGGATATATCATGAGATACGCCGCGTATGTCAATATGCATACGGGGCGTATGTGAGTTTTGGAGATGGTAATGGCCGCAAAAACCCGGGCACAGATGATGGAGAAGACGAGGGCGAAGCTTATCCATGCGGCCCGGAAGGCTTTCGCAGTCAAAGGCTATGCGGCAGCCTCCATGGACGACTTGACCGCCGATGTCGGTCTGACGCGCGGCGCGCTCTATCATAATTTCGGAGACAAAAAGGGCCTACTGCAGGCCGTCATCGACCAGATCGATGGCGAGATGGTGGAGCGGTTGCGCATCGAGCGCGATCGGGCGGAGACGAGCTGGCTCGGGCTATTGGCGGAATATACCGCCTATATCGAGATGTCGCTGGAGCCGGAAATCCAGCGCATCATGCTGCTCGACGGGCCGGCGGTGCTGGGAGATCCCTCGCAATGGCCGAGCCAGAATGCCTGCCTTCGCACGACGACGCAGACCATCCAGGCGCTGATCGATGAAGGCACGGTCAAGTCAGTCGATGCAGAGGCCGCCGCCCGCCTGCTCAATGGGGCGGCGCTCAATGCGGCACTCTGGATCGCCGCAGAGAATGATCCTCATCCTTATCTGGCAAAGGTCATCGAAGCGTTCCGATGCCTTGCGGGCGGTCTATTGAAAACCGAAAGCTGACGAGGGCGGCGATTTAGGCCGGGCTCGTCAGGTGAGATTACTCCTGCTGCGGGTCGGTCTTGCCGCCCTGCAGGATCTCCATGGCAGCGCGCTCCAATATGCCTGATATCCTGACGGCTTCGCTTGCCGACCAGGGATGGCGCATGCGTAGCGCTGAGCGCAGCAGCTGGCGTGCGGCATGTACGTTGCTGTGGTCGCGGCCGAACTCATCGTCCTCATGATCGCGGCGGTGCTGGCTGCGGCCACCGCCACCTCTGCCATGGCCACCCTGCGGCTGGTCTGGGTCGAACATGCGGTTGACGAAGGCCATGCCCTCGGCAACGCGCTCCAGCTTGGCAAGCGTCTCGTCGATCGCTGCGCGGTTATCTTCCACCTTCTGGCGGCCGGTCTCGGTGATCTTGTAGAGCTTCTTTGCGCCGTCGTTTTCGACTTCGGCCAGTCCGGTTTCTTCCAGATAGGTCAGTGCCGGATAGATGACGCCTGGGCTCGGCACGTAAAGGCCGCCGGAGCGCTCTTCCAGCGTCTTGATCAGCTCATAGCCGTGGCTGGGACGCTCTTCCAGAAGCGCCAGCAGAATCGTCTGCAGTTCGCCTGCGGAAAACCTGCGGCCCATTCCCATACGCATCGCCTCACCGACGAAACCACCTCGAAAACCTCTCACGACATGCTCCTTTATATCTGATGTATCGCTCACTATGTCGTAAAACATATATCGTAAGATATGTCGTTCAAGAGGTGAGCGCGAAAAATCTGTTCGCGAAATTGAAGCACCCATCAGAATTACTCACTTGTGACACCAATGTTGCAGCGCGATAAGCGAGCCATGTTGGCTCCGAATAACGACCGGCCGGTCGATCTCCTCACCACAGCGCTTGCAGGCGCCGTCGCCATGGCGGCGGCCATGGGTTTCGGGCGCTTTTCCTTCACGCCGATCCTGCCCGGCATGATGGTCGGCGTGCCGCTTTCGGCCGCCGATGCGGGCTTCATCGCTTCCGCCAATTTCGTCGGTTATCTCGTCGGCGCTGTTCTTGCCGCCTATGGCTGGGCGGCGGGGCGCGAGCGGTTGGTGGCGCTTCTCTCGTTGCTTGCGACCGCAATCCTGCTGGCCGCCATGGCGGCGACGGATTCAGTCTTGCTCTTTGCCATCATCCGCTTCCTGGCGGGCGTGGCGAGCGCCTTCACGCTGGTCTTCAGTTCGGCAATCGTGCTGAGCCATGGTGCTGCTGCAGGCAATGATCACGTTCAGGCGACGCATTTTGGCGGGCCGGGGGCGGGGATTGCGATTTCATCCGTCATGGTGCTTGCGCTCGGCTACGTTTTCGACGACGCGGCCGGCGGCTGGCGCGCGGACTGGATCGGTGGAGCGCTCTTCTGCCTGGTCAGCCTCGTTATCGTCTGGTCATTGCTGCCAAAGGCACTGGTGCACAATGGGCAGGTGAAGGAGCCGGCGCTAATCTGGAGCCGGCCGATGGTGCTGCTGACTCTGTCCTATGGCTTGTTCGGCTTCGGCTATGTCATTACCGCCACGTTCCTCGTCGCCATCGCCCGCGCGAGCGCGTCCGGGCCGATCGTCGAGTTCCTCTGCTGGTTCATCGCGGGGCTGATGGCGACGGTCGCGCTGTTCATCTGGAAGCCTTTCGTGCGCTTGCTCGGTCTTGGCGGCGTCTATGTCGCGGCGCTCATCATCGAGGCTATCGGCGTGCTCGCAACGGTCGAACTGCCGCATTCGGTGGCACCATTGATCGGTGGCGCGCTGTTCGGCGCCACTTTCCTTGCCATCACCGCCTATGGATTGCAGATCGGCCGCCGGCTCTCACCGGAAAGCCCGCGCCGCATCCTGGCGCTGATGACGGCGGCTTTCGGTGTCGGCCAGATTATCGGCCCAGTCGTTGCTGGGTGGATCGCCGAGGCAACCGGAAATTTCGTGCTGCCGACCATTATTGCTGCCATCGTGCTGGTTTTCTGCGCACTACTCGTCATGCCTGTGATGAAGAAAATCCCTTAAGTGGTTACAAGTGCGTAACAATGGGCTGAACCCATTGCCGCTTTCTTCGAACTGCCTTAATTTCCGGGCAATCAGTGGTTCGCCACTCTTCCGTGACTCCAGTTCAGGAAAGCAAATCCTCCCGTGTTCCATTCCTTCTTTCCCCAGCCAAAGGCGTTCTTTACTTCGCTCGTAGTCTGGACGTTGGCCGCAATTTTCGGCTGGTATTTCTTCGCCGCCGGTCTTGGTGCTTCCCTTGGTTTTGCGCCGGTTCCTGAAGAGCAGCAACCGATCGATCTCTCGTTCTTTCTGCTGCCGGAAAATCTCTGGTTTTACGGCTACTTCCTTTTAGCCGCGCTGATCTTTTGCGGTGCCTGGCATTTGAAGGCACTCAGCCATCCGTGGAAGATGTGGTCCATCTGGGGCTCGGCGCTGATTATCTTCGTGACCTATTTTGGCGTGCAGATCACAGTCGTCATCAACAACTGGCGCCGGCCGTTCGGTGATCTGCTGGTTAATGCGCTCAATAAGAAGCCGGGTATCACAGTCGAAAACTTCTACGACTTGTTTCTGATCTTCGCGCAAATCGCGTTCCTCAGCATGCTCGTGTCGATCCTGACCGACTTTTTCACTAGCCACTACATCTTCCGCTGGCGGACGGCGATGAACAATTTCTACATGGCCAATTGGGAAAAGCTTCGCCACATCGAAGGCGCATCCCAGCGCGTGCAGGAAGATACGATGCGCTTTTCCAGCACCCTGGAAGGTCTCGGCATTAACCTGATCAATTCGGTGATGACGCTGGTCGTCTTCCTGCCGATCATGTTGGCGCTCTCACATTACGTGACGAGCCTGCCGATACTCGGCGAAGTGCCGAACTCTCTTTTCTGGCTTGCTATCTTCTGGTCGGCCTTCGGTACCGTCCTGCTGGCTGTCGCGGGTATCAAGCTGCCTGGCCTGAACTTCAAGAACCAGCGTGTGGAGGCCGCCTACCGCAAGGAATTGGTCTACGGCGAGGATCATGCCGACCGAGCGCAGCCACCAACGGTTCAGGAACTGTTCTCAAGGGTGCGGAAAAACTATTTTACGCTCTATTTCCACTACATGTATTTCAATATCGCCCGCTCGTTTTATCTGCAGGCGGACAATCTCTTTGTCTACTTCTTCATGACGCCGACTCTTGTTGCGGGCGCCATCACCTACGGCATCTTCCAACAGATCTCGACCGCTTTCGGCCAGGTCAGCAATTCCTTTCAATATCTCGTCAATTCCTGGACGACGATCATCGAACTGCTTTCCATCCACAAGCGTCTCAGGGCCTTCGAGGCGGCAATCGACAACGAGCCGCTGCCTGATATCGACCAGCGCTACCTGGAGCGCGAGGCCGGTGTCGTCCACGTCGACGGCTGATCACAAGAGTAAGGGCCACCGCTTCGGTGGCCCTTTTCTTTTGGGGATCCGACGAGGATCGTCAGTTCGAGCGCGTACAGCCCGTATTTTTCCGGTCCATATCAATCAATGCCTCCAGAATATGGTCGGCGACGGCCCTGTTGCCTTCCCTGAGGGCAATATCGTAGGCCGCCAAACAATGATCGAGCAGCGGTGTAGCCACCGGCGCTTCCTCGGGAAGTGGAAAGACAATGCCGCCGTAAAGAGACGGAATGCCGTTCTTGTCGCGGAAGCATCGCCCAAATGCCATGACCTGGTGGAAGGAGCCGTTGGCGCGACGTACGCGGTAGCTCTGTTGCTCTGGCTCCTGCGTCAGGATTGTATCATGGATGATCTTGGCTGCGGCCGGCTGATCCTCCGGATGGATACGGGCGACATAGGCTTCGAGTGGAAGGCCACTTGCCGTTTCGGCGAAATCAAGTCCGAACATTTCAGCGACCGCTCCGTCGCCATAGAGGAGGTTCGCAACGATATCCCAAGTGAAAAAGCCAGTTTCACAGGCGGGAAATTCGTCCTTGTCAACCAGGCACTCCGGGTTCTCAATAAATGTCATGACGTTACCTCCCATGCTTGCCACGCATTTGTGAGGTAATGCTTATCGAAGTGCAGGCTCGATGCAGTCAATAGGTGCAGGTGGTTTTTGATATCCAACAGTTTGAGCGGTAAGTGCGCCTTACAACCCGGAGGTCTCCTGCAGCTTGCCGCGGGCCTCGATCATGGGGATCGCTTCGGAATAGCTGACGCAGGCAACATCTGATCTGTGGCAAACGTCGCTGACCAGCCTGTCGAGCGCGCGCCAATAGGCGCCGCCGTTCATTTCCACGAAGTGGAAGCCGAGCTGCAGGGGAATGCGGCTACCGGTATATTGCTTGTCGAAGGCTTCCTTAAAGGCGGCATAGGCACGCTCTTCGAAAGCGGCGCTGTCAGCTGCATCCTCCTCGCCCTTGGAGTGGCGAACGAAGAGATTGTAATCCATGCCGATGATTGGCTTTTCGCCAGGGCCTTCGGGAATGAGCGGCAGGCCGAAGCGGATGACGCCGTCTTCCTCGACGGGCATGGCCGGCCCCCTGGTGACGAGGCTTGCATCATAGGTAAAACCGGCCTTCTTCTCGGCGGCGATCATGTCCGCGCCGCCGCCGGTCGAAAGGTAAGGGGCGCGAAACCCCTTGATGCCGTGATCGACGAGATCCTGCCAGCCGGCTGGCTCTTCCAGGCCGACGCTTTTCCAGGCGTTCTTCAACGTTTGTTTGAAGGTCGCATATTCGGCTGACCAGTCCGCCTCGCCCCATTGCCGGCCATCGAAATGGCCGCAGGCATGGCTGGAAATATCATGGCCCTCGAGGTGAGCGTGCCAGATATTGCCGAGGCGTTCACGGATTTCGTCGTCGCTCTGTGCGAAGCCGACATTGGATTTTCCACGTTTCTGATGAGGGGCCTGGTAAGCCTGCTTGGCTTCCTGGTTCATCAGAAAGGTGCAGGAGAGGAAATAGGTGAAATGTGCGCCGTTCTTGGCTGCCATCTCGCGGCTCTTCTGCCAGAGCGCATTGTCGTGCGCGCCGTCAAAGGAGATGATGACAAGCTGTTTCGGCTTGTCGGCGGCGTCCGCAACAGCAGGAAAAATCGAGGAGAGAGCGAGGGACGCAGAAAAAATAAGACGAAACATGGGCACCGCGACAATTTGCATTGCGGTTTTCCTGTTACAGAAATGCGGCGAAGCTGCGGTCTTGCTGGCATTTTTCGCCGTCTGCCGGTAATTCATGGCTGACCGTCAAAATAGGAAAACCAGATCATCATGGCTCTGCTCGTCCTCAGCCTCATTCTCTTCCTCGGCCTGCATCTGATCCGTGTCGTCGTTCCGGGCTTCCGGCAGGCGATCATTGACAGGGTGGGCAAGCCCGCCTGGATCGCCTTCCACTCGATTGCCAGCATTCTGACGCTGATCTTCGTGATCTATGCCTTTGGCGTTGCTCGCAGCGAGCCGATCGGCATGCTTTACAATCCACCCATGGGTATGGCGCATCTCACCGTCACCCTGATGCTGATTGCAGTGATCTGTCTCGTCGCCGGTTTCCTGCCTGCCGGTTATATCAAGACGAAGACGAAACATCCGATCGTTCTGTCGGTGAAGATCTGGGCGTTGGCCCATCTTCTGTCGAATGGCGAGGCCTATTCGGTGCTGCTCTTTGCTGCATTCCTTGCCTGGGGCGTGGTGGTGCGCATTTCGCTGAAGCGGCGCCAGCGCCGCGGCGAGATCATGCTGCCGATCTTCGTTTCGGCCAAATATGACATCTATGCCGTCATCATCGGCGTGGTCGTCTGGGCGCTGATGATCTGGCGTGTTCACGAATGGCTGATCGGTGTCGCGCCGCTGCCGATGCTTGCTTCGTGACGATTCTGCGATATCCCCCTTACAACTGCTGCAAAATGGAGTAGAAGGCCCGACAATGTGCGTTTTGCATTGTATATGGGTATCCGCGGCCGGAGACGAGAATGGCATTCAACGACGATAGCTTCATTCGTGAAGTCAATGAGGAACTGCGTTCCGACCAGATGAAGGGCGCGGTGCGCCGGTTTGGACGCTATATCATTGCCATTGCCGTTCTCATCGTGCTCGGAACCATCGGCAAGGTCGCCTACGAATATTGGGACAATACCCGTTCCTCCGGCGCCGGCGACCAGTTCCTGGCGGCGATGAAGCT
Organism: Rhizobium sp. YAF28; assembly: GCF_052113285.1. Lineage (NCBI taxonomy): Bacteria > Pseudomonadati > Pseudomonadota > Alphaproteobacteria > Hyphomicrobiales > Rhizobiaceae > Rhizobium > Rhizobium sp. YAF28. The sequence goes on along the minus strand of NZ_JBFRCX010000011.1, from coordinate 183,939 downwards.
TGCCGACGAGAACAAGACTGACGAGGCGCTCGCCGCTCTCGACAAGCTGGAGAAGGAAGGCCACGGTGCTTACCCGGTCCTGGCGCGCATGCGCGCCGCGACCGTCCAGTCGCAGAAGGGCGACAATGCCGGTGCGATCGCGTCCTTCCAGACCATCGCCAAGGATAAGTCCGTTCCTGCTGCCGTGCAGGATGCCGCCAAGATGCGCGCCGGCTGGCTGCTGATCGAAAACGGCGCCTATGAGCAGGTTTCTGCCGCCGTCGAGGAAATGGCCGTTCCGGGCAATGCCTTTCGCCACTCGGCGCGCGAGGCGCTCGGTCTTGCAGCCTACAAGGCCGGCAACATGGCGCAGGCGCGCCAGTGGTTCCAGTCGATCGTCGACGATGTGGACAGCCCGCGCGGTGTTGCCAATCGTGCCCATATGATGCTTGATCTCATCACCGCATCCGGCAAGGCGCCCGCCGCGCAGGGCTGAGCTTAAGGGAAAATAATGAGTTTTACGGTCGCCATCGTCGGACGCCCGAATGTCGGCAAGTCGACGCTTTTCAACCGGCTGGTCGGGAAGAAGCTTGCGCTTGTCGATGATACGCCGGGCGTGACCCGCGACCGCCGTCCGGGTGAAGCGCGGCTAATCGACCTGCGTTTTACAATTGTCGATACTGCAGGCCTCGAAGAGATGACGGATGAGAGCCTGCAGGGCCGCATGCGCCAGCAGACGGAGACGGCAATCGACGAGGCTGATCTATCGCTCTTCGTCGTCGATGCTAAAACAGGTCTGACGCCGGTCGATACGGCGCTCGGCGAGATGCTGCGCCGTCGCGGCAAGCCGGTCGTGCTCGTTGCCAACAAGTCTGAGGCGCGCGGTTCCGACAGCGGTTTCTACGATGCCTATTCGCTGGGGCTTGGCGAACCCGTGCCGATTTCGGCCGAACATGGGCAGGGCATGCTCGATCTGCGCGACGCCATCGTTGCCGCGCTCGGCGAGGATGTCGCTTATCCGTCGAAGGACGATGTTGCCGTCACCGACGTCGATCTGCCGCAGCCGACCGGTGAAGAGGGCGAAGAAGACGAAGAGCCCGCCTATGACGACACCAAGCCGCTGCGCGTGGCAATTGTCGGTCGTCCGAATGCCGGCAAGTCGACGCTGATCAACCGCTTCCTCGGCGAAGACCGGCTGCTGACCGGACCGGAAGCCGGCATTACGCGCGATTCCATCTCGGTGGAATGGGACTGGCGTGGCCGCACCATCAAGATGTTCGACACGGCCGGCATGCGCCGCAAGGCCAAGGTGATCGAGAAGCTGGAAAAGCTTTCCGTTGCCGATGGGCTGCGCGCCATCCGCTTTGCCGAGACCGTCGTCATCGTCTTCGACGCGACGATCCCCTTCGAGAAGCAGGATCTGCATATCGTCGATCTCGTGCTGCGCGAAGGCCGCGCGGCCGTGCTCGCTTTCAACAAGTGGGATATGATCGAGGATCGCCAGGCCGTGCTTGCCGACCTGCGCGAAAAGACCGACCGGCTGCTGCCGCAAGCGCGCGGCATCCGCGCCGTGCCGATCTCCGGCCAGACCGGCTGGGGCCTCGACAAGCTCATGCAGGCGATCATCGATACGGACCGTGTCTGGAACAAGCGCATCTCCACCGCCAAGCTCAATCGCTGGCTGGAGCAGCAGCAGGTCCAGCATCCGCCACCGGCCGTTTCCGGTCGCCGCATCAAGCTCAAATATATGACGCAGGTAAAGGCGCGCCCGCCGGCCTTCATGGTGTCCTGTACCCGGTCGGATGCCCTGCCGGAATCCTATACGCGCTATCTGATCAACGGGTTGCGGGCGGATTTCGATATGCCGAGCGTACCGATCCGGATCCATTACCGGTCGCCGGACAATCCCTTCGAGGGCAAGAAGAGGCGGACTTAGTCCGCTTCTTGTTGTCGCCTTACCGCTTGGGCCAGAGTGGGTCTTCCGGACGCGCCGGTAGACCTCAAGACGTGCTCTTATTCAGCGCTTCCCGCAGCGCGACGATCTCCGCCTGCAGCCGGGCAAGCTGATCCGCGCCGCGGCCGCTTGCGTCGATGATGCAACCCGGCACGGTCTCAGCTCTTTCCTTCAGCCGCTTGCCTTCCTCCGTCAGGCGCAGCACGACGACGCGCTCGTCCTGCCTGCTGCGTTCGCGGCGGATGTAGCCTGCCGTTTCCAGGCGCTTGAGGAGAGGGGTCAGCGTGCTCGATTCCAGGAAGAGCTTTTCACCGAGGCCGCCGACGGTCTGGCCGTCTTCTTCCCAAAGGGAAACCATCGCCAGATATTGCGGATAGGTGAGACCGAGTTCGTCCAGCAGAGGCTTGTAGACGCGGTTAAAGGCGTGGCTTGCGGTATAGACGGCAAAGCAGATGAAACTGTCGAGTTTCAGTTGGTTCGACATGGCACGATCTCCAAAACCGCTGGATATTATATCGCGCGATAAATAATCGTAACCGCTTTTAATGCATGGCAGCTATGTAATAATTTCTATCGTGCGATAATTAGTCGTGTGCGATATAAATCTCGTGTTCAGGACGAACGCAACAAACCCGAAGAGGACACGACAATGTCGACGATCAAGACCGCAGTTTCCGCAGCAGCAATCCTGGCAGCTTCCGCCATTGGAGCGTTTGCCGATCCGGTACTGGAACCGACAACGCAGAAATTCATCGATAGCCTGGCCGGCTCCAAGCCGATCTACACGTTCTCGCCTGCCGATGCCCGCAACATTCTCGCCGGTGCCCAGAAGGGCGACGTGAAGAAGTTGGCGGCTCAGGAAGAGGATAAGGTGATCAAGGTCGGCCCGACGGGCAGTGTCAAGCTGCGCGTCGTTCGCCCTGAGGGCGCTAAGGGCACATTGCCTGTGATTATGTATTTCCATGGCGGCGGCTGGGTATTGGGCGATGCCGATACACATGACAGGCTGGTGCGCGAAATTGCCAATGGCGCGAAAGCCGCTGTCGTCTTTGTCGACTATGATCGTTCGCCGGAAGCGCGTTACCCGATCGCCATCGAACAGGCTTATGCCGCCACCAAATATGTCGCCGATCATGCCAAGGAATTCCACGTGGATGCAAGCCGTCTTGCCGTTGCCGGCGATAGCGTCGGAGGCAATATGGCGGCTGTCGTGACGCTGCTTGCCAAGGAACGTGGCGGTCCTGCTATCGACCAGCAGGTGCTGTTCTACCCTGTCACCGACGCTAATTTCGACACTGGCTCCTACAACCAGTTCGCCAATGGCCCGTGGCTGACCAGGGAGGCCATGAAGTGGTTCTGGAACGCTTACCTGCCGGACGAAGCCAAGCGCAAGGATCCGACCGCTTCGCCGCTGCAGGCCTCACTCGAGCAGCTGAACGGCCTGCCGCCGGCCCTCATCATCACAGATGAAAACGACGTGCTGCGCGATGAAGGCGAAGCCTATGGCCGCAAGCTCACTCAGGCCGGCGTGAAGGTCACATCGATCCGCTACAACGGCACGATCCACGATTTCGTGCTCTTGAATGCGATTGCCGAAACGCCGGCCGTGCGTGGCGCCATCTCCGTCGCCAACGATACGCTGCGCGCCGCCCTTCACAAGTAAGGGTCAATCAGCTGAAGAGAGAGACCCGGCGGTATCGCCGGGCTTTCTGCTTCTTGGAAGGGATTTGGTGGCATATTGCCACGCCTTCTTCCATTTCGGCGTGATGACGCCGTTGGCGGCGCGGATATTGTTGATGAATTGCAGCGTTGCCGCTTCCCAGGAATATTGCAGGGCAAGCTCGCGTGCCTTCTCCCGCGAGCTGGAGAGGGCAGCAATGCAGGCAGCCTGCAGGTTCTCGTCCAGCGCGCCGACAAGGCTTTCTTCGCCGATGATATCCAGCGGGCCGGTAACGGGATAGGCCGCGACCGGGACGCCTGATGCGAGCGCCTCCAGAATGGTGTTGCCGAACGTATCCGTCAGCGACGGGAAGACGAAGACATCGGCCTGCGCATAGGCATTTGCCAGTTCTTCGCCGAATTTCACGCCGGTGAAATGCACATCCGGATAGCGTTCTTCGAGTTCGGCGCGTGCGGGGCCGTCGCCGACCACCACTTTCGAGCCGGGCAGATCGAGATCCAGAAAGGCCGGCAGGTTCTTTTCCAATGCCACGCGGCCGACTGTCATGAAAATCGGCCGGGGAAGGCCAAAGGGCTTTTCCTCCTGCGGCATCGGATGAAATTGCGTGGCATCGATGCCGCGGCTCCAGGGCATCAGGTTCTTGAGCCCCTTGGCAGCCAGTTCGCGGGCAAGGCTGGGCGTCGCCACCATGCAGCCGGCGCCGCCATTATGGAACCAGCGCACGAAGGCGTAGAGCCAGCTCTCGGGGATCGGCAGGCGAGCCGACACATATTCCGGAAAGCGGGTGTGGTAGCTGGTGGAAAAGGGCATGCGCTTGCGGATGCACCACCGCCGCGCCGACAGGCCGAGCGGGCCTTCCGTCGCGATGTGGACGTAGGAAGGATTGTGCTTTTCGATCTCGCGGGCGACGCGGCGGTACCAGGCGATCGACAGGCGGATCTCAGGGTATGTGGGGCAGGGGATGCTGGCGAAACGCTCGGGCGTCACCATCGAGACTTCGACGCCCATCCTGGCCAGTTCGCGATTGGTGTTTTCGATCGAGCGGACGACGCCATTGACCTGCGGATGCCAGGCATCGGTGACGATCACAAGCCGCTCCGGCACAGCCCCAGCGGCACTAGCCCAGCTTTCGCCGCTATACGAATTTGACGGACGTTGCAGCATGTTTCCATTTCCATCAGCGTCGCTTAGTTTTGGCAACGCACAACCCCTGGCGGGGTTTCCGGAATGGCGATTCCCGCATTCTTATTTTGGCGGAAGTGCATGATGGAAATATTACAGCCCTGTACGAGTATTTACAGGAACTTGCGGCAGCCGGGGCCAGCAATTATGTCGGCGATGAATGGCCGAAAGGCGTTTGCGCCTTGAAAAGGAACGGCGCCGACGGGGAAGTCGGCGCCGCAGTAAAACTTAGGCTGCAGCCGAAGCGAAACCGGAAGTCGGGACTTCCGAGATCGTCTTCAGAACCTGCGAAGCGATCTGGTAGGGGTCGCCCTGGGAGTTCGGGCGGCGATCTTCGAGGTAGCCCTTGTAGTCGTTCTTGACGAAGGAATGCGGAACACGGATCGAGGCGCCACGGTCAGCAACGCCGTAGGAGAACTTGTTCCACGGAGCCGTCTCGTGCTTGCCGGTCAGACGCTTGTCGTTGTCGGGGCCGTAAACGTTGATGTGGTCCATCAGGTTCTTGTCGAACTGCGCCATCAGCGCTTCGAAATAGGCCTTGCCGCCGACTTCGCGCATGAACTTGGTCGAGAAGTTGCAATGCATGCCCGAACCGTTCCAGTCGGTGTCGCCGAGCGGCTTGCAGTGATACTCGATGTCGATGCCGTATTTTTCGGTCAGGCGCTGCAGGAGGTAGCGCGCCATCCAGATCTGGTCGGCGGCCTTCTTGGAGCCCTTGCCGAAAATCTGGAATTCCCACTGGCCCTTGGCCACTTCGGCGTTGATGCCTTCGTGGTTGATGCCGGCAGCGAGGCAGAGGTCGAGGTGCTCTTCAACGATTTCGCGGGCAACCGAACCGACATTCGAGTAGCCGACGCCGGTGTAGTAAGGACCCTGCGGAGCCGGGTAGCCGCTCTCGGGGAAGCCGAGCGGACGGCCGTTTTCGTAGAAGAAATATTCCTGCTCGAAGCCGAACCAGGCATCTTCGTCGTCGAGGATGGTCGCACGAGCGTTGCTTGCATGCGGTGTCACGCCATCCGGCATCATGACTTCGCACATGACGAGCACACCGTTGGTGCGGGCCGGATCGGGATAGATGGCAACCGGCTTCAGCACGCAGTCAGAGCTGCGGCCTTCAGCCTGCATCGTCGACGAACCATCGAAGCCCCAGAGCGGGAGCTGTTCGAGCGTCGGGAAACTATCGAATTCCTTGATCTGCGTCTTGCCACGCAGGTTCGGTACCGGGGTGTACCCATCGAGCCAAATATACTCGAGCTTATACTTTGTCATCGCGACTCTCTCTGCTGCGAACTTGAGCAAATCCTGAGGCAGTAGACGCAAGGGTGCGCTCTCCCGCCAGGGGATGCCTCTTGTGAAGCACGTAGCGTGCCAGATCGGGCGGTCGACATAAAAAATTTACGAATCATCCCGCGATCGCAATTTCGGAGCGGACGCGGCAGGAGGCGGATGGAGCCGGTATGTGGCTATCCCGCCTAGAGATGAGCATTTTCCGCGTTGGAACCAGATGAAAATTCTGGCGTTGAGGCTGACGGATTAAGTTTTAAACAAATCAGCGCAAGCTTAATCAGGAAATGCTGCATCGATCGTTTATAATTGCAACATTGCTGTTATTTTGTGCAATTTGCATAAACTATGTGCATTGTGCTATTATACAGACCGTGAATGTTGATAGGCCGAACTGAAGAAAGGCTATCTCATGGCAATCGGTTTCCATCGTGAATCCGCGACAATCTACCAGTTTCCCGTCAAGGCCGTTCAGGCACAGAACCGCTTCGAGCGCTTTCGCATGATGGAGCGGGAGGCCGCTGATGTGTGTGACGCTGCGCTCGACAGCTGCTGGTACCACGACGAAGCCGTTCGCGCCGACGACAAGAAGCCCAATTCCTGATCTGACGATCGATGATGAATGACCGCTTAGGCGGGGGCCGGCCTGCGCGTGGCCGCGCGATAAGCGACATGCGCAGGCTTCATCATTATATCAGAGGCCGAGCTTTTCCTTCGGCACGAGTGCGCCATGTTCGCTGACCACGCGGGCGGCGATTTTAGCCCCGAAGCGAGCGGCTGCCGGGGCGTCCCGGTTTTCCAGATAATGAGCAAGGAATGCGCCGTTGAAACTGTCGCCCGCGCTCGTCGTGTCGACGACCTTTTTGACCTTTTCCGCCGGCACGTAAGCTTTCTCGTTGGCGAAGCTCAGCGTTGCACCTTCGGCGCCGTTCTTGACGACGACATGCGAGGCACCAAGCGCAAGATAGCGCGCAATGGTGGCGTCGATGGAAGCGTCTCCGAAATGGGCGGCCTCATCATCGAAGCTCGGCATGACCAGCGAGGAGGAGCGTGCGCCTTCATTGATTGTGATGTGCATCACGTCGTAGCTCGACCATAGGCGCGGGCGAATGTTGGGATCGAAGACGACGAATTTGCCGATGGCCTTAGCACGGCGGATTTCCGCGAGCAGCGTCTCGGCATCGTCTTGGGAGAGGATGGCAAGCGTGATGCCGGAGAAATAGACGACATCGGCACTTTCCACTGCTTCGCGCAGGCGGTCGGGATCGGTCGCGAGGCTGCGGGCGGCCGAACTGTCGCGCCAGTAGCTGAAGGAGCGCTCGCCGTTCCTCAGATTGATCATGTAAAGGCCGGGCGTCTTGCCCTTGATACGGCGGATGAGATCCGTGCCGATGCCGGCCTTGCCCATGAAGGCGACCATCTCGTCGGACATCGGATCATCGCCGAGCGCGGTGAAGTAATCGACCGACCAGGCGGGGGGCAGGCAGGCGCGGGCATACCATGCGGTGTTGAAAGTATCGCCGGCAAAGCCTTTCCGCAGCAGGCCTTCACCCGCCTGCGAGAGCTCCACCATGCATTCGCCGATCGACAGAAACCGTCCGCTCAAGCCATCCTCCCGGATTTTTTCTGCTCTTGCGGATACGCGAAGAGGCGGGATGAGACAAGTCAACGAAAGCGGAAAGTCCATCGCCCCGATGCCGGGGCGATGGGGAATTCAGGTCAGGGCCTGTCCATATGATAGCAGGCAGCCGTCTGGCCGGGACGAACCAGTTCCGTCGGCGGCATCTCGGTGCGGCAGATATCCGTCGCCTTCCAGCAGCGGGGCGAAAAGACGCAGCCCTTCGGCGGATTGAGCGGCGAGGGCGGGTCCCCCTGCAGGCGGATGCGGCTGCGCAGGCGCGCAAGTTTAGGATCCGGGATCGGAGCCGCCGAGAAGAGCGCCTGCGTGTAGGGATGGGCCGGGTGTTCGAAGACCGTCGCGCAATCACCGGCTTCCACGACCTTGCCAAGATAGAGCACCAGCACGTCATCCGAGATCAGACGTACGACCGAGAGGTCGTGGCTGATGAAGATCAGCGTCAGGCCGAACTCCTTGCGCAGCTTGCGAAGCAGCGTGATGACCTGGCCCTGGATCGACACGTCGAGAGCGGAGACCGGTTCGTCGCAGATGATGAGCTTCGGCCGGGTGACGACAGCGCGGGCGATGCCGATGCGCTGCGCCTGACCGCCCGAGAATTCGTGCGGATAACGGTTGATCATTTCCGGCACCAGACCGACGGCGGTCATGATCTCCCGCACGCGCTCAAGACGCTGAGACCTTGTCAGCTTCGGCTCGAAGACGGTGAGCGGCTCGGCAATGATATCGCCGACCGTCATGCGCGGATCGAGCGACGCGATCGGATCCTGGAAGATGATCTGCATGTCGCGGCGTGCGGCACGCATTTCCTCATCCGTCAGATCGAGCAGGTTGCGGCCCTGCCAGAGGATACGGCCCTTCTGCGCCTTCAGAAGACGCAGGATAGAGCGGCCGAGCGTCGACTTGCCGCAGCCGGATTCGCCGACAATGCCAAGCGTGCGGCCTTCGGCGAGATCGAAGCTGACATTGTTGACGGCCGTCAGCATCAGCGGCGGCTTGAAGAAGGATTTCGAGGGGATCTCGAACTGGGTTGTCAGGTTCTCGACCCTCAGAAGCGAGCGTTCAGCCATGGATCAGCAACTCCTCGCGGCGGGGGAAGGGATGGAAACAGGCGGCGCAATGATTTGCGCCCTGCTGTTGAAGCTGCGGCGGGCGGTCGATGCAATCGTCCTGGACCTGCGAACAGCGCGGCGAGAAATTGCAGCCCTTCGGCAGGTGCTGCAGGTTCGGCGGGCGGCCGGGAATGACGACGAGGTCGTCGACGTCCTGGTCCGGGCGCGGGATCGAAGCATGGAGCGCGGCCGTATAGGGGTGGGCCGGGTTTTCGAAGAGCTCATCGACCGGAGCTTCCTCGACGATGCGGCCGGCATACATGACGGCAACCCTATCCGCGAGACCGGCCACGACGCCGAGGTCGTGGGTGATCATCAGAAGCGCCGTGTTCATCTCGGCCGTCAGATCATTGAAGAGATCCAGGATCTGGGCCTGGATGGTCACGTCGAGCGCCGTGGTCGGCTCGTCGGCGATCAGCAGTTTCGGCTTGGTGAGCAGCGCCATGGCAATGACGATGCGCTGGCGCATGCCGCCCGAAAGCTCGTGCGGATAAAGATTGAAACGGCGTGTCGGATCGGGAATGCCGACGCGCTTCAACATCTCCAGAGCCGCGGCAGAGGCCGCCTTGGCGGTAAAGCCGCGATGAATCTCAAGCTGTTCCGTCAACTGCCGGGAAATCCGGAGCGACGGGTTCAGCGCCGTCATCGGGTCCTGGAAGACCATGGCCATATCCTTGCCGCGGACATGGTCGAGCTCGCGGGGTTTAAGCGCCAGCACGTCCTTGCCTTCGAGCAGAGCCTGACCGGTCGTTTTACCGTTCTTGGCGAGCAGGCCCATGATGCCGAGGAAGGTCTGGCTCTTGCCCGAACCGGATTCGCCGACGATGGCGATGCGCTCGCCGCGGCGCACCGTCAGGTTCATGTTGGAGACCGCCTTCACCTGCCCCTCGGGCGTTTCGAAGGTGATCGAATAGTCCTTCAGTTCGAGAAGGATATCGTTTTGTTTTTCTTTTTGATTTTCTGGGGTCATCCTATCGATCCTTCGGGTCGAACGCATCGCGCAGGCCGTCGCCGATGAAGAGCAGGCTCAACAGCAGAGCAACGAGGAAGCTTGCCGGGAAAATCAGCAGCCACGGCATGCTTTCCATGGCATCGGTACCTTCGGCAATCAGTGTGCCGAGCGAGGTCAGCGGTTCCTGAACGCCGAAACCGAGATAGGAGAGGAAGCTCTCGGTCGCGATGATCTCAGGCACGGTCAGGGCGGCGAAGATGACGACGGGGCCGACGAGGTTCGGGATGATGTGCTTGGTGATGATCTTGAAGGGCTTCTGACCCGAGGCGCGGGCAGCCTCCACGAATTCGCGGTGCTTGAGCGACAGGGTCTGGCCGCGCACGATGCGGGCCATGGTCAGCCATTCGAGCGCGCCGATCGCCGCAAAGAGCAGGTAGACGTTGCGGCCGAAGATGACCATCAGCAGGATGACGAAGAGGATGTAGGGGAGCGCATACATGATGTCGACGAAGCGCATCATGATGGAGTCCAGCCGGCCGCCAATATAGCCGGAGACCGCACCGTAGAGCACGCCGATGACGACGGAGACGAGGGTTGCCGTCAGCGCCACGGCCAGCGAAACGCGCGTGCCATAGAGCACGCGGGCGAGCAGGTCGCGGCCGTTCGGGTCGGTGCCGAAATAGTGGCCGCTTTCGAAGGAGGGCGGGGTGCGGAAGGCGGCCCAGTCCGGGTCTTCATAGTTGAAGGGGATGAAGTTCGGGCCGAGGAAGGCAGCGAGGATCAGCAGCACCAGCACGCCGATGGAGATGACTGCCGCCTTGTTGCGGGAGAGACGGCGCAGGGCGTCTTTCGTCAGCGAGCGACCTTCCGGAGCCAGGCCTTCCGCTTCCAGCAATTCGGCTGCGAGCAGCTCTCTTTTTGCAGGATTGAGGATCATCTGTTTCTCACTTTCGGGTCCAGCCAGGCATAGGCGATGTCGACCAGAAGGTTCAGGAACACGATCAGCACCATGTAGAAGATGACCGTACCGAGAACCATGCCGTAATCGCGGTTCAGCGCTGCGTTGACGAAATAGCGGCCGATGCCGGGCAATCCGAAGATGCTTTCGACAACCAGCGAGCCGGTGAGAAGGTAACTTGCCGCCGGGCCCAGATAGGAGACGACGGGCATCATGGCGGGCTTCAGCGCGTGGCGCATGACCGTCAGGCGCGGGCCGATGCCCTTTGCCTTGGCGGTGCGGATGAAGTTCTGGTTCATCACCTCGATCATCGAGCCGCGGGTGATGCGCGAGATGCGGCCGGCATGCGGCAACGCCAGAACGAAGATCGGCAAGACGAGGTATTTGGTCGAGCCGTCACCCCAGCCACCGACTGGAAACCACGCGAGGTGGATGCCGAAGACGAGCTGCATGATGGGCGCGATCAGGAAGTTCGGGAGAACGACGCCTACGAGAATAAGGGCACCCAGAATATAATCCGGTGCCTTGTTCTGATAGAGCGCCCCAAGACAGCCGACACCCACGCCGACGATGATGGCGATCAGGAAGGCAGCCGTACCGATGGTGAAGGTGTAGGGCAGGCCGATCATGATCTGCTGGGTGACGGTGAAGTCCTCGCTCGCGAAGGAGGGGCCGAGGTCACCTTTCAGCAGGTCGCCGACATAGATCAGGTACTGCTGAATGAGCGGCTTATCCAGATTGTAGTGGGCCGCAAGGTTTTTCAGGATCACCGGCGGCAATGGCCTTTCGCCATCGAAGGGGCCGCCGGGGGCAAGGCGCAAAACGAAAAAGCAAGCTGTGACGGCGATCCACAGAACGGGGATCGTCGACAGCAATCGACGGAGTGCATATTTGATCATGGGCGTGGAGCGGCTCTTCCCGGGAGAACCGGGAAGAGCCTTTCATCCTTATTCCTTGATGGACAGCCAGCGGGTGCGGTGGATGTCCTGAACGTTGTCGACGAAGCCCTCGATCTTGGGCGAGACGACGTTCTTGGAGACGTAGTAATAGATCGGAAGTGCGGCGGAATCGTCCAGCGCGAGCTGTTCGGCCTTCTTGAAGATTTCGGCGCGCTTCGTCAGATCGGTCTGAGCGTTGCCGTCCTTGATCAGCTTGTCATAGTCGGCATTCGACCAGCGGCCGTAGTTCATCTGAACGCCCGTGACGAGCAGGTTCAGGAAGTTGTCCGGATCGTTGTAGTCGGCGAGCCAGCCGGCACGTCCGATCTGCACTTCACCACGCTGCAGCTGGTCGTAGTGGACCTTCGTCTCAGCGTTGACGAGCTCAACATTCACGCCCAGCGGCTTCCACATGGAGGCGATCGCGACGGCGATACGCTTGTGGTTGTCGTTGGTGTTGTACTTGAGCTCGGTGGTCAGCGGATGATCCGGGCCGAAGCCGGCTTCCTTCAGCAGCTTCTTGGCTTCTTCAACCTTGTCCTTGTAAGGAAGGTCCTTCCAGGAAACGTAGGCCGGTTCGCCGTAATTTGCCGTGCCCGGCGGAACCCAGGAGTAAGCCGGCAGTTCGCCGGTGCCGAGGATCTGCGGGCCGATGACTTCGCGGTTGATCGCCATCGAGAGAGCCTGACGGACGCGCTTGTCGTTGAAGGGCGGCTTGGTCGAGTTGATGACGTAGTAGTAGAGGCCGGAGAAGGGGGCGACATGCGCCTGGCCCGGCAGGTTCTTCTTCATCCACTCGTACTGGTCGGTCGGGAAGTCGGTGAGGATGTCGAATTCGCCGGCGCGGTAGCGCTTCAGCGCGGCTTCCTGGTCTTCAAGCACGAAGAACTTCGCGCCGTCGATCTTCACATCCTTGGCACCGTAATACTGGTCGTTCTTGACGGTCGTGACGTGCGAACCGGGGACCCACTCGACCGGCTTGTACGGACCGTTGGTGACGATGTTGCCAATCTTGACCCAATCCTGACCTTTGGCCTCGACGACATGCTTCGGCAGCGGATAGGCCGTGTAGTGCATCAGGGCGTTGATGAAATAAGGGGTCGGGTTTTCAAGGGTGATCTCGAGCGTCTTGTCATCGATTGCCTTGACGCCGAGCTCGTTGAGATCGGTGATCTCGCCCTTATTGATCTTTTCTGCGTTCTTGACGGTGAACTGCAGATAGGCGTAGTCGGCCGCATTTTTCGGATCGATGAGGCGCTGGAAGGCGAACACAAAGTCGCCGGCCGTTACCGGTTGGCCATCGGACCACTTGATGCCATCACGGAGCTTGAAAGTGTAGACCTTGCCATCAGGGGAAATGGTCCAGCTTTCGGCCTGGCCGGGAACCGGGTTGTCCTTGGCGTCTTCGGTGACGAGGCCTTCGAAGATGTCGCCGGCAATACGGTTTTCCCAGTCGCCGGAGAGTTTTTGCGGATCCAGCGAGGTGGGGTCGCCACCATTATGGATATTCAGCGTGGCCGCGTGGGCCGAAAATGCGAGCAATGAGCCAACCATTGCAGACGCGAGAAATTTTTTCGTGAAAAAGGACATACTGGGTCCACCTTTCTAGGCTTTTCGCCTTTTCTTTAGTCATTTGTTCCCGATTTGACCTGTTACGTGCAGGTCAACGGCACCTTAACGCAAAGGTTTGGCGTTGCAACCCCTAAACCGGTGGGTAGCATTCGGGTGTGGACAAGCTTATAAGCGTCTCCCTTTTGTCTGATCGCGACCGTCCATCATTCAAGTCCAAATGCGCCATTGCGCTGTTGTTTTTTGCTTCGCCGCTTAAAGCGCGCCGCGATCTTTCAGATTCGCCTGCCACGCTTTAAGTCTTTGTTTTGCGCATGTCGTTATCGCAAAACCGCTGCACACTTTTGCGCGACATGCTTTAGTGTTGCGGGCGAAATGAAGCAGGAGGCGGTGGTCAATGGTGCTGCAGACAGGCGGGAATGCGGATTGGTGGCGCGGTGCGGTGATCTATCAGGTCTATCCGCGATCGTTTCAGGATACGAATGGCGACGGGCTCGGCGATCTCAAGGGGATAACCCGGCGCCTCTCCCATATCGCAAGCCTTGGCGTCGATGCCATCTGGCTCTCTCCCTTCTTCAAATCACCCATGGCCGACATGGGTTATGACGTCTCCGACTATTGTGACGTCGACCCGATTTTCGGCACGCTCGACGATTTCGATGCGATGATGGCAGAAGCTCACAGGCTCGGCATAAGGGTCATTATCGATCAGGTGATTTCTCATACATCAGACCGGCATCCGTGGTTTGTGGAAAGCCGTTCCAGCCGCACGAACGACAAGGCCGACTGGTATGTATGGGCCGACCCGAAGCCCGATGGGACAGCGCCGAACAACTGGCTGTCGATCTTCGGCGGGCCTGGCTGGGAATGGGACGGCGTGCGCCGGCAATATTACCAGCATAACTTCCTGACCTCGCAGCCCGACCTGAATTTTCACAGCACGCCGGTTCAGGATGCGCTGCTGCAGACGGTGAGGTTCTGGCTGGACCGCGGCGTGGACGGTTTTCGGCTGGATACGGTGAATTATTACTTCTGCGACAAGCAGTTCCGAGACAATCCGCCGCATGAGCCAGACCCGGATCAGCCCGGCCTCGATGCGCCCGACAGCAATCCCTATGGCATGCAGAACCACCTTTACGACAAGACGCAGCCGGAAAACCTTGAATTCCTCAAGCGCTTTCGGGCTTTGCTCGACCAGTATGAGGGGCGCACGACCGTCGGTGAAGTCGGTGACGGTGCGCGCTCGCTGAAGACTGTTGCGGCCTATACGACCGGCGGCGACAAGCTGCATATGTGCTACACCTTCGACCTGCTTGGTCCGGACTTCACGGCAGATCATATCCGCGGCTGTGTCGAGAGTTTCCAGCATATGGTGAAGGACGGCTGGGTCTGCTGGGCCTTCTCCAATCACGACGTCAACCGCCACGTCAGCCGTTTCGCGCTGACGGAAGAGGAGCGTCCGGTCATCGCCAAGCTGGCGATTTCCGTTCTGGCAGCACTTCGCGGTTCGATCTGCCTCTATCAGGGCGAGGAGCTGGGGCTGCCGGAGGCGGAGCTTGCCTTCGAAGACCTACGCGACCCCTATGGCATTCGCTTCTGGCCGGCCTTCAAGGGCCGCGACGGGTGCCGCACGCCGATGCCATGGGAAGCCGGCAAGGCGCATGCCGGTTTCACCAGCGCCGAGAAGAGCTGGCTGCCGGTGCCCTACGAACAGGCGGCGCTTTCCGTGGACACCCAGGAAAACAATGACAGTTCCGTGCTGCACCATTACCGGCGTACGCTGGAATTCCGGAAAACCTATCCGGCGCTCGTCGACGGCAGCATGGAATTCGTTGGCAGCAATCAGGATCTCCTCGCCTTCGTGCGCGAGAAGGGAGACGAGAAACTGCTCTTCGTCTTCAACCTGACGCGTGAGCCTGCGGAATTTCAACTTCCTGCCGGCATGGTGCTGGGCGCTCCATTGTCCATGCCCGGGTTCAAAGCCGTCGCCAGCATCAAGACAGTGCAGCTCGATGCGCTTGATGCCTTCTGCGCTCGTATCAGCTAACGCAGTCGTCAGCTGATCAGCGCGAAGCGATCGACGTCCACCATCCCCTTGTCCGAGATCTTCAAATGCGGGATCACGGGCAGGGGCAGAAATGCGACCTGCAGGAAGGGTTCTTCCAGCGTCGTGCCCAGCGCATAAGCCGCCTTGCGCAGATGGTGCAGCGTGTCGCGCACCGCCTCATAGGGTTCCAGGCTCATCAGGCCGGCGACCGGCAGGGCAATCTCGCCGGTGACCTTGCCGTCTTCGACGACGACGAAGCCGCCCTTGATCTCGCCGAGACGATTGGCCGCAAGCGCCATGTCATCCTCGCTGACGCCGACGACGCAGATATTGTGGCTATCGTGGCCGACTGTCGAGGCGATGGCGCCTTTCTTCAATCCAAAACCCTGGACGAAGCCGTTGGCGTGATTGCCGTTCTTGCCGTGACGCTCGATGACTGCGACCTTGATGATGTCATTGCCGAGATCAACGATGGTCTGGTTGCCCCTGGCCGGCAGGCGGTAGCGACGATGCTCGGTGATGATCTTGCCGGGCATGACGCCGATGACAGGCGTTTCGCCTTCCGAAACGGGTACGCCGAAGTGGGCCGCATTGACCGGCCGCGCCTTGACGCTGTCGAGGCCGACAGGCGAGACAGGCTTGCGGGTGGCAAAGAGCGCATCGGTGACGCGGCGGCCGGCCGAAAAGACCATCTCTGCCTTGCAATTCTCCAGGCTGTCGATAACGACGAGGTCTGCCTTCCAGCCGGGGGCAACGAGGCCGCGGTCACGCAGACCGAAGGCGCGGGCGGCGGAGATCGATGCGGCCCGGTAGATCGCCAGCGGCTCGACGCCAGCAGCGATCGCCGTGCGGATCATGTAGTCGAGATGGCCCTGCTCGGCGATGTCGAGCGGGTTGCGGTCATCGGTGCAGAGCGCGAGGTATGGCGAGAGGCGTTCGGTGATGATGGGCATCAGGGCGTACAGGTCCTTGGAGACGGAGCCCTCGCGCACGAGGATATGCATGCCCTTGCGGATTTTCTCCAGCGCTTCGACTGCACTCGTGCATTCATGCTCGGTGCGAATGCCGGTGGAGAGATAGCCGTTGAGATCGTTGCCTGAGAGCAGCGGTGCATGCCCATCGATATGGCCGCCCTGGAAAGCATCGAGCTTTGCCATGCAGACGGGATCCTTGTGGATCACACCGGGGAAATTCATGAATTCGGCAAGGCCGATGACCTTGGGATGGTCGCGATAGGGCAGGAGGCTTTCGACCGGCAGATCGGCGCCTGATGTTTCCAGATGCGTGGCCGGCACACAGGAGGAAAGCTGAACACGAATGTCCATGATCGTTTCGAGCGCTGAAGCGAGGAAGAACTCGATGCCTTCCTTACCAAGTACATTGGCGATCTCGTGGGGGTCGCAGATCACGGTCGTCACACCATAGGGCAGCACGCAGCGGTCGAACTCATGCGGTGTGACCAGCGAGGATTCGATGTGCAGATGTGTGTCGATGAAGCCTGGAACGACGATCTTGCCGGAGATATCGATCTCGGTCTCGCCGCTATAGGCGCCGCAGGTGCCGACAATACGCTCGCCACCGATGGCAATGTCCGATTGGATGAGTTCACCCGTCACGAGATCGAAGAAGCGTCCGCCTTTCAAGACGATATCGGCCGGTATGCGACCCACACCCTGATCGATGAGACGTTCGAGCTTGGCGGTCATGACTATCCTCGCGATACAATCGATTCCGCGAGTTATAGCGCATCTGTCTGCGGATTGGATGCCCGCAAACGAAACCGGACGCCAATGGCGCCCGGTCCCGTGTCTCATTCGTTTCGATTACTCGGCAGCAACGATCTTGCCGCCTTCCCACTTGTAGAGCGAGAAGCTCTGCGAGGTGAGGTCGCCGGTTTCGCCGTAGGTGAGCTTGCCGATGACGGTCGAGATCGGCTCACCGCCCTTCAGGGCAGCAGCAACGGCTTCCGCATCCTCGGCGCTACCGGCCTTTTCGATGCCAGCCTTCAGGACTTCAACGGCTGCATAGGCGTTGAGCGTGAAGGCTTCGGCCGGGATGTTCTTGGCGGCCAGTGCATCGGCAGCAGCCTTGGAGTCCGGGCTCTTGGTGGCGTCGGAGGCGTTGGTAAACAACGTGCCGGCTGCCGCATCCGTGCCGATCGACCAGAACTCGGTGTTGGAGAGGCCGTCGCCGCCGATGATCTGAGCGTTGACCGAGAGGTCATGCAACTGGCGGGCAAGCAGGCCGCCTTCCGGGTGGTAGCCGCCGAAATAGACGAGATCGACCTTCTCGGCCTTGATACGGGTCGTGAGTGCGGAGAAGTCCTTGTCGCCGGGCGTGATGGAGTCATTGATGACTTCGGTGACGCCGCCGGCGTTCAGCGTTGCCTTGAAGGCGTCGGCAAGGCCCTTACCGTAAGCGCCCTTGTCGTTGATAATGGCGACGCGCTTGTCCTTGAAGTGTTCCAGAGCATATTTGGCGGCGACTTCGGCCTGCTGGTCGTCACGGCCGCAGGTGCGCAGAACGTTGGTCAGGCCGCGCTTGGTGAGGTCAGGCGCGGTTGCCGTTGGCGTGACCATCAGCACGCCGTTTTCGGCCAGAACGTCGGAAACCGGGATTGCAACGCCGGAGGTGACCGGACCGACGACGAAGCGGATGCCGTCGGCGACAACCTTGTTTGCGGCGGAAACGCCCTGCTTCGGTTCGCCGGCGTCGTCTGCAAGCTCGAGCACGACCTTCTCACCGAGAATGCCGCCGCTCTTGTTGATTTCATCGACGGCGGTCTGCGCGCCGTTCTTTACCTGGTCACCATAGGCAGCCACCGGGCCGGTCAGCGGCGCGATGAGGCCGATGACGATATCCGCATGCGCGAGCGGCACAAATGCCAGCGAGGCGACGAGCGTCGCCGTCAGGGTCTTCAGGGTCATGTTCTCTCTCCTTGGGTAGGGTCGTCTTCGACCACCGGTTGCTTGCCGCGAAAGCCGTTTCTTTTGTCAGCGATCCCTTCGGGAGCGTGCCAAGGACGAGGAAAAGCTGCGCGATCAATGAGCCCCGCGGCCATATTTGGCTCGCGCGGCGCATGGCAAGATTTCTAGGAATTTCGGTGAGATTCCGCAAGATGATAACAAGATCAGGTTTGTTTTCGCCAAATCTGGAAAGATTGCGCCCGATTTTTTGATTTTTCAGTCCATTTCCCGCAATTTTCGGTCTGCCTTGTCTCGGCCCGCCAATGATCCTTGCGGTAATTCATATATTCAATCCAATTAATAATTGATTCTGAGAATCCCAGTATAACTGTCGTTCCTGTAGATATTGTTGCGGTGCAATAAAATATTCGATTTGTCGATATATGGATAGCGGGAACAGATATCTGGATGCTCAAGCGTATTGAAGCCAGGCAGGTGCGGACCGGAATGTTTATCGAGATGGTCGAGGGCATCTGGCACGATCCTCTTCTATCTCGGCGACGGTTCTTACTGCGACGCGAGAGCGATACGCTGAAGCTCAATGAGTGCGCGGATGCAGGTGTCGTGATCAACACCACCAAGGGCCTCGATGTCAGGAACACCTCACGCAAGATCGAGATCGACGTCAAGGGAGCGCGCGAGACCATTCAGAGATCCGTGGAGGTCCTGGAAGATGTCTTCGATCGGCTGCAGGGTGGAGATGGGATCACCGTCGATCAGGTCGAGCCGGTGATTTCCTCCGTTTCCAAATCGATGGATGACCACCCTGCCGTCTTCATGAGCGTCACCCGGCTGAAGTCCAAGGATGAAGTGACCTTTCTGCATTCCCTTTCGGTCAGTGCCTTGATGATCCTTTTCAGCCGCCATCTCGGACTGGATGAGGAAGTGGTGCAGACACTCGGCACGGCTGGGCTGTTGCACGACGTCGGCAAGCTCGAAATTCCGCTCGAAGTCCTCAACAAGGAAGGGCGCCTGAACGAAGACGAGATCCAGTTGATCCGTGATCATCCGGAAAAAGGGCATGCGATCCTGTCGCGTCAGGAGGGCATGTCGGAAATCGTTCTCGACGTTTGCCTCAATCATCATGAACGGATCGACGGCAAGGGTTATCCGCGCAGGCTGTCCCACGGCGAGATCAGCCTTCACGCACGTCTTGCCGCGATTTGCGATGTCTATGACGCCGTTACTTCGGTGCGCCCCTACAAGGCTCCGTGGAGCGCGAAGGAGGCGCTGAGCTGGATGCTTGCCAATGAAGGGCATTTCGACCGCCGGCTCGTCAAAAAATTTGCCCTCTGCCTGTCGATAGCCTCCGTTTCCTGAGCGTATCTGTCTCATCACACAAGGCTGCAGGGATCTGATCCGCCGCAGGCCGAATGTCTTCGTGATCCGTGGCTTCCCGAAAGCGCGCAGGATGAGGAAGCTGCTCTATTGATCAGCGAGCGCCTTTCCCAGGAAATCCGTGACCATGCTGGAAACCTGCTGGTGAATCGTTCCGCGATCCGCGCCAACACCATCCCCGCAGACGATGCTCTCCCCTGGCGCTTCCTTCTCGATCAGTTCGGCGGCGTCAGGTTTGCAGGACTGCATGAAGCTGAAATGCAGCGATCCGGGGATAAGGCTGTAGGTGGTGGTCGCTGGCGGTAGATAGCGGGCAAGGTAGCCGGAATCCTTGTTGGTGGCGGCTATGTCCGCCTCGGTTGCCGTCTCCGCATCGACATCCGCCGCAGCACCCAGCACCATGAGAGGGATATGGATTGCCGCAAGGCTCTCCGGTGTCAGCCCGCGGCCAGGTCCGAGGTCGAGCGTCACCGCGGCACGAATTCTTGCATCACCGAGATCGGCGGCCATCGCCGCGTTGGAAGCCGCATCGCGTCCGATGCCGAGCGCCTCGAATATCTTGCAATAGATCGCGCTGAATTCAGCCATGCAATTCTTCGTCACCTTGGCCGCGTCGAAGCGGCCGCCCGCCAGTTCGACGACCGTCCAGCCGCCGAGCGAATGGCCGATGGCGGCAATCCGATCGGATGCCACGCCGCCCGTCAGATCGGGATTGTCGAGCAGCGCATCGATCACGCGGCTGAGGTCGCCAGGGCGCTTCCACAGTTTAACGGCATCGGGCTTTCGCATGTCGAGTGTGGTCGTGCCGGGATGATCGGGTGCGGCGACGACATAGCCCGCGTCAACGAGGTCGGCCGCAAGCCAGGCGAGGTTGCGCCAGCTGCCGCCATAACCATGGGAGAGGACGACCAGCGGATGCGGGCCGGCCACGGGTTCGGCGTCCTTGATGACAGGTTGGCCGACGAAGGCCGGTGTTTCGCCGAGAAGGACGGGTGTGGCGTCAGACGCGGTCGGATACCAGATGCTGACATGCATTGAGCGATCGGCGTTTTTGCCGGGCAGGGTGGTTTGGCGGAACCCGGTTCCGGCATGTGCTGCTGATACCAGCAGCAGGAGCAGAGGGAGGACAAAGGCGAGTCTTGGCATCGGATCTCCATTGGGTTGATTTGCCCTGTCTGGAGGAAATCCCTGAGGCTGGAGACCGATAACGCGATCGAGGTCGCCGATATCAAAAGAAAGGGCGAGGCCGAAGCCTCGCCCTTGAATTCAATCGGGACTATCGAGCTCAGATGTTGTTCTGCAGGATCGTACGCAGCTTGCCGAAGAGTTCGTCGATGTGCTTCTTCTCGATGATCAGCGGCGGTGAGAGAGCGATGATGTCGCCTGTCGTGCGGATCAGCAGGCCGCTTTCGTAAGCCTTGAGGAAGGCCGTGAAGGCCCGCTTGGTCGGCTCACCGGCGATCGGGTCGAGTTCGATGGCGCCGATAAGGCCGGTGTTTCTGATGTCGATGACATTGGGGCAATCCTTCAGCGAATGCAGCGCATCGGCCCAGTAGTCGGAGAGTTCGGCTGCGCGGGTCAGCAGGCCTTCTTCCTTGTAGGTGTCGAGCGTTGCAAGAGCTGCGGCCGAGGCGATCGGGTTACCAGAATAGGTATAGCCGTGGAAGAACTCGATCATGTGCTCGGGGCCATTCATGAAGGCATCATGGATTTCCGAGGTCACGAAGACAGCGCCCATCGGGATGACGCCGTTGGTCAGGCCCTTGGCGGTGGTGATGATATCGGGCTTCACATCGTAGTACTGAGCAGCGAAGGGAGCGCCCAGACGGCCGAAGCCGGTGATGACTTCATCGAAGATCAGCAGGATGCCATGCTTGGTGCAGATCTCGCGCAGCTTCTGCAGATAGCCCTTCGGCGGAATGAGAACGCCGGTCGAACCCGCAACCGGTTCGACGATCACGGCGGCGACCGTGGATGCATCGTGCAGAGTGACGATGCGCTCGAGTTCGGTGGCGATATCGCCGCCATGCTCGGGTTCTCCGCGGGTGAAGTTGTTCTTGCCGGGCAGGTGGGTGTGCGGCATGTGGTCGACGCCGGTCAGCAGGGTGCCGAACATCTTGCGATTGGTGACGATGCCGCCGACCGAGATGCCGCCGAAGTTGACGCCGTGATAGCCACGCTCACGGCCGATCAGGCGGAAGCGTGAGCCGTTGCCCTTCACGCGGTGATAGGCGAGCGCCACCTTGAGCGCCGTTTCCACCGATTCAGAGCCGGAATTGGTGAAGAGGACGTGGTCCAATCCTTCCGGCGCGATGTCGACCAGGCGGTTGGCGAGCTCGAAAGCCTTGGGATGGCCGAGCTGAAAGGCCGGGGCGTAATCGAGTTCGCCGGCCTGTTCGCTGATCGCCTCGGTGATCTTCGGACGGCAATGTCCGGCATTCACGCACCAGAGGCCAGCCGTACCGTCCAGAACCTGACGCCCGTCATGGGTCTGGTAGTACATATCCTTGGCGCTCACGAAGAGGCGCGGTTCCTTCTTGAACTGACGGTTTGCGGTAAAGGGCATCCAAAAGGCGCGAAGGTCGTTTGGCGTTGCATTCAGGCGGTTGGACATGCTGTTCTCCTGGCCGTTGGGGAGGCCGTTCCCGTTCAAGGCTTGGCGCCGTTTATTTTTACTGCCCGGTCAAATTATCAGCGCCCGGCAAGGCGTCAAGCCGAAGAAGCGCCGCTGTCTGCCGTTGCCGGACACTTCGGGCGTCATCAATCCTTCGCCCGGCATTGCTACAAAAATCGATGGCCGCAATGGCCGAGGGCATTTCATTCATTTCCTTGAAATTCAACCATTTTTACCGGAGGTAGTCATGACGGACCGCCAGAAAACCAGACCGCGTCCCAATCCGCGGCGTGCATTTGCGCCGAGCTACGGCACCATTCTCGAAGAAGGCGTTCGTCGCCGTACCGTTCTCAAGGGCTTTATCGCCGCCATGGGTGCGGCTGCTTTTGCGCCGGCGCTCGAAGCAACGAGGGCAGAAGCTGCCGAGTCGACCCTTACTTTCCCCGAACTGAAGCGCGTGCGCGACACCGCCGACCATTGGCCTGATGGTTACGAGCGCCAGATCCTCATTCGCTGGGGCGACGCTCTCTTTACCGACAGCCCGGAATTCGATGTCGCCAAGCTGAATGGCAAGGCGGCCGAGCGCCAGTTTGGCTACAACAATGACTTCACGCAGTTCCTGCCGCTGCCGTGGGGCGAAAAGAGCTCCGATCACGGCCTGATGGTCGTCAGCCATGAATATGCGACGCCCTTTCTGATGTTCCCGGGCCTGACCGCGGACGATTACCGCGAGAAGATGACCGAGGATCAGATCCGCGCCGTCATGGCTGCTGTCGGCATATCCGTTTTCGAAGTGCGCAAGGATGGCAATCAGTGGCAGGTGGCTAAGGACGGCAAGTATAACCGCCGCATCCACATGAGCACGGAGATCGGCATTTCCGGCCCGGCTGCCGGCGACGACCGGCTCAAGACCAAGGCCGATCCGACCGGCACGGTTGTCTTCGGCACGATCTCGAACTGCAATGGCGGCATCACACCCTGGGGCACGATGCTCTCAGGCGAAGAAGGCGCGATGGACGTTTTTGCCGGCGACTATACCAAGTTGCCGAACCAGGAACTGGTCGAGCGCCAGGGCTGGGACGAGGATGAGAACGACATCTATTCCGTCAGCCGCGTCGAGCCGCGCTTCAAGTTCGAGGAAGAGCCGAACGAATGGATGCGTTTCGACTGGGTCGTCGAAATCGATCCCTTCGATCCGACGGCAAAGCCGGTCAAGCGCACGTCGCTCGGCCGCATGACGCATGAAGGCGCGCAATGTTGCGTCGCGCCTGACGGCCGCGTCGTGGTCTTCATGGGTGATGACGACGATTTCGAATATATCTACCGCTTCGTCACCCGCGATCCGTGGAACCCCAACGATCGCGCCGCCAACAAGGATCTGCTCGATCACGGCACGCTGTCTGTCGCCAAGTTCGAAAGCGACGGCACGATGCGCTGGATCCCGCTCGTTGCCGGCGAAGGCCCGCTGACGGCGGAAGCCGGCTTCAAGACGCAGGCAGACGTGGTTCTCGCCACCCGCACTGCCGCCGACCTTGTTGGTGCGACGCCGATGGACGGGCCGGAGGGCTTCATCCCGCATCCCGGCACCGGCAAGCTCTATGTGGCCATGACCGAAAACGAGGATCGCTTGCCGAAGGGCCAGGGGGACGACGAGAAGGAACAGGTCAACGTTGCCAATCCACGTGGCCCCAACCCGCATGGGCATCTGCTGGAGCTTGTAACGCCAGGCGGTCCTGACAAGCCCGATTACGCCGCTGAGAGCTTCAAGTGGGACGTCTTCGTGCTCTGCGGTGATCCGGCCAAGCCCGAAGACCAGGCGATGTTCCACCCGGCGACCACCTCGGCCGGCTGGTTCACCGACCCCGATAACCTTGCCGTGGATCCAGCAGGCCGCCTCTGGGTCACTACCGACGGTCCGCCGCCTGAGGGCATCGCCGATTCCGTCTATGTGATGGATACGGAAGGTTCGGGCCGCGCTTTGCCGAAGCTCATTTATATCGCGCCTGTCGGTTCGGAGACCTGCTCGCCGACCTTTACCTCGGACGGCTCCAGTGTCTTCCTCTCGGTCCAGCATCCGGGTGAATTGCGTATGGCCGATAACGAGGATGCGACCTCAATGGAAGATGCCGGCACCAGCTGGCCGGACTTCAAGCCGGGTGTGCCGGCGCGTCCGTCGCTCGTCGTGCTGACGCGCGCTAGCAACGGAGTGGTGGGCAGCTAACCTGTCGTTCTGACACAGACGGGACCGGCAATTCTTGCGAATTGCCGGTCCCAAAGGTTTTACGTGCTGAAAATCGTTAAGCGGCGCCCGCGGAAGCATTTCCCTGGAACGCTGCTCAGACTGACATCATGTCAGCGCTGACATCAGGCTGCAGACCTGCTCCGGTTCTGAGCCACGTAGATATCCTCCAGCGTCGCGAGGATCTTCATGACCGGCTCGGAGTTGCTGGAATAGTAGATCGTCTGTGCATCACGACGGGTCTTGACCAGCTTCTGAGCGCGCAATTTCGACAGATGCTGGGAGAGGGCCGACTGGCTCAGGCCGACCTGGGTGGCGAGAACGCCGACAGGCACTTCTCCCTTTACCAGGCTGGTGAGGATCAGCAAACGCTTGGGGTTGGCCATGGCCGATAATAAAGCTGCCGCCACATTGGTGTGCTCGGCCAAATCAGAGGTTTCCATATTTTTTCTTCCTAATGCGAAACGTACATCATCCGTACAGGCACAGGCCGTCAGACGGTTCTTTGACTGACGGCGAAAACTAGCAATTGGGCTCGAAGATTGTATATACCTAAATTTAAGGTATCAGGTATGCTATTTTAGATATGTTTGAACAAATGTGATCTAAGTCCTCAGCGGGTATGTCGAACTCGCAACGCATCAATAAGTCACCTGAAATCATATCAAAACCTTCGGAATCGACCCCACATATGCGCCAGGGACCCGCTTCAGGTGCCTTCAGCCTGGATGTCAGCGCTAACATGAGGTCCGGATGGCGCGCTACTAAATCTTGCACTGCGGCGTCAGCTTTTTCAGCGATGTGATCATTTGCCTCGGAGTGAATCACGAGATCGCTGCCGTCCAAAATGTAAGCACGGCCGAATCCGCCATTAAGGCTGGCCGATTGCGGGATGAGCCGGAAGAAACGGAAATCCGGGAAATCGATATAGAGTTTCGTCTTGGCGTGACGATTGAGGAAACGAGCGCGGATGCGCGCGTGGAGAGGCGTATCCCGCTCCACCTGTTCCGCACTGCATTGGGTCGTCAGGCGGGCATGGGCAAGCGGATCGCCCTTGCCGGGCTCGCCGGTCAGGAGCGAGGCCCTGGCATCGGCAGCGAGCGCTTTCGTGTGGGTCGAGAGCGCGGAAACGAGAATGACCGGCACGCCGTCTATGTCGGTGCCGAGGAGAACCCGGCTTGCGAAGGGAAAGCCGGTTTCGGGATCGAGAACGGCGAGGGCAGCATAGCGGGCGGAGCGCAAGAGAGTGCGCGCCAGCTTGCGGGCCTCGTCGTCGGTTTCGCGGAGCGTGGAGGACGGTTCTTTCATATCCGCGTTGTCGCAAAGCGGAGTGAAAGGATCAAGTCTAAAGCGTGTCGCGATCTCCAGGATTCGCTTGCCACGCTTTAGGTTTTTGTTTTCGCATGTCGTTACCGCAAAACCGCTGCACACTTTTGCGCGACATGCTTTATTCCTTCCGCTTGTGCCGTGTAAGGCCGGTGACGACATCCTGCGCCGAGATCGTGCCGACGATCTGCCCGTTGTCGACCACGCCGATACTGCCGGGCTGCCGGGAGAGGGCGTCGAGGATATCGACAAGCGGCGTCGTGGGGCGCGCAGTGGCGCTGACCGACATGCCGATTGCCGCATCGCCAAGCCCGGGCTGCATGATGTCAGAGGCCATCAGCATGTTGATCGGATTCATGTTCTGCACGAAGTCGGCGACATATTGATCGGCCGGGTTCTTGACGATCTCCTGTGGCGTTCCGCACTGGATGATGCGTCCGCCCTCCATGATGGCGATGCGATTGCCGATGCGGAAGGCCTCGTCGAGATCGTGGCTGACGAAGAGGATGGTCTTCTTCAGCCGCCGCTGGAATTCCAGCAACTCGTCCTGCAGGCGCGTACGGATCAGCGGATCGAGCGCGGAGAACGGCTCGTCCATAAGGAGGATTGGCGCGCCGGTGGCGAATGCACGGGCAAGGCCGACGCGCTGCTGCATGCCGCCGGAGAGCTCGTTGACCTTGCGGTCCGCCCATTTCGTCAGGTTGACGAGTTCGAGCTGCTCGCCGACCCGGCTCTTGCGCTCGGCTTCCCGCACGCCCGAGAGCTCAAGGCCGAAACCGACATTCTCGGCAACGGTGCGCCAGGGCATGAGGGCGAATTGCTGGAACACCATGGAGACCGTATGCGTGCGCAGGTCGCGCAGCGCCTTGGCACTGCATTTGTAGGGGTTTACCGGCCCCGTTGCCGTCGAAACGGCGACGTCGCCGCGCACGACCGGCGCAAGCCCATTGACGGCACGCAGGAGCGTCGACTTGCCGGAACCCGAAAGGCCCATCAGCACCAGGATTTCGCCTTCCTCGATGGTCAGCGAGGCATTGGCGACGCCGAGAACGAGGCCGGTCTCGGCGCCGATCTCGTCACGTGAGCGGCCCTGGTCGACCATGGCGAGCCCAATTTCCGGCCGGTCGCCGAAGATGATGTTGACGTCTCTGAAACTGACCGCGGTCATGCGCCGTCTCCTTCGCCTGCGGTGCGGAACATGCGGTCCAGAATGATTGCCAAGATGACGATACAGAAACCGGCCTCAAAACCCTTGGCGATGTTGACGGTATTTAAGGCACGCACGACCGGTACGCCGAGACCGGGAGCGCCAACGAGGGCGGCGATCACGACCATCGAGAGGGAGAGCATGATGGTCTGCGTCAGGCCGGCCATGATCTGCGGTGTTGCAAAGGGCAGCTCGACCTTGCGCAGAACCTGGATCGGCGTCGCGCCGAAGGCGACGGCGGCTTCGACGAGGGAAGGGGGCGTCGAGATAATGCCGAGGCGGGTAAGGCGGATGGGGGCGGGGATGGCGAAGATGACGGTTGCGATCAGGCCCGGCACCATGCCGAGGCCGAAAAGGATAAGTGCTGGAATCAGATAAACGAAGGTCGGAATGGTCTGCATGAGGTCCAGAACGGGCCGCATCGCGGCATAGATCCAGGCGCGGCGGGCAGCCGCAATGCCGAGCGGAATGCCGATCACCATGCTGACGAAGGTCGCGGCGAGTACGAGCGCCAGCGTTTCCGTCGTCTCCTTCCAATAGCCCTGGTTCATGATGAGCAGCAGCCCAAGACAGGTGAAGACCGCCACTGTTATCGATCGGCGCAGCCACCAGGCGAGGAGGCTGATGGCAAGGATGGCAATCAGCGGATTGGGCGTCTGCAGCACGAAAAGCAAGGCATTGATGACGTGGGACAGCAGCGCGGAGAGTTGGTTGAAGAACCATTCGCCGTTTGTCGTCAGCCAGTCAACGAAGGACTTGGCCCAGGGGCCAATGGGAATTTTAGCGTCGGTGATCCAATTCACGAGGCGCGCCTGTCTTTTAAGAACGAAGATCGGGATGAAAACGAAAACGGGGCGGCAGATCCGCCCCGTTCATTTCATCAGAGGCCGAGGCCGGACTTGACGGCTGCGAGGCCATCGCTGCTGCCATCGCGCGTCTTGACGCCGGCAAGCCAGGGATCAACCGTGGACGGATTGGCCTTCAGCCATTCGCCCGCTGCCTTTTCCGGATCTTCACCGTCGTTCAGGATCTTGTTCATGATCTCGTTCTCCATCTTCAGGGAGAACTTCAGATTATTGACCAGCGTCCCGACGTTCGGGCACTCATCGAGATAGCCGGCACGCACGTTGGTATAGACTTCGGCGCCGCCGAAATTCGGTCCGAACGTGTCGTCGCCACCCGACAGATAGGTCATCTTGAAGTTGGTGTTCATCGGATGCGGTTCCCAGCCGAGGAAGACGACGGGCTTGCCTTCCTTCTCGGCGCGGGCGACCTGCGCCAGCATGCCCTGCTCGGAGGATTCGACCAGTTCCATTTCCTTCATGCCGAAGGTGTTCTTGTCGATCATGTCGATGACGTGGCGGTTGCCGTCATTGCCGGGCTCGATACCGTAGATCTTGCCGTCGAGATCACTCTTGTGGGCAGCGATATCCTTGAAGTCCTTGATACCGAGTTCGGCGCCCTTGGCATTGGTTGCCAGCGTGTACTTGGCGCCGACGAGGTTCGGACCGTAAGATTCGACCGACTTGTCGTCGAGGTAGGGCTGGATATCTGCCTTCTGGGACTGCATCCAGTTGC
Organism: Rhizobium sp. YAF28; assembly: GCF_052113285.1. Classification (NCBI taxonomy): domain Bacteria; kingdom Pseudomonadati; phylum Pseudomonadota; class Alphaproteobacteria; order Hyphomicrobiales; family Rhizobiaceae; genus Rhizobium; species Rhizobium sp. YAF28. The sequence goes on along the minus strand of NZ_JBFRCX010000011.1, from coordinate 155,379 downwards.
CGAGGAACACGTCGATGTCCTTGTTCTTCATCGAGGTATAGGTGACCGGCAAGGAGAGAACCTTGATGTCGGTCTCATAACCAAGCTTCTTGAGGAGCAGGGAGGCGGTCGCCGTAGTCGACGTGACGTCCGTCCAGCCGATATCCGAAAGATGGACGGTGGAGCAGCTTTCAGGGTCTGCGGAGAAGGCGGCGGTCGCAACGGAGAGAGCTGCGACTGCAGTTGCGGTAATGAGTTTGAATGCGCTTGTTGTTTTCATTTTAGACTCCCAGTCTTACGTTCCCAAGCCAACCATCAATAGACCAGTTTTACAAGCGATCTCGGCGCGTTTGCGGCGTTCCGGACTATATGATTGCGACGCCTCAGCGTTTTTTGGGAAAGCTTGAATTTCAAGGCCTTTGGCGATTTCGCCACCAGGATTTCCTGTGATTATCGATTTGTCGGGGCTTTTCTTTGCGTTCTCCAGCTTTCAAGAAGCCAGATAAGGAGAATCCGATGGCAAAACTCTATTTCAACTACTCGACGATGAATGCCGGCAAGTCGACCATGCTGCTGCAGGCCTCCTACAATTACCAGGAGCGCGGCATGCGCACGGTTCTCTTGATCGCGGCCTTCGACGATCGGGTGGGGCGGGGCATCATCGGTTCGCGTATCGGGCTCGAAGCGGAGGCCATCCCCTTCGAAAGCGACAGCGATCTCTATGCGCTGGTCCGGAAACTCAGCAGCGAAGGACAGGCGATCTCCTGCGTCTTCGTCGATGAAGCGCATTTCATGACGCGCGATCATATCTGGCAGCTTGCCCGCGTCGTCGACAGGCTCGGCATTCCCGTGATGGTCTACGGCCTGAGAACGGATTTCCAGGGCAAGCTCTTCCCGGCCTCGCAGGAGCTGCTGGCGATTGCCGACGAGATGAGGGAGGTGCGTACCATCTGCCATTGCGGGCGCAAGGCCACCATGGTCGTGCGGCTCGATGCCGAGGGCAAGGTGCTGCACGAGGGCGCGCAGATCGATGTCGGGGGGAACGAGAAATATGTTTCGCTCTGCCGCCGCCATTGGGATGATGCAATGAACGGCGAATGGATTGCCGAGCCGGTCTGAACGGATCGACGCCTGTTTTCTTTAGCGCGGCAAGTGAATAGTCTGGAAGACGGAGATTCCATGGGAGTGCCCGGTGCGCAAGAGCCCGCCCTTCGATAGCCAGTATGATGCTGCCCGTGACCTTGCCGAGGCCATGGCCGGCGAAGCCGACTATTGCGCCGCCTGCATCACAAGTTTCGATGGTGACGAGTCGCGCTCATCCGACGAGATTTTCCTGGAGCAGAATGCGCGCTTCCAGGCCTTCTTAAACGACAGTGCCACGCTCGATGTGCTGCTTGCGGAACTCGTCTTCTCCCTGGACCGGCTGACGGCCAAGGTTTCGGCCGATCTCGACAGTTTTCGCGGGCTGACGCGGCGTGAAAAGATGGCCGGATGGTTTTCCCGACAGCGCATGTGGCGCATGCATAGCGCGCGGGTGCGCGAGGCGCCGGTCGTGGAACAACTGCTCGATCTTCTGACGAAATCCGATCTGCTGGCGACGCTGCTTAAAGGCGAGAGGCTGTCCCTTGTCGAGCGTCACAAGAGCGCCGAATTGAGCCTCATCGACATTGTCGAGCATCGGCGGCGGCTTGTTGACGAGATCGACATTGCGCGGATGCGGATGAAGGAGCTCAACGCCAAGGCATTGAACACGCAGGGGCGCATCGGCGTCTATGGCAACAAGGCGCACTGGGAGCAGATGGAGGCGGAGCGTCTGGCGTTGAAGGCGGAGGCCGAGCGCATTTCCGTCGAGGAACATGCGATGCGCGACGAGAGCCAGCGACGCGAACGCTTCATCGGCATGTTCCAGGCCTTCGTCGACAGGCTGAACGGCCGTGTCGCCGGCTGCAACGTGCTCATCCGCAAGCTTTCGGTCGATACCGAGGAGCGGCTTATCATCTATCAGGCACAGGTCGATACCGACCGTCCGGGCATGAAGGTGAGGATCAAGCCGGAGCTTTTCCCGAATATCGCCGCATCCATCGCGCTTTTCGAAAAGGGCATGCTGGTGCCTCAGGATCTGGTCCAGCGAAAGAGCCGTGCAGATCAGGAATTTGCCCGGAAATTTCCCGCCTATGCCGAGGAGCCCTCGGAGGCGCCGCTGATCGATGTGGTGCGAAAATCTCCGATGTTCGGCCTCGGATTCCTCCGTTCGCTGCGCTCCTGACGGGGCGGCGAGGGAAGGCGTATCCGATCTGTCGCGTCTGGCTCGCGCACCGTTTGGCCGAAATATCCTTGTCTGTTGTTGTACTTGGGCGATCGAGCGCATATGTGGATGGAAAGGATATCCCTGTTTTCGCCGCCTGACAGGAGACGACGATGCTCGACCGGATTGCCGGTTTTTTCAGACTGATCGGCCAGACGATCAGCCGCTGGGTTCGCCTTTTCGCTGCCTGGGCGATCTGGCCACTCATGGCCGCGCACGGATGGTATGCGCGGCGGACCTGGATGATCCGGCTGCCGATCATCGCGTTTCTCGCGCTTCTCGTCGTCCTCTACGGCTATTTCATCTGGCAGACGCAGGCCTGGTCGAATTTCAATACGAACTTCGTCGATCAATATCGCCTTTCGGATCGCAAGGTGCCGGCAGGACAGGAAATTCCGGCGGCCGACGGCACTGCCACCAAGACCTGCCAGCGCTCGGCGATCGTCGATGTCGCGGCCGATCTGACGGACTTCAACGTCAACCAGAATGCCTGGATATCGTCGATGGTGCTCTACAAGATGGGCCTGTTCGGCATGGACTGGGATCACACGCCCTTCCTCGACAACAAGGCATCCTTCCAGCGCGGCATCAACCAGGCGGTCCGGCGAACTTCGGCGGAGCTTGTCGACACGCTCGGGCGCGTGCGCGGCACGTCCGGCATCAACAACGATCTGCAGACCGCGCGCGGCAATCTGCAGTTCGATGAACACAGCTGGTATTTCGGGCTCGATCCCTTCGGACTGAAGACGCCGACGCCTGCCTATTATCGCACCGCCATCAAAGACTTGCGCAAGTTCAATACTGATCTCGCCGCCTGCAACGCAGTTTTCGACGGTCGCGCGGACAACCTGATGCAGTTCATCGACCGCATCGCCAACGATCTCGGCAGCACCTCCGACATGCTGGCGGAGCGCTCGGAAAACCATAATCGCGGCTGGTTCGACACGCGGGCGGACGATCGATTCTGGTTCGCCTACGGGCAGCTCTACGCTTATTACGCGATTCTGACGGCCGCACAGTCTGATTTCTCTCAGGTTGTGTCGGAGCGAAACCTCGGGGCGATCTGGGCCGGCACGACACGGCAATTCCAGGCAGCACTTCGCATCCAGCCGGCAATCATTTCCAACGGACGGGAGGATGGCTGGATCATGCCGAGCCATCTCGCCACGATGGGCTTTTATATGCTGAGAGTGCGATCGAACCTGGTTGAAATCCGCTCGGTGCTGGACCGTTAAGCCGGAGTGCCGCCGTCCTCGAAGCCAAGGATGCGCAGCTTCTCGACGAATTCATAGGTGATACCGACGATACCGCCGCCGCTGGCGTCGTCGCGGAACTTGCCGACGGAGCGCACCATCTTGTAGCCGCCGAGCCCGTTGTCGACGCGATAGACATAGTGGAAGCCGACCCGGTAGAGGCTTGCCTGCTCGAAGGTTTCGGCAATCAGCAGCCGGTCTTCCGCATGGATGCGCGACATGAGTTCGGTCAGGTTGACCGGACCTTCGCTGTAAGGAAGATCGAAGATCTGGTGTACGTCTTCGCTGGCGAAGAAATGCCCGGTCTCGAGGTTCATCCGCCAGAAGCCGAAGAGGCGGTAGGCAGCGAACATGGTCAGCGCTTCTGCATCGGTAATTCCGATGTGGGCACGGGATTGCAGCCGATGTTCGACGGCTGACTGTTCGAAACGAAGAGGCACGGTTTCCCCCTAATTCGGGATGGCGCGCTGATTCTCTTCTGATTCCTCAGTTGATCAGCTTCAATCGGATGGCTTTTGCTACCAACTGGGTGCGGTTGACGCAATCGAGTTTTTTAATTGCGTTGGTCATATAGGCATTTACCGTGTGATCCGAGAGCGCCAGGATCTGGCCGATCTCGATCGAGGTCTTGCCCTGCGCTGTCCATCGCACGACCTCAAGCTCGCGGGCCGAGAGCGCGCTATGGGGGCTCTCCTCATTGCGCTTGACGCTGTTGTAGGTATCGACGGCGTGGAGAACGATCATCGCGAGTTCGTTGATCTCGCTCTGGCCGAGGGATGCACGTTCGCCGCCAAACCAGAAGACGAGGCGCTGTCCATCGGCCGAATTGATCGGCATGGCAATGCCGGCGCTCATGCCGTGCTGCAGCATCAAGTTTCTGGTGCCGGCAGGGAAAGACTGGGCATGGCCGGGATCGTTAAGATGCCATACCTGCGGTACGGCTGATTCCCTCATGCGTGCGGCAAAGGGACAGGCGCGCAGCATATGCGCGCGATCGAAATCCCTGATGTAGGAAACCGGCAGCGAGCTCTCGATGATCAGCGGCTTGAGCAGCAAATCTTCTATCGTCGGCGCGTTCAGCAGGGTGGCGTGCTCAAAACCGAATGCCGCTGCCACCCTTCCAAGCGCTTGTGCGAACAGGCCGCGCGTGCGCGCCACTGCCAGTTCGCTCGATAGTAATGACTGCCTTTCAGAGGTAGTCATGTAAGACATTATATGCCCCCGCAAGTCCCTATGTTACCGCTATCAAATACATAAATCCGCCTGGATGCTAGCCCTAATTGACTTAGCACACGCTGATTAATTCATTTTGTGAAAAATTAACCAGATGAAAAACGCGCTTAAGTTGATTTTCGAGCTATACGGGTAGAAGGGCTGTGCCTTTTACCTCCTCCATGACCGCATAGGTGTGTGTTTCGCGTACGCCGGGGAGGGAAAGAATCACCTCCGAGAGGAATTGGCGATAAGCCTCCATCCCCGCCATGCGCGCCTTCACAAGATAGTCGAAGCCTCCTGCGACCATATGACATTCCATGACGTCGTCGCTGCGTTTTACTGCCGCAGCAAAGGCATCGAAAACGTCAGGCGTGGTACGGTCAAGTTTTACCTGTACGAAAACGAGGAGGTTGCGGCCGAGTTTTTCCGGCGAAAGGATTGCCATATAGCCCGTGATATAACCGTCTCGGGTTAGCCGCTTGACGCGCTCGGCAGTGGCCGTGGGAGACAGGTTGACGCGTTCGGCGAGCTCTATGTTGGAAAGTCGTCCTTCCTTCTGCAGCGCACGCAGAATCTTGCGATCGAGACGGTCGAGCTCTTTCATTTTTCGCGGCCTTTCAGGCGGTCGGTAGGCGAAGATCGTGTTGGTCGGCCTCAGTTTAGTGAAAAACACCACGAATGAACAGCTATGTTGCCGAAATCACGGAGAACACTTCATGCCGACCCAGATTTCCACGCCTTTTGCCCCGTTCAACGCTCCATTTGCCGGTGACGATGATCGCCTGCTGCATGGTTTCGCCGAAGGCTTGCGCTTTTCGGCCTCCCAGGATGTTGCGATCGACAAGCGTGCCGGGGGCATGATCGAGGCGATCCGCAGCAATTCGGGATCGATCGGCGGCGTGGAGGATTTCCTCAGGGAATACGGGCTTTCCACCAAGGAGGGTCTGGCGCTGATGGTGCTTGCCGAAGCGCTGCTACGCGTGCCCGACGCGTTGACGCAGGACAAGCTGATCGAGGACAAGCTGAAGGAAGGCGGCTGGAGCGAGCATGAGGGCAAGGCCGACAGCTGGTTTGTCTCGGCATCCGCCTGGGCGCTCGGCGTTTCAGCCCGCATCATCCGCCCCGGTGAGACGCCCGAGGGCGTGCTTCGCGGCCTTGTCAAACGCATGGGCCTGCCGACCGTTCGCAATGCCACCAAGCAGGCCATGCGCTTCCTTGGCCATCACTTCGTGCTCGGCGAAACCATCAAGGACGCTCTCAACCGCGCGGCCAAGAGCGAGGAGAAGGGCTATCGCCATTCCTTCGACATGCTGGGCGAGGGCGCACGGACGGCCGAAGATGCCAAACGTTATTGGCAATCCTACGCCATGGCGATCGAAGCGATCGGCGGCTGGATGGCGAAGAACGCCAAGGGCAAGGATTTGCCCGATCGCATGGGTATTTCCGTCAAGCTTTCGGCGCTGCATCCGCGCTATCTCGCCACTCACCGCGATCGCGTGATGAGGGAACTCGTGCCCGACCTCCTGAAGCTTGCGCAGATGGCTAAGGCACATCAGCTCAATTTCACCATCGATGCCGAAGAAGCCGACCGGCTGGAGCTTTCGCTCGACGTGATCGCCGCGGTCTTTTCCGATCCGTCGCTTGCCGGCTGGGATGGTTTTGGCCTTGCAATCCAGGCCTATCAGAAGCGCGCGGTCGCCGTGATCGATTATGTTGATGAACTCTGCGCAAAGCTTGGCCGCCGCATGATGGTGCGCCTCGTCAAGGGCGCCTACTGGGATACCGAGGTCAAGCGGGCGCAGGAACGCGGGCTTGACGATTATCCGGTCTGGACGCGCAAGCAGGCGACAGACCTTTCCTATCTCGCCTGCGCGCAGCACATGCTCGCCAAGCGGGCGCGTATTTTCCCGCAATTTGCCACCCATAATGCACTGACGGTTTCCACCATTCTGGAGCTTGCCGGCAATGATCGTTCCGGCTTCGAGTTCCAGCGCCTGCATGGTATGGGCGAGAGCCTCTACAATCATCTGCTTGATACCAACGACCGGATCGCCTGCCGGATCTATGCGCCTGTTGGAGGCTACCGCGATCTGCTCGCCTATCTTGTCCGCCGTCTTCTCGAAAACGGCGCCAATTCCTCCTTCGTTGCTATGGCCGGCGACAAGAATGTGCCGATCAAGGCATTGCTGGAGCGTCCGGCGGACAAATTGCAATTCGATGTCGGCGCCAGTGCGCGCAACAGCAGGATCCCGATGCCGCTGCAGCTTTACGGCAAGCGGAAGAACAGCGCCGGACTGGAATTCGGCCATCGGGCGACGCTTGAAAAGCTGATGGAGGCGATCCGGAAGGGGCTTCCCGCCATCGCGGCCGCGCCCCTCATTCCGGGCGTGGCTGCCAGCGCTTCGGAAGCGCCCGTCCTTTCACCGTCCGATCGCTCCAGGACCGTCGGCTCGGTTCGCAATGCCACCGTTGCCGATATCGACAAGGCCTTTGCCGTTGCCGCTAAAGGCTACAAAGCATGGTCGCGCCGTCCGGTCGAAGAACGTGCATCTGCGCTGGAGCGCATGGCCGACCTTATGGAAGAAAATCGCGACAGGCTGCTTGTGCTCCTGGCCGCAGAAGCCGGCAAGACGCTCGACGACGGCATTGCGGAAATACGCGAGGCGGTGGATTTCTGCCGCTATTACGCCAGCGAGGCGCGGCGGCTCTTCGGCACAGCGACCAAGATGCCGGGGCCGACTGGAGAGGATAATCGGTATCTATGGCGCGGCCGCGGGGTTTTTACCTGCATCTCGCCCTGGAACTTTCCGTTGGCGATCTTCCTTGGGCAGGTTTCGGCCGCACTCGTTTCCGGCAATGCCGTGCTTGCAAAGCCTGCACCGCAGACGCCGCTGATCGCCTATGAAGCAGTGAAGCTGTTCCACAAGGCCGGCGTGCCGGAAGATGCGCTGCTCTTCGTGCCTGGCGGTCCCGACGTCGGTGCCGCTATCACGGCGCATGCAGCGCTTGCCGGCGTTGCCTTCACCGGTTCGACGAAGACGGCATGGGCGATCAACCGAGCGCTTGCTGCCAAGGATGGGCCGATCGTGCCGCTGATCGCCGAAACCGGCGGTCTCAACGCCATGGTGGTCGATGCAACCGCGCTCGGCGAACAGGTGGCCGATGACGTGGTCCTCTCAGCCTTCCGCTCTGCCGGTCAGCGGTGCTCTGCACTTCGCCTGCTCTTCCTGCAGGAGGACGTGGCCGAGCACATGACGCAGATGATCGAAGGTGCTGCGCGCGAACTGCAGCTTGGCGATCCCGCATTGGAAACGACCGATGTCGGCCCGATCATCGACGAGAAGCAGAAGGCGATGTTGGAAGCCCATATCGCCGACATGCAGAAAACGCAGAAGGTTCGCTATGCCGGCAAGGCGCCTGATGGCGGAAGCTTCTTCGCGCCGCATATCATCGAGCTCGACAAGCCTGCGGCACTGACCAAGGAAGTCTTCGGGCCGGTGCTGCACATCGTGAGATGGAAGGCGAAGGAATTGCCCAGGGTGCTGCAGGATATCCAGGCCTCCGGCTACGGCCTGACGCTTGGCGTTCACAGCCGCATCGAATCCACGATCCGCACCGTCACCGATGCGCTCGATACTGGCAATGTCTATGTGAACCGTAACATGATCGGCGCCGTCGTCGGCACCCAGCCCTTCGGCGGCTCAGGTTTATCCGGCACCGGCTTCAAGGCCGGCGGGCCCGCCTATCTGCTGCGTTTTGCGCTGGAGCAGGTGATCTCGGTGAACACGGCTGCCGCAGGCGGCAATGCCAGCCTGATTGCGATGGGCGAATAAAGTAATAAGGCGGCGGCAAGTCCTCGGAATCCCGCTTGCTGCCGTTTAATCCAATTGCTAAGCGTATGGTCAGGTGCAACTAAGGCGATCTAATCGTGCGCTTTGCAGTTTCTTTTTTGGTGAAGTGCCTATCCTTCCGATCATTACTTATTTTGTTCCTTTTGAACTTGCCGATCGGAGCTACTGCCTCCGAAGCAGCCAAGCAGAAACAGGCGGGGCAACCCCCGATGGATTTCATTCTCGTGCACAGCCTCTCCTGTCTGGAAGACTGTCCTGAATGGATATCGGCGGAGGGGCGTATAACGTCAGATACGCCAGCGCGGTTGAGAAAATTTCTCAAGAAGATCGGCGACCGGAAAGTACCTGTCGTCCTCCGCTCGGAGGGCGGCGAAGTCGATGCCGCCTATGCGATGGGCCGGATGATCCGCAAGGCTGGTCTTGAAACGGCAGTCGGCGGGACGCAGCTTAAGGATTGCCCCGATGACGATAGGCGCTGCGCTGCTGCTATCGCAAAGGATGGCACTTCGCTCGGGGACACTTATTCGGATGGTGCGTTCTGCTATTCGGCGTGTCCTCTGGTGCTGGCTGGTGGCACGTCGCGCGCCTCGTCGCAGTGGGCCTATATCGGCATCCACCAGATCACGACCATCTATCAGAAGGTGCGTGTCTCTTACCGGATCGAATACAAAATGGTGAACGGTAAGAAGACGGAAGTCTCCCGCAAGGAGGTTGGACGAAAGCCAGCTGGGCAGCGCAGTTCCACCAAGCTGGGCAAGAAAGCCACCGCTGCCCTGACGGGCTATTTGAAAGAAATGGGCGTCAGTGGTGATCTGGTTGATCTGATGATGGCGACCACCCCTGCAAGCATCGCAGTCATACCGCCTGAAGACGCAGTTCGAATGGGTCTTCTCACGGGTGTGCTGACATTCAGTGAGTGGCCCGGTATGCCGCTCTGTACCAAAGACGCCGCGGCGAGCGCCGCCTGCTATCGCCATCCTGCGGCCGAGGTGGCTGTAGCGCCGGCGCCTGTGGCGGAGGCACCGGTGAAGCGTGCGACCGTATACACAAGCGGCGGTCTGCCTAAAACCCATCCTATGGACTTTCTCGTGATGTACGATGGCAATTGCCAGGACGAGTGTACGCAGTGGATTTCTGCGGATGGGGACATCACCCCGGATACGCCGGCTCAGCTGGACGCGGTCTTGAAGACGCTCGGAGAAAAAAAGCTGCCCGTCGTCTTTCAGTCCTATGGCGGCGACAGAGATGCTGCTTTCGCGATGGGGCGTATGATCCGCGCCGCAGGTCTCGATACGTCGATTGGTAGAACGCGCTTGCCGAATTGTCCGATGCAGGATCCGCGTTGCACTGCGAGTATGGCCAAAAACGGGCCGACCGAAGGTGAGGTCTTTGCCGGCGGTGCGTACTGCTTTTCGAGCTGCACGCTTGCCTTCATGGGCGGAGAGTTGCGGTTCGTCGGAAAGACTTCTGCTCTTGGCCTCAGCCAGCCGGCGATCGAGCTTACGGAGACCGAGCGCGGAAAATTCATTGCCTATTTCAGCGAGATGGGCATCAGTCCCGAGACATTCGACACGATGATGATAACGCCGTCATTCGGGAGAGACGATATATATCCACCTCAGGCGCTCAAGCTTGACATCATCGATGGTGTGATTCCCTACGATGAAGAGCCGGGCCTTCATCTCTGCGGACCGAACGCGAAGGAAAGCGTCCGGTGCCCCAGGAGATCCGGTGTGGAAACTGTTCCGGTTGCGGCCACGGTCAATTGATGCCGATATCCGAAAAGATGCGCCGCCGCGATACGGCACTTTTGCTTTGTGCGGCTCTCGTTCGCCGGATGTGTCCGGCTTGACGCCGCCTTACGCCTTGTCCTTCAAATCATTCTTCGAGGTCACGCTCATCAGCTTCTCGAGGAAGCCGAGCATGACTGCCGAGACGACAAAAGCGAGATGCATGAGGGTCAGCCACATGATCCTGCCGTCGGTATATTGATCGACGTTGAGGAAGACCTGCAGGAGGTGGATGGAGGAGATGGCGACGATCGAGGAGGCGACCTTGATCTTCAGGCTGCCGGAATCGAGCTTGCCGAGGAAGGAGACTTCGCCTTCCTTTTCGGCCTCGTCGAAACGGCTGACGAAATTCTCGTAGCCGGAGATCATCACCATGACGATGAGGCTTGCGACGAGTGCCGCATCGATAAGCCCGAGCATGGCGAGGATCATTTCCGCCTCGCCGAGCTCGAATACGCTTCCTGCGACCTTCAGGAACTTGAAGGCGAAAGATACGGCATAAACGGCCAACGCAAGCACAAGGCCGATATAGAAGACCACCAGCAGCCAGCGGCTGGAAAGAATGATGCGCTCGACCAGAAGTTCGAGTGATTTCATGGTCTACCCCGTAAATCTCAGAATCGTTGGCCCCTAATAAACAATGGAATAGGCGGACTGCAAGGCGCAGTACTATTCACAGGTTCGGGATATTTCGCTATCCGATTGAAATAAACGCCGAGTCCGTTGTGCTGAGAGAATGAGGACACGATCCATGGCTGCCATCAAATCCGATATCGAAATCGCACGCGCGGCGACGAAGAAGCCGATTTTCGAAATCGGCGCCACGCTTGGCATCCCCCCGGAACAGCTTGTTCCCTATGGTCACGACAAGGCTAAGATCAGTGCCGAGTTCATCGCCGCCCAAGAGGGCAAAAAGGACGGCAAGCTGATCCTTGTTACCGCCATCAACCCAACGCCGGCGGGCGAGGGCAAGACGACGACCACCGTCGGTCTCGGCGACGGGCTGAACCGCATAGGCAAGAAGGCGATCGTCTGCGTGCGCGAGGCCTCGCTTGGTCCCTGCTTCGGTGTGAAGGGCGGGGCGGCAGGTGGCGGATATGCCCAGGTCGTGCCGATGGAAGACATCAACCTGCATTTCACGGGCGATTTCCACGCGATCACCTCGGCACACAATCTGCTCGCGGCGATGATCGACAATCATATCTACTGGGGCAACGAAGAGAATATCGACCTGCGCCGTATCACATGGCGGCGGGTGATGGATATGAACGACCGGGCGCTACGCAGCATGGTGTCTTCACTCGGTGGGGTTTCCAACGGCTTTCCGCGGCAGAACGGCTTCGATATCACCGTCGCCTCTGAAGTGATGGCAATTCTCTGCCTTGCGACCGATCTCAGGGATTTGGAACGTCGCCTTGGCGATATCATCATCGGCTATCGCTTCGACAAGACGCCGGTTTATGCCCGCGATCTCAAGGCGGATGGGGCCATGGCCGTGCTCCTGAAAGACGCCATGCAGCCGAACCTCGTGCAGACCCTGGAGAACAATCCTGCCTTCGTTCACGGCGGTCCTTTCGCCAATATTGCTCACGGCTGCAATTCGGTGATTGCGACGAAGACCGCGCTGAAGCTCGGCGAATATGTCGTGACGGAAGCGGGCTTCGGGGCCGATCTCGGCGCAGAGAAATTCTTCAACATCAAGTGCCGAAAGGCAGGGTTGAAGCCGAGTGCTGCCGTGATCGTGGCGACAGTCCGGGCGCTGAAGATGAACGGCGGCGTGAAGAAGGACGATCTCGGCGCGGAGAATGTTCAGGCGCTGGTTCGCGGCTGCTCCAACCTTGGCCGCCATATCGCCAATGTGCGCCGGTTCGGCGTGCCTGTCGTCGTTGCGATCAACCATTTCACCTCGGATACGGATGCGGAAATCGCTGCCGTCAAAGATTTCGTCGCGCGTCACGGAGCGGAAGCCATCCTCTGCCGTCATTGGGCGGAAGGGTCTGAAGGCATCGAGGACCTCGCCTATAAGGTTGTGGAGCTTGCCGAATCCGGACAGGCGAAGTTCGAGCCGCTCTATGGCGACGACCTCCCGCTGCTCGAAAAGATCGAGATCGTCGCCTCGAAGATCTATCACGCCGGCGAGGTGACGGCTGACAAGGCTGTACGCGACCAGCTAGCAGCCTGGGAGGAACAGGGCTACGGTAACCTGCCGGTCTGCATGGCGAAGACGCAATATTCCTTCTCCACCGATCCGAACCTGCGCGGTGCGCCCGAGGGGCATATCGTAACGGTGCGCGAGGTGCGCTTGTCAGCCGGCGCCGGTTTCGTCGTGGTCATCACCGGCGAGATCATGACGATGCCCGGTCTGCCGAAGTCGCCGTCGGCGGAGCGGATTTACCTCAATGATCAGGGTTATATCGAAGGACTATTCTAGGCCGCCGCCACTTCACAAGCCGATTCAAGGCTTTCGCAACCGGATTCCGATCTCGCGATCAAACCGTTGATCTGTCTCGTATTTCAGTGACAGTAACGAAAGCCGCCCTTTCTCTCGATCACATCGAGATGGAAGTGGGTTTCGTGGGCAGCATCGCTCTCGGGATCGAGCACGGTGTTGAAATAGAGGCAGCCTGCGGCGCTGACGGTGCGCTGGAATGCCCCTGTCAGCGTCGAATCCTCGCGGCGCGAGCGGACGGCAACATCCTCACCCTTCTTGAAGCTGAAGCTTGCGATATCGATGGCATTGCCGCGGGCATGTTCGGAGATCTTGCCGGTGTCGGCGCCGTTGCGCAGGCGGCAAATGTAGGCGGAAGCCTGATTGATGGTGGTGATATCGCCGCTTTCCGGCAAGGCGACCGAGGCTGTGGGAATGACGCTTCCCTTCATCCATCGTGCGAGCGCCAGTGCCGTCGGGCAGCGTAGTGTGGCTTCAGGCTTCAGCGTGATGCCGGGCAGCGCTTGGGAGACGATGATCGGCTTGTCGATGCCGCAGCCGTTGCCGTCGTCGATGCGGGGTGTCTCGCGGAAGACGACGCCGAGGCTCTGCAATTCTCTAGTGCATTCGGCATGGTCCGCGTCGCTTTCCGGTTCGATGGTCAGATGCTGCTCTTCGAGCGTCTGTTCAGTCGGGGGCTTCGCCCGGTCTTCCGGTGTGGGAGAGGGTGGACCAAATTTTTCGCCGGCTGGCGCGGCCGGGGTCTCGCTCGGTTTGGGCTGCGGTGTCGGAACCTCGGAGGCGGCCGGCGGTGTTTCGGGGTTTTGCGCAGGCGCAGGTTCGGGCTGAGGCTTGGGAACCTGCTCTTCTTCCTGTTTCTTTTCTGGCTGAGGGGCCGCAGGCGCTTCGATTGCTGCTTCTGGCTTTGCCTGAGGGACCGGGCCGGTTCGCGGCAGTCTTGCGCCGGGGAGCAGGGCGAGTGCGGCCAGAATGACCGCCATCTTCCGAAATTCTCTCACACGTCGTTTCCCGTTGATCGAGCGGAGGGGAAACGCAAGAACGGCGAATTCGTTGCAATTGCGCAACGTTTCCTGAGATCCTTAAAACTTGACGTTATTATTCAACATAAATCGGCGGAATATATTGACAATAATACTCATGTTTTTTATGCGGCAAAAAGAAGGCGGAAATCTCCGCAGTCGTCCGCAAGCCTAGCCAGCCCCTCGAGCGTCTGAAACGCCACGACAGCCAGCCCGGTAATTTTCATTTGAGGGTAGGTTATGATCGTCCGGCATTGGCGCTCGGTTCTAATGGTCTGCACAGCAGCCGCACTTGTTCTTCCCGTTTCACAGTCTTTCGCTCAGAGCGCTCCGGCGACCACGCCGGCCACGAATGCCGAAGGCGCAACCGTTCTTCAGAAAATCGTCGTCAAGGGAAATCGTGCGGCCCCCGGCAGTGTTGCCGACACGCCGCTTGCAACCCAGATCGACAAGAAGGAACTGGAAAAGAAGCAGGTCACGAATTACGACGATATCGGCCGCAGCGTCGATGCAACCGTGAATTATTCGCGCGCCGATGCCGGTTTCAATCTGCGTGGCCTCTCCGGCCCGCGTATCCTGACGACGATCGATGGCATCCCGATCCCCTATGTTTCCAACAGTTCGCGTCAGGGCGCCTTTGCGACCAGCAACGCCAATGGCGGCGGCGATACTTTCGATTTCGACTCGCTCTCCTCTCTCGACATCGTGCGTGGAGCGGATTCGAGCAAGGGCGGTTCGGGCATGCTCGGCGGTGCCTTCGTTCTCAATACGCTCGAGCCGGAAGACCTGATCCCGGAAGATCGCGACTGGGGTGCGATCGTCAAGTCGACCTATGACAGCGAAGACCGCAGCATTGCCGGCTCCGCTGCTGCCGCCAAAAGGGTCGGCAACACGTCGATCCTTTTCCAGGGTGCCTATCGCAAGGGCCATGAGCGTGACAGCAAGGGCGACATCGACGTCTACGGCAAGCCGAGGACCGAGCCGGATCCGGCCGATTTCGACCAGCACAACCTGCTGTTCAAGGTGCGTCAGGATCTCGAAGGCGGCCATCGCATCGGTTTGACGGCTGAACGCTTCCGGCGCGACCTGAAGACCGATCTGCGGGACCTGCAGGGCACGCCTCCGATCCGCAGCTATCTCGTCGGTAACTATGACGGTCGGGAACTGCGCGACCGTGACCGTGTTTCACTGGATTATGATTACGAGGCGCAGTCTTCCGATGCATTCTTCAGCACTGCCAGAGCCACCCTCTACTGGCAGGATCTGAAAAAGGAATCCGGCAGCCAGGGCCGGACCGCAGCCAATGTCGTTTCTGGCCGCAATAACAGCGTAGAAAACGAAACCTGGGGCTTTAGCGGTACGGCGACGAAGGACTTTGAATATTCCGGCCTCAGCCACTCCGTTCGTGTCGGCCTCGACGTCGGGGTATCGAAATGGACGCAGTACAGTTCGGCGCTTTGCCCAACGCCGACAACCTGCCCGGCACTCAACAACCAGTCTGAAGTGCCCGATGTCGACAGCACGAACCTCGGCGTGACGTTCGAAGACAAGATCGAGATCGGCAATAGCGGCTTCGCGCTAACGCCCGGCTTCCGCTTCGATTGGTTCAACTACCGGCCGTCGACGGGTGGCGGTTTCGAGAGCAACCCGGCGCTTCCCCGCTTCGGTGCGGTTTATGATCGTACGGAAGCCGGCATGTCGCCGAAGTTGCTCGCGACCTACGATCTGACGCCTGATGTTCAGCTCTATGCCCAGCTTGCCGTCGGCTTCCGTGCCCCGACCGTCGATGAACTCTACAGCCGCTTCTACAACGCGACGCAGGGTTATGCGCAGCTTGGCAATCCAAACCTGGATCCGGAAATCGGCCGCGGCATTGAGATCGGCGCTAACTTCGATACTGGCGGTCTGCAGGGTCGCGTAGCGGCATTCCATACCCGGTATCAGAACTTCATCGAAACCGTGACGACAAGAGATCCCACCACCGGCTTCATGACGTTCGCCTACACGAACGTATCCTCGGCTTCCATCTCCGGTCTCGAAGCGAATGTGATCAAGACGTTCGACAACGGTATCAATCTTCATACCTCGCTTGCCTATACCTATGGCCGGAACGACGATACGCAGGAGCGGCTGCGCTCAGTCGCGCCGTTTAAGGCCATTGTCGGCGGCGGCTGGAGCAATGACGAATACGGCTTCGACCTCTCCTCCACGCTCTCGTCGCAGATGACCGGTAACGACAATGCTCTGACGTCGTTCGATGCGCCCGGCTACGGCATCGTCGATCTGACCGCATGGTGGACGCCAGAACAAGTCAAGGGTCTGCGTATCCAGGGCGGGATCTACAACATCTTCGATCAGGAGTATTACAACGCGCTCGCTGTTCGCGAGGTCAATCTGAGTGCAACCGCTTCGCAGCCGAAGGAATGGTATTCGGAGCCGGGCCGTACCTTCAAGATCTCCGTTACCAAGACCTTCTGAGTGACAATTGCCTGTTCAAGGCTGGGGTAGGGGCGGCTTTCGGGCCGCCCTTTTTCGTGAGCCGATCGCCTCTTGCGCTTGGCTTCATCTCAGGCTAACAATTTCGCCCATGAAGAAGTCCTTGAACATTGCAGTTTGGTGGTGGGCTCGCTGAGGCGGCCTCGACCAATCGTGTCCAAAGACGACGAACGAGCCGCCCGAAACTTCGAGGCGGCTTTTTTGTTTCAAAGGCCGCCTTTCGTCCGGGCCCGATAACGGAGTGGAACTATGGTAACGATCCTGCGGGATGATGGTGCGGAAATCTACGAGACCAAGGGCGGCATCACCGTCACCCGGCAGAGGCGGGCCATCCCCTATGCCGATGCGGTGTCCTCCTATGTCGACAAGCTCGACGAGCGGCGCGGGGCGGTCTTCTCGTCGAACTACGAATATCCGGGCCGCTATACGCGTTGGGATACTGCCGTCGTCGATCCGCCGCTCGGTGTTTCCTCTTTCGGCCGCAATGTCTGGATCGAAGCCTATAACGAGCGCGGTGAGATCATCCTCGAGTTTATCGTCGAGCGGCTGAAGACTGTCAGCGAACTCGAACTCGGCGCATCGACCGCGCGCAGGCTAGACCTGACGGTGAAGATGCCGGACCGCGTCTTTACCGAAGAAGAGCGCTCGAAGATGCCGACGGTGTTTACGGTGCTTCGCGCCATCACCGATCTCTTCTATTCGCAGGCCGATGCCAGCATCGGCTTCTATGGCGCCTTCGGCTACGATCTCGCTTTCCAGTTCGATGCGATCAACTTGAAGCTGGGGCGTCCTTCCGACCAGCGAGACATGGTGCTCTACCTGCCGGACGAAATTCTCGTCGTCGACAACTACGCCGCCAAGGCGTGGGTCGATCGTTACGACTTCGCCAAGGACGGCAAGACGACGGAGGGCAAGGCGGGCGATATCGCTGCCGAGCCGTTTATCCGCACGGATGCCATTCCGCCGAAGAGCGATCACCGCCCGGGCGAATATGCCGAGCTCGTCGTCAAGGCGAAGGAGAGCTTCCGCAAGGGCGATCTTTTCGAAGTGGTGCCCGGCCAGAAGTTCATGGAGCGCTGCGAAAGCAAACCTTCGGACATTTCCAAGCGATTGAAGGCGATTAATCCGTCGCCCTATTCCTTCTTCATCAATCTCGGAAACCAGGAATATCTGGTCGGCGCCTCGCCGGAAATGTTTGTGCGTGTTTCCGGTCGCCGCATCGAGACCTGCCCGATCTCCGGCACGATCAAGCGTGGCGACGATCCGATTGCCGACAGCGAGCAGATCCTGAAGCTCCTGAATTCCAAGAAGGACGAATCCGAACTCACCATGTGCTCGGATGTCGATCGCAACGACAAGAGCCGCGTCTGCGAGCCGGGGTCGGTCAAGGTCATCGGCCGCCGGCAGATCGAAATGTATTCGCGTCTCATCCACACGGTCGACCATATCGAAGGTCGCCTGCGGGATGACATGGATGCCTTCGACGGCTTCCTCAGCCATGCATGGGCTGTCACCGTCACAGGCGCGCCGAAGCTCTGGGCCATGCGTTTTATCGAATCCCATGAGAAGAGCCCGCGCGCGTGGTATGGTGGGGCAATCGGCATGGTCGGCTTCAATGGCGACATGAATACCGGCCTGACGCTGCGCACCGTGCGCATCAAGGATGGCATTGCCGAAGTGCGCGCCGGCGCGACATTGCTGAACGACTCCATTCCCGAGGAAGAAGAAGCCGAAACCGAACTGAAGGCCTCTGCCATGCTTTCCGCAATCCGCGATGCCAAAACGGGCAATTCCGGCAAGACCCAGCGCGATGTCGCCTCCGTCGGCAAGGGCGTCAATATCCTGCTGATCGACCATGAAGACAGCTTCGTTCACACGCTGGCGAATTACTTCCGCCAGACGGGCGCCACGGTTTCGACCGTTCGTACGCCGGTGCCCGAGGAAGTTTTCGATCGGCTGAACCCGGATCTCGTCGTGCTGTCGCCTGGTCCCGGCAATCCTAAGGATTTCGACTGCAAGGCGACGATCAAGAAGGCGCGCGCGCGCAATCTGCCGATCTTCGGTGTTTGCCTCGGTCTGCAGGCGCTGGCGGAAGCCTACGGCGGCGAGCTTCGTCATCTGGCGCTGCCGATGCATGGCAAACCGTCACGCATCCGCGTACTGGAGCCGGGTATCGTGTTCTCCGGCCTTGCCAAGGAAGTGACGGTCGGTCGTTATCACTCGATCTTTGCCGACCCTTCGACGCTGCCGCGGGAGTTCATTATTACCGCGGAGAGCGAGGATGGCACCATCATGGGTATCGAGCATGCCAAGGAGCCGATCGCAGCGGTGCAGTTCCATCCGGAATCGATCATGACGCTCGGCGGCGATGCCGGCATGCGGATGATCGAGAATGTGGTGGCGCACCTTGCCCGCCGGGCCAAGACCAAGGCGGCCTGATGCCAAAG
Source organism: Rhizobium sp. YAF28 (assembly GCF_052113285.1). Lineage (NCBI taxonomy): Bacteria > Pseudomonadati > Pseudomonadota > Alphaproteobacteria > Hyphomicrobiales > Rhizobiaceae > Rhizobium > Rhizobium sp. YAF28. Next base: position 136,575 of record NZ_JBFRCX010000011.1, on the reverse strand, counting down.
GTATAAGCAATAAAAAACCCGCCTGAATGGCGGGTTTTTTATGTGCGTTGGTTTGTTCGTCTATACGCGCCGCATGAGCCGGGCGACGATGGATACGACGAACAGCACCAGGAAGATGAAGAACAGGACCTGGGCGATCGAAGCGGATGCGCCGGCAATGCCGCCAAATCCAAGGACGCCTGCAATCAGGGCTACGACGAGAAATACCAGAGCATAGTACAGCATCGCGATCTCCTTTGTCGGTTGCTGGCAATATAACGGAAGCGTGAGCCGTTCGTTCCATTGTCGCTGCGACAATTGAATTGTGTGCTGATTTAAATCTGCTCAGCCGAATTGCAGATCGGTATTGAAGGAGCGGTCTCCATCGCGTGGCATGGGCGGTTCTGCTGCTGCCAGATAGGATCTCGCCGGGCCGGTCAGCACGAACCAGAGGCTGGCGCCGATCATGAAATAGGCGGCCGTCGGATCATCCGAGCGTGAGACGAAGGGAAGGCCGATGGCGGTGAAGAGGATGGCGAGCCGCACGGCCCATTCCGCCTCGCGTTTCATGAAAGCCCTGGTTCTCAGCTTCTTGTAGGCGGCGACGTTATAGCTGTCTGTCTTGCGACTGGACGTGAAGAGCATCCAGACCGAGGGGAGGGTCAGCATCACGAGACCGCCGTAACACAGAAGCAGGGCCGGTCCCGTGAGGAAGTGTCCGGCGGTAAAGAACAGAAAGCCTGTCACGGCAATGTTCCAGAGCGGCTCCAGCCGTTCCGGCGAAAGGCCGGTTCGGATATGCCAGGCCCGCAAGGAACTGGCCGCACCGTCGAGCAACGGTTGGTCGATGTAACGATTGATCCAATGCATGTCTGCGCGGTCCCCAATTGACTGCAGGGCCGTCAACACCATGCAATTGGGACGCTATCATGGCGCAAATGGGCAAAAGCGTGAGCCTGCGGCGTTTTGGTCAGCTTATGCGTTGCGCTTGACGACGCGCAGGTTCATTTCCGAGCGCAGCTTGAAGCCGAGTGCCTTGTAGAGCGTTATGGCTGAAGTGTTGGTGTAATAGGCATGAAGGAAGACGGTGTCCCCCCTGGCGGAAATTTCGCCGGCGACGAAGCGGAAGAGCAGGGTGCCGAGGCCTTGCCCCTGAAAATCAGGATGGGTGCAAAGTCCGCTGAGCTCGCCAAATCCGGGATGTCGCAGGCGCTGCCCGGCCATGGCGACAAGCCGGCCGTCGATCTTGACGCCCCAGAAGGTGCCAAGTTTTTGAGCACCAAGTGTGAAGGGCCCGGGTTTGGTCAGCATGGCGAGGGCCAGCATCTCATCCGCATCGTTGGGGCTCAGCGGCTGCAGCCGGCTGTCGGAAATACGCTCGTAAGGCCGCTCGGCGATCATCTGTACCAGCTTTCCCTCGGAGACGACCGTCAGTCCCTGCGGGATGGTGACGGGTCCGGCTTCGACAATCGCCATGACCTCATCAGCGGCGGGGAGGTTTTCGAGTGCTTCGAGGCTTTCGCGGCTATCATCGGCGGTCGCTGCGAAGGGGACGATCGAGGGCGGGTAGCGCATCGCGTATTCGCCGCCTTCGGCAAGCTCGGCATGCGCTGTTTGCAGCGCGTTCCAGATCGGTCGGTCGAGAATATGGCTCATGGTGTCTTCTCCTGTACGGCGCTACAGCATCGGCCCGAAAATCGGGACCGATTTTCGGAAAGCCTGATGTGTAGATTCAAAAAATTAGAGCGTCCTTTGTGCGTCCGAATGGACGCACGGCGATCTAACGCGGCGGATCAGCGGTGATTCGGCGAGCCCGTCCTCCATCGCGGCAAGCTGCTCGAGCAGCGGGCCGTCGAGATCCCGGCAGAGATCGGCAACGGCGGCTGCGATGAGCGGCCAGACCTGTTGCTTCGAATAGTCAACGAGTTCCTGTCCTTTTGGTGTCAGCGAAACGACTCTGCGCCGCTGATCTTCGGCAGATGGTTGCATACCAAGGAATCCCAGCCCCATGAGTTGGGAGGCGGTGCGCGTCGCGCCGGGCTGGGTGATGCCCACTGCCTGCGCCAATTCCCCGATGGTAAGCGGGCCGAGCCTGTCGATGGCGCCGAGGAAGGGATATTGCGCGGCCTGGATCGAGACGCCCAGTTCCTCGATCACCTGTTGCGTGTCGGCCTGCAGACGTTCGCCGATCCGGCGGAAGCGGCTGCCGAGGCAAAGGTAGCCCAGCGATTTCACGACATCTTCGACCAAGGCATGTTCTCTATTCTTGTTACATAACAAGTTATATAACTGCTTATGTATTTATCGTCAATTGCACAAGCGGGTTGGGGCCGTTCACATGGAGATGACGTCGCCTTTGTCCTGTCAAAACCTTTGACATTTTGGGCCTGATTGCCCATATCACCCGCATTGGCCGCCTGCGCGATTCCCGCGCGGGCGGTTTTGCGTTTCAATGGCTTAAATGCTGCAATTCATTCGCATCCGCAGGGGGATGATATGAACGAAGAAGGCAATCTCACGGTTCGGAAACTTGCGTTCTGGGGCATTCCCCTGTCGCTCGGCGTTCTAGGGCTCAAGATGGTCGCCTGGTGGGTGACGGGCTCCGTGGCGCTGCTCTCGGACGGGCTGGAATCCTTCGTCAATGTCGTGGCGGCCTTCATCGCCTTTTTCGTCATCCGCTACGCGCAGAAGCCCGCCGACCACGACCATCCCTTCGGCCACCATAAGGCGGAATATCTTTCCGCCGTCACCGAAGGGGTGATGATCGTCGTCGCCGCGCTGCTGATCGTGCAGGAGGCCGTGAACCATCTCGCAGATCCGCGCATGCTCGAGGCACCGGTGCTCGGTCTTTCGATCAACTTCGCGGCCGGTGTCATCAATGCCGTCTGGGCGCGGCTTTTGATCCGCACGGGGCGCAAGCATCGCTCTGCGGCACTGACGGCGGACGGGCAGCACATCATGTCGGATGTGGTCACTTCCGTCGGCGTTCTCGTCGGCCTGCTTCTGGCGCTTGCAACCGGCTATGCGATCTTCGATCCCATTCTCGCGATTCTCGTCGCGCTCAACATCCTCTATCAGGGCTGGAAGGTGATCTCGCAGTCGATCGGTGGGCTGATGGATCAGGCGGTCGAACCGCAGGAGGAAGAGGCGATCAAGCAGGCGATTGCCACCCATGCGGCAGGCTCGATCGGCGTGCATGACCTGAAGACGCGGCGCGCCGGGTCGGTGACCTTCGTCGATTTCCATCTCGTCGTGCCCGCCAAGATGACTGTGCGGGAAGCGCATGATATTTGCGATCGCCTTGAAGATGCCATTCGGGCCGCGCATTCGGGCTCGACAATTGCCATTCACGTGGAGCCGGAGGGCGAAAAGGCCCATGGCATCCGCGTCAAAGTGATCAAGGAGGCGTAATGCCCAATACAGACGTTTCCAGCCTTTCGATGCTGGGCCAGCAGACGGAAACCGCCAGGAGTCCCGAAGAGGCGGTTCTGGAAAAAGTGCCGTCCAATCATGCCGGAACCGACTATGTCGTGCGCTTCACCGCGCCGGAATTCACGTCGCTCTGCCCAATGACCGGACAGCCGGATTTCGCCCATATCGTCATCGATTACATTCCGAACGAATTCCTGGTGGAATCGAAGTCGCTGAAGCTCTTCCTGCATTCCTTCCGCAATCACGGCGCCTTTCACGAGGATTGCTCGATCTATATCGCCAAGCGGATCGTCGAGCTTCTCGATCCGAAATGGTTGCGCATCGGCGCGTACTGGTATCCGCGCGGCGGCATTCCAATCGACGTCTTCTGGCAGACAGGCAAGCCGCCGGAAGGTGTGTGGCTGCCGGATCAGGGCGTTGCGACCTATCGTGGGCGTGGGTGAGCCATGGTCGGGCGCAGCCCGAGCAATCGATGCACTGCTTTGTTCTTCGCAATTCCGGACGAAAAACCGCTTGGCACTTTTTCTGGAATTGCTCTGAATCGATTGTAACGGCGAACGCCCTAAGCTTAAGGCGAAGGGCCGGGAAACGGTGCGGCAATTGAAACCAACTGCCGCTCTTTCCTTACAGCTAAATCCTAGACATCTGTCGTGTCGTCGCCGGAGTCATCTGTAAAATCGTCGTTGTCGTCGTAATCGGCCTGCTGGATATTGTCGTTATTGTCGGCTTGGTTGTCGTCGGCCTTATTGTTGTCGCCGTAGTAATTGTTGATAACGGTTTCCTCGGTGGGCGCGCTCGCATTGCCGAAGGGATTGGCGCCGCCGAAAGGTGAACCCAAGCCGAGTGACGACATGTGGTTGCCGAAAATGCCACTGAGCGAATTGGCAAGCAGCATGCCGCCGGCAACGCCGGCTGCCGTGCCGAGGGCGCCGCGCAAGAAGCTGCCGCCGGCGGACGGTGCATAGGCCTGCTGGCTCCAGGGGCCTGACGGTTGCTGCGGCACCTGGCGGGTGTTGTCGTAGCCGCGTGGCTGCTCGTAACTGTCTCTCGGAGCGCCACCCCATGGGCCGGGAGCAGGCGCCGGTTGTTGCGTCTGCGTGTTGCCGAAGATGGAGCTCAGAAAGCCGCCTTGTTCGGCCCGGCGGTGATCGGTTTCGCCCGCTTCGAACTGCCGGACACGCTCTTCAAGCTCCTTGATGTGATTGGCGGCAGCTTCCAGGCCCTTTTCCTGCACGATGACGGCCTGCGCCAGATAGTAAGTGGCGGAGGGTTGCGCACGGGTCGCTTCTGATATCAGCGTTTCGGCTTCCGGATCGCGCGGCGTGGCGGCGGCGGTGCGCACGCGATCGAAGAGGGCGGTCAGCAATTGGCGTTCTTCCGGTGACATGTCCTGTCTCCTCTAAAGTTCTGCGGCTTTAACATTCGGCGGATGGGCCGCTAAGGCTGAGTTAGGAAGCGATTAGGGCATTTCAAAGCCTTGGCAACTTACATTTCAGTAAGCTCAGGCCTCCTTCAGCCAGATGCGCAGCGGCCCCAGAAGTTCGAAGCCCACGCGCAGCGCTTCGTCCAGCTCGTCGCCGCGTTCGTAACCGACAAGCGGTTCTCGCGGATAGAGCTCGGCCGCCTGCGCAATCAGCCCACGGCGGATGGTTTCACCGTGCCGGCCCTCGGCAAACAGGTTCGAATGGCCGACGACGCCGGCGTGGTGATTGAGGATGCCGCCCCCGACCGGTTGGCCGTGTTCGAAGCCGAGCAGAAAGGCGATTTCGGGATCGTGGAGTAGTGGTTCGGTAAAGATCTTCTGCGTTACCGGGCCGTTCGCCTTGCCCCATTCCGCCTCCCATCGCGCAAGGTCAGCAGCGCTTTCCACGCGCCGCCAGGTGATTGGGGACGTCGTTGAGACTGGCATGCGCATGCCGATCCATTCAGCTTCGAACAAGAGCTTGAAGCCGAGCGGCGCAAGATCGAGGGCCGCATAGCTGTCCTTTATCGCCCAGTCCCGTTTCTCGCTATTGATCAGCGTCGCGATCGTCTCCGTTTGTTCGCCGTCGGCCTCCGTCAGCGTTACGGCATCGGGATAGAAGGGCGGCGTGCCTCGACGATGAAACCAGAGTGTGGCCGTAAACTCACCGGGCGAGCTCAGCGCCTTGCAGACGGCATCGCACCAGAATGCATTGTTGCTGATGGCAGCACGCAGAAAGGAGGAGGTCATTTTGCGTTTCTCCCGGTCTTTTTAGAGGATGCGATGATATCGTCCGTTTGTCATAAGAATATCTTCACCGCTTCCTGCTTCCTCTTTTTCCCGCATTGTTTTACGCATTGAGTCGCACTATGTGCGAGGAACCGCATTAGACGTGAGAGAGGTTCGAATGAACGACGAAGAAGAACAGGACGACAAGACGAAGGAACTGCCGCTCGGCAAGGAAACGGAGGCGAACCTTTTCAAGTCGCGTTCGATCTTCATCTATGGGCCGATCACGCAGGAACTGGCGCAGAAGGTTAGCACCCAGCTCGTGGCGCTTTCAGCCGCCAATGACGAAGATATTCGTATCTATGTGAATTCGCCCGGCGGTCACGTCGAATCCGGCGATTCCATCCACGACATGATCAAGTTCATCAAGCCGAAGGTCTGGATGATCGGCACGGGTTGGGTTGCCTCGGCTGGTGCGCTTATCTATGCCGCGGCTCCGAAGGAACGTCGCATCTGCCTGCCGAACACCCGCTTCCTGCTGCACCAGCCGTCCGGCGGCACGCGCGGCATGGCTTCGGACATCGAGATCCAGGCACGCGAAATCATCAAGATGAACGAACGCCTCATCAAGATCTTCTCGAAGGCAACCGGCCAGTCGGAAGAAAAGATCGCCAAGGATATCGACCGCGATTACTGGCTCTCGGCTGAAGATGCCGTCGCCTATGGTCTCGTCTCTCGCGTCGTGACCTCGCAGAGCGAAATCTGATCTTTCGCCATCTAGCCTTTTGAATATACGCCCCGTCTGCCAGTCGCAGGCGGGGCGTTTCCATATCTACCGAGATAGCGCCGTGTAATATAGGGGATTGCCGCCCAAGCGAACATTTCCGCCGGCAATCCGGCTTGCGCGCCTCCCGCTTATGCGGCTCCATGCGCAATCTTCGCAGCCGGAGTCGCGCCATGCTCAAAGATTTTTCCGTCCAGAGCCTGTTCATGGGTCTTCTGACGGCTTTCGTCGGGTTTACCAGCTCCTTTGCGGTCGTGTTGCATGGATTGCAGGCGGTCGGCGCGACGGATGCGCAGGCAGCCTCAGGGCTGATGGCGTTGTCAATCTCGATGGGGCTTTGCGCCATCGTGCTCAGCGCCGTCACGCGTCTGCCGGTCAGCATCGCCTGGTCGACCCCGGGGGCAGCGCTGCTTGCCAGCATCGGCACGATCGACGGCGGCTTCAATGCGGCGGTCGGGGCTTTCATTCTTTGCGGTTTGCTCATCGTCATTGCCGGGCTGTTCAAGCCGCTCGGACGGGCGGTTGCCGCCATTCCGGCGCCGCTTGCCAATGCAATGCTGTCGGGCGTACTGCTCGGTCTCTGCTTTGCTCCCGTCAAGGCGATCGCCTTCAATCCGCTGCTCGGCCTGCCGATCATTCTGACCTGGATTGTGGTCGGCGCCTTCAAGCGGCTGTGGGCGGTGCCGGCAGCGCTGGTGGCCTTCGCGCTGGTGCTGGCGTTCGGCGTCGATATTCCCGAGGGGGCGTTTGCGTCACTCGAACAGTCGCTGGTGCCCGTTATCGACATCGTTCACCCGGTCTTCAATCTCGCCGGTTTCGTGTCGATTGCCCTGCCGCTCTTCATTGTGACGATGGCCTCGCAGAATATTCCCGGCATCGCGGTGCTGAAGGTCAATCACTATGATCCGATGCCGGGCCCGCTCTTTGCCGTGACCGGCGTCTTCTCGCTTCTGGCGGCGCCCTTCGGCGGGCATGCGGTCAACCTGGCGGCGATCACGGCAGCGATGTGCGCCGGGCAGGATGCGCATGCCGATCCTTCGCGGCGTTATTGGGCAGCGCTGATTTCGGGTGTCGGTTACGTCATTTTCGGCCTGCTTGCCGGGGCGGTGACCGCCTTTGTCGCGCTGGCGCCGCCGATTCTGATTGAGGCCGTTGCCGGTCTTGCACTGGTCGGCGCCTTCTCCGGTTCTGCCATGGCTGCCTTCCAGGCGCCGGAGTCACGTGAGGCGGCGGCTATCACCTTTCTTGTCACGGCTTCCGGCGTTTCCTTCGGTGGCATCTCCGGCGCCTTCTGGGGCCTGATTGCCGGCGGGCTGATGCTTGCGCTGTCCCGGATAGTGCAGGCGCGGAAAAAATAGGCGAGGGGTTGCCGGAATTTGCGGCGAAGGCTATAAGCGCGGTCATGAAGAGCACAAGCGCACGGATTTCCGACACGATTGCACGCAGCCGCACGGCCCTGCGTGACAATACGCGCGCCCTGACTTCGCTTCTTCTCCTCGGCCTTACGCGCGGTTGCCGGGTCCTTTGAGGAGCGCCCGGCGGCCGAAAGCCCGCCCGGCCATCGCTCCTCGCGACTCACTCTCAAAATTGACCAAACGACCGAGTAAAGGTCCGCATTTGCAGTCGCCAAGCCAGATATGATCGGCTAAGACGCGGGGCAAATGCCGGGACGAGGAGACAAGACAATGGATACGAACACCAGCCGATCCTCCGCAAGCGCTGCTTCCGCCAAGGGCATGCCCGACGCCGCCGTGAAGTACCGGCCTTATCCGCAGGTAAACATTCCCGACCGCACCTGGCCGACCAAGACCATCACCAAGGCGCCGATCTGGTGCTCCGTGGACCTGCGCGACGGCAATCAGGCGCTCGTCGATCCGATGGGCCATGATCGCAAGGCCCGCATGTTTCAGCTGCTGCTGGAAATGGGTTTCAAGGAAATCGAGATCGGTTTCCCCTCTGCCTCGCAGACAGATTTCGATTTTGCCCGCTGGTGCATTGAAGAGGGCAATGTGCCCGATGATGTCTCGCTGCAGGTGCTGGTGCAGTGCCGGCCTGAGCTGATCACGCGTACCTTCGAAGCGCTGGAAGGCGCCAACCGACCGATCGTGCATTTCTACAATTCGACCAGCGAATTGCAGCGCCGCGTTGTGTTCGCCAAGGATGTGCAGGGCATCAAGCAGATCGCCGTCGATGCCGCCAAGATGATCACAGACATGGCTGCCAAGGCCGGGGGCGGCTACCGTTTCGAATATTCGCCCGAGAGCTTTACCGGCACCGAGTTGGACGTGGCGCTGGAAATCTGCAACGCCGTCATCGACGTGGTGAAGCCGACGCCTGACAACAAGCTCATCATCAATCTGCCCTCGACCGTCGAAATGGCGACGCCGAACGTCTATGCCGACCAGATCGAATGGATGTGCCGCAATCTCGATAACAGAGAAAACCTGATCATCTCGCTGCATCCGCATAATGACCGCGGCACCGGCATTGCCGCCGCCGAGCTGGCGTTGCTGGCAGGCGCCGATCGCGTTGAAGGCACGCTCTTTGGCAATGGCGAGCGCACTGGCAATGTCGACGTCGTCACCATGGCACTCAACATGTTCACGCAGGGCGTCGATCCGGAAATCGACTGCTCGAACATCGAACGCATCAAGGAAGTGTTCGAATATTCGAACCAGATGGCGATTGCCGATCGTCACCCTTATGTCGGCGAACTGGTCTACACGGCCTTTTCCGGTTCGCATCAGGATGCGATCAACAAGGGCATGAAGGCGGCGCAGGTTGCCAACCATCCAGTCTGGGAAGTGCCTTACCTGCCGATCGACCCGCGTGACGTCGGCCGCTCCTACGAAGCGATCATCCGCATCAATTCGCAGTCGGGCAAAGGCGGCATCGCCTATATCCTGCAGCAGGATTACGGGCTCAACCTGCCGCGCAATCTGCAGGTCGAATTCCGCGAAGACATCCAGCGCATCACCGATGAAGAGGGCAAGGAGCTTCCTTCGAAGCGTATCCACGACCGCTTCATCGAGCGCTATGTGACCCAGCCGGGCGCCCGTCTCCGGTTCGTCGATCACCACACCTATCCCGATACAGAGCACAAGGGACAGCGGATCGTGGCGGCCGAGATTACCGACAATGGTGAGATCAAGCGTATCGAAGGCCGTGGCAACGGCCCGATTGATGGCTTCATCAATGCGCTGTCGCACTATCTCGGTATCGAGATGTCGGTCGAGGATTATTCGGAGCATTCGCTGCAGCACGGCTCGAATGCCGCCGCCATCTCCTATGTCGAGACGTCCTATCCGGGCGGCAAGCTCTTTGGTGCCGGCATCAACACCAATATCGTGGCGGCATCGCTCGAAGCGATCGTCTCGGCTGCCAACCGAGTGCTCGACGTGAAGGCCGGCAAGGCCTAACCATTCTGATCAGGCCGCGATCGCCTCGGAGTGGCGCGGCCTGACGATGCAATCGGCGAGCTCATCGAGCTCGCCCTGTGCTTGCGCGTGGTTTTGTCCCCATTGGCAGAGGGCGAGAAGGATCGGCTCCAACCCGAGGCCAAGTTCAGTCGCGGTATATTCTACGCGTGCGGGCACCTCTGCAAAGACTTCTCGGCGTACAAGGCCGTGCTCCTCCATCTCTCGCAATTGCTGGATCAGCACCTTCTGGGTAATCTCGGGCATCATGCGCTTGAGCTCTGAAAGCCGTTTCGGTCCTGAGAAGACATGATAGAGAATGACGGGTTTCCATCTCCCGGAAATGACCTTCAAGGCCCGTTCCACGGGGAGTTTCGGCAGTCTTTTCATGGGCTCGGCCATGGTCACCTCCTGGTGGGTATGGCACTGATATGTGTGTATTTTGAAGCGTAAATCGAGTGCTACAGGCTGCCTTACGCCATCAAAATCTGAGGTCTGCCATGAAAGCCGTTCAATTCACCCGCTTCGGTCCGCCTGAGGTTCTCGAAACTGTAGAGGTGCCGATCCCGAAGCCCAAAGGCGGCGAAGTGCTGGTGCGCGTCCATGCCGCCGGCGTCAATTTCTTCGAGGTTCTGATGCGGGCGGATCGCTATGCCGTGACGCCACCGCTGCCTGTCTTTCCCGGTGTGGAAGTGGCAGGCATCGTCGAAGAACTTGGGGCGGATGCAGATCCGTCGCTGCTTGGCGCGCGTGTCGCCGTGCCGCTCTTTGCAATCGCTCGTGGCTTCGGCGGTTATGCCGAATATGTGGCTATAGATGTTGGAGCGGCGGTGCGTTTGCCGGACGACCTTTCCTTTGCGGATGCGACGGCATTGATGGTGCAGGGCCTGACGGCTCTGCACATGGTGCGTCGTAGCCCGCCGAAGGGAAGGGTGGTGCTCGTCAACGCTGCTGGCGGTGGGGTCGGGTCTCTGTTGTTGCAGCTTGCTAGGCTCGAGGGGGCGAGCGTGGTCATTGCAGCAGCCGGCAGTGAGGCGAAGAGGCAGCTTGCACTCTCCCTCGGCGCCGATCTGGCGGTCGATTACACCGCCGAAGAGTGGACCGGCTCGGTCAGGACCGCGACCGGAGGGCAGGGTGCCGATGTCATTTACGAGACGGTCGGCGGCGATATCGCGAGGGCGTCTCTGGCTGCACTTGCTCCCGCCGGAGAAATGCTGTTTGCGGCCATGGGGCGGTTCTCGCTGGAGCTTTCAGAGATCGGCTCCATGCTGGATATGAACCAGTCGCTGAAGGGCTTTTCACTCTTGCCGCTGATTGCGGCTGACAAATGGAAGGGCGATCTCGCTGCTCTCTTCGATCTTGCCGCATCCGGAGGGCTGGAGATCGTGCAAGGCGGTCGGTTTTCGCTTGATGAAGTCGCTGAGGCGCATCGTGCGCTTGAGGAGCGTCGAGTCAGCGGAAAAGTCGTGCTGGTGCCATAACCGTCAAATGGCGGCGGCAATTTCCATGGCGAGCTGGCTGAGCGTGGCTTCGGCGGAGGGGCCTGCCAGCACATAGGACGTGCCGGCATTGTGCCAGGTTACCAGGCCGATCTCGTCGCGGATCGTTTCCTTGAAGTCTTCCGTTTCCGGTGGCTGCGCATCCTTGCGGAAGCAGATCGAGATGATATCGCCATCGGCATTGGAATAGACGAGTTGGCCGACAGGGCGGCTGTCACCAAGGATCACGCGCGCGCCCTGGAAGGTCCAGGATTCTGTGGAAAGATCCGGTACGCGGAACGGCACGCCAATCGCGGTCGTCAGCCAGGAGGAGATTTCCTCTGACTGTGAGGCCGGCACTTCAACGAGGTGACGCGGCTGGCGCACGAGAAGCCGCTGGAAGGCGGTGACGTCACCCAGCCAGTCATTGGTGTTGATCTGGGGGATTGCGGCCGGCGTGGTGTCATCCGTATCCGGCGCATTGCCGATAAAATAGCCGATGCCACCGCCGACGACAAAGAGAATAAGGGCTGCGGCAAGCGCCTGGCGGCCATTTGGCGCGAGCTTCAGCTGCGGGCGCGCGTTGCGCTGGGCGATCGGCGTCTTCGGTGGCTGCGTGCTCTTGATCGAGCGAACAAGCGCCAGCGGAACAGGTTCCTTCAGCATGTCGTCCAACTTGCGACGGCCGAAATCGACGCCGTGGCGGAGCTTGTCGTAGATTTTACGGGCGTTTTCATCCGTTGCCAGCCTGCTTTCCAGTTCCAACTTCTGTTCCGGTGTGGTTTCGCCGTCAAGGAGGGCGGCAAGCTGGGCTTCAAGCGGCTGTTTTTTGAAATCGAGCAAATCAGTCAGTACCTGTGGACGGGCGGATTGTGACCGGACAATGCGGCGAAATGGAGTCGTGCGGTCGCAAGCTGACCGGCAATGCCGCCAATCGCAATGCCCATGATTTCGGCTGCCTGCTGATAGGTATGACCTTCCACGTCGATCAGCACGAAGATGCTGGCCACGCCCTCGGGCATTTCCGCGAGCATGCGGTGCAGGGCGTCGGTATCGACGAACGCTGTATGGTCGCGAATGGCATCGCGGATATCGGTTACATTGCCCCGTGCGACCGGACGCGGCTTGCGCTTGCGGCTGTCGTCGGCCCATTGCTGGCGTGCAAGTGTATAGATCCAGCTTTCCAGCCGGCCTTCGCCATTCCACTGATGCCCTTTGGAAATTGCGCGCAGACAGACCGCCTGGACCAGCTCATCGGCCGCAGCCGTCTCTCCCGCGAGCGTGATGGCAAAGCGGCGGAGGCGGGGCAGGAGACCGACGAGATCACGCCGGATATCGGTGGTGGTGGCGGGTTGGCGCATGGTTTTTCCAAGAAGCATTCACATTGGCCGAAACTCATACCAGCTTCAAATATGGGCCAGCTTCGCATGCGGGCCTTGCCCGGCGGGTGCGAAGCCATCGTATTCATCCCGGCCATGCAGGCGGCTTTTATGGAACAAGTCGCCTGTATTTCGCAAGCGCGGGGTTCAATTCATCCATCCCATCCCAAGGGATTTCCGCACCATACCCCGCGGAGCTTGCCTCAATATGTCCTGTAGCCGTTCAGGCTCTGCAGCAGAGCGCGATAGGCCCAGGTATTTTCGCCGCCGCGATCGCGAATCTCGACGAGCTGGACGCGGGCGCCCTGAATGTCTCCCTGCTCGGCGAGCGCCATGCCCATATAGGAGCGGGCGAGGATGTAATTCTCATCCTGCTGCAGCGCCTTCTTATAGTAGGACATGCCGAGCTCCATGCGGCCGGCCTTGCGGTTGGCATAGCCGAGATAGTTCAAGATGCGCGGATCGTTCTGGTTTTTGGCGAGATTGAGCACCGTAATGGCGTTCTCATACTGGCCGGTATAGGCAAATTCGCGGGCGAACTTGTAGAGATCGTCATCGTTGAAGCTCTGCTTCTTCGGATCGACGCATTCCTTCTTCTTGGCATCCCAGACCTTGCCCTTGGTGCAGGTCTTGGTCGTTTGGGTCTTCTGCGGCGGCGAGGTGTCATCGTTCCCGCCGCCGACCGCGAAAGCCGACGTGGCGAGGCCGAAAGCAAAGACGGAAACAATCGAAAGTCTGCACAGGCGATGAAGAGAAGCAGTCATCGGGCGTACTCCGTTTTGAAGCGCTGCGGTTGTTGAATTGTACGCCGACGTTTAAAAATACCAAGAGCCCCGGCGGCCTTTATTGCCAATGTTGCGACATTGGCGATCGCTCTTCACATGTTGATTCAACAACTGCCGAAATTGATTCCGCAATCGCCTCTAAAGCGCGAAAATATCTGCACTTTCCGGCATCATTCCGTCGCCCGTATCATTTATGCTGAAGCGCTCGCCTTTCACTTCCCAAGCGCCGGGAGAACCGGAAATGGAGAAGAGATTGTAGGCGGCGCGCGGCTTGATGCCGCCCGGTCCTTGCGATGCCGAAGCGATGCCGACGACGGGTACGGGGCCTGTCTGTCCGCGCAGCCAGTGGAGTGTGTTGAGATGGGTATGGCCGTGCAGCACGAGCTCGGCTCCGCCGGTGGAGACGACGGCGGCAAAGCGGCGGATGCCGATCATGCGTTTATAGAAACGGGTCGCGCCGCGGATCGGCGGATGGTGGATCATGACGACACGGAACAGACCGGCCTCGCCGGCAGCACGCAGCATGTTGACCGTATCGCGCGCCTGGCGCGCGCCGAAGAAGCCGGAGGCCGCGAAGGGCGGAGTTGCAACGGCAGTCGAGCAGCCGACGATTGCGACTTTGTCGCGGATGCGAAGATAGGGAAAGATGTGCCGGTTTTCTTCCCATTCCGGTGGCGCAAGGTCGCCGCGCACATAGTCATACCAGGCGCGCATCGACTTCTCATAGGAGCCCGGCACATAGGCATCGTGGTTGCCAGGGACGACCGATGTCGCGGCGGGATCGCCGAGTTCGCGCAGCCAGGCTGCCGCGCTCCGAATCTCGATGCCGCTTGCGAGGTTGACGAGGTCGCCGGTCACCGCCAGATGGTCGGCCTTGTGTGAGCGGATATCGTCCAGAAGCAGATCGAGCGTGCTGCCGAAAAGATGCTTGCGCCGGTTGCGGTGCCAGTTCACAAAGCCCGTAATACGTTTTGAGAAAAGTTCGTGAATGGAAAGGCGGGGCAGGGGTCCGAGATGGACGTCGGAGATATGCGCGAGCTTGAACATGCAACGACACATAGACCAGCTTATTTACAATTCAAACACATCCCCGCGATGAGAGTATGAAAGAACCCATGGCAGACAAACAAACATGGCCCCTTCACATGAAAGTGTTGGTGCGATTGCTGCACGTGTATTTTTCCGTCGCGCGCGGCATGACGATGGGGGTGCGTGCAGCCTGTTTCGACGAGCAGGGGCGCCTCTTTCTCGTTCGTCACGGCTACACCGGCGGATGGCATATGCCAGGTGGCGGGCTGGAACGAAACGAGACGGCAGAAGAGGCGCTCATCAAGGAGTTGCGGGAGGAAGGCAACCTCAAGATCGTGGGCAAGCCACAGCTCTTTCACGTCTATTTCAACACCAATATCACCCGGCGCGACCATGTGGTCTTCTACCGAGCCATCGTGGAACAGACCGCGCCGCGCTTGCCGGATTGGGAAATTGCCGAGAGCGGCTTTTTCGAAATCGACAAGCTGCCGGCGGAGACGACTGAAGCGACGCATAGAAGGCTGGCTGAACTCCGCGGTGAGGCGGAGCCGGCGCATTACTGGTGAGGCTCAGGCAGCGGCTGCGAGCCTGTCCCGGCCGTGCGGCCGATCGAGATCGAGTGCCGGGCCGGCTGGCACGATGCCGGTCGGGTTGATGGTCTTGTGACTGCGGTAATAGTGCTCCTTGATGTGGCGCAGGTTCACCGTCTCAGCGACACCGGGAGTCTGATAAAGGTCACGCAGATAGCCCGACAGGTTTTGGTAGTCATCGATGCGGCGGATGTTGCACTTGAAGTGGCCGACATAAACAGGGTCGAAACGCACGAGCGTCGTGAAGAGCCGCCAGTCGGCTTCGGTCTGGCGATCGCCGAAAAGGTAGCGGCCCTTGCCGAGACGCTCATCGAGCTTATCCAGCGTTTCGAAGAGCTTGACGACATTCTCCTCGTAAGCCGCTTGCGTGGTGGCAAAGCCCGACTTGTAGACGCCGTTGTTGACGGTGTCATAGACGATGTCGTTCAGTGCATCGATATCGGCCCGCAGGTCTTCCGGGTAATAATCTGCCGTCGAGCCCGTCAGATGATTGAAGGCGCTGTTGAACATGCGGATGATTTCAGCCGATTCGTTGTTGACGATCGTGCTCGTCTTGATGTCCCAGAGAACCGGTACGGTGACGCGGCCGGAATAGTGCGGATCGGCCTTCACGTAGATTTCCCAAAGTGCCTCGGAGCCGAAAAGGTGATCGCCGGTGGCGCCATTGCCGACTTTGAACTCCCAACCATTTTCCACCATCAGCGGATCGACGACCGAAACGGAAATCAGGTCTTCGAGCTTCTTCAGCTTGCGGAAGATCAGCGTGCGATGCGCCCAGGGGCAGGCGAGGGAGACATAGAGGTGATAACGGCCCGCCTCGGCTTTAAAGCCGCCTTTGCCGCTGGGACCGGCCTCTCCGTCAGCTGTAATCCAGTTGCGGTACTGCGAGGGCTGACGCTTGAAATGGCCCTTCGTTTCCTTCGTATCGTACCAGACGTCATGCCAGACGCCGTCCACCAGCATGCCCATGTTTTGTACCTCTGAAATTGTTCGTTTCGCATAGATATCGCAGCACACCGCTTTTTGCAGGTCGGCAAAAATTGAACACTGCGTCTCGGTCGCTTAATTCTTGGCCGAATTTTTGCAATGGACGACGGAAATTTTTCCTGCTATCCGCCTTCCTCACAAATTTCTGGAATCCTGCTTGATGTCTATTCTCAGAGGCCTGCGACGACGCTGATGCTCCCGAACGCCCGACGGCGTGTTCGCGAACCCACATCTGCGTCTATACGGTCTCTGTTCCCATGCTCATGTACAAGCACGATCTCGTCTACCTCACTGAGGATGCGTCTCACGACGCGGCTATTGAACTCATCAACGAAGAAGCATTCGGCCCCGGCCGGCACACGCGCGCCGCTGCCCGTATTCGCGAGCAGGGACCGCATGACCTGTCGCTCTCCTTCATCTGCGCCGATGACGGCGAGACGATCGCTTCGGTGCGGATGACGCCGGTTCTGGCCGGAACGGTGAAAGGCCATCTCCTGGGACCGCTTGCCGTGCGGCCGTCGCACAAGAGCAAGGGCATTGGCCGCGAACTGGTGCGCATCGCGGTCGAGGCCGCCAAACGCAAGGGTTCGGAAGCCATCATCCTCGTCGGTGATCCGCCGTATTACGGCCCGCTCGGCTTCGAGAAGGTCGCATATGGCGCACTGACTTTTCCCGGTCCCGTCGATCCGGGCCGTGTGCTCGTGGTCCCGATCGCGGAAGATACGCATGCGCGGCTGAAAGGCACGATCGCCTGGCGGCGATAGAGCATTTCCGTTCTTCTTCGGATCACGGAAACACTCTATCTCTTTGTTCTTACGCAATTCCGGACGCAAAACAGCTGCGCACTTTTGCTGGAATTGCTCTCGTCAGAGCCTCTTCTTGAGGAAGGTCCGCGTCCTGCCCTCGGGAAAATCGGGCAGTTCGCCAAAGACTTCATAGCCCTGACGCTTGTATGCGCTGAGCGCATGCGGGTTGAACGTATCGATCCAGGCGCCACGGCAGCCCCGGGCGGCGGCTTCTTCTTCCGCCTTCGCGAGGATCTTGCCTGCCATGCCACTGCCGCGCAGCATGTCGGGAATGTAGAGCATCTGCACGAAGAGCCAGCCCCAGGCGGTGTAGCCCGACAGACCGCCGGAGACCTTGCCATCTGTATCACGGATCAGAACGGCAAGCGTCTGCCGTTCGGACGGACCGACATCCTCGGTATTGAAGGCCGAAAGGCCATCAGTGATGACGGCGAGCTCTTCCGGCGAAGGGGACGCGGTGAGTTCGAACTCCGGCATTGTTACCGCCCCTCACGCCACCACATGGCGCCAAAGGCTAGAAGCAGAATTCCGACACCTGCGAAGCCCGCAAAGAGTGGCAAGGTATTGATGCCCTTCAGCACGGTCTCATTGGTCATGCGGATCGCCATGCGATCATTGTCGGCCACACGCACCTGGCCGCGCACCGGCAGGATGGGCGGGACAGTGATGGCGCCGGCACTGTTGACGACGCGCGTGACGAGGCCGCGGCTCTTGTCGGTGATCGGCTTCAACGCAGCGGTCGTCGAAATCATCGCCTTGAATTCGGGCGCATCGACGGCGCCGACATGGGCGAGCGTGGTCAGATCGCCGTTGCGGATTTCGAAAAGCCCGATTTCGTCCATGCGCTTTTCGGCCTTGTAGAGGCCGGGCTCGGTCTGCGTCAGCGGCAGGTTCTCGGTCCTGCCCGAGGGGTAGCGGACGACCGCGTCTCCGGGGGCATCGCCAATCGTCTGGCGGGTGATTTCCAGTGTTCGGCCGGAGGTGCGCGCCGTCAGAGCCTCTTCCTCCAGTGCGGGTTCCTTCATCAACCAGTGGGCGATGCGGCGATAGAGCGAGACGTGCGGGCCGCCGCCCTCGAAGCCACGCGCCCAGAGCCAGCCCTGATCGGAAAGCAGCATGGCGACACGGCCCTGGCCGGCGCGGTTGAGCACCAGCAGCGGATGGTTGTCGGCACCGACCATGACGGTCTGGCCCTGCGGCCGCTCGACATCGACGCTTCGGAACCAGCGGCCCCAATGCGGCGGCTCATCGCCGGAGCCGTCAAGCCCGCGAGTGACGGGATGCTTGCGGCCCTGTTCGGAAAGACGGGGATAGAAGGCCTGCTCGATCATCCGGCCGGTTGGCTCTGCCGGCAGTACGGAAGCAAGCGGGGTCATGGCGATCGACTCCGGGCTTGCATGCTCAGGACCGGCGGCGATCAGCAATGCGCCGCCATTTTCCACATATTGCGCGATGTTGTCATAATAGAGCATCGGCAGCACATTGGCGCGATCCTGATAGCGGTCGAAGATGATCAGGTCGAAATCCTTGATCTTGTCGACGAAGAGCTCTCGGGTTGGGAATGCGATCAGCGACAGCTCGTTGATCGGCGTGCCGTCCTGCTTTTCCGGCGGGCGCAGGATGGTGAAATGCACGAGATCGACTGACGCGTCGGACTTCAGGAGATTGCGCCAGGCGCGCTCGCCGGCATGCGGTTCGCCCGAGACGAGAAGGACGCGCAGGTTCTGGCGGATGCCATCGATGATGTGCACGGCACGATTATTGGCATCCGTCACTTCGCCGGGAATACCGGCGACGGAGAATTCCAGCACGTTCGGGCCGCCGCGGGTCACCTTGAAGGAGAAGGGTGTATCCTGGCCGGGTGTTGCCTGCAGGGTGGCGATCTCATCGCCGTTGAGGCGCACTGTCACATTCGCAGCGCCGCCGGGACTCGGGCCGTCGTCGAAGACGCGCAGGACGAGCTGCTGCTCCTCGTTGACGATGCCGAAGCGGGGCGCCTTGATGACCTCGATGCGGCGGTCGAACTCGTTCGGCTTGCCGGTGATGAGGCCATGGATCGGCGCGTCGAAGCCGAGTGCTTGATTGACGCCGGGCACATCATGCACCTCGCCATCCGTCAGCATGATCGCGCCGCCAACGCGCGAGGGCGGTACATCGGCGATCGAAGCCGACAGGGCCTCGAAGAGGCGTGTGGAGGGCACGTCGGAATTGCGGTCCTCGTTCACGTCCACGAAGCGGGGCTCGATCTGCGGAAAGCGGGCGAGCTGGGTTTTCAAGGATGCCAGCGCATCATCCGTCATCTTCATGCGGTCGGCCGTCTGCTGGCTCTGGCTGCGGTCGACGATGACGGGGACGATGGTCGAAAGCTGGTCGCGGTCCTCCTGCAGCAGTACTGGATTGGCAAGTGCTGCCAGTAGCGCCATCGCCGCAAGCGTGCGGATCCATGCGCCGCGTATGCCGCGCCAGATCGCGAATACGGCGATCAGGAGGACGATGCCGGTCAGTACCGCCAAAAAGGGCCAGGGCAGGAAGGGTGAATAATCGAGCGTCATATCACTGCCCCAGCCGTTCGAGCAGGTCGGGCACGTGAACCTGGTCTGTCTTGTAGTTGCCGGTCAGCATGTACATCATGATGTTGACGCCGGCGCGGAAGGCATATTCGCGCTGCGTCTCATCCGGCGGCACAGTGGGCAGCAGCGGGGTGTCATTGTCGTCAACGGCCCACGCGCCGGCAAAATCGTTTGCGGTGATCAGGATCGGCGAGACGCCGTCTGCGGCAGCGGCCGGCCTATTGGCGCTGTTCTGGTTCTGGCCGCCCTGCCGCGCCTCGATCCAGAGCGGGCTGCCGGCGTAGCGGCCGGGGAAGCTGGACAGAAGATAAAAGGACTTGGTCAGCACATGGTCGTGCGGAACGGGTTCCAGCGGCGGAATATCCAGATTGGCGAGGATCTGCTGCAGGCGCTGGCCGTTGGCGGTCGTGTCGCTGCCCCCTTCGAGGGAGTCGAACTGGTCGCGCGTGTCGAAAAGCACCGTTCCGCCATTGCGCATATAGGCGTCGATACGGCTGATGGCGGCGTTGGACGGCATCGGCGCGGTTGCCGAAATCGGCCAGTAGATGATCGGGTAGAAGGATAACTCGTCCTTATTCAGGTCAATGCCAACGGGTGGGGACGGCTCCAGCGTGGTGCGGTAGGTCAGGAATCTCGTGAGGCCATTGAGCCCCTCTTCAGAAATATTGTCCACATCCTGTTCGCCGGTCACGACATAGGCGAGATGGGTATTGTCGAGCCGCTGCATGATGATGTCGTCGCCCGGCTGGGTGTCATTGGCATGCGAGATGTCCGGCTGCAACATCAGGCCGGCCGCAAGTGCCACGGCGATCGTCGCCGCAGCCCGGGCGCGCGGCCGCAGGCGGGAGAAGGCGCCGTTCATGAAGAGCACGACCAGGCTATCGGCCAGAAGCAGCAGGAAGGCGATGAAGAAGAGCAAGGGCTTGGCCGACCAGCTTTCGCCACCGACAAGGCCGGCGCGCACGACATTGACGCCATCGATGTCGAGCGGTTTCAGCTCGGCATTGTCGGGCAGAACGTTCAGTGCCGTGAAGCCATCTTCGGAGCCATAGAGGCCGGGTGGATTGTCGAAATTGGCAATGGGTGCTGCCTTGGCATTCGGGATCAGTGGACGGGCATTGCCGGTTTCGGTGACCAGGATGCCCTTGGCGGTCAGCATGCGGAAGGGCGGCAGTGTTTCGGCAACGCGCGCACTGCCCGATGATTCCGAGGTTACTCCGCCGGAACGGGAGATCTGGATGAGGTGGCGCAGCATTTCGACGAAGGTGCCAGAAATCGGCAGGTTCGACCAGGTCGCTTCGGCACTCACATGGAAGAGCACGATCTGGCCGGCATTCATCTTGTTCATGGTCACGAGCGGCGTACCATCGGCAAGGCTTGCCCATGTGCGTTCGGCGAGATCGGGTGTCGGCTCTGCCAGCACCTGGCGGTTGACCGTCACGTCGGTCGGACGCGGTATGCCGGCAAACGGGCTGAATCCAGGGAATTCGGCGAGCGCTTGCGGCTCGCTCCAGGACAGGCTGCCGCCAAGCGCACGTTCCCCCTGGCGCAGGGTGACAGGGATCAGCGGATCTTCGGCAGGTGCCGCGGCAAGGCGCGGGCCGGCAAAGCGCAGCAGCATGCCACCGTTCGATATCCAGCGCTGCAGGGGCGCGTAGGTATCCTCCGGCAAGCGGCCGATATCGGCCATGATGATGATCGAAGGATTGTTGGCGAGCAGCTTCGGGATCGCGACCGAAAGATCGGCATCGGTCGGCCGCACGAGGTCCGCATAGGGTTCGAGCGCCCGCTGGATGTAGTAGAGCGGGGAGAGCAGCGGCTGGAATTCATCGCCGCTTTCGCCCGAGAGAAGCACGACCCTGCGGCGCTTGAAGGCATCGTCGAGCAGATGCACCGCGCCTGCGGTGGCGCCGGTATTGATGCTGACGCGGGCAAAATCGTTGCGCATCTCGAAGGGGGCGGAAATGCCGGCATTGACGGCCGTCTGGCCGGGGGCGAAGTCAGCCCTGCCGGTGGCGATCACGCGGCCCTGCGCGTCCTGTGCATTGAGCGGGACGGAGGCCGCGCCACTGGCACTGAGGCGGGTCAGTTTGACCGTCATCGCATCGGCCGTATTGGTGGCGCCCGAGATTGCTACCGTCTGGGCAGCATCGCCTTCGATCACGCGCAGTTCGGCGGGCCGAAGGTCGGAGAGTTGACGGACGACAGCATCGTTGTCGCTGCTTGCTGCACCGTCGGTGAGGAAGGCAAGCGTGCCGGGATGCGTGCCGTTCAGGGCGGCGCGCAGCGCTTCGAAAGCCCGCTGGCGATCCGGCACGAGCGGTTTCGGCACGGCGGCGCGGAGCTTTTCGCGGGCGGCAGCCGCAGTGCCGGGTGTCGCGTTATTGGTCGGGTCGGCGGTGAAGGCGATGGAGACGACAGCGCCGGCAGTCTCGGCATCGTCGATCAGCGCATCGGCCGTCTGGACGCGGCGCTCCCAATCGGGTGCCGAAGCCCAGCTATTGTCGACGAAAAGGACGAGCGGACCACCCGATGCGAGCGAGCTGGTGCGCGGATTGAAGACCGGATCGGCGATCGCGAAGATGATGGCGGCTGCCAGAAGCATGCGCAGCAGCGTCAGCCACCAAGGGCTTTTCGCCGGCGTTTCCTCGCGCTTCAGCACAGTCGCGAGGATTTTCAGCGGCGGAAAGACTTCCGCCTGCGGGCGCGGCGGGGTGAGCCGCAGCAGCCACCAGATGACGGGCAGGGCAATCAGCGCGCCGAGGATAGCGGGATAGGCGAAGGCGAAGGGAAGCGCGCTCAAAACTGTCCTCCATGCGTTGCCTTTGCCGGCATGCCGGAAAGATACATATGGACGGCAACCAGCGCTTCGGACGCCAGATGATCGGTGCGGTGGCTGACGAAGGTCCAGCCGAGATGGCGCAGCGATTGGCCGAGATCTTCGCGTCGCGCGAGATAGGCGTTGCGATAGGCTTCCCGCAGGCTCTCCGCCCGCCCGGAGGTCAGCCTGTCGCCTGTTTCCGGATCGGTGAATTCGGTGCGACCGTTATAGGGAAAGATTTCCTCGGCCGGATCGGCGATCTCGACCACATGGCCACGCAGGCCCCGGCGGGCAAGCGGACCGAGACGAGCCATGATGGAAGGCGCGTCATCGAGGAAATCGCCGATGAGGATGAGATCGCTCCAACCGCGCACCATCGCGGTTTCGGGCAGGCCGCCAGTCAGCGGCGTGTGCATCAGGGCGGCTGCCAGCCTTTCGGCTGCATTGCGGGCGGAGACAGGTTCCATCACGCCGGGGCAGCCGATGCGCTCGCCGGAGCGGGCGAGGATCTCGGCAAGCGCCAGCATGATGACCAGCGCCCGGCTTTCCTTGGAAACGCTGCCATAGGTCGACTTGTACATCATGGAGGGCGACATGTCGGCCCAGAGCCAGATTGTGTGGGCAGCCTCCCATTCGCGGTCACGCACATAGGTATGGTCGTCGCGGGCGGAGCGGCGCCAATCGATGCGCGACAGGCTTTCACCTTCGCTATAGGGGCGGAACTGCCAGAAATTCTCGCCGATACCGCGTTTACGGCGGCCATGCCAGCCGGCAATCACGGTGTTGGCGATGCGCTTGGCTTCGACCAGGCAATCCGGCACGAGGGCAGCCCGCTGCCTTGCGCGGGAAAGGGCATCGCTGCCGGGCGTCGGGTTGACGATCTGTCCGATGGATGCCACGCGCAGCGCTTCCTTATCCCTTTGCCTGCTTGACCAGTCCGGCGATGACGTCGCGCACCGACATGCCCTCGGCGCGGGCGGCGAAGGTCAGTGCCATGCGGTGCTCGAGAACGGGCTCGGCCAGAGCGTAGATATCGTCGAGCGAGGGCGCCAGACGGCCCTCATAGAGCGCGCGGGCGCGGGCGCACAGCATCATCGCCTGGCCGGCGCGCGGGCCAGGCCCCCAGGCCACATGCTTGTCGGTGGAGGCATTGCCCTGGCCTGGACGGGCTGAGCGCACGAGCGAGAGGATGGCATCGACGACGGTATCGCTGACCGGCATCTGGCGTACGAGCGTCTGGATTTCGGACAGGCGTGCCGCATTGATGACCGGTTCGGGTTTGGCTTCGGTGAGACCCGTCGTTTCCAGAAGGATCTGGCGCTCGGCGGCAAGTTCGGGATAGTGAACATCGACCTGCAGAAGGAAGCGGTCGAGCTGGGCTTCGGGAAGCGGATAGGTGCCTTCCTGCTCCAGCGGGTTCTGCGTTGCGAGAACGTGGAAGGGTGAGGGCAGGTCATAACGCTGGCCGGCAATGGTGATATGATATTCCTGCATCGCCTGCAGAAGTGCCGACTGGGTGCGCGGCGAAGCGCGGTTGATTTCGTCGGCCATCAGAAGCTGGGCGAAAACCGGCCCCTTGACGAAACGGAAGGAGCGGCGGCCGCTCTCGTCCTGGTCCATCACTTCGGAACCCAGGATATCCGAAGGCATCAGGTCGGGCGTGAACTGGATACGGTTTGCGGCAAGGCCGAGGACTTCGCCGAGCGTTGTCACGAGCCTCGTCTTGGCAAGGCCGGGAACACCGACGAGGAGTGCATGACCACCGGAGAGAACGGCGAGAAGCGTGTTTTCAACCACGCTTTCCTGACCGAAGATGACCTTGGAAACTTCCGTGCGGATGGCGGCGATATCGGAGAGCGCTCTTTCTGCGGCGGCGACAATCGCCTGTTCATCGAGGCTGGCTTCGGTCTTGATCATACCCACGGGCATCTCCAACGGCTGAAATCATTCGGCTGCGAATCGTCTGACTTTAATAGGCGTGCCTCATACCCGATACAGTTATGAAGATGTTGCGGGCTGACAAGTTTGTTTCAAATGACTATCTCGTGACTTTATTTTGTTAAGAGCAAACCGGGACAGAAGAATGGCAGCCGAGGAAATGAGGCATACGGCAGATGCAGCGGGGCTTGCCGCGCTGATTTCGCGCGCTTCCGAGGCGAAATCCGGCAAAAAGCGCGGCTTGCCGCCTGTCGAGAAATGGAATCCGCCCTTTTGCGGCGATATCGACATGGAAATTCGGGCGGATGGCACATGGTTCTACATGGGCACGCCGATCGGCCGGGCTCCGCTGGTCCAGCTCTTTTCGACCGTTTTGAGGAAGGACGAAGACGGAAAAACCTATCTCGTAACTCCTGTGGAAAAGGTCGGCATCAGGGTCATTGACGCACCCTTTGTGGCCGTCGAGATGAATGTAAGTGAGCGAGATGGCCAGCAGGTTCTGACCTTCCGCACCAATGTCGGCGATGTCATCGAGGCCGGCAAGGATCACCCTCTGCGCTTTCCGGATCATGGGCCAGAGTATGGGAAAGACAGTGAACTAAAGCCCTATCTGCATGTGCGGGGCCGGCTTGAAGCATTGGTGTCACGCGCCGTGATGTATGAGCTGGTCGAACTCGGAGAGGTGGCCGAGGTTGCCGGCCGGGAGATGTTCGTCGTTCGCTCCGGTGGTGAGATTTTTCCGATCATGCCGGCCGACGAACTGGAAGCAGCCTCCCGATGAGTGAAGCGATCAGCAAGACCTATCCCCCGTTTTCGGCTGCCGAGTTCCGTCGCCGTGCGCTCAATCAGATCGGTGCACCCATCGATCACGCCTGGCGCGACCATGGCGACCATGTGCTCAATCCCGATATCGTTGCGCTGGCCGAGACCTTGAAACTCCGTGATGCGGCCGTGCTGGTGCCCGTCGTCGATGATGGCGAAGAGGCGAAGGTGATCTTCACCAAGCGAACGTCGACACTGCGCAAGCATTCTGGCCAGATCGCCTTTCCCGGTGGTTCGATCGATCCCGAGGATGTCTCGCCCGAGATGGCCGCGATCCGCGAAACCGAGGAGGAGATTGGTCTTGGCGGCGGCTTCGTCGAGACGGTCGGCCGGCTGCCGAACTATCTGTCGTCCACCGGGTTCCGCATCACGCCCGTTCTCGGCGTTGTGCAACGCGGTTTTTCGCTGCAGCTCAATCCGATCGAAGTGGACGACGTTTTCGAGGTGCCGCTTTCCTTCCTGATGAATCCTGCCAATCACACACGGGACAAGCGGGTAGTTGATGGTATCGACCGGCATTTCTACCGCATGCCCTATGAAACGCGGATGATCTGGGGCATCACCGCCGGCATCGTCCGCACGCTTTATGAAAGGCTTTATGCATGACCTCTGTTGCCGACCAGGCATGGTTTCAGGATCCGGCGCTCGGTCGGGTCTTTGCGCTACTGAACGCCGATGGCGGGGAAGGGCGTGTGGTCGGTGGCGCGGTGCGCAACAGCCTGATGGGGCTTGCGGTCGCCGATATCGATGTCGCCACCACGCTGCTGCCGGAAACAGTCATGGAGCGGGCCGCTGCTGCTGGCGTCAAGGCGGTACCGACCGGCATTGACCACGGAACGGTGACGCTCGTCATCGATGGCCGCCCCTTCGAAGTGACGACGTTGCGTACCGATGTGGAAACGGATGGCCGTCGCGCCAAGGTGGCCTTCAGCGCGGACTGGCAATCGGATGCGGAACGGCGCGACCTCACCATCAATGCACTTTACGCAAATGCTGCGGGCGAGGTGATCGATCTCATCGGCGGGCTCGATGATATCGAGAAGCGCAATATTCGCTTCATCGGTAATGCAGCGACGCGGATCGCCGAGGACTATCTGCGCATCCTGCGCTTCTTCCGTTTCTTCGCCTGGTACGGTTCCGGACGGCCCGATGCAGAAGGGCTGAGAGCGTCATCCTCAGCGCGTTCGAAGCTGAAAACGCTGTCGGCCGAACGGGTCTGGTCGGAGCTCAGAAAGCTCCTGTCGGCGGAAGATCCAGGCCGCGCGCTTCTCTGGATGCGGCAGGTTGCAGTTCTCTCGGAAATCCTGCCGGAAACGGAAAAATGGGGCATCGATGCCATTCCCGCGCTTGTTGCGACCGAGAAGGCGCTCGGCTGGGAGCCTGATCCGCTGCTGCGGCTGGCCTCGATCATTCCGCCCGATCCGGTGCGGCTGGAGGAATTGGCAGCACGGCTGAAATTTTCGAATGCGGAAACCGCCTATTTCAGGGCCTGGGCAAAAGCCGCCCCGGTCAATGACGAGATTTCCGCCGCCGCCTTCGAGAAGCTGCTCTACAGAAACGGCGTGGACGGCATCATCGTGCGGCTGAAACTGGCGCTTGGCGTTGCTCGGGGCAAGGCAGAGAATGGTAGTTTTGATGAGATGAGCCGTTCGGCGCGGCTTTCGAAGCTTCTGGATCATGCACGCATCTGGAAGAAGCCGCAGTTTCCGCTGAACGGCGCAGATGTGATGGCCACGGGCATACAGGCCGGCCCGAAGGTCGGTGAAATCCTGTCGACCTTGGAAAACCAGTGGGTGGAAGAGAATTTTGTCTCCGACCGGGCGGCATTGCTCGCCCGGCTCTCGGAGATTGCAGGTTGAGATCAGGCCGCGTTCGCTTCGTCGCGGATGCGGGCCTTGATATTGTCCACCATGTTTTCGCGAATGGTCGTTTCGCCGTGGGCTGTTCTCATATGTTCGACGGCGCGGCGAACGACTTCAGCGTCATTGTCGGCCCTGGTGTGCCAATCGCATCCGGGAACGAGTGTACCGCATTCGAAAAGTCGCATGGTCTTCTCCTGTCTCTGAAATACAAAACCATCGCGCTTTCGCGCGTTTGAGGAATGTGCGGCAACGGAGAAGGTTCCGGGGGAGAAAGCTTCGGCCGACTTGGACGCCGGCCGAAAGGCTCTGTTTATTGATGGGGCATTGCCCAGGCCATGTAAGTCTCCGAAAGGTGCGCAGGCCTGTTGCTGTTGGCAGCACCTGTTGCCTGCTGTTGAAGTTCTTCCGGAGTCTTGCCGCCTGCGAGCTGCAATTTCACCTGCTCGACAAAGCAGGAGAGCGGCAGGTCGGAACCGCTTTTCGCTCTCAAGTCTTCGGCGATGCGCGTTAGAAACTCGGGCGCTTCGATTGCGCGGGACGTTTCCTGGATATCTGCAGAAGCAGGCGAGCTGCTTTGTACCGTCATGACAATCCTCCTCCGATTGTAACGCACAGAGACTAATTTAGGACGCACTCAGTTCTGATGAAGGCCGTTCAACGCGATTTTACCGGAATAGTATTTCAAATTTACCAGCAGGTTTGCCTTTATCAGCATGCCGGTCTTTGCCCGCATGCTTGGCGCCGGCTTATGGCCAGCGCACGACGGGCGGCAGGGAAGAAAGAATGGATTCGACATTGCCGCCGGTTTTCAGGCCGAAGATCGTCCCTCGGTCGTAGAGCAGATTAAACTCGACATAGCGGCCACGGCGAATCAATTGTTCGTCACGGTCGGCCTCCGTCCAGTCTTTGTTGAAGTTTGAGCGGACGATCTTGGGGTAAACCATGGCGAAGGCCCGGCCGACGTCACGTGTGAAGGCGAAATCGGCTTTCCAGCCGCCGGCTTCCTCGTCGGAATGCAGCCAGTCGTAGAAGATGCCGCCAACACCGCGCGCCTCGTTGCGGTGCTTGAGGAAGAAATAGTCGTCGCACCATTTCTTGTAGGCCTCGTAATCGGCGACCGCATGGTTACGGCAGGTGATTTCCATGGCCTTGTGGAAGAGCTGTGTGTCTTCATCTTCCTGCGTGCGGCGGCGACCGAGAACCGGGGTCAGGTCGGCGCCGCCGCCGAACCAGCGGCTGGTGGTGACGACCATGCGGGTGTTCATGTGAACGGCCGGCACGTTGGGATTGACCGGATGGGCGATCAGCGAAATCCCCGACGCCCAGAAGCGCGGATCTTCGGCGGCGCCCGGTATCTGTGCCCGGAAGTCGGGCGCGAATTCGCCATAGACGGTGGATGTATGAACGCCGACCTTTTCGAAGACGCGGCCTTCCATCATCGACATGCGGCCACCGCCGCCTGCACCGTTTTCGCGCGACCAGTCTTTGGCGACAAAGCGGCCGGGCTCCTGATCGGAGAGGGGGCCTTCGAGTTCATCCTCCAGCGCTTCGAAGGAAGCACAGATCGTGTCCCGCAGTCCCTCGAACCATGTACGGGCGGCAGTCTTTTTGTCCTCGATGTCTTCGGGCAGGCCGATCGGCAGTTCCGGTCTTTCCATGCGATTCGCTCTTTGTTGATTACAATCCCGGTTTAGCAGGTGCAGCAGAAGCCTGCCAGCAGTGGAAAGCGCCTGCAAGATTCGACTCGCAAAGGGCGGATTTCGATACTACTTTTCATGCAGAGGTAGGTTTTATGGCAAAAATTCCGGGGCCTCCGCCCTTCGAAGGCTTGAAGCGCAGAATAGCAAAGCATCGGGCAGAGGCGTCCGCCCGCGAGAGGGATCATTTTGTCCGCGAAACATACCGGATGGGGCTTTTGGAAGCCCGCGCCAAGGCGCGCGAATGGTTCGACGAATATCCGAAAGCCGCCTATTGGACCGAAGTGGAAAGCTGGCGCCAGCTGGAAGGCGACCAGATCGAATTCACCATGCGTCGCTTGCCATCCGCCGATTGAACTTATTCGGCTGCATCACGCAGGCGGCTTTCGATCAGAAGGCCGCTTTCGTCGAGGATCGGATGCGCCACTGAGACGATGTGCGCATTGATACGCTTCAGGTCACGCAGCATATCGAGATGAAGTGAGCTCGTCTGGAGGCTGTCGGCACGCCCGTCGCGCAGCCGCTCCAGATGTCGCTCGGCCGATTGCTTTTCCATGCGGCGGACCTCGACCTTCACTTCCATCATCTGCCGGGCGAGATTGAAGTCGCGGGTGACGAAGATCGTCTGGGCGACGCGCAGGTTGTCGATCGTCAGATCAAACAGTTTGCGCAATTCCCTGTAGCCGTCTTCGGAGAATTTCAGGCCGAGCGAGACCTTCTTGCCGACCTGCTCCAGCAAGCCTTTCTCGATGATGTCGCCCATATGCTCGAGATTGATCGCGTAGTCGATGATAACGATAGACCGGCGAGCATTCTCGTCGCTGAGCCCGCCGCGGCCGAGCTTGGAGAGATAGACCTTCACCTCCTGCTGCAGCAGATCCACGCGCTTTTCGAGCGCAGGGATTTCGGCGAGCTTGGACATGTCATTGTGTTCGAAGGCATCGGAAGCGCGCAGGAGCATGCGTTCGATCAGATCGCCGACGCCGAGTACTTCGCGCGTCGCGCTGGCAAGGGCCACGACGGGCGTCGACAGCTCCTGCATATCGAGAAACTTGGGACCCTGATCCGGCTGCACGTCATCAGGCACGAGGCGGGCGGTAAAGACAGCCAACATCCGCGAAAAGGGCCAGGCCACGGCGGCAAGAAGGATGTTGAAGATCAGATGCGTATCGACCGGCAGCTTGGCGGGGCCGAAGGGCAGCATTTGAAGCAGCGGCGCCGCATAGCCGGCAAGCGGCAGCGCAATCAGGCAGCCCGCGGTGCGGACGATGAGATTGCCGAGCGTGACGCGTCTCGCCGAGGCGGGGCCGGAGAGGGTTGCGACAACGGGCGGAATCGCGCCGCCGAGATTGGCGCCGAGGACGAGAACGATGATCAGTTCCGGGGACACGATGCCCGTTGACGCGAGCGACAGTATCAGGACGACGACGGCAAGGCTCGACGACGAGATAAAGGCGAGTGCTGCGGAAAAAACCAGGGCGACCGGCCACGCATCGCCGAGCAGGCCGATGAAGGCAGCCAGTGCCGGCGACGTGCGCATGGGCTCCGTCGCATTGCTCAGTAGATGCAGGGAGAGCAGCATCAGGCCGATGCCAATCATGGCCGCGCCGCCGCCGTGGCGGGCGCTGGACTTTCCGCGATAGAGCACGATGCCGCCAAGAATAAGCAGTGGCGAAAGCCATTCGATGCCGGTAGCGACTATCCAGGCGGTCACGGCAGTCCCGACATTGGCGCCGAGCAGCACGATCTGGGCCATGCGCGGCTTGATGAGATCGCGCTCCACGAAAGAGGCCGTCATGAGGGCCGTCGCAGTCGAACTCTGCAGGGCGATGGTTGCCAGGAAACCTGACAGGATCGAGCGCGGCCCGTTCGCGGTGCCTGTCGCAAGCCCGGTCCTCAGGCGTGCGCCGAAGGCACGCGTAACACCGTCCTTGACCTGCGCAAGGCCGAAGAGCAACAGCGCAATCGCGCCGAACAGATTGATCATGACGATCGTGGATTCCATGGCCTTGGTCTTTTTCTTCTTCTTGAGAAGTTTTCTCGGGTCTACGTTTCCGTAGTCGAGTAAATCATTGGAATCTCACTGCTTGTGCAGAATTATTGATTGCCTGGCTAATTAATATAGGCGCTTTTGCGTCGATTCAAAGCGTCGTTTGCGACATCAAGGCCGCCAAGGATCGGCATGGGCCGGTTCACGACCAGGCGGTCTGCCGCATTGCCTCGCCTGTTATCATCGCGGCGGAGACGGCAAGGTTGATCGAACGCTGGCCTTCCACCATCGGAATCAGAATGCGCCCGTCGGCGCGTTCATGCACATGATCGGGCACGCCGGCGCTTTCACGGCCGAAGAGCAAGATATCGTCGGGACGGAAGACGAAATCCGTGTAGCGCTGCGATGCCTTCGTGGTGGCGAGGATCAGGCGGCGGCCGGTGGCTGCGCGCCATTCCTCGAAGCGTTCCCAATTGACATGGCGGGTGAGGGCGGCGGTGGCCAGATAGTCCATGCCCGCGCGCTTCAGATTTCGATCGGAAATGTCGAAACCGGCGGGCTCGATGATGTCGACCGCAAAACCCAGGCAGGCGGCAAGGCGCAGGATCGTTCCGGTATTGCCTGGGATATCGGGTTGATAGAGCGCCAGTCTGAGGTCTGCCATGGGAAATTGTCCGTTGAGATGATAAGCAACTTGCCTATCCGAACTGTGATTTTGAGGCAACAGAACGCTTTTTGACCTGTCGATGGCCACTTTCCGAGCGGTCGGGGCTGGAAATTTAGGCATTTTCGCGTTATCGGTGCATATCTTCAATCGCCAACAGGGAGCGCCGACATGGATACATTTGTGCTGATGCGACTCCCGCCCGTGATGCCACGCTTGGCGATCTGGCGCATATAAGGCGCTTTTCTTTCCCCAATTGCCCATTTTGAATAATTGCGCGGCCATTACGGCCTCGCCCCTTGAGCCTCCGGTTCCCATATGTGCTTTCGTGCGCCCTAAGAGCGCAAAGCCGGGGCCGGAACGCGGAAGTTCTGGAGCGATTTCATGTTTGACTGGTTCGAACGGCGACTTAATCCCTATCCGAGCGAGGAGCCGGTCGCTCCCCCGAAGGGTCTTTTTGCCTTCTGCTGGCACTACAGCAAGCCGGCGGCGGGATGGCTTGCGCTTATGGCCTTCTTGACGGCGCTGATCGCAGTCGGTGAAGTGGCGCTCTTCCAGTTCCTTGGCGATATCGTCGACTGGTTGACGAATGCCGATAAGGCGACCTTCCTGCAGAATGAGGGTCACAAGCTGATCTGGATGGGCGCGCTGGTGCTGATCGGACTGCCGCTCATTGCCGGTCTCGATTCGCTGATCATGCACCAGATGATGCTCGGCAATTATCCGATGATCGCGCGCTGGCAGATGCACCGCTTCCTGCTGCGCCATAGCATGACCTTCTTTGCCAACGAGTTCGCCGGACGCGTGGCCACAAAGGTCATGCAGACGTCGCTTGCCGTGCGCGAAACGGTCATGAAGATCCTCGACGTCTTCGTCTATGTCGTGACCTACTTTCTTTCGATGATCGTCATCATCGCGGCTGCCGACTGGCGGCTGATGCTGCCGATCCTCGCTTGGCTCGGCATCTATATAGGCATCGTCGCCTATTTCGTGCCGCGGCTTCGCAAGATTGCGGCGCAGCAGGCGGATGCGCGCTCGCTGATGACCGGCCGCGTGGTGGATAGCTATACGAACATTGCCACCGTGAAGCTGTTCTCCCATGCAGGCCGTGAGGAGGTCTATGCCAAGGAGAGCATGGACGGCTTTCTGGACACGGTGCACAGGCAAATGCGCAAGGTGACGCTCTTCCATATGAGCGTCTACATGAACAACTGCATTTCGCTGTTTGTCATTTCCAGCCTGTCCATCTGGCTGTGGCTGAACGGCACGATCTCGGTCGGCGCGATTTCCATTGCCATCGGCCTTGCGATGCGCGTCAACGGCATGTCGCAGTGGATCATGTGGGAAGTCTCGGCGCTCTTCGAAAACATCGGCACCGTCTATGACGGCATGGAGATGATGTCGAAGCAGCACGATATCGTCGACAAGCCGGGTGCGCCTGCGCTGACGGCGAAGAAGGGTGCGATCCATTACGAACGCATGGGCTTCCACTATGGCAAGGGCAAGGGCATCATCGACAACCTGTCGCTCGATATCAAGGCCGGCGAGAAGGTCGGTCTGGTCGGTCGCTCCGGCGCAGGCAAGACGACGCTGATGAACCTGCTCCTGCGTTTCTACGATCTGGAAGCCGGGCGCATCACCATCGACGGCCAGGATATCTCAGATGTGTCGCAGGATAGCCTGCGCTCGTTGATTGGTGTTGTGACGCAGGATACGTCATTGCTGCATCGCTCGATCCGCGACAACATTGCCTATGGGCGTCCTGACGCAACCGATGAGGACGTCATCGAGGCGGCAAGACGGGCGAATGCCTGGGAGTTCATCGAAGGGCTTGTCGACATGCACGGCCGCAAGGCGCTTGATGCGCAGGTCGGCGAGCGCGGTGTGAAACTTTCCGGCGGCCAGCGCCAGCGTATCGCGATCGCCCGCGTCTTCCTGAAGGATGCGCCGATCCTGGTGCTCGACGAGGCGACCTCGGCGCTCGATTCCGAAGTGGAAGCGGCGATCCAGGAAAACCTCTTCGCGCTGATGGAAGGCAAGACTGTCATCGCGATCGCTCACCGCCTGTCGACGCTAACCGAGATGGACCGGCTGATCGTGCTGGACAAGGGCCGCATTATCGAAAGCGGCACGCATGGCGAACTGGTCAGCCATGGCGGTATCTATGCCGATCTATGGAATCGCCAGTCCGGCGGCTTCCTTGCCGATCACGAGGAAGAGGCCGAAGTCGCAGCCCAATAAAATAAGCCCTTCCCGTTTCTGCGGGGAGGGCTTTTCTTTTGTCCTGCCGAAGAAATCAATTTTCCGCTTAGAGCGTGCGGACTCGGTCGGCGCAGAGGCTGTCGGCCCAGTCGATGACACGATGATGCTCCACGACGATGATCGAGTTCGAAGCAAGCGACTGAAGCGTGAAAATCCGCAGCCGTTCCTCCCGTTCGATCCAGCTTGCGATGGCTTCCGTCACGATGCTGTCGCGCGGCACATCCAGCGCGTCCGCCAGGGCGTCGAGCTTTTCCGCAAGGGAAAGCGGAAGATGCGCATTGAGCGTTTTCGTTTCCATATCTGCGGTCTCCGGTAAGGCGCGATCATGGCACGAGATCGTGGCTGCTTCCACCCGTATCAAGGGAGATGACGCCGATATTACCGATCATTACGAAAATATAAGGTTGCGTCCGCCTTATATTCTCTTTGCCGCAATTCTGAACGGGCCTATATCGCGGTGATGCTGCTCACTCCGATCCTTCGCCTGTTCGAAACTTGGATAGATCCTTTCCGCGCCAGCGACAATCTTCAGCCGCCGCGCAATACTTTCGGATTCATCTGGTTCTACATCGGTCAGGCCAGGTGGCCCTTTATCGCCATGCTGGTGCTCGGCGGCATGTCGGCGGCAATCGAAGCAGCCCTCTTCTGGTTCGTCGGGCGCCTCGTCGACATCCTCAGCACGATCAAGCCCGGAGCCGGCTGGGGCACGCTTCTGGCCACCCATGGCGGCGAGATTTTCGGCATGCTGGCGCTGATCGGCATTGTCCGTTTCGTCGTTGCCTTCCTGATCGCGCTGATCGACCAGCAGGTGATCACGCCGGGTTTCTATAATCTGGCGCGCTGGCAGTCCTATCTGCATGTGTCGCGCCAGTCGCTTGCTTTCTTCCAGAGCGATTTTTCCGGCCGCATCGTTACCAAGGTCTGGTCGGCGGGGCAGGCGACGGGCGATCTCGTGACATCGCTGATGGAAAGCGTCTGGTTCGTCGGCATCTATGCCGTCACCACGCTGGTTCTGGTCGGGCAGCTCGATTTCTCGCTGGCGGCGGTGGTTCTCTTCTGGCTGGCGGCTTTCAGCGTGCTTGCCCGCTATTTCGTGCCGCGCATCCGCTATCACTCGCGTGAAACCGCAGAGGCAGCCTCGCTGCTCAATGGCCGCATCGTCGATGCCTACAGCAATATCCAGACGCTGAAGCTCTTCGCACGCGACGAGGAGAGCGACCGCTACATGCTTGACGGCTTCAACGCCTATCAGGAAACGGTGCTGAAGTTCACGCGTTTCATCACCGGGGTTCGTGCGTCTATGGCGCTGCTCTCGGGCCTGATGATCGTCACCATGGCCGGCCTCAGCATCGATCTGTGGCTGCGCGGGCTGATCAGCTCGGGTGGGGTCGCCTTTTCGCTGACGCTGGTTCTGCGGTTGAACTTCCTTCTCGGCCGATTGATGACCCAGTTTAACGGCATCATGCGCAATCTCGGCACCATTCAGAATGCGGCCGAGCTGATTTCCCAACCGCTGCATCTCGTCAACCGCCCCGATGCGAAGGAACTCGTCATCAAGCATCCGGGTATCCGTTTCGAGAATGTTTCCTTCCACTACGGCAAGGAAAACGCGGTCATCGACAATTTTTCGCTGACGATCCGTCCTGGCGAAAAGGTCGGCATCATCGGCCGCTCCGGTGCGGGCAAGTCGACGCTGGTGAATATTCTCCTGCGTCTTTACGATCTCGAAGGTGGGCGCATTCTGATCGATGGGCAGGATATCGCTGCCGTCACCCAGGAATCATTGCGTATGCAGATCGGCATGGTCAGCCAGGATACGTCGCTGCTGCATCGCTCCGTGCGTGACAATATCCTCTTCGGCCGGCCCGATGCCGGAGAGGAACGCCTTGTCGAGGCTGCCGGACGCGCCGAAGCGCTCGATTTCATCGAGCGGCTGCGGGACCAGCAGGGGCGCAAGGGTTTTGACGCGCATGTCGGCGAGCGCGGGGTCAAGCTCTCGGGCGGCCAGCGCCAGCGTATCGCCATTGCGCGTGTGATGCTCAAGGATGCGCCAATCCTTGTTCTCGACGAGGCGACGTCGGCGCTCGATTCGGAAGTGGAAGAGGCGATACAATCGAACCTCAACCGCGTGATGGAAGGCAAGACGGTGCTTGCGATCGCCCACCGGCTTTCGACCATCGCCGCACTCGACAGGCTTGTCGTGATCGACCGCGGCAAGATCATCGAGGAAGGCACGCATGATGCGCTCCTCAAGCAGGGCGGGCTCTACGCCGAACTCTGGGCACGCCAGTCGGGCGGCTTCCTCGCCTCCGATGACGATACGCGCTCAGTATTCGCGAACGAAATCGCTGACTAGGCCGTAATGGTTCGAGCCGAAGCTGTCCTCCAGCCGGCTCGTCGAGCGGATGAGCAGCGGCGGTCTTGCGAAGATATGGTCGATGCTGATGCCGAACGAGCCGGCGCTGACCGGCCAGGTGGTTGGTTCCGGGAAATCTGTGGTGAGGCCGGTTCCGCGCAGAAAGTGCTGAATCGTCGGCGCGAGGATCGAGGAATTGAAGTCTCCGGCGACCACCAGAGCCCCCGTGTGAGATTGCATGAAAGTCGGGAGATCCTGGAGTTCGTCAGACTGGAAATCATCAAAATATGGCTTGGACAGGTGAGGGAACAGGAAATCGACAGGCGTTCCATCGAAGTCGATCGAAACCGACACGAGCCGCTTTTTCCAAAGCTCGCCGATGTCATGGATCTCCTGCTGGACAAAGGGACGCTTCGACAGCACAAGCGTATCGCATGTCTCGCTCGCATCGCAGCCGATACGGTAGGGATAGAGTTGCAGAAGCCGTGGCAACTGCGCAAAGACCGGCTCGGCCTCCATGATGTCGACCACATCGGCGCCTGAAGCCAGTATGGCGTCGGCAATCCGCCCACCGTTTTCAAAATTGTCATTCTCGATGTTGAAGGACATTAGCCGGAAAAGGCGAGGAGCATTCTCCGGAGGCGTCCTGCCGGCGAATTCGCGCAGCATGATGACACCGTGGATATTCAGGAAGGTTGCCACCGCCAGCATCAGAAAGCCATACCAGTGCCGCTTGAAAAAGAGGGCAATGACCGCGCCGACGGCGCAAACGATGCTGAGATGAATCTGGAAGCTGTAAACGAGCGAAAGCAGCCAGAAATCGGTAAAATAGCGGAGCGAAACGAGGGCCAGGACAATGGTGATGAGGACGCTCAATACGCAGAAAACAGTATGCCTCATCGGCGCAAATCCAAATTCATATGGCAAACTCACCAGCGCCTAACACGCCCCCTCGTTTGTTGCAACGCAGCAAAGTTGCAAGCCAGTGATTGCCTTAAAAAATTCACTGAAATTTCCCGCGACATTGTGCCCCCATCCCCTTGTCAAGGGTGGACATAATTTGCGATCAAGCATAGAACGCGCCGGATTGGTGGGGAATCTATGGCCGAAATTTGTTCTGATAGATTCGCCGCCTCTGGAGGGGCAGGGCGGAATTCCGCGACAATTGCGCAGAGGATGGTTAAGCCGTGAGCGAACACGTAACGACAAGCGAGGCTTCAGAGCCCACTCGCCGTGATTTCCTTTATCTCACCACTGGCATGGCTGGTGCGGTCGGTGCCGTTGCGGTTGCATGGCCGTTCATCGACCAGATGCGCCCGGATGCGTCGACGCTGGCATTGGCTTCCATCGAAGTCGATGTCGCAAGCCTTACGCCCGGCATGTCGCTGACGGTCAAGTGGCGCGGCAAGCCGATCTTCATCCGCAACCGCACGCCGGAAGAAGTCAAGGCCGCCGCTGACGTCCAGCTGTCGGATCTCAAGGACCCGATCGCTCGCAACGCAAACCTTCCTCCCGACGCTCCGGCAACGGGCGCCGACCGCTCGGGCGGCAAGGATAAGGAAAACTGGATCGTCATGATCGGCACCTGCACCCATCTCGGCTGCGTTCCGCTCGGTCAGGCCGGTGAATACAATGGTTGGTTCTGTCCCTGCCATGGCTCGGTCTACGACACGGCCGGCCGCATCCGCAAAGGTCCGGCGCCGCAGAACCTGGCGATTCCGACCTTTTCGTTTTTGTCCGACACGAAGATCAAGATCGGTTGAGGGGAGACTGATTAATGAGTGGCCATTCCAGCTACGAACCATCAACCGGCCTGGAAAAGTGGGTCGATGCGCGCCTTCCGCTGCCGCGCATGGTCTATGACAGCTTCATTGCCTATCCGGTTCCGCGGAACCTGAACTACGCTTACACTTTCGGCGCCATGCTCGCCGTCATGCTGATCGTACAGATCCTGACGGGCGTCACGCTCGCCATGCACTATGCCGCCGACACGACGATCGCCTTCAACTCCGTTGAAAAGATCATGCGTGACGTCAACCACGGCTGGCTGCTGCGCTACATGCATGCCAACGGCGCTTCGTTCTTCTTCGTCGCCGTCTACCTGCACATCGCCCGCGGCCTCTACTACGGCTCCTACAAGGCGCCGCGCGAAATCCTCTGGATCCTCGGCGTCGTCATCTACCTGCTGATGATGGCAACCGGCTTCATGGGCTACGTTCTACCCTGGGGCCAGATGTCCTTCTGGGGCGCGACTGTTATCACCGGCTTCTTCTCGGCCTTTCCGCTGGTCGGCGAATGGGTTCAGCAGTTCCTTCTCGGCGGCTTCGCCGTCGACCAGCCGACGCTGAACCGTTTCTTCTCGCTGCACTACCTGCTGCCCTTCATGATCGCCGGCGTCGTTGTCCTGCACATCTGGGCTCTGCATGTGGTCGGCCAGACGAACCCGACGGGCGTTGAGGTCAAGACCAAGACGGACACGGTTCGTTTCACGCCTTACGCAACGCTCAAGGATGCGCTCGGCGTCTCGGTCTTCCTGATCGTCTATGCCTACTTCGTCTTCTACCTGCCGAACTATCTCGGCCATGCCGACAACTACATTCCGGCCGACCCGCTGAAGACC
This sequence comes from Rhizobium sp. YAF28, assembly GCF_052113285.1. NCBI lineage: Bacteria > Pseudomonadati > Pseudomonadota > Alphaproteobacteria > Hyphomicrobiales > Rhizobiaceae > Rhizobium > Rhizobium sp. YAF28. The sequence goes on along the minus strand of NZ_JBFRCX010000011.1, from coordinate 98,117 downwards.
CCGGCCCACATCGTTCCGGAATGGTACTTCCTACCGTTCTACGCCATGCTGCGTTCGATCACCTTCAACGTCGGTCCGATCGACTCCAAGCTCGGCGGCGTCCTCGTCATGTTCGGCGCGATCCTCGTGCTGTTCTTCCTGCCCTGGCTCGACACTTCGAAGGTGCGCTCGGCGGTTTATCGTCCGTGGTTCAAGCTGTTCTACTGGCTGTTCGTGATCAACGCGATCATCCTCGGCTGGCTTGGCTCACAGCCTGCAGAAGGCCTGTACACGACGATCTCGCAGGTCTGCACACTCCTCTACTTCGCCTTCTTCCTGGTCGCGATGCCGGTTCTCGGTCTGGTGGAAACACCGCGCCGTATTCCGAACTCGATCACTGAAGCGGTGCTCGAAAAGCGCAACAAGATTGCTGCGGCCAAGGCCTGAGCGAGCGACGGGAAGGAATAGAAACATGAAAAAGCTTGTTGCAAGCATTCTGTCGCTCGCGGTCACAGCCGGTGTTGCCGGTGTGGCTTTTGCTCAGGAAGCAGCGGCTCCGGCCGCTCATCACGAGGAAAGCGCTACGCCGCATTATCCGCTGAAGGAGCCCAAGGAAATCGACTGGACCTTCGCGGGTCCGTTCGGTCACTACGACAAGGGCCAGCTCCAGCGTGGCTTGAAGGTCTACACGGAAGTCTGTTCCGCCTGCCACTCGATGAACCTCGTACCCTTCCGCATGCTGAGCGAGCTCGGCTATTCGGATGCGCAGGTGAAGACCTTCGCGGCCAATTACGAAGTCCAGGACGGCCCGGATGCCAGCGGTGAAATGTTCACCCGCAAGGCGGTTCCGTCTGACCACTTCCCGTCGCCCTATCCGAATGTGGAAGCGGCTGCTGCCGCTAACAACGGTGCGGCTCCGCCTGACATGTCGCTGCTCGCCAAGGCGCGCGAAGTCGAGCGCGGCTTCCCGCAGTTCGTCTTCGACATCTTCACGCAGTATCAGGAAAGCGGCCCCGACTACATTCACGCGCTGCTGACCGGCTACGAAGAGCCGCCGGCGGGCGTCAAGGTGGCGCAGGGCTCGCATTACAATCCGTATTTCCATGCCGCTGACGTGCTCGCCATGCCGAAGCCGCTCTCCGACGACCAGGTCACCTATGACGATGGTTCGCCGCAGACGGTCGATCAGTATTCCAAGGATGTCTCGTCGTTCCTGATGTGGGCGTCCGAGCCGCACCTCGAAGAACGCAAGCGCACCGGCTTCATGGTCATGATCTTCCTGCTGATCTTCACCGTGCTGATCTACCTGACCAAGCGGTCGATCTATTCCCGGACCGATCACTAAGCGGACCCTTAGTCCCGAGGAAAAGGCGGCTTTTTAGCCGCCTTTTTTATTTGGTTTGATCCGACGCAGTTGATAGTGTGCGGGCGCTTTGTGCCCCTCGCAGATACGGATTATCGATGAACAATACGCTTTCGGAGCTTGCGGCCAGCATCCGCTCCATTCCGGATTACCCCAAGCCCGGCATCATCTTTCGCGACATCACCACGCTGCTCGGCAATCCGCGTGCCTTTCGCCGGGCGGTCGATGAGCTCGTGCAGCCCTATGCCGGTCTGAAGATCGACAAGATCGCCGGCATGGAAGCGCGGGGCTTCATCCTCGGCGGCGCGGTTGCGCATCAACTGTCCTCGGGCTTCGTGCCGATCCGCAAGAAGGGAAAGCTGCCGCATGACACGGTGCGCATCGCCTATAGCCTGGAATATGGCGTGGACGAGATGGAAATGCACCGCGATGCCGTCCAGCCGGGCGAGAAGGTGATCCTCGTTGACGATCTGATCGCCACGGGCGGCACTGCTGTGGGCGCGACACAGCTTCTTCGCCAGATCGGCGCGGAAGTGGTCGGTGCCTGCTTCGTCATCGACTTGCCGGATCTCGGCGGCCGCAAGAAGCTCGAAGACCTCGGTGTCGATGTTCACACGCTCGTAGAGTTTGCCGGTCATTGAGCATCTCAATTTCAGTAGAGCCGTTGCAAGCTCTGCTGAAATTGCTCCAGCCGGATCATTCAAATTCCAGCACGCTGCTTTCGAAGCGGATGACGGGAATACTGTCCTGATTGACGCCTTCACAAAGAATGGTGTTGAGATGCCAGCCTGGCCGCGATGCAAGCGGCCGGCCCGAGAGAAAGGTCACGGAGTAGCTAACCGTCTCATCGACAAAAACCGGCTTCAGCCATTGCAGCTTCTGGAAGCCGGGTGAGGGGCCGAGGTTCGGTGGCTTCAGGCCCTCCTTCTTCAGCCGGCCAATCTCCGCTATCCAGTATTTGAGGAAGCATTGCATCCAGGCGGCCGTCGTGTGCCAGCCGGAGGCGCAGAGCGCGCCGAACATGGTGTCTTTCGCGGCTTGCCCGTCGGTATGGAAACGCTGCGGATCGTATTTCCGTGCGAAGCGGAGGATATTTTCCTCGGTAAAGACGTAGGTGCCGATCTCAATCTTGTCGCGGGCGGCGTAAAGTTCGGTCATTCTCATACGTCGGCCTCCGGGTTACCACGCATGCCAAAGATGACGGAATTCTCCGACAGGCAGACCAATTCGCCGCGCTGGTTTTCCACCTCGTGGCGGAATTTGACGATGCCGAGGCCTGGACGCGAGCGCATCGGACGCGCCTCCAGCACCGTCGAATGGCCGGAGAGAGTGTCGCCTGCCAGCACCGGTTTGCGCCACTCCATGAAATCGACGCCTGGTGCACCTTCGCAAAGCGAGTTCAGCACGAAACTGTCGGCCATCATGCGCATGAACATCGCCGAAGTGTGCCAGCCGGAGGCAGCAAGGCCGCCGAGGATGCTGGCGCGGCCTGCCGCTTCGTCCAGATGCATCGGTTGCGGGTCGAACTCCGCTGCGAATTCGATGATTTCGGGTGCCGTTACCGGCTTCGGGCCGAGCGGGAAGCGCCGGCCGGGCTGGAAATCCTCATAGGCAAGCTTTTCTGCAGGCATCAGGGTCTCTCATCATAGGCAGGCCTCATTGCTTACAATAGCATCCGCGCGGGCTCAATGATTCCCTGGGGGGCGAACCAGAATGGCAGAACTAAGGTCGATACTCGATGAGGCGGCGCGGGAGGGGTTGATCACCGCCGAGGCCGGCGAGCAGCTGGCACCGTTCCTTGCAGCGCGTGGCGTGATCGTCGAGGCACGTGCGAGCGGGCCTGAAGAGCCTGCCTGGTCTGATACCGAGACACCGCGCTTCGTGCGCGGCTTCCACGATGTACTGATCACAATCGGCATTCTCATCGCACTCGCGGGCCTCTGGGGGCTTGCTTCGCTCTATGCGGTGCTGCCTGCGATCCTGGTGCTGGCGGAAATCCTCGTGAAGCGCCAGCGCCTCGCGCTGCCGGCTGTCGTGCTGACGCTGGCGGTTTTTTCCTGGACCTTCCGGATGATGCTGTCGGTCTATCCCTCCAATGCCGATCTGTGGCTGACCGGCGATGGTATCGATAGGTTCATCGTCGCCTTCCCCGTCATCATGGGGCTTTTCTATCTGCGCTACCGTGTGCCGCTTGCGCTTGCACTCTCCATCTTCTCGGGGCTGGCCCTCGTGCTCGCGCTTGTCTTCCGCCTGCTGCAATGGGGGAGCGGCGACGATGCCTTCATCCTCAACCATCCGACTCTCGTGTCGGTCATCCTGTTTGCCTGCGCCGTCGGCTTGTTCGTCGCCGCACTGGGCTTCGATCTCAGCGACAGGTTCCGCCGCACAACGCGATCGGATGTCGCCTTCTGGCTTCATCTCGTCGCCGCGCCGGCCCTGCTTTACAGCATCCGGATATTGCTTTCACTAGACGGCGGCTGGCTGGATATCATGGACGCCAACTCCTTCAAGACGCCTGTTGTCGTCGTGATCGTCGCGCTGCTGATGCTGATTGGCCTGATCATTGACCGGCGCGCTTTCGTGACGTCCGGCCTGCTGACACTGGGACTGGCGATCTATGGGATATTCCAGCAGGGGAGTGCGACCGTCGATACCTACATCTTCGGAACGCTTGTTGTCGTCGGCGTGATCGTGCTCGTCATCGGTACGGGCTGGATGCCGCTTCGGCGCATCGTGCTGCGCGCCTTGCCCGCAGGCGTAGTGGAAAGGCTGCCGCCCGGCTGAGCGGCAGCTAAAAGCGTGTCACGATCTTTCAGATCCGCTTCCCACGCTTCAGGTCTTGTTTTTCCGTACGTCGTTGTCGCAAAACTGCTGAACGGCTTTGCGCGACATGCTTTGGTCAATCAGGTGTTGAAGCGGAAGTGGATGACGTCGCCGTCCTGGACAACATATTCCTTGCCTTCGTCGCGCGCCTTGCCGGCTTCCTTGGCGCCGACTTCGCCGCCGAACTGGATGTAGTCGTCATAGGCGATGGTGTTGGCGCGGATGAAGCCGCGTTCGAAATCCGAGTGGATGACGCCGGCCGCCTGCGGCGCCTTGGTGCCACGCTCGATCGTCCAGGCCCGCGTTTCCTTCGGGCCGACCGTGAAATAGGTGATGAGATGGAGCAGCTTGTAACCGGCGCGGATCAGGCGGTCGAGGCCCGCTTCGTCAAGACCGAGGGCCGAGAGGAATTCCTTGGCCTCTTCGTCCGGAAGCTGGGCGACTTCGGATTCGATCGCCGCCGAGATGGTGACGGTTTCGGCACCCTGAGCCTTGGCCATCGCAGCGACGGCCTCGGTATATTTGTTGCCGGTCGAGGCATCGCCTTCGGCGACGTTGCAGACGTAGAGAACCGGGTGCGATGTCAGAAGGTTGAGGCCTTTCAGGATGTTGGTCTCTTCGGCATCGAGCTTCGAAAGCAGCGTGCGGACTGGCTTGCCGTCCTGCAGCAGCGCCAGCGAGGCTTCCATGATCGGCAGCATTGCCATGGAATCCTTGTCCTTGCCAGTGGCGCGCTTGCGCGTCTGCTCGGTGCGGCGCTCGAGGCTATCGAGGTCGGCGAGCATCAGTTCGGTTTCGATCGTATCGGCGTCGGCAACCGGGTCGATGCGGCCTTCCACGTGGGTGATGTCGCCGTCTTCGAAGCAGCGGAGCACATGCACGATGGCATCGACTTCGCGGATATTGGCAAGGAACTGGTTGCCGAGACCTTCACCCTTCGAGGCGCCGCGCACGAGGCCGGCAATATCGACGAAGTTGATCCGGGTCGGGATGATTTCCTTCGACTTGGCGATAGTGGCAAGCTTCTGCATGCGTGCGTCGGGAACGGCCACTTCGCCGGTATTCGGTTCGATCGTGCAGAAAGGATAGTTCGCCGCCTGTGCTGCCGCCGTCTTGGTGAGCGCATTGAAGAGGGTCGATTTGCCGACATTCGGCAGGCCGACGATACCGCATTTGAAGCCCATGGCTGAAACCTGCTGTTCTCTAGAATTCCTTGGCCGTGCCTATGGGATAAAGGAGGGGAGCGGTCAAGTCTTAGAGAGCTTTTCTCGCGGCTCCCTTGCCGACAGGGTCTGGTGGCCTTATTCTTGTTATGGCGGGATTTTTGCCGACACCGAGTGTCGAAATTCTGCAATCGAAATAGTTTAGTTAGATCGAACCCCCTTCCCATGTCATCAAGGGCGGATTTCCGATGGTTGACAACGATATTGCCTTGAAACCCAAAACCAGAACGAAGCTCAAGCTGGACAAGCCGAAGCTTTACAAAGTCATTCTCGTCAATGACGATTATACGCCGCGCGAGTTTGTCATCATGGTGCTGAGGATCGTCTTCCGCATGAGCGAGGATACCGGCTACCGTGTGATGATGACGGCGCACAAGCTCGGCTCGTGCGTGGTGGTTGTCTGCACCAAGGACATAGCGGAGACAAAAGCCAAGGAGGCCATCGACCTTGCCAAGGAGATGGACTTTCCGCTGATGTTCACCACGGAGCCTGAGGAATAGGGGCCTGAGAAATAGGACAGGCGTCTCAAGACGGCCGGCGGATCTGGTAGCCGGTCTTGTCTCGAATGAAACCGCAGTTTTCATAGAAACGCAGTGTCGCCGGATTTTTCGATCCGGTCAGCAGCATCACCTTGTAGCAGCGGCATTCCAGGCTTGCGCAATCGCATGCTGGATGAGCCTGCCGGCATAACCTTGCTTGCGGTGATCGCCGTGGGTGACGACGTTTTCGATCAGTGCATAGGAGGCGCCATTGCGCGTCAGGTTGGGCACGATGATCAGCGTGACGGTCGCAGCAGCAATCTCGCCGGCAACGCCGATGAAGACCGTCATGCCGGGTTGCGCCAGAATGGCGGAGAAACGCTCCATTGCCACATCAGGCGCGAGGACCGGATCGGTCGGGCTGAGGTGCTGATAAAGGCTGGTCAGGTTCTGCAGATCGCCGACGACCGCAGGTCGGATGATGAAGTCCCCGACAGTCATTGCGTTCAGTCGCCTTTGTTGCCGAACATCTTTTTCAGCATCTCGGCCATGGGGCCGGTCGCCGGAAGCTTCTGCTGGCCGTGATTGCGGGCCTGATGGATATGGGACTTTCCCGCTGGCTTCTTCTCCGGCTTCGGCTTTTCCTCTTCCGCCTTGCCGCCGAGCGCCAGCGCGATCTTGTTCATGAGCTGGGAATCCTCTTTGCGGACCAGCATCTCGGCATTGTCGGCAAGCGTGTCGAGCAGTGGCTCCAGCCAGTCGCTGTCGACTTTGGCGAAATCGCCGAGCACATGGTTATGCACCAGTTCCTTGACGCCGGGATGGCCGATGCCAAGGCGCAGGCGGCGGTATTCCTTGCCGCAATGCGCGTCGAGCGACTTGATGCCGTTGTGGCCTCCATGGCCGCCGCCGGTCTTCAGCCGCGCCTTGCCGGCCGGCAGATCGAGCTCGTCATAGATCGCCACGAGATCGGAAGGCTGCAGCTTGTAGAAGCGCATGGCTTCGCCGACTGCTTCGCCTGACAGATTCATGAAGGTCTGCGGCTTGATCAGCAGCACCTTCTCACCCGCCAGCTCTCCTTCGGAAATCTCAGCCTTGAACTTCTTCGACCAAGGCGAAAAGCTGTGGCGGCGGTAGATGGCATCCACCGCCATGAAGCCAATATTGTGCCGGTTGCCGGCATATTTCGCGCCGGGATTGCCGAGACCCGCAATGATCAGCATGGCCTGTCTTCCTTGCAAGAGCTGTTGGCGTTCACCACCGCGAAATGGCGGCAAAGTCAAGTGGCAAAGGCGGGCGTGAACGGCAGGCGGCCGATCATTTCAGCAGATGCAGACCATATTTCAGGAAGATCTGCTTCTGTTCGCCGCTGGCGATCAGCTTGTCCAGCGAGGCCCGCATGCGGCCCAGAAGATCGTCCGGGAAATTCTTCTCGCAGGCAATACCCATCGGCTGGGAGGACAGTACCGTCACCATTTCCAGCGGCTGGTCGGCCTTCAGCTTGTCGAAATAGAGTTCGGAGATCGGCATCATGTCGATGCGCCCGCCAAGCAGCTTTCGCAGCGTTGCGTTGAAATCGCTGGCGACGTCGAGCTTGGTAAAGCCCTTCTCCTTCAGCGTCACTTCCGTGTAATCGTCGCGCTGTGTGCCGATGACGTATTTCTTTGCCTCTTCAAGATTGGTGGCAGAGACGCCCGAACCCTGGCGGGTGATCAGGATGTTGCGGTCAACGAGCAGCGGCTCGACCCATTTGAACAGGCCGTCACGCGCGGCATTGTGGGCGGTTGCGAATACGCAGGTCATGGGTGTCGCGCGCGCGAGACTGAAGGCGCGGGCCCAGGGCATTATCTCGATCGTATACTCGACGCCGATATCGGCCATGATCTTCTCGACCTGCTCGACGGTCGCGCCCTTGATGACTTTTCCGTCGCGGTAGTTGAAGGGGGCGTATTCCTCGGTCACGAAGGATACCGTCTCGGCCGAGGCAGACGTGGCAAAACAGGGCAGGGTCAAAAGTGCAAGAAGCAGCAGCTTTTTCATCGCGATACCTCCGATATTTCGTCAGTTCATGAAGCGCGTGCCACGTTCGGCAGCGAGCTGCTTAGTTCCTCGATCAGCTTGGCGGCATTCTGCGGACGGTGGAACAGATAGCCCTGACCATAATCAAGGCCCATCTGGTGCAGCGTACTGCATTCCTCCTCCGTCTCGATGCCTTCGGCGATGACGGTGCAGTTCATCTTGTGCGACAGCGTGGTGATGCCTTCGATCAGCATGCGGCTCTTCTGGCGCACGTCATCGTCAGCATCATTGATGGCGCGGGTGAAGGACTGGTCGATCTTGATGATGTCGACCGGGAAGCGGTTGAGATAGCTCAACGACGAATAACCGGTGCCGAAATCGTCAAGCGCTATGCGGCAGCCGAAACGGCGGAGTTCCGTCACGATCATGCGGATCTGCGGGTTGTCGTGCATCAGCACAGCCTCCGTGATCTCGACGACGATACGATCCGGCAGGATGCCGTGGCGGCCGAGGATGGCGGCAAGGCGGGCAGCGAGCGCCGGCTCGAACTGCAACGGCGAGAAATTGATCGCGAGATAGGTGTCCTGCATGCCGGGCAGGCGAGAAATCTTCGCCAGATTGGCGATCGCCTTTTCCATGATGACATTGCCGACCCGGACGATCTTGGCAGTCTCTTCGGCCACGCTGATGATCTCGGCCGGTGGCATGAGACCCTTCTGCGGATGATTGAGGCGCATCAGCGCCTCGAAGCCGGCGATACCGCGGCCGTTCAGGTTGACGATCGGCTGGAGATAGGCCTCGAACCAGTCGTCGGCGAGGCCGGCTTCGATATGGGCTTCGATCTCGGCGCGGCGGCGGGCATGATCGAGCATGCCGCTATCGAAGATCTGTGCGCCGTTCTTGCCATCGCGCTTCTTGGCGTACATGGCCATGTCGGATTTCTGCAGCAGTTCGGCGGCGGTCGCAGCGTGGCGAGGATAGATCGCAATGCCAACAGAGGCGCTGAGATGCATGTCCGGGCCGAAGGGCGTCTCGAAGATCGAAGCGATCTGGTCGCACATGGCGCGGGCGCGTTTTTCTGCATTCTTTGCCGGCAGCAGGATGGCGAATTCATCGCCGCCTAGACGGGCAGCTTCATCGGAGGGGGCAAGCAGCGTCTTCAGCCGCTCCACGAGTTCGATGAGGGCGGCATCACCGGCGGCGTGGCCCATATTGTCGTTGATCCACTTGAAGCGGTCGAGGTCGACGAAGAGGCAGGCGAGTTCCTGATCGGCGGCATCGGCGGCTGCGATCTTGCTGTCGAGCACGGCTTCGAAGCCCTGGCGGTTCAGGAGGCCGGTCAGATGGTCAGTGATTGCCTGGCGATGGTTGCGGTCTTCGGAGGCCTTCAGCTCCGTCACATCGGTCATGACGGAGAGCGACTGACCTTCCTCTCCGTGAGTCGTGAGCGCCGATTCCATGATCAGGACGTCCATGATGCGGCCGTCCATGCAGATGAACTTGACGGTGACGTCGCCGGTGCCGTTCTCACGCTGGCTCTTGCGCTTGATGAACTTGTCACGGGTGAAGGAGGTAACGAGATCGGAGAAGTTCCGGCCGATGACGGCGGCGCGGTGATAGCCGGTCGCAAACAGCCAGTAGTCGCTGACGGCGGTGATGTGGTCTTCCTCGTCGAGGGAGAAGAGCATGGCGGGCGTCAGGTTGTAGATATCGGTGGTGCGGCGATGCGCAAGCTTCAGCTCGGTTTCCTCGTTTTCAAGCTTCGTCTGCATTTCGTTGAAGCTCTGGGCGAGGCGGCCCATTTCGTCGTTCGACTGCCAGTCGACATGGTGGCGGGAGCCGAGCTGGCGTGTCGCCTCGATCGCAGCCGTCAGTCGCATCAGAGGCTGGATGACGAAGATGCGGTTGCCGATGAGTGCGGTGGCGAAAACGGCCAGCACCGCGAAAATGAAGATCGAAATGAAGACGACCTCTTCCTGCTTCAGGCCGGAAAACAGGCCGAGTGCCGGATAGAAGACGGAAATGCTGCCGAGGTTCTTCGGCCCATCGACGGTGTTGTAGATGATGGCCCGGGAAACCTGAACCAGCTTGCCATCGAAGGACCTCGGAATGGTCGACTGGCTGACGTCGAGCTCGCCGGACTGGTCGCGGACCTCCACCTTGACGATGGCGCCCTGCGAAACGACCGTCGCGCTGATCTGGGTCACGCTATCGGCATCGAGATCCCAAAGCGGCTTGGCGAGCGCCTGGGCATTCGCCACAAGAAGAACGGAAATATGGTCGCGTATTTCCTTGTCGGCACGCTCAGAGGAAAGGAAAAGAAAAAGAACAAAGAGGGGAGCTACAAAAACAAGCAGCGCGCCGCAAACAATCGCAAAAAATCTGTTCTCAACGGAATTATTCATGGTTCCGTTTGCTCCACGGGGTCGGAATATTCTGCGGTCACGCAGCAGGGCGGGGACTTCGCAACCAGCCGGAGCATGCTTCCATAAATGTGTTAAATGTTGCTGAAATAAGCCTTTTTCGGCAATGAAAAAGCCCGTCTTCCTCACGGAAAACGGGCCTTATGCTTTACAAATTGGTAGAAGCGATCAGGCTTGTGCTTCGCCTTCGGCAGCAGCTTCGTCGATGCCGCCAGCCGGAGCAATGATCGTCGCGATGGTGAAGTCGCGATCGGTGATGACGGGCGTCACACCCTTCGGCAGGGTGACTTCCGAAATATGAATGCTGTCGCCGATCTTGTGACCGGAAAGGTCAACCGTGAAGAATTCCGGGATCGCGTCAGCCGGGCAGTGAACTTCGACTTCGTGACGCACGATGTTCAGAACGCCGCCGACCTTGAGGCCCGGGGACTTGTCTTCGTTGACGAAGTGAACCGGGATTTCAACGGTAACCTGGGTGTTGCCAGATACGCGCAGGAAATCGACGTGCATCGTGAAGTCGCGGACCGGATCGAGCTGGTAGTCCTTCGGCAGAACCTTGTACTTCTTGCCGTCGACGTCGATGGTCGCAACGGTGGTCATGAAGCCACCGGCATGAATGCGCTTCGTCACCTCATTGGTGTTGATAGCGATAGAAACTGGGGCCTGCTTGTCACCATAGATGACAGCGGGAATAAAGCCGTTGCGGCGGAGTTCACGGGCGGACCCCTTACCAACCCGTTCGCGCGCCTCGGCCTTGAGCTCGTAAGTTTCGTGGCTCATGGCAAGTCCTTTCGAGGTTATTTGGAGAGCCCGCGGCGAGCTTGAAGCCTTGTGCCGTCGGACCGGAGGCGGGCAAGCCCATCCTCATCCGCGTTGCCTCCAAGGGTGTCTACGCGGACGCGTGGCCTATAATATAAGTGTCACGCAAACGCAAGCGGTGACAGGCTCGGTCGACAGGACCAATGCCGTTGGCCGTATCCGCTGATCGCGCCTCATCGGCACTACACCCGAAAAGATCGCGAAATGCAATCCCTGGTGTTTTGCAAGTAATTCCAAAAACCGCTGATAAGCCTTCGTTGTTTGGCCGTTAATCACAAAGTCGAACAGAAGGTTCCACTTTACCTGTGAAGACGCCGGATTATCCCTTCTTTAACGCGGCAAGACCGATGTCAGGCTTGAAAAGAATGGGTTTTCTCATGTTTGCGATCGTATACTGCCTGACATACCAACATGACTTGACGCTGGTTCTTCTGGCCGCCGCACTATGCCTTGTGTCCAATCTCGGAACGATCCTGTTCCTGAGAAGTGCTGGCAGGTCAAACGGCGTGCCACGCTGGATCTGGCTCTCCGTGGCGGGGGCGGCAGGCGGCTTCGGCATCTGGTCGACGCATTTCGTCGCTATGCTCGCCTATGATCCGGGCATCGTCGTCGGTTATGATCGCGATCTGACGCTTATTTCGCTCGGTGCGGCTTTTGCCTCTACCTTTGTGGCAGGCCTTGCCGCGGTGTCGCTTCCGGGTTCTCAGGCCAATATTGCTGCAGGCCTTGTCTTTGGCGTCGGCGTTGCAGCCATGCATTTCGTCGGTATGGCCGGTCTGCAGGTTCCTGGGACCATCGGTTGGGATCAGCATCTCGTTACTGCTGCGCTGATCGTATCGGCTGCCATGGCGACCTGGGGGTTCACGCTCACAAAGAACTGGAAAGGTTCGAACTGGAGCATTCTCGCTGCGGCATCTGCATTGTCGCTCGGCATCGTCTTGATGCACTTCACCGCAATGGGCGCGCTAGCGATTATCGAAGGGGGCGCAAACGCGATCGAGCCGCAGGCGCTTTCCAAGCCGTTCCTTCTGGCGATCATTCTCGTCGTATCGATCTCAATGCTCGCCTCAGGCATTTCGGCATCGATCATTGCGTTTCGGGCGGCCAAGCAGGCGAGTGCGAGTGAAACCAAGTTTGAGCTGCTTTTGCAGGGCGTGACGGATTACGCAATCTACATGCTCGATCCTTCAGGCGTCGTGACGAACTGGAATACGGGGGCGGAACGCGCGAAGGGTTATAGCGCCGCTGATATCGTTGGCCAGAACTTCGCCCGGTTCTACTCCATAGAGGATCAGCAGAATGGCCTTCCGCAGAGAGCGCTCGAATCCGCTCTCGCCAACGGCAGATTTGAGGCAGAGGGGCTGCGTTTTCGCAAGGACGGATCCTCGTTCTGGGCACATGTCGTCATCCAACCCGTGTATGACGATGGCCATGATCTCATCGGATACGTGAAGATTACCCGCGATATCACGCAGGCAAAGATCGACGGGGATCGCATCAAAGAAGTATCGAGGAACCTCGATCTGGCACTGGAGAACATGAGCCAGGGCATCTCGATGTTTGACCGCAATGAGCGGCTGATCCTCGCAAACGCCAGGTATAGCCAGCTCTTCGGGTTCCCTGAGAATTTCATTCGCCCAGGTCTTGTCTATTCCGAGATCGTTCGCAACGGCTATCAGATCGTTTTAGGCGATTGTGACGCCGCGGATTCGAGGGCGACCGATCACTATCGCAGGCATATGGCGACCATGCGCTCCGGCCAGAAGACCCTTGTGCATCAGACGACGAGCGGCCGGTCAATTCTTGCGACGTTCAATGTTCTCGCGGATGGTGGCTGGGTTACGACATTCGAAGACATTACCGAGCGGCTGGCGCGCGAAGAGAAAATCGCGTTCATGGCCAAGCACGATGCTTTGACCGGTCTGCCGAACCGTCCCACCTTCAATGACTATCTCTCACATCAGCTGACAATTGCCAAAAGGCTGTCGACCAAGGTTGCGGTGATTGGCATCGATCTGGATAAATTCAAAGAGATCAATGACCAGATGGGCCATGTGGCCGGAGATTTCGTGTTGAGCACATTGGCTGCACGATTGAACGGGATACTGCGTGACGAGGAACTCGTCGCTAGGCTTGGCGGTGATGAGTTCGCGGCCGTGAAGCGCTTCAATGACAGGGCAGAGCTAGACGACTTCGTTGCGCGGCTGGAAGCCACGCTCATGGAGAAGATGGATTTCGAGGGGCATCACATCGTCCCCGGCGCAAGCGTTGGTGTCGCACTTTACCCCGACGCCGGCGAAAGCGCCGAAACGCTTCTCGCAAACGCAGATCTGGCCATGTATCGCGCAAAACACGAGGTCGGGCGCAATGTCTGCTTCTATGAAGAGTCCATGGATGAAGTGTCGCGCGACAGGAGAAGGCTGGCGCGTGACCTCTGGGTCGCGATCGAGCGCGACCAGATGTACCTTCACTATCAGGTGCAGAAGTCGGTGGCGACCGGCAAGACGACCGGCTACGAAGTGCTGCTCAGGTGGAACCATCCTGAACGCGGAAATATTCCGCCCGTCGATTTCATTCCGATTGCCGAGGAATGCGGTGCAATCATGCCTATCGGAGAATGGGTCCTTCGCGAGGCATGCAAGGAAGCGGTCAGCTGGAAGGACGACATCAAGATCGCCGTCAATATTTCGCCCATCCAGATCGCCCATGCAAACATCGCCGAACTGGTTCGCTCCGTCCTCCAGGAAACGGGCCTGCCAGCATCGCGGCTCGAACTTGAAATAACCGAGTCATCGATCATCGTCGACAAAAGCAAGGCGCTGCTTGCAATGCGTGCGCTCAAGCAGCAGGGCGTTGCGATCGCCATCGACGATTTCGGAACAGGCTATTCGTCGCTCGAGACCCTTCGCTCGTTCCCCTTCGACAAGATCAAGCTCGATCGCAGCTTCATGAACGAAGTCGAGACCAGTCAGGAAGCAAAGGCGGTCATTCGCTCCATCCTGGCGCTGGGACGCGGCCTGTCGATCCCTGTGCTTGCTGAAGGGGTCGAAACGTTGAGCCAACTCGAACTATTGACGTCGGAAGGCTGTGACGAGGCCCAGGGCTACTATTTCGGTCGCCCGGCGCGAATGGAACAACAATCGGTTACCCTCAACACTGCGGCCTGACGCACGGCGAGATCAGAATCGAGGGCCTTCGCGTGCGGTAGTGCCCGGCAGGATACGTTCACTCTCAGCCGTGGTCGCAAAATAATATTTGTCCAAACGTGCCGGGTTGACACCGGAAGATATCCGATCTTCCTATGGCCGCATTCAAAGCGGCTGAGGAGAGTGTGAATGCGTCTCAAACTTGTCACGACAACGAGCCTTGTTGCCCTATCGCTGTTCGGGGCAGCGCAAGGGGCTGAGATCAATCAGGATGGAGCGAACAAGCTTCGCGACAGCCTGACGGGCTTCCTGCCCGAGGATTTCGCCAAGAGTGGTTTTGTGACCGTCAACCCGGCGGGTACCCGCTATGAGGTTATCTACGATCTTGCCAAGCTGCTTTCGAAAGTGGATACGACCAAGTACGTGGTGAACGGGCTGACGCCCTGGTCGGTCTTCGCCACACCGCTCGACAGCGGGCTCTGGAATCTCGAAGGCAACAACAGCTTCAACATCTCCGGCAACGTCAAGGGGCCGGACGACAAGAGCACCGATTTCACTTATTCCATTGCCTCGATGGTCTATAACGGTGTCTTCGATCCGGCGATCGCCTATCTACGTTCCGGCGATTTCAAGGCCAGCGATATCCGCCTCACGTCGAAGTCCGAAGCCGATCAGGTCGATGCGAGCTTTGCCGGCCTGAATTACAGGCTCGATTCGACTGACAGCGCCAGCGGCAATGGCCGGCTGGACTTCAAGGCGAGTGGCGCGTTTACCGCGCTGTCGGAGACGGTTACCAGCGCGCAGACGCCGCCGGTCACCATCAAGGCGGATTCGATCGACTTCAATGCCGATGTGGCCAGCCTGCCGGCGAAGGAAATTCGCGATATCGTCTTCTTTATCCTTGACCATGTGGATGAGAAGGAGCTCAGCAAGGAAGACGGCGAAAGGCTGAAGTCCGTCCTCAAGGCATCCTTTCCGCTGTTCTCCTCCGCCAACGAAACGATCACGGTAAATAATCTGGCGGTCGGCACCGTCGCCGGAAGTGGCGGCGCCAAGGCCTTCGGCTATAATTTCTCGGTCGACGGGCCGAGCGATGCGGTCCGATTTGCCTTCGGGATGAATGCCCAGGAGGTCACGCTCGACAGCCAGGTCGTGCCGGCGAGCTACCATGCCTTCCTGCCGAAGAGCATCGATATGCAGATCGCCGTGCCGGACATGGATTTCGCCGCTTTCGGCGATGAGTTCATGAAGATCGATTTCTCGTCGGGCAACAATTCGGAAGAAAGCGGCAAGCTGGCTGCCGAGAAGCTCTTCCACGACGGCGTCGTCGTCGTCGACCTGCCGAAGTTCACAGCGGTCTCGGATGTCTACGATATTGACGTCACTGGCAAGCTGCAGGGCCGCGTCGATACGCAGAAGGATTATTCGCTCCAAGCTTCGATCCTGGCGCGGGATCTCGACAAGTCGATCGCCGCCATCCAGGAGCTTGCCAAGAGCGATCCGAACCTCCAGCAGGTCTCCCTCGGCATGATGATGGCCAAGGGCTTTGCCAAGACGGACCCGGATGGCCGCTCGCGTTGGGATATCAGCGTCGCCGGCGACGGTTCTGTGGCGATCAACGGCCAGCAGATCAAGGGGCCGGATGCCGAGGAGCCGGATCAGGATCAAGGACAGGAGCCCGAACAGGAACAGGGTCAGGAATCGGAGCAGCCGCAATAAGCGCTCCGACATGCAACTTGGAATGGAAAAAAAGCCGGCCTCGCGCCGGCTTTTTTGCCTAGTGCCAAACGTTCATTAGTCTTTGTTTTTAAAGGACTTTCGTCGATGGCTGTGCTTGACTTTGCGTCCTGCGGCCCTCACATATTTGCAACCAGCGCGAATAGGGAGATTTTAGAGGTGCGTCTCAAACTTGTTGCGGTTGCAGGGCTGTTTGCTCTCTTTGCAACCGGCTCGGTGCAGGCTATAGAGATGCGGCAGAAAGATGCTGACGATTTCCGCGCCGGCCTTCTCAGCTCGTATCCAGATCTTGCGGATTCGGATTTCCTGACAGTCAAGCCGGCAGGTGACCGTCTCGAAGTCACTCTTGATTTCAATGGCTTTTTCGATGGGCTGGATCCGAAGACGTTCAGGATGACCGGGTTCGGGCCATGGTCGTTTTTCTTCACGCCACAAGACAACAATGTAGCCAAGCTCAATGCTGAGAATAGTGTAAAGGCCTCCCTGCTGGCTAAAGGAGTCGATGGGAAAGTTATTGAGGGCAATTTTACCATCGGATCTTTTGTGCTCGATGGTCTGATTGATCTAAATACATCTGGCGTTCAGTTAAATACATCCGCCTGGGGTGTTGATTTCCTTTCTAAAATAGGCGAGCGCCAAGCTGTTTTTCTCGCTGGCAAAATGGACAACACGATAAATTGGCGAGCTAGTTCTGCCGGTAACGGACACGTCGACTATAGCGGTAGCTGGTCGCTCTCGGATTACTATCAGGAGGCATCTCAATCACAGGTACCGGATTTTAAGATTTCCGCAGCCAAGATCGATCACGAATACCACTTGAACGATGTTCCAAAAAAGGAATTCAACAGCCTCATACTTTCGCTTTTTGCTAATGGCGGTGGATCGTTTAAGGATCTTGAGGATTTTGAGAAGTTCGGGACACTGTTGACTGCGTCATTTCCGATTCTCTCGTTTTTAAATGAATCAGTTTCTGCAGCCAACCTCACAGTCACGAGCCCCCTGGTAAATCTGGCGGCAGGGTATTTGAGCTCTGCGGTCATTCTTCAGGGGCAGCCTGACGCAATGCGGCTAGCCTGGGCGGTTAAGGCACAGGATATGAAGATGTATAGCCAGATGGTGCCGGCCGCTTATTGGGCCCTTTTGCCGAATAATGTGGATATGCAGGTTCTCTTTGAAGGTCTGGATTTCGCGTCCGCCGGAAACGAATTGATCACTGCCCAAGTTCAGACCAAGGACGATGTGAGGGCAATGGGTGAGAAGTTTAGCGAAAAGCTGATCGGCAGCAAGTCGATGTCGATTAGTCTCAAGCAGTTGAAACTGATCTCGGGCATATATGATCTGAAGATCTTCGGAACTGTTCGTAAAGTCGATGGCAAGAACCCACAGCTTGAGCTCTGGATTTCAGCTCATGATTTCGACAAGTCGATTGCTGCCGTTCAGGAGCTCACAAAAAAGGCACCTGATCTCAGCCAGGTCAGCTTTGGGATGATGATGGCCAAAGGCTTTGCTGATACCAATAGTTCGGACGGCAGTTTACTCTGGGCTGTCGTTTGGTACGCTGACGGCTCAGTGACTGTTAATGGTCAATCTTTGAGAGGGCCACACAACGCGGATCAGCGATAACGTTAAGGGAACTGCAATTCGAAGATCGAAAGAGCCGGTCAAATACCGGCTCTTTTAGTCGAAGAGGCTGGAGACGGACTCTTCCTGGGCCGTGCGGCTGATGGCTTCGCCGATCAGCGGAGCAGTCGTGACGACGCGGATATTGTGGGCCGATAACACGGCCGTGGTCGGCTGGATCGAGTCCGTAATCACGAGTTCGCGCAGCTTCGAGGAAGTGACGCGGGTGACCGCGCCGCCGGAGAGGACGCCGTGGGTGATATAGGCGGTGACGCTGGATGCGCCCTTGGCGAGCATCGCATCGGCCGCGTTGCAGAGCGTGCCGCCGGAATCGACGATGTCATCGATCAGCAGGCAGTCCTTGCCGGTGATGTCGCCGATAATGTTCATGACTTCGGATTCACCCGGCCGATCGCGACGTTTGTCGACGATGGCCAGAAGACAGTCCAGCCGTTTGGCGAGCGCGCGGGCGCGCACCACGCCGCCGACGTCAGGCGAGACGACCATGACGTTGCTGAGGTCATAGTGGCTCTTGATGTCGCGTGTCAGCACGGGAAGAGCGAAGAGATTGTCTGTGGGTATATCGAAGAAGCCCTGGATCTGCCCGGCATGGAGATCGAGCGTCATGACGCGGTCGGCGCCGGCTTCGGTGATGAGGTTTGCGACCAGCTTGGCGGAGATCGGCGTGCGGCCGGAGGCGCGGCGGTCCTGACGGGCATACCCGAAATAGGGGAGAACGGCCGTGATGCGGCGAGCTGACGAACGACGCATCGCGTCGATCATGATCAGCAGTTCCATCAGGTGGTCGTTGGCGGGAAAGGCGGTCGGCTGCACGAGGAAAACGTCCTCACCGCGCACATTTTCCTGGATCTCCACGAAGATTTCCTGATCGGCAAACCTTCGGACACTGGCTTTCCCTAAGGGAACATTGAGATAGTTGCAGATCGCTTCGGCGAGTTGCCGGTTCGAATTGCCTGCGAAAACCTTCATCTTGGTCCGCCTGTTATGCGCTGATAGCCGCGCTTTTTAGCCAGCTTCCCGGTGAATGCAAGGGCTAAGGCGTCACATACTTTTATATTTATAAAAAGCTTGTGACTAACCGCCCTGGCTTTGCCGCCAGGATGTGAACTCGGTGATCGTCTTTGAGGCGATCTGCTGCATCACGGAGGCGGGCACGCCGGCCCAGGGATCGGCCGCCGCCGTCGGCACGCTTTCCTGTCCCTGAATGCGGTGCAGGCGGGCGCCGGCATTGTCAAGCACGTCCCAGACATAGACCACGGTGACCTTGCCCTCGTCGCTGAAAGCAGAGAGGTAACCCTTCAGAATATAGTCGCTGCTGGTGTCGTTGGAGCTCTTGATGGCAAGGCCATGAGCGCGCGCCTCCGCGCCAAGCTGGCGGGACAGCGGGGTGACAGCTTGTACGGGCGCACCGATGATGGGCAGGAAGCGCACTGTATTGCCGCGTACCGAGGTCGATGATGAAACCGAAGGATCAAGCGCTGCTGTCTGCGTCGGCTGCTGCGGTGCCGGTTGCTCGGTGGCAGCGGATGGTGGCGCCAGTGATTGGCCTTCGATCGGTCCGGAGGCAGCGGGCGAAGAGCCGTCACGGGAAAGCGCATCGGCCTGGGCCTGCATAGTCGTCGGCGGAGCGCCGGTGCCGGGCCGGTAGGCCTGCGCTTGGTAGTTCGGCTGGGTCGGATAGGTCTGCTCGCTGTAAGCTGGCGTATAGCTGTTCCGGCGGGGTGTCGCCGGGAAGGTCCGTTGCGGCGCTCCGGCCATACGCTCGGCTTCGCTCTGCGTCACCGGTGTGGATGAGCGCTGACTCATCGAAGAGTCGCCGATTTCCATCGGCGGCGTGAGCGTCAATGCATCGGTCGTGTTGCAAGCAGAAAGCAAGGCAAGACAGATCAGGAGCGTGGGTGCAGTCGCAACTCGCGTCATCCCTCGGTTCGTCCTTCCCACATTCGCGTCAGCCCCATGCGAATTTATGGGGGTGGGGGGACCTGTCTGTCAATTCCGGATTCTTGCCGGTGATTGCGGAGGTTAGACCCCGATGAAATCCAGCGGATGGCGCGAAAGTGCACGAGGGGCTTCTCCTGTCGTCAGATAGGTCTGTCCGAGGGTCATGGCTGTGCCGGTGTCGGAATCGGCGATGATCATGTGCACGAAGAGCGACATGCTCGGCTCGATCGGCTGCGGATTGCCGGCATGGAACATCTGGTGCTCCATCCAGGACGGCGAGAAGCGCGCGCCGAGCGAATAGCCGCAAGCATTCAGGCGATGGCGGGCGAGGCCGCGCTCATCCATGATCCTGGCATGCATGTCGAAGACATCGCCGAAGGTATGGCCAGGCTTCAGCACGGTCTCGATCGCCTGGATCGTTTCGAGGCAGGCATTGTAGAGTTCTCGGTGGCGATGCGTCGGCTCGCCGATGACAATCGTACGCATCATGGCGGCATGATAATGTGCGTAAACACCGGCCCATTCGAGAGTCAGCTGGTCATTGGCGTCGAGCTTGCGGCGGCCGGCCTTGTAACGGCAGAGCAGTGCATCCGCGCCGGAGCCGATGATGAACTCGTTGGCCGGATAGTCGCCGCCGCCGGAGAAAACCGCGCCCTGCATGGCGGCGAGGATATCGGCCTCATCGGCACCCGGCTTGGTCAGGCGGATCGCTGCGTCCAGCGCATCGTCTGCCAGCACGGCGGCATGCTCGACATAGGCAACCTCGGTTGGGCTCTTGATGAGGCGCAGGTGGCTGACGAGGTAGGAAGCATCACTGATCTGGCCGAAGGTCGTCAGCTGCGCGTCGAGCAGCCGGGCGACGCGGCCGGTCATGCCGTGCGTGTCGTACTCGACGCCGATGCGGGTGCCGAGCAGGTCCATTTCGACCAGCAGGTTCTTGAGGTCCATCGTCGGATCGGCATTGACGCGGTCGACCCAGACATGGATGTCCTCGATAACGGAGGTATGCCGGGCCTGACGCAGGTCGGCCGAGCGGGTGAGGAGCGTCATTGTGCCGTCAGCCTTGACGACCAGCGTCTGAAAGAAGCAGTAGCCGAACGTGTCGTAGCCGGTCAGCCAGTACATGCTTTCCTGCGCAAAGAGCAGCAGGGCATCGAGCTTTTCTTCCTTCATCTTGTCCGTCAGGCGGGCAAGCCGGCTTGCGAATTCAGCCCGTTCGAAATGAAGTGCCATGCTGCTTACATCTCCCTGATGCTGATCGCCGAAATCTGGCGGCCGTAATCCGGCTCCTTTTTATGTGTGGTCCGCCGATAGGAAAAAAAGCGCTCGCTATCGGGATAAGTGCAGAGACCGAGGCTTTCGGCGCGCACGCCCGCGTTTTTCAGCCGATCGACGGTCAGGCCTGGCAGGTCGAACATGGCGTGACCCGCTGTCGGGGAGGGGATGAAGTAACGCTCATAGGCCGGATCAT
This sequence comes from Rhizobium sp. YAF28, assembly GCF_052113285.1. NCBI lineage: Bacteria > Pseudomonadati > Pseudomonadota > Alphaproteobacteria > Hyphomicrobiales > Rhizobiaceae > Rhizobium > Rhizobium sp. YAF28. Next base: position 77,053 of record NZ_JBFRCX010000011.1, on the reverse strand, counting down.
AGGCAAGGAAGCGCTCGACGAATTCCGGGCCGACCTCATAGCTTGCCTGGCTGATCGAGGGGCCGAGGCAGGCGACTATATTGGCCCTGTCGGCACCAAGCGCTTCCATGGCATTTATGGTGTTTTCAAGCACACCTGTCAGCGCGCCCTTCCAGCCGGCATGGGCAGCACCGATGACGCGGTTTTCGGGGTCGGCGAAGAGGATCGGGCCGCAATCGGCGGCGAGCACCCCAAGTGCGATACCCGGTGTCGCACTGACCATCGCGTCCGCCGGCGGCCGCACACCATCATAGTCGGACCCGATGGTGACGACGTCAGGCGAATGGACCTGATGGACGGTTGCCAGTCGCTCTATCGGCAGGTCGAACCAGGCGGCGACGCGTCTGCGGTTCTCCTGCACATTTTCGCGTTCGTCATGCGAGCCGAGGCCGACATTGAGGCCGCGATAGATGCCCTGCGAAACGCCGCCTGCGCGGGTGAAATAGCCGTGGCGGATCGCGCCGCCGGTCGCTTCGTTCAGCAGCGCGCTTTCAATCGGTGCGGGAGAGGCCGCGTCTGTCATCTGATAATATTCCGGGGCTTTGGAGAGGGTTCGACGTCATCCTGGCCGGACATTGTCCGGCGAAGCGGTGTCATTTTGCGGCGGATGTTGGCGAGCGTAAGGCTGGCTGTCAATCCACCGGACGGAACGGCATCAGGTCGATCGCCGGATAGGAGACGGCGAGCACCTTGAAGAGTTCGCCCATGCGGCCTTCACCTGCACCGGCGAGCCGATCGACCGCGCTCTGGATGATCTGCTGCGTATTCGGCTCGCGGTCGCGGCCGAGGGCTGCGGCGCGTTCGAGGATGCCGAGGCCGGTCAGGAAGTCGCCCTGATGCAGTGCGCCGTTAATGTGGACGCCGGCAGACGCTGCCGTCTCCGCCAGCTGCTGGAAATCGACATGGCTGGTCAGATCCGCTTCGCCGGGATGGGCAAGCGGCGGATCGAATTCGTGCATTCGCACGGCCTGCAGCGTATCGCCGAAACCGGTGACGAGATGCCCGTAGTCGATCGCAAGCGCTGTGCCGCTGAAGATCCGCAGCCTTTCGCAGATGGCGCTCATGACCGCCTGGCGGGCAGGCGAAATCTCGAACAGGGTGCCGGCCGGCACGTTTTGCGCGGGTTCCGGCAGCAGCGTTGGATCGAGGCCGGCGACGCCGGCCGCAAACATCAGTTCGCCATCGGCGTCGAGGCCGACCATGCGTTCACGAAAGCCGGTCGAGGTGCGGATGAACTGGCGGATCGGGATCGCGTCGAAGAGTTCGTTGGCGACGATCAATGTGAAGCCGGGGGGCACTTCGTCGAAGCCAGCATGCCAGCTGATCTTGCCTTCATAGGCTTCCAGCGTCTGGCTCTGGATATCGCGCAGGCGTTCGCTGGTTTCGACGAGATGGATCGTCATGTTGTCGAAGAGCGGCGGGGCGATGCGCGAAATCACGCGCAACATGTCCGCCATCATCGTACCGCGGCCGGGCCCGATCTCGACGAGGCGGACGCCTGCAGGCGTTGCGTGGCGCTGCCAGGCGTGGACGACGAAGACGCCGATCATTTCGCCGAAGAGCTGGCTGACCTCAGGTGCGGTGACGAAATCGCCCGAACGGCCGAAGGGCTCGCGGGTGCGGTAATAGCCGTGTTCGGGATCGGCAAGGCAGAGCGAAAAATAGTCGGTGACGCTGAGCGGCCCGTTTGCCTGGATGATCGTCTTGATCTTTTCGCTTAATGCGGTGGTCATGGCGGTCGTTCCGGGAGCTTCAGTGCTGCAGGGCAGCAGCCTGGCGGCGGGCGCGGAAGATCGCCCAAAGGCCGAGCAGGATCATCGGGAGGGACAGGACTATGCCCATCGTCAGCCAGTTTGTGCCGAGCAGGTAGCCGAGCTGCGCATCCGGCTCGCGGAAGAATTCCACGAAGATGCGTGAGAGCGCGTAGCCGCAGACGAAGACGCCGGTGATGAGCCCGGGGCTCTTCAGGGCCTTGGCGCCGTAGACGAGGGCGGCAAGAACGAGCAGCAGGACGATGCCCTCGAGGCCGGCTTCATAGAGCTGGCTCGGATGGCGGGCGAAGGGGCCGCCAGTCGGAAAGACGACTGCCCAGGGCACATCCGTCAGCCGGCCCCAGAGCTCGCCATTGATGAAATTGGCGATACGGCCGAAGAACAGGCCACAGGGCACGACCGTCGCAACGATATCGAAGAGGCTCCATATCGGGATGCGGTTGCGGCGGGCAAAGAGGATCATGGCGATCGTCGTGCCGGTCAGGCCGCCATGGAAGGACATGCCGCCGTTCCAGATCTGCACGGCGCGGATCGGATTTTCGATGATGGCGCCGAGATCGTAGAAGAAAATGTAGCCGATGCGGCCGCCGAGAACGATGCCGAGGGCTGCCCAGACGATGAAGTCGTCGAGCTGGGACCTTGATATGGGCGAGGTATTGTTCGGCCAGAGTGCATGGTTTGCAGCAATGCGGCGGGCATAGGCCCAGCCGAGCAGGATGCCGGCGACATAGGCCAGGCCATACCAATGAATCGCCAGCGGGCCGATCGAAAAAGCGATCGGGTCGATATTAGGGAAAGGCATTATAGCAAGAAGATCAGCAGCTATCGGCAAGGTTTTCCCACCCGTTGAGATGCGCGGAACATGGCGCTGCGATCTTTGGCGGTCAAGTACATTGTTCGTCACGGCCCCGTGCGCAAGGGCTTATCCCGTGCAAAGCGCTTGCATCCTTAACGGCGAAGCCCTACCTCCATTTCAGTGGCCGCAAGGCCTGACATTCACGTCGTGCGAAGGGAGAAATACGCCATGACGACCGGAACGAACCGCATCATGGATGAATTCGCCAAGCTGATGACCGATGCGGCAGGTGCCGCGCAGGGTGTGCGCAAGGAGGTCGAGACCGCCTTCAACGCTCATGCCGAGCGCTGGCTGAACAGCATGGATGTCGTCAAGCGCGAGGAATTCGAAGCCGTGCGTGAAATGGCGATCAAGGCCCGTGACGAAAACGAGGCGCTCGCAGCCCGCATCGCTGCGCTCGAGGCCAAGCTCGCTGCAAAGGGCAAGTGACTCAGCTTAAAGAAGATGCTGTATAAGGTGCGGCGTGGCCCATATGTTACATGCCGCATCTTGGATAAAAAAATCGGGTGTGATTTTTCACCTGTGGACACTGCCAAAAAAGCCAATGGGCAGAGTCTTTTACCTCCCCCGCTGAATTTGATTCCATAAGTGCTTTCCACAGCAGGCCAGGCCAAATTTCCGTGAAGGGGGCTGGCAGGGTGCAAGGGGCATTATACACTGATTTTAAATGATGATTCGAAGCGAATTGGTAAGCTCCGGGCAGGTTCACTGCGTTAGTCTGGCAGCGGTTCAGCGATCATCCCCAGTGGTTGTTTCCGGTATTGCGTGTGTCTCGTTTTGTGTTTTTCACGAAGTTAGGCCGCATTCATTCCGGTCAAGAAGGTGCTGCATGAGCCTTATGGAATTGGAAGTCGAACGCCAGTCGAACCCGGTCGACATGATCGAGTACGTGGCTTCAAACAATGACTGGGCCTTCGAGCGCTCCGGCGAAGACGAGATCGCGATGACGGTCGAAGGTCGCTGGGCCGACTATCACGTCTCCTTCTCGTGGATGGAGGAATTCGAAGCGCTGCATCTTGGCTGCGCCTTCGACATCAAGGTTCCCGAAATCAGGGTCAACGAGGTGGTGAAGCTGCTCTCGGCGATCAACGGCCAGGTGCTGATGGGTCATTTCGACCTGTGGCGGCAGGAAGATGTCGTCATCTTCCGCCAATCGCTGCTGCTTGCCGGCGGTGCCGAGCCCACGAACCGTCAGGTGGAAGTTCTGCTTTCCAGCGCGCTCGATACCTGCGAAGCTTATTTTCAAGCTTTCCAGTTCGTCGTCTGGTCCGGTATGGAAGCCAACAAGGCGATGGAAGCGGTCCTCTTTGAAACCGTCGGTGAGGCGTAAAACATGCCTGCGAATGCCTTTTCCGCTGCCAATCCAGTCGTTCTCATCGGTGCCGGCAATATGGGCGGAGCGATGCTCTCCGGCTGGCTGAAGAGCGGCGTTCCGGGTTCCGCCGTGGTCGTGGTCGATCCCGGCCCATCGCCGGCGATGCTGGCGACCATTGCCGATGCGGGTGCCTCCCATGTCACGGCCGCTCCCCCCGGTCTCAAGGCTGGGGTCCTGTTCCTTGCCGTGAAGCCGCAGGTAATGGAAGCCGTGCTTCCGGCGGTCAAAAGCGTGGTCGGGCCTCAGACGGTGGTGGTTTCGGTCGCTGCCGGCAAGACGCTCGCCTTCCTTGAAAAGCATCTCGGCGAGGCGGCCATGGTGCGCGCCATGCCGAACACGCCTGCCATGGTCGGGCGCGGTGTGACCGGCGCCTATGCCAATGCGCGTGTCAGCGCTGAACAGCGCGATGGCGTCAATGCTCTTCTTCGTGTGTCCGGCCCTGTTGAATGGGTGCCTTCCGAATCCGATATCGATTCGGTGACGGCGCTGTCGGGCAGCGGGCCTGCTTATGTGTTTTATCTCGTCGAATGTATGGCAGAAGCGGGCCGTAAACTTGGCCTGCAGGCGGACCTTGCCATGCGTCTTGCGCGGGAAACAGTCGCGGGGGCTGGTGAGCTGCTGCACCAGTCCCCCGACGACGCTGCGCGCCTGCGCCAGAATGTCACCTCTCCGGGCGGCACGACCGCGGCCGCACTTTCCGTATTGATGGCTGAAGATGGCATGCAGCCGTTGTTCGACGAGGCGCTTGCGGCTGCCCGCAAGCGCGCCGAAGAGCTCGCCGGCTGAGAAAGACTGTGATGGCTGAAGAGATCGCTTTTGCTGATTTCGCGCGCGTGGATATCCGTATCGGGACCATCATCGAGGCAAATCCCTTTCCGGAAGCACGCAAGCCGGCGATCAAGCTGCTCATCGATTTCGGCTCCGAGATCGGCGTCAAGAAATCTTCGGCGCAGATCACGGTTCATTATTCGCCGGAACGGCTCGTCGGGCGACAAGTGCTCGCCGTCGTCAACTTTCCGCCGCGCCAGATTGGCCCGTTCCGCTCGGAAGTGCTGACACTCGGTTTTGCCGATGAGAAGGGCGATATCGTCCTTGCGGCTGTCGAGCGGCCGGTGCCGAACGGCCAGAAGCTGATGTAGGCCGGCCAGACCGGTCAGCTGCGTTTTGCGATTGCATAAATGATCTGGTCTTCGCCGAAGCGCGAAGCGCATTTACGGCTGACTTTACTGCAAGCAGGCTCAGTGAATGTCGCGCGAGAGCGGATCGCTCAATGTGAAATCGTGGAAGACGGCTTCGAAGCCGGCGCGTTGCGGCGAGCAGAAGACGGGACCGACCAGCACCTCTTTGAAAGCGGGATCGAACCAGGCGAGGCGGGCCATGCGCCATTCGTCCATGGTGTCCGTGCTGTACTGAATGAACAGGGCGTCGCCGTTGCGGGTGGCGCGGACCGAGATGGCATCGAAGTCATGGCCGATGCGGAAGGCCGACCAGTCGGAATTGCCGTTGGTGACCACTGTGCTGAAATGCCTGGCCCCATCGGTATATTCGATGCCGCATTTCACCCAGTGCTTCTCGTCGGCACGGATCATCAGGCCGGCCTGATCGTAGAGCGCTTCATAATTGCCGGAGAAGGTGACCTCGGCGGTGAAGTCACCCTTGCGGCTTTCCTGCAGAAAGTGGCCGTCGTCGCGGTGGAAGCCGTAATAGGTGCCCTGCCAGAAATCGGTCTTTTCGCCGGAGCGGACATGGAGCGCGCCGTCACGTTCCTCGAAGAATGGTGGCGGGTTCAGCCAGCTCATATGTTTCACGTTCAGATCTCCCGCAGGAAGGGGTTTTCACGGCGTTCGTCACCGATGCGGCTGCCTGGGCCGTGACCGCAGATGAAGCCGACATCGTCACCGAGTGGCAGCACTTTGTCCCTGATGGAATCGAGAAGCTGGCGATGATTGCCACCGGGCAGGTCGGTACGGCCGATCGAGCCGTTGAAGAGTACATCGCCGAGATGGGCGAACTTCTGGGCGCGGTTGAAATAGATGACATGGCCCGGCGCATGGCCCGGCGTGTGATAGACTTCGAATTCGTGAGAGCCGAAGGAGATCTTGTCGCCATCCTTCAGCCAGCGGTCGGGCGTGACGTTCTGCAGGCCCTGTATGCCATATTTCTCGGCCTGGGTTTCTATGCGCTGCAGGAGCGGCAGGTCGTCCTCATGCGGGCCGACGATATCGACACCGAGCTTTTCCTTGAGCTCCTTGGCGCCGCCGGCGTGGTCCAGATGACCGTGGGTGAGCCAGATTTCCTTGATCTTGAAGCCCTGCTCTTCGATCACGCCCGAAATGACAGAGACGTCGCCGCCGGGATCGACGACCACGCCTTCCTTCGTATCGGGGTCGAAGAGAATGGTGCAGTTCTGCTGGAAGGGGGTTACCGGAATGATGCCGGCCTGGAGCATGCCCATGAATGCCTCGCTTCGCGTCTTTCAATTGCCTGTCTCTATAGGCGCAAACGCAGCCGAAGGCAGCCTGAATTTTCGGCCGGCTCACGCGAAAAAGACAGGCTGCAACAGGAATTTATCGGCTTTCGGAGAGCGGCGCTGCGCTGCCTACAAGTGAATTTTTGAAGCGATTTCAGATGCTTGCTTCGGCCTTCTTTATGCCATTCTTCAGCCACGCCGGCCGCGGCGGAACAACCACGCAACCCGTGCGTTCTCAGCCCATCGCAACAAGGAGACCTAGAATGACCTTGAAGAGAAACCTTCTGCTGGCCGGCGCCTTTCTGGCTGCGAGTGCCGGCCTTGCTCAGGCGGAGATGGTGGCGAGGTCCATCAACGACCTGAACATCCGCTCCGGGCCTGGCCCGCAATATCCCTCCGTCGGCCTTGCCACGCGCGGCTCGACAGCCGTGCTTGACGGCTGCATTGAAGGCAGCCGCTGGTGCCGCGTCGATGTAAACGGCGTGCGCGGCTGGGTCTATGCCGAATATCTGCAGGTCGATCAGGGTGGCTCGCCTGTCATCGTAGAGCAGCATCGCGACGATCTCGGCGTGCCTGTGGTGACTTATGAGACGACCTCCAGTGTCGTGCCGGCTGAGCCGATGCCTGCACCCGGTGACGAGCTGATCGGTCCGGTCGGCTCGGTCGAGGCGATTACGCCGCCGGAGGAAGTCCGCACCTATATCGACACTACGCCGGGGCAGGCCGTGCGGCTTGGCGGTGATGTGGTCGTCGGTGCCGAAGTACCTGCAGACGTGACATTCGAGACGATTCCGGATTACCAGTATCGCTATGTCCGCATCAACGATCGGCCGGTGCTGGTCGACCCGGGCACGCGCCGCATCGTCTATGTCTATCAATAAGCTCATGGGAAAGGCGGCCATGCTGCCGCCTTTCTCCTTTCCATAAAGGATCCGCAGAGCTCTCGCATGGGTTGCCAGAATCCTCTACTTCTCCTCGTAAACATGATAATATTCTAACATGTCATCCGGTGATGGCATGAGTCGGCGATCGGGGAGATCGCCAGAGGAGAAAATCATGGAAGCGCTACTTCCGCTCATCACACAACTGGTTGCAGGGGCAGTCGGCGGCAATGTCGCAAGCGCCGCGCTGAAACAGCAGGCGATCAATGTCGTTGCCCGCACGATTGCGGGCGCCATCGGCGGCATTGGCGGCGGCATGCTGCTCAGCATGGTCGGCGGGGAAGCAGCAATGACCGGGCTGATCGCTGACGGCATTGGCGGACTGATCGGCGGCGGCATCCTTTCGTCGGTCGCCGGGCTGGTTATGGCCAAGGCACGCTGAAGGTTCGGACGCTGGACAACGAAACGGCCGGCAAACGCACGCGCCTGGCCGGGTCCGCATGATCGGTGGATGGTTTATTCGGCGGCGATAGCGGCGGCCGAATAGATTCTTTCATGTAATCATTCATCAGCGTTTCGGCGATCGTCGCCGGCGTGACGCAATACGGGCCGATTTCAGACACGGGAGTAACGTCCGCTGTCGAACCGGTCTGGCAGCGCCCGGAGAAGCTGCTCAGCTTTTCCGGGAAGAAGGCCCGTTCGTCGACTTCAATGCCACGGCGTTTGGCGAGTTCGATCACCGTCCGGTGAGTGATGCCGTTCAGGAAGCAATCCGGGGTCGGCGTGTGAATGACGCCATCCTCGACGAAGACGATATTGGCGTTCTCGCCACGTTGATGCGGTTCGCCTGCGCGGAAACGCTCATCATCTCACTCCCGCGCGTCGTGCGATCGGCCGCACGTAAGCTTCAGAGAACTGAAGCCATCCTTGCCTCCTCCGGCACGTTTGCGCCATGTCTGTTGATTGTTGTCCCCATTACGTTCTATCCACTGACGCAAGGGGAAATTGCGCGTTGCGTTGGAGATTTGCCGGGCGGGCTTTAGTTTCCGGGGAAAGAACAGTCCGCGGGCCTGCAACGTTCGCGGGAAGCTAGCGGCGACGCAAATTACGTCAATAAAGCTGACATATTTTGCGAAAGTTCCGCAAGGCTCACGCCAAGAGAGAGGAAATGCCGAGTGCCACGACAGACCAGCTCGAAAGCAGGCAAACCTGAGCCGCTGGCCACGCCGATGGAAGATGTCGGGATCATCGATTTCGAGATCATCGAGCTGTTCTTCTTCGCTTATCGCGACTTCGTATCCGATCCCGACGCCATTCTCGAAAAGAGCGGTTTTGGGCGGGCGCATCACCGCGTCGTGCACTTCGTCAACCGAAATCCGGGCATGACGGTCGCCGATCTGCTCGATACGCTGAAGATCACCAAGCAGAGCCTTGCAAGAGTGCTGAAACAACTGATCGATTCAGGCTATATTCGGCAGGTAGCAGGCCCGGAGGATCGCCGACAGCGCAAGCTCTATCCCACCAAATCGGGCAGGGAGTTGGCACTGGCGCTCGCCGAGCCGCAATCACGCCGTATTGAACGGGCATTCGAGGGAGCTACCTCGGAGGCGCGAGAGGGCGTAAAGGCATTCCTCAGAGGCATGCGAGACAGACAGAAAGCGGATTGAATGGCGGTCAAGACAGGCATTTCCGATGACGCGGCGCATCTTCTCGTCGTCGACGACGATACCCGTATCCGCGCGTTGCTGAACCGCTACCTGACGGAAAATGGTTTTCGCGTGACCATTGCTTCTGATGGGGCGGAGGCGCAGCGCAAGCTGGCAGGGCTCGATTTCGACCTCATCATCATGGACGTTATGATGCCGGGCGAATCCGGCATCGAGGTGACACGCGGGCTCAGGGCCGTGAAGAATGTGCCGATCATCATGCTGACGGCGCTTGCCGAATCCGACAGCCGTATTGCCGGGCTTGAAGCCGGCGCCGACGATTATCTTCCCAAGCCTTTCGATCCGCGCGAACTTGTCCTGCGCGTCAACAATATCCTGCGGCGCAACAGCGGCGGCGATACGCCGAAGATCGAGCAGATCATGTTCGGTCCTTACACCTTCTCGCTGACGCGCAAGGAGCTGAAGAAGGCTGCAGAAGTGATCCGCCTGACGGATCGTGAGCAGGAGATCATGCTGCTTTTTGCCCGCCGGGCCGGCGACACTATCCCGCGGCACGAGCTCATCGGAGACGATGCGGAAGTCGGCGAACGTACCATCGACGTGCAGATCAACCGTCTGCGCCGCAAGATCGAGGATGATCCTGCCAATCCGGTCTGGCTGCAGACAGTGCGCGGTATCGGATACAGGCTGAGCATCGACTGAAACGACGGGTTCGGGACCGGCGCAAATGGTGACATTCGACAGCTTGCGGCGGGAAGACCGCTCTCCTGCACCCGGCTGGCGCTGGTTCGTGCGCTGGCTGCGCCGGCGATTGCCGACGGGCCTTTATACGCGTTCGCTGCTCATCATCATCATTCCGATGGTGCTTCTGCAGTCGGTCGTCGCAGCGGTCTTCATGGAACGTCATTGGCAGATGGTGACGGAGCGGCTGTCGCTCGCCGTGACCCGCGATATTGCTGCTATCATCGAGGTCATCGACACCTATCCGCAGGGTGATGATTACAGCGATATAACCCGCATTGCCCGCGACCAGCTCAACCTGCAGATTTCAATCGAGCCGGATGGAGATCTGCCGCCGCCGCGTGAAAAGCCGTTCTTCTCGATCCTCGACGGCATTCTGAGCGACGAGATCACCGAAGAAATCCGTCGGCCGTTCTGGATCGATACGGTCGGCAATTCCAACCTCATCGAGATCCGTATCAAGCTCGACAACCGCATCCTGCGTGTGATCACCAAACGCAGCCAGGCCTATGCATCGAACACGCATATTTTCATTCTCTGGATGGTCGGCGCGTCACTCGTGCTGATCGCCATCTCAATCCTGTTCCTGCGCGGCCAGATCCGGCCGATCCTCAATCTGGCGCGGGCGGCGGAAAATTTCGGCAAGGGACAGAAGGCCGATAGTTTCTATCCGCGCGGCGCTGACGAAGTTCGCCGGGCCGGCCTTGCTTTCATTCTCATGCGTGAGCGTATCGAGCGGCAGATGGAGCAGCGCACCGCGATGCTCTCAGGCGTCAGCCACGACCTCAGAACCATCCTGACGCGCTTCAAGCTGCAGCTGGCGCTCGCCGGGGACAACCCTGATCTTGCCGGGCTCAACGAAGACGTCAACGATATGCAGACCATGCTGGAGGCCTATATGGCCTTTGCCAAGGGTGAGGTGGAGGAGGATGTCGGCGAGCTGAAGCTCAGCGAGATCTTCGAAAAGCTCGAGATTGATTTCGAGCTGCATGGCAAGGTGTTGACCTATTCCATCGAGGGCGAGGACCATATCTCGGTGCGCCCCAATGCCTTCCTGCGGCTTGTGACCAATCTTGCCTCGAATGCAAGGCGCTATGCCGACACGCTCCATATCGAGGCCAAGCATGGCGCGAAGTGGCTGACGATTGTCTTCGATGACAATGGTCCCGGCATCCCGGAGAAGTACCGGGAGGATGTGTTCAAGCCGTTCTTCCGGCTGGATAGCGCACGTAATCTCGATGCTTCGGGCACCGGTCTCGGGCTTGCCATCGTGCGGGATATCGCCCGCAGCCACGGCGGCAATATCACGCTTGGCGACAGCCCGCTCGGTGGGCTGAGAGCGACTGTGCGTCTTCCGGCCTAGCTTTTTGCAGCCGGTTTGGGGGCGTCGAATTCATTCAGGTGAATGACGATCCAGCGCCAGAGCGAGACGACCTGGGTCAGCAGTTCGCGGCCGAGTGGCGTCAACTCGTATTCCACGCGCGGAGGCACCTGCGGATAGAGTGTGCGGATGACGAGGCCGTCGCTTTCGAGTGTGCGTAATGTCTGTGTCAGCACCTTCTGGCTGATATCCTCCACCCGCTCCAGCACCCTTGAAAACCGCAAGGGGCCATCGGCCTCAGAAAGCACATGCAGGACGCGCAGCGGCCATTTGGCGGCGGCGCGTTCCAGCATCTGCCGGGCGCGTGCATCCTGCTCGTCGCTCATATTGCGGCAGAAGTCGAAGATGTCGTCTCTCATTACAGTTACTTTCAGGTGTGTATAGATCTCCAAGGTACCTTCTTTCCATTGGAAACAATAGATCCTAAATGGAGCGGGAACCGAAAAGGAGGTTTCCCATGTCGAAGGTTTGGTTGATTACAGGAAGTTCGCGCGGTCTCGGGCGTGCGCTCGCTGACGCCGTGCTCGAGGCCGGCGACAAGCTGGTCGCGACGGCGCGTGATCCCGACCAGCTTGCCGATCTCGTCGAAGCGTATGGTCCCCGCGTTTTCACGTTGCCGCTCAATGTGACTGATGAGGCGGCGGCGGAAGCTGCGGTGAAAACCGCGGTCGAAACATTCGGCCGGCTCGATGTGCTGGTCAACAATGCCGGTTACGGCAATGTCGCGCCGATTGAGGATACGAGCCTTGCGGATTTCCGGGCGCAGATCGAGACCAATCTCTTCGGCACAATCATCATGACCAAGGCGGCGATCCCGGTCATGCGCGGGCAGGGGGCAGGGCACATCATCCAGTTCTCCTCCGTCGGTGGCAGGATCGGTCCTGTCGGGCGTGCACCCTATGCGGCGGCAAAATGGGGTGTCGAGGGCTTTTCCGAAGTGCTCTCCAAGGAGGTTGGGCCGCTCGGCATCAGGGTAACGGTGATCGAGCCTGGGGGCTTCCGCACGGATTTCGCTGGCTCGTCGACGGCGATTTATGAAGGTCGCCCGGAATACGCTGAAACGGTTGGTGCCATGGCAGATTACCAACGCAACTATAATGGCCGCCAACCCGGCGATCCGGCCAAGGCGGCCGCCGTGGTCCTGCACATTGCCTCGCTCGATACACCGCCGCTACGCCTGCTGCTCGGCAGCGACGCGGCCGCGGCCGTGGAGAAGGCGGATGCTGCGCGAATGGAAGCCGATCGCACTTGGCGAGTCGTCAGCCAGTCGACCGATTTTGAACAGGACGGAGGTGCCAAGCCTATGCCCTGGGAGAAGAAGGCCGGCTGAGGTGTGGACAAAAGAAAAGCGCCGCACTGTGGCGGCGCTTTTCGTCAGAATATCTTCAGCCTATCAGCTTGCGACGCAGAAGTGTTCGCGACCGTCATTGCCGACATAGGTGCCGCTCTGCGGATCGAAGCTGCGGTAGCGATAAGAGCAATAGCGCTGCCATTGAGCACTCCAGGGTTCCATGGCGCTGACTGGGCGACCATAGACGGGGCGGCCGTAGGCCGGCTCGGAATAGACCGGTTCGGAGTAGACCGGACGCGCGCGGTAAACCGGCGGCGGAGCATATTCCGGCTCATAGACCGGCGGGTCGATGTAGCGGCGCTCTTCATAGACCGGGCCATTATTGGCATTGGCGATGGCAGAGCCGACGATCAGGCCAGTGGCAAGGCCGACAGCACCACCGACCAGCGCATCGTTGCCGTGGTCGTGGCCATGACGCCAGTAGCGATCGCCTGCAGAGGCTTCGCCGATGGCCGAGAGCGTGAAGGCGGCAGCGGTTGCGGTCAGAAGAATGGTCTTTGCAAGCCTGTTCATGGCGTAAAATCCCGGTATCGGGAACCGGAAGCGGTCCCTTCTCAATGGTTCTGAAACTAGCGGCGTCATGCTGAACGAAGGCTGAACGACAAAACCCGGCATCCGCTGCCGGGCTTCAACTCGAATTCCACGCCTATGCGAGGGTTCAGCCTGAAATCTGCAGATTGACGGCCTTCGGGCCCTTGCCGCGGCGATCCGGCTCCGTGTCGAAGCTTACTTTCTGGTTTTCCGTCAGACCGGCCAGACCGGAAGCCTGAACGGCAGAAATGTGAACGAAGATATCGGCGCCACCTTTGTCCGGCTTGATAAAGCCGAAGCCCTTGTCGGTATTGAAGAATTTTACAGTGCCAGTCTCGGCCATGCCTCAGGTCCTTTTGTCTCCGCCCGCCATCCACACGGGCAGCATTACGCTATTGCCTTCTTGCGAAGACGCTGGCAGGCAATCTTGAAATGTGAGAAAAAGGTCCCCTCTACCTCCGCCGGTTCCAGACAGGACTTAACGCCTGCTGTTTTTTGGGACCGGCTGACCGGAATATTAGCGTTTCCGGCTCGCAAATTCTTAAGGACTTCCCATGCTCGCAAAATGCCCGAACGCGCGAAGAGTGCTGCGTTTGAAGGATTTTGGCAAGCAAAAGTTTTTTAACGTGTCCCTAAGAACACACCCGCAAAAATGACCTGTTTTCGCAAAAACGCAAAAAATCCTCCGTCGGGAGCAAATGATTAACGTTTTATATCGTCTGCAATATAAGTTCCGGGCAGATTTTACCAAAAATGCAACGCTAGCGCGTCTTAACACCTGCTTAAAAAAAATTTCAATTGGCACTAAACGCCCCACAAATGGACGCGTGTTCAGGCCGTTTGCGAGCGTCGACGGGTCATTTCGGGCACGAGCTCGACTACAAGCATAGCGATAAACATCAGCGCACAACCGACATAGCCGAGCGGCGGCATGCTCTCGCCCAAAAGAAGTGCGGCGAGCGAGGCGCCGAACAGTGCTTCGGCGGAGAGGAAGATCGCCGCCTGTGACGGCGTGGTGTAGCGCTGGGCGACGACCTGCAGCACGAAGGCGACGCCCGAGGAGAAGATGCCGACATAGAGGATTTCGGGTGCTGCCGCGCGGATATCTGACAGGCTGATCGGTTCGAAAATGGCCGCGATGATGAGCGCGCAGACTGCCGTGACCGCAAACTGGGCGCTGGACAGGGCAAGTGGCCGACCCGTTTCCCCAACCGTCGTTCCGGCAAGCGTGATCTGGACCGACCAGAAGATGGCACAGACGACGGTCAGCAGGTCGCCGATCGTAAGGGCCGAGAGTTGGCCGCCGGAGAGCAGGTAAATGCCTGACACGGCCATGATGGCGCCTGGCCAGATGATCCAGTGCGGCGAGCGGCGCAGGAAGAAGACGGCAATCAGCGGCACGAAGATCACATAGAGGCCGGTGATGAAGCTGGAATTGGTGACGGTCGTCGTCTGCAGGCCGACCTGCTGTGTCGACGCGCCGCCGAAGAGCGCCAGTCCGATCAAAAGATAGAGACCGAGATGTCTGCGGCTGGTTGCGATCTTTGCCCTGCGGGCTTCGAAGAGCGTGAACGGCAGGGTGGCAAGTGCAGCGATGGCGAAGCGCAGGCCGATGAACCAGAAGGGACCGATCGCCTTCATTGCCGTCGACTGGGCGACGAAGCCTCCGCCCCAGATGGCGGCTGCAAGCAATAGAAGGAGGTTCGCCTGAATGCGCGTCATTTTCACCCTCGATGTTGGGGAAGCGTCTGGGAGCTATGCTCAGCGGGTTAGCAGTTGCATTTCTTTTCGGCAAGGATGAGGATTCCCCATATGGTTCGGAGGACATGCAGATGAGGGGGCAACTGATTGCCGTCGCGACAGCAGTCGTTCTGGCGGGGCTTGAGAGCGCTTCAGCCGAGGCTTCCTCGTCCGTCCGTCTGATTTCGCTCTTTGCCGATCTGCCGGAGTCCGTGCGGGCGGATATCGAGCCTGATGATGGCAACTGCCATATCGAAGAGCGGCGCCTTGCCTATGGCGACGCCTTCGAAGTCACTCAGGAGAAGGGGATGAGGCTGATCATCGTGCCCTGCGGCCCGGCCGGTGCCTACAACATGCCTTCCGCGATCTATGGCGGTCAGGGCAGCCAGATTTCTCGAACGGTCTTTCCGCTGAAGTTTTCAGAAACGACAGGCGATACGGGTTTCAACATCCGCTACGATGCGATGGAGAGGCGTTTCACTTCCTTCGTGAAGGGGCGTGGCATGGGCGATTGCGGCAGCTATTATGCGTGGCGCGTCGCAGAGCCTGAGAACACGGATTTCCTTGTTCTCGAGGAAGTGCGCATCAAGGAAGGGTGCGATGCAAGGGCCGATGGCGGTCCGGCAACATGGCCGCTCGTGTGGAAGCGCCAATGACGGCAGGATATTCCGGCACGCCGCTCGCAAGGAAGCTGGGGCTCAAACCGGGACAGACGGCCTTGCTCATCAATGTTCCCGATGGGTTGGCCGAGATCAGCCGGTTCGAGGGTTTCGCTACGGTCGAACGAGTCTTTCCAAAGGCCCCCGATCGGCAATTCGATTATATCCACGTCTTCGAAACACATCGTGTGGCGTTGGAAGAGATGGCGGCGGCGTTATTCCGTGTGATCAGGCCCGATGGCATGGTCTGGATATCCTGGCCGAAGAAGAGCTCGAAGGTGGCGACCAGCATCACGGAGGACGCGTTGCGCGAGATTTTGCTGCCGACAGGCCTCGTCGACGTCAAGGTCTGCGCCGTCAACGAAACATGGTCAGGGCTGAAATTCATGATCCGCAAGGAATTGCGGAACTCGCTTTAGCCGGCACGGTCTGGGGCGCGGGAAACCCGAAGCAATTCGCCGTCATTCTCATCGGTCACCATCAGCAATGCCCCATCGGGGGCCACGATCACATCGCGGATGCGGCCGTAATCGCCTTCGAACATGCGCTCCTCGGCGGTGAAGGCGCCGCTCGCATCCCGCTGCATGCGCGACAGCAACTGGAACTTCAGGGCGGCGACGATGAAATTGCCGTTCCATTCCGGAAACATCTTGCCGCGATAGACCACGAGAGCGCCCGGGGCGATCGACGGATCCCAATAGTGCAGGGGCTGCTCCAGGCCCTCCTTGGCGGTGCCTTCGCCGATCTTGGCGCCGGAATAGTCGCGGCCATAGGTGATGATGGGCCAGCCGTAATTCTTGCCGGGTTCGGGATTGTTGATCTCGTCGCCGCCGCGTGCGCCATGCTCGACGGTGTAGAGCTTGCCGTCGGCACTGTCGAAGGTGATGCCCTGCGGATTGCGATGGCCCTTGGACCAGATCTCTGGCAGGGCTTTGCTGCTATTCTTGAAGGGATTGTCGGCGGGAATGCTGCCATCGGCGTTGAGATGGACAATGGAGCCGGCGTCATCCTTCCAGTCCTGCGAGCGGTTGCGGTCACCGCGATCGCCGACGCTGATGAACAGTGAGCCGTCGGGGGCGATCGCGATGCGTGAGCCGTACTGGATGTTCCCGCGGGTAAAGTGCCGCATGGTGAAAATGGGCGTGACGTTTTTGAGGCTCTTTTCATCTGAGGATAGTGTGGCGCTGAAAGCCTCGGTGCCGGAGCCTCGGTCGCTGGCAGTTGCGGCGGTCAGGTAGAGCTTTCGGCTGGTGGCGAAATCCGGGGCAAGCGCGACATCCATCAAGCCGCCCTGGCCGCGGGCGCTCACCTTTGGCACGCCATCGATCGGATCGGAAACCTTGCCGTCGCGGATGATGCGCAGCCGCCCCGGCCGCTCCGTGACGATATAGCCGCCATCAGGCAGGACCTCGACTGCCCAGGGGTGCTCCAGCCCTTCGGCGAGTTTCTCGACACGAACCGAAACTTCCTGCGTCCTGACGATGTCCCCGATCTGGGCAAGAGCTGGACTTGCAAAAGCAGCGGCTCCTGCCAGCAGCGCGGCGAAACGGAAAGTCGAAATGGCGTCCATCATAATCCCCCGTCGTCAGTTTAAGGGGAAGGTGGCGCGGGGCATGGTGCGCTTCAACCGTAGTCGGCGCTCCATAACGGTTTTGTGTTCTCGGATTGAATGAGAGCAGGTCAGTTGATTACGCGGGGAGGGAAACGGGTATCGAAATCGGCCTGTTGCAATTCCGCGCTCATTATCCGCTGTGTGATGTAGTAGCCGGTGCGCTTTGCTTCAGCTTTCAGGAAAAGTCCGCAGCCGATCAGCGCCATGCCGTAGAAGGTAAGGCAAACGATACCGACGGCGACCAGTTTCTCGACGATCGAAAGCCCGGGAAGACGGGGTCTTGGCGGTGCAGGCGGTGCCTCGTGGGCAGACGCGGCGGCCATTGCCAGCTCCATGTAGGTCGGCAGCGGCTCGAACGTGTCCGCTTCCTCGGTCCAGCTGGAACGCTGCGGCTTAGCGGGCATCGCGCCCGCCTCCCCAGATGACAAGGCCCTTAATGCGACGCAGCCAGATGGCGAGCCCGTTTGCGGCGACCAACGCGGCGAAAAGCACTGCTACGCCATCGGCAATCTTCTGGTCGGCATAGGAAGCGTGGAGCGAACTGGAAGCCATGGCCGGTCCTGCTTCGGCGACTGAAAAGAGGCCGAACGCCGCGACGACACAGCTTGCAAACGCGATGACCGCCACCATCAGCGACAGAGAAACCCGGCTTGCGCGCAGACGTCCCGCTGCGTGCTCGTCTTCCAGAAACATGGCATACCCTCAATAACCAATGTCGGATGGTGATAGAGTAGCGGTTTGATCTCGGCGCTCTCACGACCGAATTGCGGCATGCCGCGGCATTTGTTGCGGCTTATTCGTGGCAAATGGTAAACGGGCGATAACCTTGATTTTAAGGAATAAAACAGGGCCGACTTCAGAAACTGATTCAACTTCCTGTGAGCCTGGATCCACCCCTTGCGGCGTCTCTTCGAACCTCGGTTCAAAATTCCAGAGGCAGGTGCGGCAATCGATCAATAAGAATCATTGCCGCCATCACGCCTTTGCGCTTGAAATGATGTCACACATTGGACATAGAGCTTAGCGCAGAACTCCGGTCCCGGCCTTCTGCCCGTTTCAACCTTGTAGGACCGATATCATGGCTTTCCTTGCCGATGCCCTTTCCCGCGTGAAGCCTTCAGCCACCATCGCCGTTTCTCAGAAAGCGCGCGAGCTGAAAGCCAAAGGACGCGACGTCATCGGCCTCGGCGCAGGCGAGCCCGATTTCGATACGCCGGAGAATATCAAGAAAGCCGCCATCGACGCGATCAATCGCGGCGAGACGAAATACACGCCGGTGTCCGGTATCCCCGAACTGCGTAAGGCGATTGCCGCCAAATTCAAGCGCGAGAACGGTCTGGAATATTCCTGGGAGCAGACGATCGTCGGCACCGGCGGCAAGCAGATCCTGTTCAACGCCTTCATGGCGACGCTGAACCCCGGCGATGAAGTCGTGATCCCCGCGCCTTACTGGGTGTCCTATCCCGAGATGGTGGCGCTCTGCGGCGGCACACCGATTTTCGTTTCGGCCACCCAGGAGCATAATTTCAAGCTCCAGCCCGCCGATCTCGAAAAGGCGATCACGCCGAAGACCAAGTGGTTCATCTTCAATTCGCCGTCCAACCCGACGGGCGCTGCCTATACGCATGACGAGCTGAAGGCGCTGACAGACGTGCTGATGAAGCATCCGCATGTCTGGGTGCTGACGGACGACATGTACGAGCACCTGACCTATGGTGACTTCAAATTCGTCACGCCCGTCGAAGTCGAGCCGAAGCTCTACGACCGCACGCTGACGATGAACGGCGTCTCCAAGGCCTATGCGATGACCGGTTGGCGTATTGGTTATGCGGCAGGCCCGATCCAGCTGATCAAGGCTATGGACATGATCCAGGGGCAGCAGACATCGGGTGCGACCTCGATCGCCCAGTGGGCGGCTGTCGAAGCGCTGAACGGCACGCAGGACTTCATCCCAGAGAACAAGAAGATCTTCGAAGGCCGCCGTGATCTCGTTGTTTCCATGCTGAACCAGGCCAAGGGCATCGTCTGCCCGGTGCCGGAAGGCGCCTTCTACGTCTATCCGTCCTGCGCCGGGCTCATCGGCAAGACAGCCCCGTCCGGCAAAGTCATCGAGACGGACGAGGATTTCGTTTCCGAACTCCTGGAATCGGAAGGCGTTGCCGTCGTTCACGGCTCGGCCTTTGGCCTCGGCCCGAACTTCCGCATCTCCTATGCGACCTCGGAGGAGCTTCTGGAAGAAGCGTGCCGCCGCATCCAGCGCTTCTGCGGCGCCTGCAAGTAATCATCGGCTATCAGCCGCATTAAAAAAGCCCGCCAGGGATGGCGGGCTTTTTGTTTGTCCTGACCTTCTAATTGAACGCGCTGCGAAAATGATTCCGATTGTCGCGTTAAGCCGCTGATTTCAGATTCAAAGTCCGATCGCCGTCAGCATGATGAAGGTGGCGAAGAGGATGAAATGGGTCATGCCTTCGATGGCATTCGTCTCGCCGTCATTGAGGTTGATGGCGGCGGCAATCAGGGTAATCGCCACCATGACGGTCTGGACCGGCGACATGGCCATGATGAAGGGCTGGCCGGTATAGAGCGCGATCGCTTCCATGACCGGTACCGTGAGGATGACCGTCGAGAGAGACGCGCCCATGGCGATGTTGACGGTTGCCTGCATACGGTTGCGGAGCGCCGCCCTCAAGGCCGTCAAAATTTCCGGTGCGGCGGAGATGGCGGCAACCACGATGGCAGTCACGGCAACAGGAGCGCCGGTATCGCGCAGGCCTTCGCTCATGAAGCCTGACATGAATTCGGCAAGCGCGCCGATGATGACCACGCCGATAAGGATGATGGTGATCGAGGTCGCGACCGATCCCTCTCCGTCATGTTCCTCGGGATGTTCCTTCTGCCGTTCCGAACGCGGATAGCTGTAGGAGAAGAAGTAGCTGTGCTGGCCGACCTGCATGCGCAGGAAAAGGCCGTAGAGCGCGATCATGGCGATGATGGTGAAGCCGGAATAATAGTGCCACTTGTCGCCGGGCACGAATTCCGGAACGATCATCGAGATGCCCATGGCGGTCAGGATCATCACACCATAGGTCTTTCCGGAATTGTCGTTATAGGGCTGCTCGCCATGTTTCAGTCCGCCGAGCAGGGCGGCAAGGCCGAGGATGCCGTTGATATCGAGCATGAGAGCCGAATAGATCGTGTCGCGCACGAGCGTCGGCGACGTTTCCTCGCCGCTCATCATGATGCCAAGGATGATGACTTCGACAGCGACTGCCGAGAGCGTCAGGATCATCGTGCCGTAGGGGTCGCCAACCTTGACGGCCAGCAGTTCCGCGTGATGGGCGACGCGCATGGAGGCGAGCACGATGGTTGCAATCAGCGCGGCGGCGGCGAAAAGCGCCATGCCCCGGCCGGCCTCCGTGACCGAATGTTCCAGCAAGTAGGTGATGACCGCGACAATGACCGCCACGATCAGGAATTTTTCTTCCTTAAGATGCAATGCCATTTCTACCACCAGCGCCGATTTTGATTCCCTCGGGGAATCTAAGCCGGTGATTTTTCTATGCAAGCAGACTCCCCACTGATGAAATTTGCAGTCTGTGACGATTAATGAAATACTGCTTTTCATACGGCAGCCGGAACCCAGATCGCGGCGTCCTGGAAATCTTCTCAAGCGGCCCGCGCTGAACCGGACATGATCCGGGAGCCTACGGATGCGCAACGAGAAGAAGAGGAGACACATGCATGGTCAAGGTGGTCTACGAAGTCGTACCGCATGACGGCGGCTGGGCCTACAAGCTTGGAGACGTCTATTCCGAGGCATTTCCGAGCCACTCCGAAGCGCTCGAAGCAGCCCGTATCGTTGCGGCCGAGCAGCAGGTTGGCGGCGATTCCGCCGAGATCAGCTGGCAGGATGCGCAGGGCAAGTGGCACGAAGAATATGCCGAAGGTGGCGATCGTCCCGAGACCGAGGTCGTGGACGGCTTTACCAAAGGCCGTTCGCCCGAGGTTTCCCCGGAGCCCTGATCCGGTTGATTTTCTGAAATCCTTCAGCGCGTCGTCAGGCGCGCGTTTCCCTGCATGACTTGATATAATTCAGCAGACCCTTGACCAGCGCGTCGAAGGCGACACGGCAGCGGGGCGAGGTCTTGAGGCTTTCGTGCATGGCGACCCATGTGCCGAGCTGGATTTCGAATTCATCTGCCAGAATGTGAACGAGATCGGAATTGGGACGGCCCAGCCCGGTCTGACAGATGCCGATTCCCACACCGGCGCGAATGGCCGTGTAGTGCGCCAGATGATTGCTGGTTCGGAAGGTGGCGGTGAGTTCATCCACGGCCGGGTAGAGCTTTCGCATCATGCGGATATAGGCTGTCTGCCTGTCGAAGCCGATGATGCGATGACCGGCAAGCTCGGCGAGGGTTTGCGGTGTGCCGTGGCGTTCCAAATAGCGGCGATGCGCGTGAAAACCGAGCGGGATATCGCCGATGCGCCGCACCAGAAGTGCATCCTGCTGCGGTTCGGCCATGCGCACAGCAATATCCGCCTCCCGGTTCATGAGATCTTCCAGCGCATCCGATGCCGAAAGCTCCACCTGCAAGCCCGGATAGGCTTCCTGCAGATCGGCGATGATCGGCGGCAGCACTTCGACGCCGATGACCTCGCTGGCGCTGATGCGCACGGTGCCTTCCACTTTGTCGCGCTTGCTGGATGCTGTGCGCAGGAAGGCGGCGGCCGTCGTTGCCAATGTTTCGGCATAGGGCTGGAGGTCGAGCGCCACATCGGTCGGCAGCAGGCCATTCGAAGAGCGGATAAAAAGCTCTGCACCGACAGCCTCCTCGAGCGCGGCGATATGGCGGCCGATTGTCGGCTGCGTCAGGCCGAGCTCACGGGCGGCGGCCGAGAGCGACCCCTGGCGCAGCACGGTGAGGAAGGAGCGATAGAAATCCCAGCTTGGTTCGGTGCCCATATAATTATGTATAGCAGCGGAACTTATTTCGTCAATTTTGTTTATCTCGGGTTGAAGGCATAGTCGTCTCATCGAACAAGGAGACGATCATGAGCAGCGAATATCAGGACAAGAAACTGGCGCTGGTTCTCGGCGCCACCGGCGGCGTCGGCAGTGCGGTCGCCCGCAAGCTGCAGTCACGCGGCTGGAAGGTCAGAGCGCTCAACCGCAACGCCGCGAAAGCATCCGCGAGCGGGCAGGGTTTCGACTGGATACAGGGGGACGCGATGAATCTGGCGGACGTGCGCAAGGCTGCCGAAGGCGCAAGCCTGATCGTGCATGCGGTCAATCCGCCCGGTTATCGCGACTGGGAGAAGCTGGTTCTGCCGATGCTGGATAATACGATTGCCGCAGCTCGTGCCGTCGGCGCCCGCATCGTGCTGCCAGGCACCGTCTACAATTTCGGGCCGGATGCGTTTCCTGTTGTGACGGAGGATAGTCCGCAGCACCCGGTGACGAAGAAGGGCAAGATCCGCGTCGAGATGGAGAAGCGCCTGAAGGCTGCTTCCGAGACCGGCACTGGCGTCATCATCGTCCGCGCCGGCGACTTCTTCGGGCCGGGCGCTACCAGCAATAGCTGGTTCTCCGCTGCTTTTGCCACGCCGGGCAAACCTGTTGGTACGATCAAGAATCCGGCTAGGCCGGGCATCGGTCACCAATGGGCCTATCTGCCCGATGTAGCCGAGACGATGGTGCAGCTCGTCGAGCGTGCCGAGCGCCTTCCGGCTTTCGCCTGCTATCACATGAACGGCTTCTGGGATGGCGATGGCCGGCAAATGGCGGAGGCGGTCCGGCGTGTTGCCGGCGGTGCGGCCAAGATCGGTCGTTTCCCCTGGTTCATCGTGCCGTTGCTCGCTCCCTTCATGACGGTCATGCATGAACTGAAGGAGATGCGCTACCTCTGGAAGGTGACGCTGCGCATGAGGAACGACAAGCTGGTCGCCGAACTCGGAACCGAGCCGCACACGCCGATAGACGAGGCAGTGTGGGCCTCGCTCATTGCACAGGGCTCCCTACCAGAGCCGCATGGAGCAACGACCGCGGCACCTCTCTCTCATGTCGGGAAGGCGGGTTAAGCCAGTTCGGCGAGCGCGATGCGGGCGACAGTCAGAGGCTTTTCTGCCGACACGTGGTCATCATCTTCGAGGAACCAGGCGGCGGAAAGACCGGAATAGGCGGCTATCCATTTCAGCAGGCGGGTCGGCTCGATATTGGCCTCCTTGGAGACGATCGCAAGCTGACGCTTCAGACGAGCGGGGTCCGTTATCGTCGGCAGGTCTTCATTGGCGAAAATATTGGCAAAGTCGAAGCCGCGTTCGCCCCAGAGACGCTTGGGATCGATCGCCAGCCAGCCCCGTTCGCCGAAGTCGAGGATATTGCGGTGGTGAATGTCGCCGTGAAGAATGCTGAACTGCTGTGGCTCGGCCAGCAAAGCGCTCGCCGTTTTCCAGCAGTCGGCAAAGGTGGCGCCATGGGTGAGGGCGGCCGGCTCCAGATCGCGGAACCAGCGCTTTAGCGGTGTGGAGTCATGGAGAGGAGTAGGGCGGGGCGCGTGCAGCTTTGCCGCCGTGCGCACCATGATGCGGCTTGCCTCGTCGTCCTCGCCATTCATTGCCATGTTCAGCAGCGAGCGTTTATCCGTCGCGCGCTCCAGCAGAACTGCATCATCTTCCTGGGCATAGACACGGGCAGCGCCATCGCCGTCCCACCACTTCATCAACAGCGCGCCTTCGCGTTCGCTGCTGTGGGTCGCGACTTTCAGCATGGCCGGCTTGTTTTGCCAGATGACCGGCAGGAGGTGGCTTGAATGGGTGATGATGGGTTCGCCGTCAGCAGTCAGCGACCAGCGTTCGAGATAGGGAGAGAACATCGGCGCAAGCTAGCGGCAATGGCCTGAAATGGAAACCCCGCCGGATGGCGGGATTTCTGTTTGTCCAAGACGATCAGGCGACCTTTTCCAGGGCCGGATAATCGACATAGCCCTTTGCGCTGCCGCCGTAGAAGGTAGACTGGTCCGGCGGGTTGAGTGGCAGGTTCTTTTCCAGCCGTTCGACGAGATCGGGATTGGAGATGAAAGGCTTGCCGAAGGCGACGAGATCGGCCGTGCCGTTTTCGACGGCTTCGATCGCCATATCTCTGATATAGCCATTGTTGACCATCCAGGCAGCCTTGCCACCAGCCTTCTCATAGGCGGCGCGCAGCGCCTTGTAATTGAAAGACGGGTTGTCGCCCTGGCGATAATCGCGGTCGCCGCCGGTCTGGCCTTCTACGACATGGATATAGGTAAGGTCGTACTTGGCGAGACCTTCAACGACATGCGTGAAGAGCGCCTGCGGATTG
The DNA here is from genome assembly GCF_052113285.1 of Rhizobium sp. YAF28. Classification (NCBI taxonomy): domain Bacteria; kingdom Pseudomonadati; phylum Pseudomonadota; class Alphaproteobacteria; order Hyphomicrobiales; family Rhizobiaceae; genus Rhizobium; species Rhizobium sp. YAF28. The sequence goes on along the minus strand of NZ_JBFRCX010000011.1, from coordinate 52,633 downwards.
GAATCGTAGGACTCACCCGACGGCGTGACCGGCGAAATGCGGATTGCGGTACGGCGAGCGCCGATTTCCTTGGTTACGGCCTCGACCACCTGGAAGGTGAACCGCGTGCGGTTTTCGATCGAGCCGCCATATTCGTCGGTGCGGTCGTTGACGCCGTCGCGCATGAACTGGTCGAGCAGATAGCCGTTGGCGCCGTGGATTTCGACACCGTCGAAGCCGGCATCGATCGCAGCGCGGGCAGCCTTGCGATAATCCTCGATGATGCCCGGAATTTCGGAGGCTTCGAGCGCGCGGGGCTCGGACGTATCGGCAAAGGCGCCGCTACCGTCAGCGTTGACCAGATAGGTCTTTGCCTTGGCGATACGGTTGGTCGAGGACACCGGCTTGCCGCCGTTCGGCTGCAGCGTCGTGTGGGAGATGCGACCGACATGCCACATCTGCACGATGATCTTGCCGCCTTCGGCATGAACCGCGTCCGTCACGCGCTTCCAGCCATCAACGGCTTCCTTGCTATAAAGGCCGGGAACGTTGGCATAGCCCTGGCCCTGATGCGTGATGGCGGTCGCTTCCGTGATGATGAGGCCGGCCGTGGCGCGCTGGCGATAATATTCGACGTTGAGGTCGTTCGGGACTGCGCCCGGAGAACGGTTACGCGTGAGCGGCGCCATGACGATATGGTTCTTGAGCGCGATATCGCCGATCTGAGTCGGCTGGAAAAGCTTGGCCATGGAAGGTCCTTTCTGCTTGGGGGATCACTCGGCAGCAGCGGGGGCAGTCTGCGCCCGGCCGGAGAGATAGGTGAGAACAGTGGCGGCAAGGCCGATCAGGGCCATGGCGGCTGCGGCGAGGGGAACGCGATTGAGATCGAGGCCGGCATCGATGACCATGCCGCCGACCCAGGCGCCAAGGGCATTGCCGGTGTTGAAGGCGCCGATATTGATAGTCGAGACCAGGTTCGGGGCCTCCTTGCCGAAACCGACGACGCCGACCTGCAGGGCGGGAACCGCGGCGAAAGTGGCGGCGGCCCACAGGAAGAGGGTAATCTCGGCGGGGATGAAGAAGCGGCTCGTATAGAAGAAGATCGCTGAAGTCAGTGCGATCGCCGCGAAGATGGCGGCAAGGGCTGTGCCGAGGCGCCAGTCGGCGAGCTTGCCGCCGATCAGGTTTCCGACCGTCAGGCCGACGCCGATCAGGAACAGGGTCCAGGTGACGCCTTCCGGCGAGATGCCCGTCACGTCGCGCAGCAGCGGAGCGATGTAGGTGAAGAGCGTGAACATCGAGGCCGAGAAGAAGACGGTAACCGAGAGCGCCATCCAGAGGCGGCCCTTCCGCAAGGCGGCGATCTCACGCAGAATGCTGCTCTGCTCTTCCTGCTTATCCCTGGGCAGGATGGCGATCAGGCCGGCAATGGTGACGATGCCGATGGCGGTAACGACCCAGAAGGTGGAGCGCCAGCCGAAGGCCTGGCCGATGGCGGTGCCGAGCGGCACGCCGAGCACGTTTGCGAGCGTCAGGCCGGTAAACATCAAGGCGACGGCGCGTGCCTTGCGGTCTTCGCTGACGAGATTGGCGGCGACGACCGAGCCGATGCCGAAGAAGGCGCCGTGGCAGAGGGCGGTGACGATGCGTGCCACCATCAGCACCCAATAATTCGGAGCGATGGCGCAGAGCAGGTTGCCGGCAATGAAGAAGGCCATCAGCATGATGAGTGCCGAGCGGCGCTTCAGCTTGGCGGTCGAGACCGCCATGATGGGGGCACCGAGCGCGACGGCCAGCGCATAACCCGTAACCAGCCAGCCGGCCTCAGGGATCGTGACAGAGAGGTCGGCTGCGACTTCGGGCAGAAGGCCCATGATGACGAATTCGGTGGTGCCTATCGCAAATGAGCTCAAGGCAAGAACGAGCAGGGCAAGGGGCATGATTAAAGATCCTGCGTTAGCTGCTGGAGGAAGGCAGCGATCGTTTCTTCGTTACGCTTGTAGAAGATCCACTGGCCGACGCGCTTGCTGGTGACGAGGCCGGCGCGGTGAAGCGTGCCGAGATGGGCGGAAACTGTGGATTGGGAAAGGCCGCAGCGTTCGAACTGGCTGGCGCAGACGCCCATTTCAAACGGGTGTTCCTGCGTCGGGAAGTGCTCTTCCGGATTCTTCAACCAGTTGAGGATGTCCATCCGGGCAGGGTTGGCCAATGCCTTGAGAATCTCGTCTTTGTCCATCGTCGTTCATCGAAGTATAAATCGGATTTTCCCGATATATGGATCGGTGATTTTCGATATGCAAATCACGGAGGCGTGAGCTGACGGTTTTTCCGGCTTGCTTAAGTTTTAAGCAAAAAAAGAGGGCCACCGGAAAACCAGGGCCCTTTTAAGTGTGAAGGTCAAAAACCTCCAGAGGGGAACAGCCAACGCGGTGGCACTGGGAGAGAAGCCACCAAATGCATCAGCTATGAGCGATATGGTGGTTCTTTGTGCAGCTTTCAATACATTTTTGTGCATGTCTGCTATGCACTGCACAAATTTTTCCGCATTGCGGTATCTACCGACAAAAATTCGGGCAAAAAAAGAGGGCCACCGGAAAACCAGGGCCCTTATAAGTGTGAAGGTCAAAAACCTCCAGAGGGGAACAGCTAATGCGGTGGAACTGGGAGGAAAAGCCACCGTGTGCATCAGCTATGTGCGATATGGTGCTTTAATGAGCAAACAACAACCCTTTTTTGTGCATGTCAGTCATGCGTGGGTTGCATGATTTGAAATTCGTTCCATAAAAATGGAAATCAGAAGTTCCAGTTGCGGGCCTTGCTGACGATGAAATCGCGGAAGGCTTTCAGCTTGGCGGCGTTCTTGATCTCGTCCGGATAGCAGAAATAGGTATCGAAGGAGGGGACGTCGGCATTGATTGCCAGCTGGATCAGACCGGGGTCGCGACCGACGATATAATCCGGCAGGCAGGCGATGCCGATGCCGAGCAGGCAGGCCCGCTTGATCGAGGTCTGGCTGTTGATCTGCAGATGCGGAATGCGCTTGTTGTCCGACGAGCGACCGGCGATTTCCAGCCAGTTGACGTCGAGCAGGTAGTTCGGCGCAGGCTCCCCGAAAGTGATGATGCGGTGATTGTCGAGATCCTCGATCGTCTGCGGCTCGCCGTGGCGGTTGATGTAGGAGGGGGCCGCATAGACGTGCATATGCACGGTGAAGAGCTTACGCTGGATGAGGTCCGACTGCTGCGGCTGGCGAAGGCGGATAGCGCAATCGGCATGGCGCATGTTCACATCCACTTCCTCGTTGTCGAGGATGAGCTGGATCTGCACATCGGGATAGAGCTGCAGGAATTCCTGGATCTTGTCGGTCAGCCATCCCTGGCCGAGGCCGACTGTCGTGGTGACGCGCAGCTTGCCGGACGGCGTTTCCGTCGTCTCGGTCAGTTGCATCTTCACGGTTTCGAGCTTCAGCAGCACATCATGGGCGGTGCGGTAAAGCAGTTCGCCCTGTTCGGTCAGGATCAGGCCGCGTGCGTGGCGGTGGAAGAGCTTGGTGCCCACATCCTGCTCGAGCGCGCTGACCTGACGGCTTATGGCCGACTGGGACAGATGCAGCTTGTCAGCCGCATGCGTAAACGATCCGGCTTCGGCAGCTGCGTGGAAAATACGCAGCTTGTCCCAGTCCAATGGCATTCCCCCACCCCTCATGCCACTGTTACTCCGCTGCTACGGCAACGGGCATGTGGCCCGTCAGATAACGTTCTGCCTCGAGGGCGGCCATGCATCCCATGCCTGCGGCGGTGACCGCCTGGCGGAACGTATCGTCCGTCACGTCGCCTGCGGCATAGACTCCCTCCAGGCTGGTCGCAGTCGAATCCGGTGCGGTCCAGAGATAGCCACTGTCCTTCAGCTTCAGCTTGCCCTTGAAAAGTTCGGTTGCCGGCGCGTGACCGATCGCCACGAAGACGCCGTCAACGACGACATCGGTGATGGCGCCGGTGCGGGTGTCGCGCAGGCGAGCACCGGAAACGGACGGCGGCATTGGGGGCTTTGCCGGCGTGCCCGTGATCTCGGCGACTTCGGTATTCCAGAGAATCTTGACGTTCTCCTTGGAGAAGAGACGTTCCTGCAGGATTTTTTCTGCACGGAAGCTGTCGCGGCGGTGCACGACGGTGACCGACTTCGCGATGTTCGACAGATAGAGCGCTTCTTCGACGGCGCTGTTGCCGCCGCCGACCACGATCACATCCTTGTTGCGGTAGAAAAAGCCATCGCAGGTGGCGCAGGCAGACACGCCAAAGCCCTGGAAATGCTGCTCGCTTTCGATGCCGAGCCACTTGGCCTTGGCGCCGGTCGCAATAACAAGCGTATCGGCAGTCCAGACTTGGCCGCTATCGGTGCGGGCGACGAAGGGACGCTGGTTGAGGTCGACTTCGGTCACGAGGTCGTTGACGATCTCGGCGCCGACATGCTGCGCCTGCTGCAGCATCTGGTCCATCAGCCAGGGCCCCTGGATAGGATCGGCAAAGCCCGGATAGTTCTCGACATCGGTGGTGATCATGAGCTGGCCGCCCTGTTCCAGACCGGCGATCAAAACCGGCTTCAGCATGGCGCGCGCGGCATAGACCGCTGCCGTATAGCCGGCAGGTCCGGAACCGATAATGAGCACCTTGGTATGGCGGGCAGACATGGAATTTCCTTTCGACTTGCAGGATGCGGCGGCTAAGAGGCGAATAAGGCCGTTTCGCGATCCCTGCGCCATTTATGAACGACCAATGCTTTTATTCAAGGGCAGCCTTGCATTACCAACAAGGCAAATGCAGGCGCTGTGCAAGATTCCGTCATCTGACTGAAACTTTCTTGCGTATTCCGTCGCTTTATATAGAAGCTGCCCGCGGGGAATTAAAGAAAGGCCTAAGCGTGGTTCGCGCTGAACTTGACGTTATCGACATAAAGATATTGCGGGAACTGCAGGCCGACGGCCGCATGACCAATGTGGAACTTGCCGACCGGGTGGGAATTTCAGCGCCGCCCTGCCTGCGCCGGGTGCGCAAGCTCGAAGAGGCGGGTGTCATCGAAGGCTATCACGCGATGCTGAACAGCCCGAAGCTCGGGCTCGATCTCGTCGCCTTCTGCATGGTCGGCCTCAAACATCAGTCCGAAGCCAATCTGAAGGCCTTTGCCGCTGCCACCACCGAATGGCCGCTGGTGCGCCAGGCCTGGATGGTTTCCGGCGACAGCGATTTCCTGCTGCATTGCGTGGCCCAAAACCTCACACGCTTCCAGGATTTCGTCATCGAGGTGCTGACGGCCAACGAGCATGTCGATACCGTTCGCACCATGCTGACGATCCGCCAGGTGAAGAAGCTCGGGCTCGTCGAACTGTAATCTAAAGCGTGTCGCGATCTTCCAGATCCGCTTGCCACGCTTTAGGCTCTTGTTTTTGCATGTCGTTGCCGCAAAACCGCTACACACTTTTGCGCGACATGCTTTAGCCGCGCCAGGCCTTGCTCAGCCAATCGGTATTGCCGATGCGGCGATACCATTTCTGGCCGCCGCCTTCAAAAACTTCACTCATTTTCGGACTGCCGGCAAAGACGACGATCTTGGCCTCCGGTGGCAGCTCGGGATCGCGCCAGAAACTGTTGATGTGGCTGGGCACACAGGCATTCTTGAAGCTCACGCACCATTCGCGCGGCCAGTATTGCAGATGTCCATGCGCTGCGAGCTGCGCACTCTGGAACTGCTGGGAGATCTCGTATTTGGACATGGCCGCCACCGGATCGGCGATATAGGTATCCAGAATATAAGCGTGGGCGCCGATTTCGTAGCGGAAGACCGAACTATTGCCGACCGAGCCCAGGAACCTGTCGCGGGTGGGATTGACTATGCGCAGCGGCTTGGCGCGGAAGAGATCGTCATCACGGATGATGAGGAACTTTCCCGGATGCTGGAAGAGCGGTTCCAGATCATCGACGATGACGAGATCGAGGTCGAGGAAGAGGCCGATGCCCTTGAGATCGGCAAGCTCGCGGCGGAAGAGCGCAAGCTTCTGCCAGCGGCGATCCTTGGAGCCGGCCGGCAGGCCGAGCTCAGGCAGGGGGAAGGTTTCTATACCCTCGTCGAGGCCGGCGGTATTGTCGGTGAAGCAGACAAAGCGATGCGGGCGCTTCAGGTGTCGTTTGACACCGCGGTAGAGATTGTTGACATATTCGGCGCCGTAGAGCGTCCCCCACTTCATACAGAGCACGTTGACCAGGTTTTCGTTGTCGTTTGCGGTCGACATCTACGTGTCCCTACCTCCCTGATATGTCGTTGCCATGGTCTGACGAACGGCTTACGCGCCGAGAAGTTGCTGGTAAATCCGATTGATCGCCGTCGCTTCCTTTTCCAGCGCGAAATTTTCTCGCACGTGCGCCAGCGCCGTTTCGCCCTGCGCAATGGCGAGGGTGGGATCAGCAAGATAGGTGGCGATCGCCGCCGCCAGTGCCTCGCCGTCACCTGGCGGCACGATGATGCCGTTCTCGCCGGGCACGATCATTTCAGCGTAGGCGCCGGCGTCAGAGGCCACGACCGCTGTTTTCGAAGCCATGGCCTCCAGCGGTGTCAGGCCGAAGCCTTCATTGCGGGAGGGCGCGACATAGAGCGTCAGGCGGCGATACCAGACCTTGATATCTGGCACTTCGCCAATGAAGACGATGCGGTCGGTCAGGCCGGCTGCGGCGATATCGGCCTTCAGCTTGTCGGCGAATGCAATGTGCTCCGGGGTGACGCGACCGGAAATCACGGCCGTCCAGTCCGGATACTGCGGCAGCAGCGCGATCATCGCCTGGACGAAAAGATCGGTGCCTTTCTGATGGCGGACGCGACCGAAGCAGCCAATGAGGTAGCGGCCGGGCAGGCCTGTGGCAGCGATCGTGTCGACAGACCCTTCGGGGGGATGGAAGAGCGTGAGATCGACGCCGTGCTGGATGACCGTGTATGGTACCTTGAGGAACGAGCCGGAACGGCTGCTGGTGGCGATGACAGCATCCATCTGGCGGATCAGCCAGCGGGTGTAGGAGCTATGTCGGCGTTGGGCGGCCGAGGTGAAGACGAGCTTCAGCGGCATGCGCAGCACGTGACGCATGAGGATGCCCGCCGCCATCTCATTGTTGCGGCGTGCGTGCCAGACCCGGTGACGCCGTCCCGCGGGCGGACGCCGGAGGCCAGCAAGCTGCGGCCATTTCAGGCGCGGAAGTTCCGGCGGAAGGCCGGGGCCGAGGGCTGCGATCCTGATCCCTAGCCGGATCTGGCAGGGGATGAGCTGGACGATCGTCGACGTGACGCCGGAGAGCCGGCGTTTCAGGTTGGGCGCGATGATCTCGACGTCACTGATATCCGGCACTGGCTGCTCTTGAAGAGGGAGGCGCGGGCGATCAGCCCCAGGAGACGGAGAGGATTTCGTAGGCCTTCGAACCACCCGGCGCGTTGACTTCGATGGAATCGCCGACTTCCTTGCCGATCAGTGCGCGGGCGATCGGGGAGGAGATCGAGATACGGCCCTGCTTCACATCGGCTTCCTGATCGCCGACGATCTGGTAGGTCTTTTCCTCTTCGGTGTCCTCGTCGACGAGCTTCACCTTGGCGCCGAACTTGATCTTGTCGCCCGACATCTTGGAGAGATCGATGACTTCGGCGCGCGCCGTCAGGTCTTCGAGCTCGGCGACGCGGCCCTCATTGTGGCTCTGCGCTTCCTTGGCGGCATGGTACTCGGCATTTTCGGAAAGGTCGCCATGGGCGCGCGCTTCCGCGATTGCCTCGATGATTCGCGGGCGCTCCTCCTGCTGGCGCCAGCGCAGTTCTTCCTGCAGCTTGACGAAACCACCCTGTGTCATCGGTACCTTATCAACCATTTTTTCGTCCTTCTCTCCCCGCGTCTGCAGTTCTCGCAGACACAAAAGAAAACAGGTCCCGAAGGGAACTTCGGAACCGTGCTACAATCTTAGTTCGTTGCTTATAGCAGATCGGCACGCGCGATTTCCATAAAATTCTTACCGAAGCTTTCCGCTTCCCGCAGAAGTGCCTGCTTTTGAAGGGAAGTTGGGTGGAGGCTCATTTCTTCGTCTTGATTTTGCCACCGTGAACATTTAGTGAACATCAGGATGAAGAAATCGCTTAAAGAACGGTTGGCGATCCTCTCCGATGCCGCCAAATATGATGCTTCCTGCGCCTCCAGCGGCACAGTCAAACGGGATTCGGCTGCCTCTGGAGGGCTCGGCTCCACCGAAGGCTCGGGCATTTGCCATGCCTATGCGCCGGATGGGCGATGCATCTCGCTTCTGAAGATCCTGCTCACCAATTTCTGCATCTATGATTGTGCCTATTGCATCAACCGCTCGTCCAGCAATGTCGAGCGCGCCCGCTTCACACCGGAAGAAGTGGTCTGGCTGACACTGGAATTCTACCGGCGCAACTATATCGAGGGATTGTTTCTCTCCTCCGGCATCATCCGCTCGTCCGACCACACGATGGAGGAAATGGTGCGCATCGTGCGGGAGTTGCGGGTCACGCATCAATTTCGCGGCTACATCCATCTGAAATCCATTCCGGAGGCCTCCGCGCATCTGATCGAGGAGGCGGGGCTCTATGCCGATCGCCTGTCGCTCAATATCGAACTGCCAACCGATAGCGGCATCAACCGTTTTGCGCCGGAGAAGAAGCCGGCCAGTATCCGCCGGTCGATGGGCGATCTCAGGCTGAAGATCGAGGCTGCGGAAGAGCCGACGCTGCAGACCAAGAGGCGCAAGCGCTTCGTACCGGCCGGCCAGAGTACACAGATGATTGTCGGCGCCGACGGCGCCAATGATGCGACGATCCTGTCGACCAGCGGCCAGCTCTATAGCAGCTATGGTCTCAAACGAGTCTATTATTCCGCCTTCAGCCCGATCCCCGACAGTTCGAAGAACCTGCCGCTCATCAAGCCGCCGCTGATGCGCGAGCACCGGCTCTATCAGGCGGACTGGCTCTATCGTTTCTATGGTTTCGGCATCGACGAAATCACCTCGACACAGCAGGGCGGCATGCTGGATCTCAATCTCGATCCCAAGCTCGCCTGGGCACTCGGCCATCGCGAGGACTTCCCCGTCGATGTCAACCGCGCCGATCGCGAGAAGCTGCTGCGTGTGCCGGGCCTCGGCACCAAGACGGTAAAGGCGATCCTGACTGAGCGGCGGCAACGCCGTCTGCGGCTTGAAGACTTGCCGCGGCTCGGCGTGTCGATCCGCAAGGTGCAGGCCTTCATCACTGTCGAGGGCTGGACGCCGCATCGTCTTGTCGACCGGCCGGACTTGCGCGCGATGTTCGAGCCAAAACCCGAACAGTTGTCGCTGCTATGATGCGCCGGGTGGTTCTGGAGGGTAGGGGCAATTTCGAGGAATGGCGCAAGGCCGCTCGCGCCTTCGCCGCAGCTGGGATTCTGCCAGAAGAGATCGACTGGCATGAAAAGAGCAGCGAACCGGGCTTTGCCTTCCAGCGTGACGCCTTGCCGCCTGCTCCTCCTGCCGACGCCAAGCCGATGAGCGTTTCGCCGGCTTTCATGGCGTTAGCCGAGGCCGTGATCTGCCATAGCGATGCCAGGCGTTTTTCGCTGCTCTATAGCCTGCTCTGGCGATTGCAGGAAAACCGGAACCTGCTGGATCTGGCGTCCGATGAAGAGGTTTCGCGTGCTCTGCTGATGCAGAAGAGCGTGCATCGCGACGCCCACAAGATGACGGCCTTCGTGCGCTTCAAGGAGGTGGCGGCACCTGCCGGCGGGCGGCGAAAATTCATAGCCTGGTTCGAGCCGGATCATTATATCGTCGCGCGCAAGGCGCCCTTCTTCCAACGCCGCTTCACCGACATGGACTGGCTGATCGCGACGCCGAAGGGTTCGGCCGCCTGGGACGGCGAGCGGCTGACGACAAGCAATGTGGCCTGCGAGAAACCTGACATCAGTGACGCGACCGATGATCTCTGGCGCATCTATTATGCCAGCATCTTCAATCCGGCGCGGCTGAAGGTGAAGGCCATGCAGGCAGAGATGCCGAAGAAATACTGGAAGAACCTGCCGGAAGCCGATCTCATCCCTGGCCTGATCGCCGAGGCCGAAGCAAAAGTGCTCGCCATGGCCGAGCGCGAGGCGACCATGCCGCTTCCCTATCACAATAAGATCCAGGAGGCGGCAGCCCGCATGCCGGCCCCGCAGATGGCCCCTGCGGGAACGCTGGAGGCATTGCGCGAGGAGGCCGCCGTCTGCAGCCAATGCCCGCTGCATGCGAAGGCGACGCAGACCGTCTTCGGCGAAGGGCCAGATGATGCCGAGATCATGTTCGTCGGCGAGCAACCAGGCGATCAGGAGGATCTCGCAGGTCGACCCTTTGTCGGGCCGGCGGGTAAGGTTTTCGACGAAGCGATCGCGCAGGCCGGCATCGATCGGTCGAGGCTCTATGTCACCAATGCCGTCAAGCATTTCAAATACGAGCCGCGCGGCAAGCGGCGTATCCACCAGAAGCCCAATCTCGGCGAGGTGCAGCATTGCCGCTGGTGGCTGAAGCTGGAACTCGATCTCGTAAAGCCGAAATTGATCGTGGCGATGGGCGCGACGGCGCTCTATTCGCTGACCGGCGAGAAGCAGAAGCTGGAGGATCTGCGCGGACGCCCGATCGCGATGGAGGAGGGGCGATTGCTCTTTGTCACGGTGCATCCCTCCTATCTGCTGCGAATTCCGGACGAGGGGAGGAGGGCACAAGAGCTGACCCGCTTCCGGCAAGATATGAATCTGATCAAGGGCCTGGCTGCCTGAGCGTAGAATTCGATTCAATGCGTCAGGGGACGAAGACCGGATCTTTCGGCAGGTTCGGCGGATTATATCCGGTCACCATGCGCACCCTCACGGATTCATGCAGGTTTGCGCCGTCGGGGATGAAACGCCTGTCTTCGCGGGGCAGATAAATGCCCCTTCTGTCGCCGCGCCTGCGCCAGGAGTTTTCCGGCACGCGCCGCGGGATATATTCGAGCAGCTTCCACCCTACGCTCATTGAGTTGTGCAGCGGCGCTGCCGCATTGAGCTCGACATAGTATTTGTCGCTTTTGCCAAGGACGATATTGTTGATCGTGCGCGAAACGTAGAGCAAGCCTGAGGGCCCCGTTTCGCGGATCATCCAGTCGAGCGGTATCTTGATCTGTGCGCTCTCGGCCTCCGGGTAACCGCCGCCGATATCGCCGTGGACGCCTGCAAACCAGACCTCCTTAAAGTCCTGTTTTGCGATCGCGGGCTTGAAGGGATTGCCGCGGTAATCCTGATCCGGCGCCCACAATTCCGGTTGAAACATGGTTCTGCGTTCGTCGATCGCCATGGCATGGCGCACATATTCGACGCTCGGATTCTTGCGGGTGAAGGGGTGGGTCTTGAACTGAATGCGCCCTTTGCCCTTTTCGATGACAGAGGCAACCGTATCAAAGAGACCGAGCAGCTTGATCGGCGGGCGGTCGTTGCGCAGCATGCGCTCGTAGAGCCGCATGCTCTTGAAGGCCGATGAGGGATCCCCGCCATCGGCGCGCTGCTCCTGTTCGGGAATGCCCTTATAGGTTCTGTAAGCGTAATCGAGCAGGTTCAGGTGATATCTGCTACACAGCCCAAAAGCATGGATGAAACCTGCGAGAACGCGGGCCGTATAGGCGCCGCGGCTGAAGCCGAAAATATAGATGCGATCCCTGTCGGGATGGCCGCCGTGATCGTCGGGCGTGCCGGCATCGTAATTTTCGACGAGGAAGCGGTAGGCGCCTTTGACGTTTTCATCGAGACCCCAACCAGTGGTAAGGCCCCAGACCTCGATAGACTTGCGGTAGAAGGGCGACCAGGCGTCTGCCGCACCCAGCGTGCCGACGCCGGGGTCGTAATAGACGATCTGTTCGTCGGAGCGCTTCAGCGTTCCGAACAGACGTAAAATATTGGTGCGATCTGCAGTTATCTCGTTCGACGTGCCGTCGAACAGGATGACGATATTCTTCGACATGCTGCTTCCCCGATACGGCCGGGGAGCAGGCTAACACCAAGTATCCATGTCTGCAATTTTGGGTCGCAGTTTTGACGAGCCTAGGAGGCGAGCGCGAAGAGGCGATGCCTCTCCCGGGATCAGAAGTAGCTCTGCAGCGGGCGGACTTCGAGATTGCCGGCCTTGAGCGCCTTGATGGCTTGGGCGGCAGCTTCGGCGCCGGCCATCGTGGTGTAATAGGGCACCTTCTGCATCAGCGTGGCGCGGCGCAGCGACTTCGAATCCGAGATCGCCTTGTTGCCGTCGGTCGTGTTGATGACGAGTTGGACCTGGCGGTTGCGGATGGCGTCTTCGATATGCGGACGTCCCTCGAGAACCTTGTTGATCTTCGCGGCGGTGATGCCGTTTTCGGCGAGGAAGCGGGCGGTGCCGCCGGTCGCGAGAACCTTAAAGCCCTGTTCGACGAGGATGCGGATCGCCGGCAGAACGCGCGGCTTGTCTTCGTCGCGCACGGAAACGAAGACCGTGCCTTCACGCGGCAATTCGACGCCGGCGCCGAGCTGTGACTTGGCGAAGGCCAGCGCGAAATCGGTATCGAGGCCGATGACTTCGCCGGTCGAGCGCATTTCCGGTCCGAGCAGCGTATCGACGCCCGGGAAACGGGCGAAGGGGAAGACTGCTTCCTTGACGGCGATGTGCTTCAGGGCACGCGGATCGGGCTTCTCGCCGTAAGCCGCAAAGGTCGCATCCAGCTTCTCGCCGGCCATGACGCGGGCGGCGATCTTGGCGATCGGCGCGCCGATGGTCTTGGCGACGAAAGGCACCGTGCGCGAAGCGCGCGGATTGACTTCGAGCACGTAGACCGTGCCGTCCTTGATGGCGAACTGGACGTTCATCAAGCCGCCGACATTGAGGGCCTTTGCCATGGCTTTCGCCTGGCGCTCCAGCTCGTCGAGCATCTCGCGCGAAAGCGTGCGCGGTGGCAGCGAGCAGGCGCTATCGCCGGAATGGATGCCGGCTTCCTCGATGTGTTCCATGATGCCGGCGACATAGACGTCTGTGCCGTCGGACAGGCAGTCGACGTCCACCTCTATGGCGTGGCTGAGATAGCTGTCGAACAGCAGCGGGTTCTTGCCGAGCAGGGTGTTGATCTGGCCGGTCTTGTCGTTCGGGTAGCGTTGCTTGATATCCTCGGGTACCAGTTCCGGAACCGTGTCGAGCAGGTACGTCTGCAGCTGGCCTTCGGAATGCAGGATCTGCATGGCGCGGCCGCCAAGCACGTAGGACGGGCGCACGACCAGCGGGAAGCCGATTTCGGCGGCGACGAGGCGGGCCTGCTCGACCGAGTAGGCAATGCCATTGTTCGGCTGATTGAGATCGAGCTTCATCAGAAGCTTCTGGAAACGGTCGCGGTCTTCGGCAAGGTCGATCATGTCGGGCGCGGTGCCGAGGATCGGGATGCCGTTCTTTTCGAGCGCTTCTGCGAGCTTCAGCGGGGTCTGGCCGCCGAACTGGACGATGACGCCGACGACTTCACCCTTTTCCTGCTCTGCGCGCAGAATTTCGATCACGTCTTCGGCCGTCAGCGGCTCGAAATAGAGGCGATCGGAGGTGTCGTAGTCGGTGGAAACCGTTTCCGGGTTGCAGTTGATCATGATTGCTTCGTAGCCGGCATCCTTCAGCGCGAAAGCGGCATGGCAGCAGCAATAGTCGAATTCGATGCCCTGGCCGATACGGTTCGGGCCGCCACCGAGGATGACCACCTTCTTGCGGTCGGAGACCAGCGCCTCGGAGCGCGCAGCGCCGACGAAAGGCGTTTCATAGGTCGAGTACATGTAGGCGGTCGGCGAGGCGAATTCCGCGGCACAGGTGTCGATGCGCTTAAAGACTGGGCGGACGTTGAGCGCGTTGCGCAGCTCGGCCACTTCCTTCGGGCGCTTGCCGGTCAGGGTGGCGAGGCGGGCGTCGGAGAAGCCCATGGCCTTCAGCATGCGCAGGTTGGTTGCATCATCAGGCAGGCCGTGCTCGCGGATGCGGGCTTCCATCTCGACGATGTTCTTGAGCTGGGCGATGAACCACGGGTCGATCTTGCAGCCTTCATGAACCTCTTCGATGCTGAGGCCCATGCGCAGCGCCTGGGCGACCATACGCAGGCGGTCCGGCGTCGGCGTACCGATCGCGGCGCGGATGGCGTTGTGGCTGGATTCGCCTTCTTCGGAATCCGGGATCTCGATTTCGTCGAGGCCGGTCAGACCGGTTTCGAGGCCACGCAGTGCTTTCTGCAGCGATTCCGCGAAGGTACGGCCGATCGCCATGACTTCACCGACCGACTTCATGGCCGTGGTGAGAACCGGGGATGCGCCCGGGAATTTTTCGAAGGCGAAACGCGGGATCTTGGTGACGACATAGTCGATCGACGGTTCGAACGACGCCGGCGTCGCGCCGCCGGTGATGTCGTTTTCGAGTTCGTCGAGCGTATAGCCGATCGCGAGCTTGGCGGCGATCTTGGCGATCGGGAAGCCGGTGGCCTTGGAGGCCAGCGCCGAGGAGCGCGACACGCGCGGGTTCATTTCGATGACGACGAGGCGGCCGTCCTTCGGGTTGACGGCGAACTGCACGTTCGAGCCGCCGGTTTCGACGCCGATCTCGCGCAGCACCGCGATCGAGGCGTTGCGCATGATCTGGTATTCCTTGTCCGTCAGCGTCAGCGCCGGAGCGACGGTGATCGAGTCGCCGGTATGGACGCCCATCGGATCGATGTTTTCGATGGAGCAGATGATGATGCAGTTGTCCGCCTTGTCGCGGACGACCTCCATCTCATACTCTTTCCAGCCGAGGACGGATTCTTCGACCAACACTTCGGTGGTCGGCGAGGCATCGAGGCCGCTGCCGACGATTTCGAAGAATTCCGAGCGGTTATAGGCAATGCCGCCGCCGGTGCCGCCGAGCGTGAAGGACGGGCGGATGATGGCGGGCAGGCCGACATGGTCGATCGCCTGGGCGGCGATCGCCATGGCATGGCTCATGTAGCGCTGCTTGCGGTCGCTCTCGCCGAGGTTCCACTGGTTTTCCAGCTCGTCAAGCGCCTTGTCGAGATCGGAGCCGGAAAGGCTTTCGCGCAGCTTGGTGCGCTCAGCCTCATGCGTCTTGCGGTCGGCGTCCTTGATGTCGGTGGCGTTTGCCAGCATCGAGCGCGGCGTTTCAAGGCCGATGCGGGCCATCGCCTCGCGGAACAGCGCGCGGTCCTCAGCCATGTCGATGGCGGCAGGTTTTGCGCCGATCATCTCGACATTGTAGCGATCGAGCACGCCCATGCGCTTCAGCGAGAGAGCGGTATTCAGTGCCGTCTGGCCGCCCATGGTCGGCAGCAGCGCGTCGGGGCGCTCCTTGGCGATGATCTTGGCGACGACTTCAGGGGTGATCGGCTCGACATAGGTTGCGTCGGCGAGGCCCGGATCGGTCATGATCGTTGCCGGGTTGGAGTTGACGAGGATGACGCGGTAGCCTTCCTCCTTCAGCGCCTTGCAGGCCTGGGTGCCGGAATAGTCGAATTCGCAAGCCTGGCCAATGACGATTGGTCCCGCACCGATGATGAGGATCGATTTGATGTCTTGGCGCTTCGGCATGGGCGATATCCATTTCTAGCTGCGCAAAAAGCCGGCCAGGGTGGGAGGTCACCGGGTCGGGTCGCGCATTGAGGGTCTTTTCAGGCTAGAAGCGGCTTATAGGCAAATGTTTTTGCAAACGGAACCCCATAAATCATGGAATCGACAGGAATTCGGACCGGCCTTTGGAAGCCTATTGCCCGCCGGGCACGACGAGCGTGCGAATCTCGCCGCCAAGCGCCGGATTGGCGATCGCTTCAGGCGCCTGTTCGAGTGTGATCCGACGCGAAATCAGCGGCTCCACCTTGATTGCGCCTAAGGCGATGAGATCGGCGGCGCGCCCGTGCGTGAAAGGGTTGAGGAAAGAGCTGACGAGGTTCACTTCGCGAAACAGCAGGTCGAAGGGCTCGATCTCAATCTTTGCGCCTTGCGGCATGACTCCGAGGATGATGGCCGTGCCGCCGCGTCTTGCAAGCTTGGAAGCCTGCATCATCGTTTCCGGCACACCAGCACATTCAAAGACGACATCGCCGCCGCCGGGCAGCAATCCACCTTCTCCGGTAATGCCGCTGACGGCATCCGCCTGTGACGGATCGAAGGTCACCGTCGCGCCAAGCCTTTCGGCGAGCGCGCGTTTCTCGGCGTTACGGGTAACCAGAAGAATGCGTGTCGCACCGGCGAGCCGGGCAAGCTGGACGGTGAGCAGGCCGATCACACCGCCTCCAAGCACGATCACGGAAGCGCCTGTCTTGATGTTGGCGAGATCGACGCCGTGCAGGCAGCAGGCGAGTGGCTCGCAAAAGGCGCCGTGCAGGGGATCGAGGCCAAGCGGCAGGGCGAAGGCCTGTTTCTGCGGAAGGATGACATAATCGGCAAAACCGCCGTCTTTATGGATCCCGATCGCCTGCAGGTTCCGGCAGAGATTGACGCGGCTGTTGTGGCATTCCTCGCAGCGCCCGCAGGCGATATTGGGATCGCCCGTGACCCGCATGCCGGGGTGGAAGCCGGTGACCTCGGGGCCGACCGCTTCGATGATGCCGGCGAATTCGTGGCCGAGGGTCACTGGTGGATGGGAGGGGAATTCACCCAAGAAAAGATGCCGGTCGGTGCCGCAGATGCCGCAAGCTTCCACGCACACCAGCAGATCACCCGGTCCGGGAACGGGCTTTTCGACCTTGCGCAGAAACAGCTTTCCGGTCGCTTCCAGGCGCACGGCTTTCATCGGCATTCTCCTCCAGGTCTCCTTATCATCAGGAAGCGGGAAAGCAGGAGTCGCGTCAAGCATTTGCCGGCATTTCTTCAGCCGAAGCGTTTGCGGGCTTCCTCGGCAAAACTCCGGCTGACCGGGATCTGCGTGCCGTCACGGGTGAGGATCAGGATCTTGCCGTTATCGCGTTTCAGGGATTCGACATGGGCATCGGCCACCCAATGCGACCTGTGCACCTGAAGCCCTGGCGTTTCTCCGATCTCGCGCAGCGCATCGGAAAAGCGCAGGAGCACCAGCTCGCGGCCGCGGCTGGTGATGACCTCGGTATAATGGTCCTGCACGGAAAGGCGCAGCAGGGCGCCGCGGTTCTGTGGCTTCAGCCGGTCGAGTACGGAGGCTGCCGGAGGTGTTTGCGCCGTTGCCTGCTCGATCTGCCGATGCATGGCGAGGTAGGTCAAAAAGCAGAAGAGGGCGCAGAGCGGCAGCGCGAAGAGCGCCCTTGCGAAGCTGCTGCCAAGCGCGGCCGGATTGCCAGTGAAGGCATAGTCGACGAGGCCGATTGCAAAGCCGATCGGCAGGGCTGCGACCAGTGAGCCGATCATCATGCGCCAGAACATGCGGTCCAGCACCTTGCGCAGCAGCGCATCGGCAAGAACCGAAAATAGGACGGCGATGGACCAGGCGACGGCGTGCAGGACCAGCCAGTAGGCGAAGCGCTCGCCGGCCGCCATGCTTTCCATCGTCCCATAGGGGCCGGTGATCGCGAAGATCAGGACGATGGCGAGGAAGGTTCCCCAGAAGCGCGGCGCGCGCCAGAAGACCTGCAATTCGCGAAGCGTGGATTGCAAGGATGGGTGATCCACGAAGTTTTCCCGCCGTCTACGCCATGTTTGTTGAGAGGAATGCAGTCATGCCGGAAACGGGGGACGAATTCAACCGGAGCCGCTCATGACCCTGGAACCTCTGCTTAATGCCCCTGTTGCCATTCAGGTCCACGTTGCCGCCGTGGTGCCGGCGGCTATCCTCGGCGCCTATCTGCTCGCGTGGCCGAAGGGCACGCCGCGGCATCGTCTGCTCGGCAAAATCTGGATGGTGCTGATGGTGGTGACGGCTCTGTCGAGCTTCTTCATCCACCAGATCAATCTCGTCTATGGCTTCAGCCCAATCCATCTTCTTTCCGTCCTCGTGCTGGCCGGAAGCTGGCGGGCGGTTCTTGCCGCGCGGCGACATGATATCCGTACACATCGGCGGATCGTATCGGGCATGTATTTTGGCGGCATCGTCGTTGCCGGCCTTGCGACACTGCTGCCGGGCCGGCTGATGCATGCGGTCACATTCTCCGGCAATAGCTGGCTGGCCCTGGCGCTGCTTGGGCTGGTCACCGCTGCGATCGGCGCGGCCATCGGGTTTCGTCCGCGCCGCAGCCGGGTCGCGTGAGGAAGCGGCTGGAATTCGTCCTCGCGGCGGATATATAACTGACTCCTGTGAGCATGCATGAGGCGCATCGCCGGGGAGATCGATCATGGAATGGAAAGGCCGGCGTCAGTCCGACAATATCGAGGATCGCCGTGGCGATCCATCCGGTGGCATGGGACGCAATCCCTTCGGCCGTGGCGGCGGCTTCAGCTTTCCATCAGGCGGCGGCGTTGGCCGTCGTGGTGGCGGGCTCAGCATTGGCACGATCATCTTTCTCGTGGTCATCTACCTGATCTTCAAGGCGATGGGTATCGACCTGATGCAGGTGATGGATGGCGGCGGCGGTTCGACGGGCGATTCCGGCTATTCGCAGAGCGAGTCTTCGCCACAGGCGCCTGCCAATGACGAGATGACCGCCTTCGTGCGCACGGTTCTCGCCGAAACCGAAGATACCTGGCATGGCATCTTCCAGTCGCAGGGCAAGGATTATGAGGAGCCACGTCTCGTGCTCTTCTCCGGCCAGACCCAGTCGGCCTGTGGATTTGCCTCGGCTGCCACCGGTCCGTTTTACTGCCCCGGTGATCACAAAGTTTATCTCGACACGGCCTTTTTCCAACAGCTTTCCGACCAGTTCGGCGCATCCGGCGATTTCGCCGAGGCCTATGTGGTCGCCCATGAGGTCGGCCATCACGTGCAGAACCTGCTCGGCATCCTGCCGAAGTTCAATCAGGCGCGCCAGAGCATGAGCGAGGCCGATGCCAACAAGATGTCGGTCCGCGTCGAACTGCAGGCAGATTGCTTTGCGGGCATCTGGGGCAAGTATACGCAGCAGAAAGGCATTCTCGACGCCGGCGATCTGGAGGAGGCGTTGAACGCTGCGCAGCAGATCGGCGACGATACGCTGCAGAAGCGTTCGCAGGGCTATGTCGTGCCTGAGAGTTTCAACCACGGCACGTCGGCGCAGCGCATGCGCTGGTTCAAGCGTGGCTTCGATAGCGGACAGCTTTCGGCCTGCGATACTTTCTCCAACCCGATCTGATCAGGATATTCGGCACCCTGCCCGAAGGCAGGGTGCCGGTCAGCCGGGCAGCTTACTTTTCGCTGTCCATGTGCTTGAGCTGAGCTTCAGGATAACGGGCGCCCTTGGCGGCCCCCTTCGGCACGGCGCGTTCAATGGCGGAGAGATCGTCTGCGGTGAGTTCCACTGCGCGGGAGCCGAGCGCTTCCGTCAGCCGGTCGCGGCGGCGGGCGCCGACCAGCGGTACGATATCCTTGCCCTGTGCCGCTACCCAGGCGATCGCGACTTGTGCGACCGAGGCGCCCTTGAGGGTGGCGATCTTCCGGAGTTCTTCCACCAAAGCAAGGTTTTCATCGATATTGCCTTCCTGGAAGCGCGGACTGACGGCCCGGAAATCGCCTGCGCCCTGCTGGCCTTTCTGCCAGTGGCCGCTGATGAGGCCGCGCGACAGCACGCCATAGGCTGTGATGGAGATGCCGAGCTCACGGGTCGCGGGCAGGATCTCACCTTCGATGCCGCGGGAGATCAGCGAATATTCGATCTGCAGGTCGGCAATCGGTACGACGGCAGCGGCCCGGCGGATCGTATCGGCGCCGACTTCGGACAGCCCGACATGGCGGACGTAACCAGCCTTGATGAGATCTGATATCGCGCCGACCGTGTCCTCGATCGGCACATTCGGATCGAGGCGGGCAGGGCGGTAGATGTCGATATAATCGACGCCTAGGCGCTGCAGCGTATAGGCAAGGAAGTTCTTCACGGCGATCGGGCGCGCGTCGTAGCCGTTCCAGCCATTGGAGGGATCACGCAACGCCCCGAACTTGACGCTGATGATGGCGTCTTCGCGCTTGCGGCCCTTGAGCGCCTCACCGATCAGCATTTCATTATGGCCCGTGCCATAGAAGTCGCCTGTGTCGAGCAGGTTGATGCCGGCATCGAGCGCTGCGTGGATGGTCGCAATGCTTTCAGCGCGATCAGATGGGCCGTACATGCCCGACATGCCCATGCAGCCAAGGCCGATAGCCGAGACTTCTGGACCGGTTTTTCCCAAACGATAGGTCTGCATTTTCTTCTCCTTCAGCGGCGCCCGACGGCGTCTTCGGATGCTGTTTTACCGCAGCCGAATTTGTGCGATAATCCGGATAGTCTCGAACGGGCCGTACGGGAAAATGCACAATGGACGACCTTCCCCTCAGTGATCTGGATGCCTTTGCCGCAATTGCAAGAGAGCGCAGCTTCCGCTCCGCAGCCCGCAAGCGCGAGGTTTCTGCGTCGTCGCTGAGCGACTCCCTGCGGCGCCTCGAAGAGCGGCTCGGTGTCAGGCTTCTCAATCGTACGACGCGCTCCGTCACGCTGACGGCGGCGGGCCAGCGATTGCTCGAGAGGCTTTCGCCGGCGCTTGCGGAAGTGGCGGCCGCGCTCGGTCAGCTCGACAGTTTTCGTGACAGTCCGGCGGGCACGCTCAGGCTCAACGTGCCTGGTATCGTCGTAAAGCTCTTCATGGCCGATCTCGCCGTGCGGTTTCTGGCGCTCTACCCGCAGATCACGCTGGAGATCATTGCCGAAGATACATTCATCGATGTGCTGGCCGCCGGCTTCGATGCCGGCATTCGTTATGACGAGCGGCTGGAGCGCGACATGATTGCCGTGCCGATCGGTCCGCGCCGGCAGCGCTATGTGACGGCGGCTGCTCCCGCCTATCTGGAAAAGTGGGGCGTGCCACAACATCCGCGGGATCTGCTGGAGCATAGCTGCATCCGCCATCGCTTCATCAGCGGCGCTTCGCTTGCCTGGGAATTCGAACGGGGTGACGAAGTGCTCGTGATTACGCCATCCGGTCCCATCATCGCCAATGCTGTGGAGATGGAGATCGAGGCCGCCCTTGCCGGTCTCGGCGTCATCCGTACCTTTGAAGAACTGCTTGCGTCAGGCATTGCTGAGGGCAGGCTAGTGCCGATCCTTGAGGAATGGGACAGCGAATTTTCCGGCCCCTTTCTCTATTATCCGAGCCGCCACCACATGCCCGCGCCATTGCGGGCTTTTGTCGATTTTGTACGGATGGAGCAGCGAAAGAACGCGTGAACCATCTGTTTCGGCGGTCTCTCCATCAAAAACATTGAAATGTTCACGTATTGTTTCGGTCATTCCAATCGGCTATGTCATATATCCGGCGACGAGATCGTCTTTCCAGAAAATATCAGCTGTAGAGATGTCTTATGCTTGATCCGAAATTCGTTCGCCGCGGCCTTTTCCTGGTCTTCATCATTCTCTTTCTGGACGTTATCGGCATTGCGATCATCATGCCGGTACTGCCTGTTTATCTGGAGCAATTGACGGGCGGCACGGTCAGCGATGCAGCCGTGGACGGCGGCTGGCTGATGCTGATCTACTCGCTGATGCAGTTTCTGTTTGCGCCGCTGCTCGGAAACTTGAGCGATCGTTTCGGGCGCCGTCCGATCCTGCTGCTCTCGGTGCTGACCTTCGCGTTCGACAATTTCATCTGCGCCATCGCCACCAGTTATTGGATGCTCTTCGTCGGCAGGGTGCTCGCGGGCATCAGTGGCGGCAGTTTCGCCACCTGCTCGGCTTACATTGCCGACATCAGCAATGAAGAGAACCGCGCCAAGAATTTCGGCCTAATCGGTATCGCCTTCGGTGTCGGTTTCACCGTCGGCCCCGTGATCGGCGGCTTCCTTGGCGAGTTCGGGCCGCGCGTGCCGTTCTATGGTGCCGCCGCGCTTTCCTTCATCAATTTTGTTGCCGCCTGTTTCCTGCTGCCGGAAACGCTCGAAGCGAAGAACCGCCGTACCTTCGAATGGAAGCGCGCAAACCCGCTCGGCGCTTTGCGGCAGATGCGGCACTATCCCGGCATCGGCTGGGTTTGCCTCGTGATGTTCCTATTTTTCCTCGCCCATGCCGTCTATCCCTCGGTCTGGCCCTTCGTCTCGACCTTCCGCTATGGTTGGAGCGAAGGGCAGATCGGCCTGTCTCTCGGCCTCTACGGGATCGGCGCCGCTGTGGTCATGGGACTCGTTCTGCCGCGTGTCGTGCCTGTACTCGGTGAATGGAAGACGGCGCTGCTCGGCCTGTGTTTCTCGATGGCCGCCCTCACAGGTTATGCTTTCGCCTGGGAGGGCTGGGTCGTCTATACCGTGATCGTACTGACGGTTATGGAGAATGTTGCCGATCCGCCGCTGCGCAGCATTGCCGCCGGCAAGGTGCCGCCATCCGCACAGGGTGAGTTGCAGGGCGCGCTTACCAGCATCGGCAGCATCACGACGATCATCGGCCCGCTGATCTTCACCCAGATGTTCGGCTATTTCACCAAGCCGGATGCACCTATCACCTTTGCCGGCGCGCCCTATCTGCTGGCCGCTTTCTTCATCCTCCTTGCTGCGGTTGTATTCCTGACGCGGGTGACGACATCGAAAACACCGGCACAAGCCTTCAACGCAGCGGAGTGATCCATCAAAAACAGTGAAGCCGTGATGAATTTTTCAGCATCTGCCTGTTTTGGGGTGGTTCTTTGCGTCGCTTTGCTCTAAGCCGACATGATATTTTGCCGCACTGCGGCCCTTAACGATTCAATCTCAGGAATAGTGTCATGGACACGCCGATCGACGTGCGCGCCGTTGCGCCTGCAAACGACAACCGCTGGTCTGCGCATTTTCGCGCCACGCTGATGCTCGGCGTGCCGCTGATCGGCGCTCAGCTCGCGCAATTCGGCATCGGCATGACCGATGTGATGATCGTCGGTCAGCTCGGAGCAGAGCACTTGGCCGCCATGGTGCTTTCCGCGCAGTTCCTGTTCACGATCCTGATTTTCGGTTCTGGCTTTGCGATTGCCGTTATCCCGATGGTGGCCCAGGCCTATGGCCGCGGCGATGTCGTGAGCGTGCGCCGGTCGCTGCGCATGGGTATCTGGGTCGTCATCTGCTACTGGTTGCTGATGCAGCCGGCCTTCTACAATTCCGAGGCAATACTGCGTTATTTCGGGCAGAAGCCTGAAGTGGCGAAGCTTGCCCACGGTTATATCATCATCGGTCAGTTCGGTGTGCTGCCGGGTCTGCTCTATAATGTCATGCGCGGGCTTGTCAGCGCCATCGGCAAGGCTGGCGTCATTCTCCAGGTCACCATCGCCATGCTGGTGCTGAATGCGATCGGCGCCTACATCCTCGTGCTCGGCCATTTCGGTCTGCCGGTCATGGGGCTGGAAGGGGCCGCCATCGTGTCCGTTGCGGTGCAGGCGGCCGGTTTCCTCTTCATCCTCTCCTATGTACAGGGCAGGGAGGAGACGCGGCGCTATGAGATTTTCGTGCGCTTCTGGAAGCCGGACTGGCATGCCTTTTTCGAAGTCATACGCTTGGGCCTGCCGATCAGCATCACCATCCTCGCCGAAGTGAGCCTCTTCACGGCAGCCTCGCTGCTGATGGGCCATATCGGTACGATCGAGCTTGCTGCGCATGGCATCGCTCTGCAGTGGGCATCGATGGCTTTCATGATCCCGCTCGGTCTCGGCCAGGCGGCAACGGTGCGGGTCGGTGTCGCGCACGGGCAGGGCGATCATACCGGGCTGGTACGCGCGGCGATCACGGTGCTGATCATCGCCAGCATCGCTGCGATCATCGGCAGTGTCATCTTTGCGACCGTGCCGCAGCTTCTGGCGCGCCTGTTTCTCGATGTCAGCCTGCCGGAAGCGCCCGAGGTGCTGGCCTATGCCGGTCCGCTGATCGTCATCGCCGGTCTCTTCCAGTTCGTCGATGGCGTGCAGGCGATTGCCAGCGGCTTGCTGCGTGGGCTGAAGGATGCGCGCGTGCCGATGATCCTGGCGTTGATTGCCTATTGGCCGATCGGCTTTTTCCTCGCCTGGGCCTTTGCCTTCCCGCTCGGTCTCGGCGGTCTCGGCATCTGGCTAGGCTTTCTTGTCGGGCTTGCGGCCGCGGCCGCCATGCTCTGCACGCGCTTCTATATTCTCGTTCGCCGGGAAGGGGCTGCGGCCGGCGCCTGAGCCGGCCGTCCTACAGCATCGGCCCGAAGATCGGAATCGATTTTCGGAAGCCTAATGCGTAGATTCAAAGAGTTAGAACGTCCTTTGTGCGTCCGAATGGACGCACGGCGCTCTAGTATCAGGCGGCCACGGGCTTGTAGCTGGCGATATCTGCGCGGATGCCGAGGCGCGCAAACATTTCCTGCGGGTCGAAATTGGCGGCCTTGTGGGCTGCAGCAACGACCGCCCGCACGCGTTCGACGACATCGGCGCTTTCCCATTCGGCAACCGTGACGAAATTGAATTCGCCGGGGCCGGCAACCTGTTCCAGCACCGTATGATTGATGAAGCCGCCCTGTGCCTCCAGCACCTTATGGGTCATCATCACATTGACGAGAAATTCCTCGCGCGCCGCAGCTGGTACGACGAATTTGTCTATCCTGTAGAAAGCTCCGCTCATCCGATCTTCTCCTGCATCTGATGTGTTGCAGGCAGTTCTGTAATTCCTCAAGTTAAGTTGAGGTCAATATGCCGGCAAGAAAAAAGGCCCGCCTGAGCGAGCCTTGATCCGGTATCAGCGTTCGGCGAGTGCCGCTTCGCCCTTCTTCTCGCGCACCATGTTAACAAAGCGGCGGAAGAGGTAGTGGCTGTCCTGCGGGCCGGGAGAGGCTTCCGGGTGGTGCTGGACGGAAAAGACCGACTTGCCGAGAACGCGCAGGCCGCAATTCGTGCCGTCGAACAGCGATACGTGAGTCTCTTCAACGCCTTCGGGCAGCGACTTCGTGTCGACCGCGAAGCCGTGGTTCATGGAGACGATCTCAACCTTGCCGGTCGTGTGATCCTTGACCGGGTGGTTTGCACCGTGATGGCCCTGGTGCATCTTCTCGGTCTTGGCGCCGAGTGCCAGGCCCAGCATCTGGTGGCCGAGGCAGATGCCGAAGACCGGGATATCGGTGCTGATCAGTTCCTTGATGACTGGCACGGCATATTCACCTGTAGCGGCCGGGTCGCCCGGGCCGTTCGACAGGAAGATGCCATCCGGCTGAAGGGCGAGCACATCCTGGGCACTCGCCGTTGCCGGCATGACCGTGACCTTGCAATCGAGACCGGCGAAGAGGCGCAGGATGTTGCGCTTCACACCGTAATCCAAGCAGACGACATGGTACTTGCTGTCGGCGGCGGCGAGTTCACCGTATCCTTCGTTCCAAACCCAAGGTGTCTGCGACCACTGCGAGGACTGGCCGGAGGAGGCGATCTTGGCGAGGTCGAGGCCTTCGAGGCCGCTCCACGCCTTGGCTTCCGCCTTCAGCGCTTCGATGTCGAAATTTCCCGAAGGATCGTGAGCGATGACGGCGTTGGGCGAGCCGTTCTCGCGGATCCAGGCCGTTAGCGCGCGGGTGTCGATGCCGCAGAGGCCGATGATGCCGCGGGCCTTCAGCCAGGCGTCGAGATGCTTGGCAGCACGGTAGTTCGAGGGCGCGGTGATATCGGCCTTGAAGATCACGCCGACCGCGCCGTGGCGTGCTGCAGGCGTCAGGTCTTCGATATCCTCTTCGTTGGTGCCGATATTGCCGATATGCGGGAAGGTGAAGGTGACGATCTGACCGAGGTAGGAGGGGTCGGTGAGGATTTCCTCGTAGCCGGTGAGCGCCGTGTTGAAGACGGCTTCCGCCTGAACGCTGCCGGTTGCGCCAATACCCTTGCCTTCGATGACGGTGCCGTCGGCAAGAACGAGCAGGGCGGTCGGCTTTTCGGTTGTCCAGGGTGCTGTCGCGGTCATCTTCATCCCGTTTCCGGCGGGCTTGGCGTTCTGAAAACGCGAGCCGGCCATTTGATCTCGCAGGTGCAGGCGCGCGGCTTTTGCCGCGTTTGACGCCTGATCACGAATTTTGGTGCAGGTGGCGGTAGATAGCCACGCTCTCTGCCTAGGTCAATCTTTGTACTGCAGATTGCGGCACTTTTCCTGCCGATATTGCCGGGATTCTCGCAATTTATTTGATCCCACACATCAGCGTGGTTTATGAAAGCGCCATTCCAGAGCGGTGGGCCGGGAAACGGATTCGCCGCTTCAAGTTTTTGTTCAAGCATCGGCTTATCTGAAAAGCCCCTTCACACTTTTCGGTCCGGTGCTTCAGAAGGAGTAATGACATGCTGCGCGATCAACTCGCCACCCAGCTCAAGGAAGCCATGAAGGCGAAGCAGATGGAGCGTCTCGGCACCATCCGCCTCATCCAGGCCGCGATCAAGGATCGCGACATCGCCAATC
The DNA here is from genome assembly GCF_052113285.1 of Rhizobium sp. YAF28. Taxonomy (NCBI): domain Bacteria; kingdom Pseudomonadati; phylum Pseudomonadota; class Alphaproteobacteria; order Hyphomicrobiales; family Rhizobiaceae; genus Rhizobium; species Rhizobium sp. YAF28. The sequence continues at coordinate 26,144 of NZ_JBFRCX010000011.1, read as the reverse complement.
GCGGCGTCGGCAAGGAAGAGGCGGGAGACGACGAAGTGCTGCAGATCCTCGCCAAGATGGTGAAGCAGCGCGATGAGTCGGCGAAGATCTACGAAGAGAACGCCCGCCCCGAGCTTGCAGCCAAGGAGCGCGCGGAAATTGTCGTTATCCAGGACTTCATGCCGAAGCAGCTTTCCGACGATGAGGTGCGTGCCAATATCGCCGCCATCATCAAGGAAGTTGGCGCAGAAGGCCCGAAGGACATGGGCAAGATCATGGCTGCCCTGAAAGAGCGCTATGCCGGACAGATGGACTTTGCCAAGGCTTCGGGCACCGTCAAAGAGCTGCTGAAATAAGGCGCCTTGCCTGCGGTTGTTCTTCGACCGCAGGCCCAAGCGCGGCTTCGGCGGCTGAATCGATGATGGCGAATTTCGCCGCCTGATAGTTCCAATATTCGAGCACGAAACCGCGGGAGAGCCAGAAATCGCCCTTTCTCGGCGGTTCGGTCCATCCCACGCTTCCCATATCGGCGGCCTGCGCGAGCAGGCGTTTCAGGTGGGTATTGGAAATCATGAACTGATCGCGAATCTCGCGCAGCGACAACGGGCCGACGATGACGCGATCGGCAGAACGCGGAAAGCCCGGCAGGCGCGAAATCAGATAGTCCATCACGAGGCCGCCGGAATTGGCCCAATTAAAGAGATTGAAGGTAGCGCCCGGATCGCGCACTGCTTGGGTTTCGATGATCTTCTTGGCGATTATCGGCTGCAGGCGGGCGATCAATGTTGGATCGGCCATCAGATTTTTCGCGCGGCGGCCGCCATCGAGGCTATCCAGAATCATCAGATGGGCGACCAGCCATTTGGTAAAATGATGCTCCGCCGTTTCCGTCGGCTCAAGGAAGCGCGTACGTTTGTCATCGCCCGGAATGGGACGCAGAAACCGGTAGACCAGCATTTCCTGCACGAAGGCAGCTGCCGTGTTGCGGCTGGCGATCTTGTTCTGGATGACGAAATCGATGAAGCGGCCGGAATAGAGGCCGCGCCTCTCTTCACCAGGATAGCCGTAATAGAGAGCAAAACCAGTATGCGCCATCAGCCAGCGCTGCTGTGCGGCGAATATCGATGCAATACGCGGGCTGTCGCGATAAATCGCGAGCATTTCATTGGCACAATGAAGAATTGCAGCAAGAAAACTATCGTCGGCTGCAAGATTTTCTGCGGTGTAGGCCATAGCGCTGTCCAGGAGTTTCGCGCATTCATTTGCCACGCCTATTGGAAGTGTCAATGCTTTTGTATTTTAGGGGTTAATTGGTAAGGTAAAGCTCAATAAAAGCGGCGGCGTATAGCCCAAAAATTAAGAAGGCAGGAGCTGGGGGCGCTCCTGCCTTCTTGCTCTTTGCTTCCGTCAGCGACGCAGGGTCGAAACCCAAGCCGGCGGGTATTTGCAAAGGCACCCTTGCGAGGCGGCGCCGGGGGTAGGGATGGTGCCTCGCTTGGGGATCGCTTTGTTGAGTTCGAACTTATGGCCAGCCCCCGGCTTATTCAAATTACAAAAATATAATAATCCCGGATTCGGCCTTTCGGGATGTGAATATGGAGTTCGGCCGCGCACTCCGAAAAAGCCTGGGCAACCCACTCCGATCTCTTTTAACTGATTGTTTTTTCATATTCTTTCTCCGAACCGGCTTTCCGCGATATGGACGGCGCCATTCTCTCGGAACTTGGAAAATGTCAAAAATGTCGCACCCCCAGTCAGGGGCCGATAACACGTTGTTGAGTGGCATTGGCCGACGTTTGTGACAATGTCCTGCGCCCTGTGAAAAGCGGGATTTACGGCAGAAGTTTCGTGGCGCGGCGCGGTAAAGCTGCTTATATGGATGTTCTGCAAGAGGTAGAGATGCGCTTTTCCCCCACCTTCCTGGACGATATCCGCGACCGCGTTCCCATTTCGAACGTGATTGCGCGGCGCGTGGGCTGGGACAAGCGCAAGACCAACGTGTCGCGCGGCGACTATTGGGCCTGCTGCCCTTTCCATGGCGAGAAGTCGCCGAGCTTCCATTGCGAGGATCGCAAGGGCCGTTACCATTGCTTCGGCTGCGGCGTGACCGGAGATCATTTCCGCTTCCTGACCGAGCTCGAAGGCCTGAGCTTTCCCGAGGCGGTGCAGACGATCGCCGACATGGCCGGCGTGCCGATGCCGGTCGCCGATCCGCAGATGGAAAGACGCGAGAAGGAGCGTACCTCGCTTCTCGACGTCATGGAAATGGCGACCCAGTTCTTTCAGGACCAGCTGCAGACGGCGAATGGTGCGAGGGCACGCGCCTATCTGCGCGACCGCGGGTTGACGGGGCGCACCATCGAGACCTTCCGGCTCGGTTTTGCACCCGACAGCCGCAATGCGCTTAAGGAATTCTTGGCCGGCAAGGGTGTCAGCAAGGAGCAGATCGAGGCCTGCGGGCTTGTGGTGCACGAGAATGTGCCTGTTTCCTACGACCGGTTCCGCGACCGCATCATGTTCCCGATCCTGTCGTCGCGCGAGAAGGTCATTGCTTTCGGCGGACGCGCCATGTCACCGGATGCGCCGGCGAAATATCTCAATTCCAACGAGACCGAACTCTTCCACAAGGGCAACGTGCTCTACAATTTCGCCCGGGCGCGTCGCGCGATGCAGGGCGCAAATGGCGAAGGCACCATCATTGCCGTCGAAGGCTATATGGATGTCATTGCGCTGCATCAGGCCGGTATCGAGAATGCCGTGGCACCGCTCGGTACGGCGCTGACCGAAAACCAGCTCGATCTGCTCTGGAAGATGACGTCGCAGCCGGTGCTCTGCTTCGATGGCGACGGCGCCGGCATTCGCGCCGCCAACCGCGCCGCCGATCTGGCGCTGCCGCATCTTAAGCCGGGGCGGAGCGTGCGTTTTGCGCTGCTGCCTGACGGCAAGGACCCCGATGATCTCGTGCGTCAGGACGGCAGGGCGCCTTTCGACAAGGTCATGGCGCAGGCAAAGCCGCTGTCGGAAATGCTGTGGGACCGCGAGGCGAGAAACGGGACCTTCGATACGCCTGAGGCGCGCGCCGAGCTGGAAGCACGGCTGAAACAGCTCGTTGCCGTCATTGGTGACGAGAATGTGCGGCGCCATTACCAGCAGGACATGCGCGACCGGCTGAACAGCTTCTTCCAGCCGCAGTTCCAGAACCGCGGCGGCGACCGGCGCAACTTCGGTGGCGGCAGCAATTTTTCAGGAGGCAGCAATTTCGGCGGGGGCAATTTCCGTGGGCAGAAGGAGCGGGGCGGGAAGGCCGGAGGACCTCGAACGCAGGCATTCGCATCGGATCGCCTGACCCGTTCGGGGCTCGTGCGTGGCCATCAGGAAAATGCGGCGCTCCGGGAGTGTGTGCTGGCGCTGACCGTCGTCAACCATCCCGCGCTGATGCTGGACGATTATGATGAGATCGCTGCCATCGATTATGACAATCGCGATCTGCAGAAGCTCTGGTCGGCGATGCTGGGAGCAGCTGCCGTTGTCGCCGGGCCACATCTGACGCGTGATTACCTGTTGGAATGCCTTGATGTCGCCGGCTTCGGTTCGCTCCTGAAAAACCTTGACCAGCAGGTGCGTAATGCCCGGCTCTGGACGGCTACCGAGCAGGCAGCGATGGAAGATGCCCGTGAGGGTTATCGCCAGGCGCTCGCCTTCCACAAGCGCGCCAAGGATCTGCGCTGGCAGAAGATCGAGCTGGAGCGTGATATCGCCCAGGCGACCGAGGCGGGCGACGATGCCGAGATCGACCGGCTGATGCGCGCTTCGCAGGAAGTGCATTTCGAGGCGTTGCGGCTCGAAAACCAGGAAGCCATTATCGATGGCTTCGGTGTGCTCTCCGGGCGCGTCAAGGGCGCTGCGAGCCACTGATGTCGCAGACTGAAAGCCACGAGCCGCTGTTTTCCGCATCCGATGCGCTGTTTTCAGGCGCGGCCAAGCCGCTCGATGTGCTGAAGCGTGTCTACGGCTATCCCGCCTTTCGCGGGCGGCAGCAGGAAGTCGTAGAGCATGTGGTTGCCGGTGGCGATGCCGTCGTGCTCTTCCCGACAGGTGCGGGCAAATCGCTCTGCTTCCAGATTCCGGCTCTTTGCCGCCCGGGTCTTGGTATCGTCGTCTCGCCGCTGATTGCGCTGATGCGTGATCAGGTGGAGGCGATGAAGCAACTCGGGATCCGTGCCGCGGCACTGAATTCCTCGATTTCGCGCGAGGAGTATGGCGCGATCCGTCGCGGCATTTCCTCTGATAATCTCGATCTGCTCTATGTGACGCCCGAGCGCATCCTGATGGATGGGTTCCGCGAGCTGATCGGCAATACGAAGATCGCGCTCTTTGCTATCGATGAAGCGCATTGTGTCTCGCAATGGGGCCACGATTTCCGGCCGGAATATCGCGAACTCGGCAAGCTTGCGGAACAGTATCCCGGTGTGCCCCGCATCGCGCTGACGGCGACGGCCGATCCGCATACGCAGGAGGATATTATCGAGCGGCTGATGCTCGACAATGCCGAAGTCTTCACCACCAGCTTCGACCGGCCGAATATTTCCTATGAGATCGTTGAGCGCGACCAGCCGCGCCAGCAGCTCCTGCGTTTCCTTTCCGGCCACAAAGGCAATAGCGGCATCGTCTATTGCCTGTCGCGGGCCAAGGTGGAGGAAACCGCCGACTGGCTGAACACCCAGGGCATACGGGCGCTCGCCTATCATGCCGGCATGGACCGAGCGCTGCGCGACGCCAACCAGGATGCGTTCCTGAAGGAAGAAGAGCTTTGCCTTGTCGCGACAGTTGCCTTCGGCATGGGCATCGACAAGCCGAACGTGCGTTATGTCGCCCATCTCGATCTGCCGGGCTCGGTGGAGGCCTATTATCAGGAGACGGGCCGCGCCGGACGTGACGGCCTGCCGTCCGAGGTGTGGATGGCCTATGGCATGGCCGACGTGATCCAGCGCCGGCGGATGATCGACGAGGGCAATGCGGCCGACGAGATCAAGCGCATCGAGCGCGGCAAGCTGAATGCGCTGCTGGCGATCTGCGAGACGGCTTCCTGCCGGCGCCAAGCGATCCTGGCGCATTTCGGCGAGGCGCATGGTGGCAAATGCGGCGGTTGCGATACCTGCCTGAAGCCGGTCGAGACATGGGACGGGACCGAGGCGGCGATCAAGGCGCTGGCTGCGATCTACCGCACCGGCGAGCGTTTCGGCGCCGGGCATGTGATCGATGTGCTTGTCGGCAATAGCAATGAAAAGACCGAACGCTTTCGCCATGTCGATATGCCTGTTTTCGGCGCAGGCAAGGATATTGCCGTTCGCACCTGGCAATCGGTCTATCGCCAGCTGATGGCGATGGGGCTGATCCGCGTCGACCATGAGGCGTTCGGAGCCCTGAAGCTCGAGCCGGAGGCGCGCGCCGTCTTCAAGCGTGAGCGTGAGGTCTTCTTCCGCAAGGATCGCGCGCCTTCCGAGCGCAGAGCGAAGAAGACTGAGCGAGCGGAGCGCAGGACCGGGCTTTCAGGGGCGGATGGCACGCTCTTCGAAGCGCTGAGGGCCGAGCGCATGTCGATTGCCAAGTCACTCGGCGTGCCGCCCTATGTTGTCTTCCCGGATACGACGCTGATCGCCTTTGCCACCGAGCGGCCGCGCAGCCGCAAGGAGCTTCTCGGCATTTCGGGCGTCGGCCAATCGAAGCTCGAGCGTTACGGCGACGCTTTCCTCGATATCATTCTCTCCCACGACGAATAGTCCGGTTGCACCTGCCTTCCGCTGCAATCGGCACAGATCTCTGCTAGGGTTGCTCCAGAGTTTGGGGGAACTTCAATGGCACATTTCAACAGAGCAGTCACATCACTGCCCGGGCGCGAGCGGATTGCCAGACATCCGCATGGCGGGCAGGTCTTCATTCATGCAACGGCGGAGGAAACCGCCGGCGCCTATGGCATATGGGAAACCTTCTCGGCGCCAGGCACCGGCCCGTCGCGGCATATGCACACGCGGGAGACGGAGGTCTTTCGGGTCATCGAGGGGAGCTATCGTTTCTGGTGCGGAAACGAGATGATCGAGGCGCCCGTCGGCTCCGTCGTCGTGCTGCCGCCGAATGTTCCGCATCATTGGCGCAATGTCAGCGATGGCATGGGCCGGATGATGGGCTTCGTCACGCCTGGTGGCTTCGAGCATTTCTTCGTGGAGCTCGAACGGGCTGGTGCGGCGACACCGGAATCGATCTTGCCGATCCAGCATAGGTTCGGCCTCGTGGAGATCGGCGACGGTCCCGATCCCTGAGATGCCCGATCCTTGAGATGATGATGGATGGTATCCTATAAGGGCCATCCGGAGGATTATCATGAGCCAGAATATCTATGACACGGCGGAGTTCTTCGCCGGATACAGCGCCATGCGCCGCTCGGTCGAAGGGCTTGAGGGTGCGGCCGAATGGCCGGCGGTTCGGGCGCAATTACCTGATCTCACAGGCAAGCGGGTGGTCGATCTCGGCTGTGGTTTCGGCTGGTTTGCCCGCCATGCTCGCTCGGTGGGTGCTGCAAGTGTCCTCGGCCTCGACATATCCGAGAACATGATCGGCCGGGCTAGGGCGGATACGCATGATGAGGCGATCACCTATGGGATTGCCGATCTCGAAGAGCTGGAACTGCCGGAAGCCTCATTCGATTTCGCGCATAGTTCGCTCGCTTTTCACTATGTCAAAAATTTCGAGCGGCTTGTCGCCACAGTCTACCGGGCGCTCGTTCCCGGTTCGCGTTTCGTCTTTACGATCGAGCATCCGATCTTCATGGCGCCGCGCAATGCCGGCTGGAGCACGGATGCCGATGGGCAGCGCATATGGCCGCTCGACGGCTATGCCGTCGAGGGAAGCCGCACAACGGACTGGCTGGCGAAGGGTGTCGTCAAGCAGCATCGCCGCCTCGGCACGACTATCAATATGCTGATATCGGCTGGTTTTACGATCCGCCATGTCGAAGAATGGGCGCCGAACGAGCAGGATCTGACCGCGCATCCCGAATGGGTCGAAGAGCTCGACCGGCCGATGTTTCTGCTGATCTCGGTCGAGCGTTGAGCAAGACAAGCCAGCGGCAATATGCTAACCGACGCTCAGACGGGAAACATCAAGAGAAGGGCCCTCAATGACCTCGAATTTCCTCTCGCACCTGCGCGGCGAACTGGCTGCGCTCAAGGATGCCGGCCTCTATAAATCAGAGCGCGTCATCACGTCGAAGCAGGCCGGCGAAATCGCCGTTGCCTCTGGTGAACGCGTGCTGAATTTCTGCGCCAACAACTATCTTGGCCTTGCCGATAACGAGGAACTGGCGGACGCCGGTAAGAAGGCGCTTGACCGTTACGGCTACGGCATGGCCTCGGTGCGTTTTATCTGCGGCACGCAGGAAGAGCATAAGCAGCTTGAAGCCCGTATCTCGTCCTTCCTCGGCATGGAAGACACGATCCTCTATTCCTCCTGCTTCGATGCCAATGGCGGTCTGTTCGAGACGCTGCTGTCCGAAGAGGACGCGATCATTTCCGATGCGCTGAACCATGCCTCGATCATCGATGGCGTGCGCCTCTCCAAGGCCAAGCGTTTCCGCTACGCCAATAATGATATGGCGGCGCTGGAAGAAGAGCTGAAGAAGGCCGAAGGCAGCCGCTTCAAGATGATTGCGACCGATGGCGTCTTCTCCATGGACGGTATCATCGCCAATCTCCAGGGCGTCTGTGATCTTGCGGAAAAGTACGGTGCGATGGTCATGGTGGACGACAGCCACGCCGTCGGCTTCGTCGGCAAGCATGGCCGCGGCTCGCCGGAATATTGCGGCGTCGAAGGCCGTATCGATATCATCACCGGTACGCTCGGCAAGGCGCTCGGCGGCGCGTCCGGTGGTTATACTTCGGCTAAGGCCGAGATCGTCGAGTGGTTGCGGCAGCGCTCGCGCCCCTATCTCTTCTCCAATACGCTGGCGCCGGTCATTGCCGCCGCCTCGCTGAAGGTCTTCGACCTCATTGAAAATGGCGATGCGCTGCGTGAGCGGCTGACGGCCAATGCATCGCTCTTCCGCTCCGAAATGACCAAACTCGGCTTCACGCTGGCGGGCGAGGGTCATGCGATCATCCCGGTCATGCTGGGCGATGCGAAGCTTGCGCAGGATATGGCGGCACTGATGCTGAAAAAGGGCGTCTATGTGATCGGCTTCTCCTTCCCCGTCGTGCCGAAAGGGCAGGCGCGTATCCGCACCCAGATGTCGGCTGCGCATTCGAAGGCGGACGTGGAGCGGGCGATTGCCGTTTTTGCCGAAGCGGGCCGTGAACTCGGCGTTATCTAAGAGCCTTGAGGAGAGAAAAGATCATGTCCAACATGATGAAAGCACTGGTCAAGGCGAAGCCCGAAGTCGGCCTCTGGATGGAGAACGTGCCGGTGCCGGAAGTCGGCCCGAACGACGTGCTGATCCGCGTGAAGAAATCGGCGATCTGCGGCACGGACGTGCATATCTGGAACTGGGATCAGTGGGCGCAGAAGACCATTCCGGTGCCGATGGTGGTCGGTCACGAATTCTCGGGCGAGATCGCCGAGATCGGCTCCGCCGTTACCAAATACCGCGTCGGCGAACGTGTTTCCGGCGAAGGCCATATCGTCTGCGGCAAATGCCGCAACTGCCGTGCGGGCAGGGGGCATCTTTGCCGCAATACGCTCGGCGTCGGCGTTAACCGGCCGGGCTCCTTCGGCGAGTTCGTCTGCATTCCGGAAGCCAATGTCGTTGCCATCCCCGACGATGTCACGGATGAGATCGCAGCGATCTTCGATCCGTTCGGCAATGCCGTTCACACCGCGCTCTCCTTCGATCTCGTCGGCGAAGACGTGCTGGTGACGGGTGCGGGGCCGATCGGCATCATGGGCGCGCTGGTTGCCAAGCGTTCCGGTGCACGCAAGGTCGTCATCACCGATATCAATCCGAACCGGCTCGATCTTGCCCGCAAGCTCGGCATCGATCACGTCGTGGATGCTTCGAAGGAAAACCTCGCCGATGTGATGAAATCGATCGGTATGACCGAAGGCTTTGATGTCGGACTTGAAATGTCAGGTGCCGCGCCCGCATTCCGCGACATGATCGACAAGATGAACAATGGCGGAAAGATCGCCATCCTCGGGATTGCGCCTGCTGGTTTCGAGATCGACTGGAACAAGGTGATCTTCAAGATGCTGAACCTCAAGGGCATCTATGGCCGCGAGATGTTCGAGACCTGGTACAAGATGATCGCCTTCGTGCAGGGTGGCCTGGATCTGTCGCCGGTTATCACTCATCGCATCAAGATCGACGAATTTCGAGATGGTTTCGAGGCGATGCGCTCGGGCAATTCCGGCAAGGTCGTGATGGATTGGATGTGAGAAGACGGAAATGAAATACGAGGGAAGCTGCCACTGCGGCAATATCGCCTTTACGGTTGAAGGCGCGTTTACGGAAGCAGTCGATTGCAACTGCTCGCTCTGCCGCCGGCGCGGCGGGCTTCTGGGCTTCGTGCCACGGGAGAAGCTGCATCTGACGGTGCCGGAAGAAAACCTGTCGACCTATACGTTCAACAGCCATGCCATCAAACATCACTTCTGCGCCAAGTGCGGCATCGCGCCCTTTGGGGAAGCGACGGCGCCCAATGGCATGGAGATGGCATCCGTCAATCTGCGCTGCATTCCGGCGTTCGATCTGTCTGCCCTGACGGTGAATGCGTTCGACGGTCTGTCGCGGTAAGCCGGCTTTCTTGTTCGACGCAGCAGCGGCGTTGCGACGTCGAACTCACGCAAAGTCAAGTGCAGAATTTTTCTGCCCTTGTCTTTCCCTGGTGACATACTAAATAAGCGTAGCAATCGCTGGCGCGGTTCAAAGCCTGTGGATAAGGCTTTTTCCGGGTTTTCGGGGGCTTTTTTTCTGGAAAAGCTTGACGAGAACAAATTTTGTGGGAATCACCGTTCGACTTGAGCGGTGAACTGGGTCAAGGCGGATCGCACAACCATGGCCGGAAATCCAATAGCAATGAAATTTTGCTGTCCGATGCCGGCTATCGTGGTTAATCAGGCTTTAAATGTCATCCCGTTAGGTGGGTATAGGTGATTCGAGGCCGGCGCGCACGTGCCAGGCCACGACAGGGCCATTCACCGAAGCGAGTATGAATAGCGTCAGGAAGGCGACGATATAAATGGCAACGAAGGTCAAAGAGAACGAAGAAGCGGAAGTCGAACGCGACGGCGCAAGCGACGGCCCTCTTCTCGATCTTTCCGATGACGCGGTCAAGAAGATGATCAAGGCCGCCAAGAAGCGCGGCTATGTGACGATGGACGAGCTGAACGCCGTCCTGCCTTCCGAAGAAGTGACGTCCGAACAGATCGAAGACACGATGTCGATGCTGTCAGATATGGGCATCAACGTCATCGAAGACGAAGAAGCCGAGGAAGCCGGCGCTTCCGGTAGCGATGACGACGACAGCTCTGATAGTGAGGACGGTGAGGGCGGCGAACTCGCACCTTCCAGCGGTACCGCGCTTGCGACCGCCAAGAAGAAAGAGCCGACCGACCGTACCGACGACCCGGTGCGCATGTATCTGCGCGAAATGGGTTCCGTCGAGCTTCTGTCGCGCGAAGGCGAAATCGCCATCGCAAAGCGCATCGAGGCCGGCCGCGAAACGATGATCGCAGGCCTCTGTGAGAGCCCGCTGACGTTCCAGGCGCTGATCATCTGGCGCGACGAACTGAACGAAGGCACGACGCTGCTGCGCGAGATCATCGATCTCGAAACGACCTATTCCGGTCCGGAAGCCAAGGCTGCCCCGCAGTTCCAGAGCCCCGAGAAGATCGAGGCCGACCGCAAGGCTGCCGAGGAAAAGGAAAAGACGCGCCGCGCCCGCTCCGGTGACGACGACATCACCGATGTCGGCGGCGAAGGCATGCCTCCGGAAGAGGAAGAAGAGGACGAGGACGAATCCAACCTCTCTCTCGCCGCGATGGAAGCCGAGCTTCGCCCGCAGGTCATGGAAACGCTCGACATCATTGCCGAGACCTACAAGAAGCTGCGCAAGCTGCAGGACCAGCAGGTCGAGCAGCGCCTTGCTGCCACGGGCACGCTGTCTTCCGCTCAGGAGCGCCGCTACAAGGAGCTCAAGGACGAGCTGATCAAGGCCGTGAAGTCGCTGTCGCTCAACCAGAACCGCATCGATGCGCTGGTCGAGCAGCTCTATGACATCAACAAGCGCCTCGTGCAGAACGAAGGCCGCCTGCTTCGTCTGGCCGAATCCTACGGCGTCAAGCGCGACTCGTTCCTGGAGCAGTATCAGGGTGCTGAGCTCGATCCGAACTGGATGAAGTCGATCGGCAATCTGGCCGCCCGCGGTTGGAAGGAATTCGCCAAGAGCGAGAACACGACGATCCGCGACATCCGCCAGGAGATCCAGAATCTCGCAACGGAAACCGGCATTTCGATCTCGGAATTCCGCCGCATCGTGCACATGGTGCAGAAGGGCGAGCGTGAAGCGCGTATCGCCAAGAAGGAAATGGTCGAAGCGAATCTTCGCCTCGTCATCTCCATCGCCAAGAAGTACACGAACCGCGGTCTGCAGTTCCTCGACCTCATTCAGGAAGGCAATATCGGCCTGATGAAGGCGGTCGACAAGTTCGAGTACCGCCGCGGCTACAAGTTCTCGACCTATGCGACATGGTGGATCCGTCAGGCGATCACCCGCTCGATCGCCGACCAGGCCCGCACGATCCGTATTCCGGTGCACATGATCGAAACGATCAATAAGATCGTCCGCACTTCGCGCCAGATGCTGCATGAAATCGGCCGCGAGCCGACGCCGGAAGAACTGGCCGAAAAGCTCGCTATGCCGCTCGAAAAGGTCCGCAAGGTCCTGAAGATCGCCAAGGAGCCGATCTCGCTCGAAACCCCTGTGGGCGACGAAGAAGATTCGCATCTCGGCGATTTCATCGAGGACAAGAACGCGCTGCTGCCGATTGACGCCGCCATCCAGGCGAACCTGCGCGAGACGACGACCCGCGTTCTGGCATCGCTGACGCCGCGCGAAGAGCGCGTTCTGCGCATGCGCTTCGGTATCGGCATGAACACCGACCATACCCTCGAAGAAGTCGGCCAGCAGTTCTCGGTTACCCGCGAACGTATCCGCCAGATCGAGGCGAAGGCGCTGCGCAAGCTCAAGCATCCGAGCCGCTCCAGAAAGCTGCGCTCGTTCCTCGACAGCTGAGCTTTCACGCTTCCAGACGATCGATACCAGAACCCGGCCAGCCTTGTTGGCCGGGTTTTTCTCTGCCTGCGATCCTGAGCGGATTAGCCCGTCGGGGAACGTCTAGCCCGATTGATGACTCTCGCGCCGCTTGTCCCTATGTGGTGACAGGCCTATAATTTCGGCAGCGGGGGAAGAGAGCGGTCGCGGCGTGCGAGCTGTATCATGCGCCGCGTGACCGTGGCCTCCGTCGGGAGGTGCAGCATGACCACCTACATTCTGCTGATAAACTGGACCGATCAGGGCATCCGGAACGTGAAGGATTCTGCCAAGCGACTGGATGCGGCAAGGAACATGCTCGGCGGCATGGGCGGTTCCTTCGACAAGTTTTATCTCACCATGGGCGAATATGACATGGTGGCCGTCTGCGAGGCGCCTGATGATCGCGTGATGGCGCGCTTCACGCTGTCTCTCGCCACAGGCGGAAACGTCCGCACGAAAACCATGAAGGCATTTTCGGAAGTGAACTACCGCGACATCATCGCGTCGCTCTCGTAGGTCAGGATGGCCAATAGCTGGTGATGAGCCGGATGCGGCGTTGCGGTTGTCCCGCGGCGCTGGCAGTGTCGCTGCGCCTTGAACCCAGAGCATGGACTTGCCTTGCCGATGGAACATGCCGGCCAGTTGCAGAGAGGAAAGTTCGATCCGGCCTGGCCGGTATCGCTCGTACTGCATCTGGTCATCGGCTTGCTTCTGCTTGCTTTCCTGCCTGATGTGCAGTCCATCAGGCCTGCGCCGGAAGACAGCATCGACGTTGAAGTCGTGACACCGCCCGCGATCGCCACTCCAGCTCCGCCGCAAGCCGTCCAGCCGCTGCCGGACAAGAGCGAAGAGAAAGCAAATTCTGCCGCGGGAGAGGATGCCCTGCCGGCAGCCGAGACGGCATCGAGGGAGATGCCTCCTCCATTGCCGACATCGCCGAAGCCGGTGACGTCGGGTCCGCCGGAGTTAAGGCAGGCAAAAGAGCTCTTTTCGGGAAAGACGCTGGCCAGCCCACGCAGTCGCGAGGCGCGCCAGTTGCTCGGCACATTGTCCGGCGGGGAGCGCAATCTGCAGCTCTGCAATCTCGAAGCGCTGGAGCAGATCAGCCGTTCGCGTCCGGGCTCTGCCCCTGACCTCGTTGCGCCCTATGCCATGAAAGCGGAGAAGGTGAGGGGTAACAGCGTCGAGGTGGATGGCGGGGCTTTTCGCAGCAAGCGCAGCTGGTTCAACGTCCGGTTCCATTGCGAGGTCGATCCAGCGGGGCAGGCGGTTGTCGCCTTTGCCTTTGCCATAGGTGACGCCATTCCGAGGAGCGAGTGGCAGGAACACAATCTGGTCGCCGATGATGGCGAGGCCGATCAGTGAGCCTGAAGCGATAGGCGCTGTGCACAAACTTCACGAGGTTTTTTCGATTTGTGGCTTGATGCTGCCAGTTTTAAAGGCCACATCGCTGCTGTGACAGAAGACGAAGTCGAACCGGCAGATACGGACCACGAAAAGGAGCACCAGGAGCCTCGCGTTCGCTGGGTTGTGGTCGCGTCCGTGCTCGTGCATGTTCCAGTCGTCGCGCTCCTCATTTTCGGCTTGCCTGATATTCAGCCGAAGCCTGCAGAAGATGAGAGCGTTAAGGTCGAGCTCGTCCCGCCACCGGAAGAGAAGAAGCCCGAGGAAAAGCCGAAAGAGGAAGAGAAGCCGAAGGAGCAGGCGAAGGCCAAGCAGCCACCGCCTCCACCGCCACCTCCGCAATCACCTCCGCCTGCCGCAGAGACGGCAGAAAAAACGAAGCAGACGCCTATGCCGCCGATGCGTGTTGTCACGGAATTTGGTGATAAGAATAGTGGTCCCAAAAAAACGTTGGCAGGCAATTCGTCTGAAGGCGAAGCAAAGCCGGCAACGACGCCCCCAAAGCGCGATGTTGAGCCGCAGCAAGTGCCCACAGAGGCCGCTGCGGAGAAACCAAAAACTGAGACGCCTCCATCAAGGCCCGTTCCAGATGATGTGAAGCTTCCGGAAGTTGCGGCGGCTGATGCTTCTCCGGAGCCAAATGGGCCGTCAGCAGACGTGTCGGGTGAAGCCAAGACCAGTATCGAGCAGACCAAGCCGCCGGCGCAGAAAACTCCTGAAAAGCCAAAAGAGATGGTGAAGAACAATGATCTGGCGAACGCCAAGACGCTGTTCTCGTCCACTGAGGACGGAAGCTCCCTTGCGCAGTCTGCAGTCGACGGTCTCCCACGCAGCAAAAGGGTGGCCGTTCTTTGCGCCAGCGAGCTTCGAGCCCAACTCGCTTACGGTTCCCCGAGTTACCAGCCCTACGCACTACCCCAGTACGGGTTGCGAGCAGGGACCCTGCTGAATATTGACGATGCAGCCTTTGGTACGGCCAAGGGCTGGTACCATGTTCGTTTCCGTTGTGAGGTGGATGCGGATGCCACGAAAGTGGTTTCGTTTGCCCACGAAGTGGGCGGCTTGATCCCCCGTAGCCAGTATGGAAAATACGATATTCGCGAATAGTCCGCGGCACCTTTGGTCGCGCCCATCCCGAAACAAGCCACGCGCAAGGAACTATCTCTATCGTTTTCCCATGGCCGTGATGATTATGGTGGATAAGGGGACAATGATATGTCGAACGAGATCGAGCACTTCTTCGAGCGTCAGGAAGAAGCCGTCAGCCTGATGTTTCTGGAAAACAAGGCAGACGAGCTGACCGATATTCTGGTCGCCGCCCTGGAAGAAGCTTTCGAAATTCTTCTGGAAAGCGCGCCGGCCGAAACCTTCCACTAAAGCGCCCACACCGACTTTCAGACAGAGTTTCTTCCCATACAGGATCGTCATGGTCGTTCCGCTTCAGGAGGATGGCAGGCTTCCGGTTTCGCTCCGGAGCCATCTTGGCGGCTATGAATGGCGGCGGGACGCGCTCGGCCGTTCCTCGGCTTGCGTTTTCCGATTGGAAGGCGAGAGGCGTCCCGGGCTTTACCTGAAGGTCGAGGAGGCGGGGCCGTTTTGCGAGCTTGCCGATGAGGCCGAGAGGCTTGTCTGGCTTCGCAGCCAAGGCCTCGATTGCCCCGAGGTCATCGCCCATGAGAGCGATGGCGAACGTAGTTTTCTCCTGATGACGGCGCTGCCGGGTGCGGATCTCGTCAGTGCCGCGACGCTGTTGCCGGAAGAGCGCGTCGGGATCTTCGCCTCTGCGCTCAGCACTCTCCATAACGTCGATATCAGCGCTTGTCCGTTCGATCATCGTCTGGAGAAGCGCCTCGCGGTCGCTGAAGCGCGCATGCGAGCCGGCGTCGTCGACGAGACGGATTTCGACGAGATACGTCTCGGCAAAAGCGCCTTCTTCCTCTTCGGCGAATTGCAGCGGCTGCGGCCCGAAAGCGAAAATCTCGTCGTTACGCATGGCGATGCCTGCCTGCCGAACTTCATGGTCGCAGACGGGCGGTTTGCCGGTTATGTCGATTGCTGCCGCCTTGGCGTCGCCGACCGCTATCAGGATGTCGCGCTTGCCTGCCACAGCATCGCCTATAATTTCGGCGAGGAGTTCGTGCGGCTGTTTCTCAATGCTTACGGCCTGTCGATCATCGATCCCGTGAAGCTGGACTACTATCAGCTCCTGGATGAGTTCTTTTAGAACTCTTTGTTTTGAGGCAAAATCGCTGCGCACTTTTGCTGGACTTGCTTCCGCGTCGCTTGCCCGGCTTGCGGCCGGCTGTCAGAGTCGGCCGGAAAGGAGATTGCCATGGCCACCAGCCAGTTCAGGATGCTGCGTTCGTCCGTGCCGGGCGTTGAAGCAGTGGTGGCGACATCAGGCCATCGTTTCGCGCGCCATACGCATGAGCAGTTCGGCATTGGCCTCATCTTTTCCGGTGCGCAGAAATCGCTGAGCGGACGCGGCATGGTCGAGGCGGAGGCCGGCGATCTCATCACCGTCAATCCGAATGAGGTTCATGACGGAACGCCGATCGGCGAGGCGCGCTCCTGGAGCATTCTATATTTCGATCCTGCCGTGATGGAGGGTCTTGCGCGCGAGGTTGCACAAGGCGGGATCGGCCGCTCGGAGATTCCGCACCCCGTCATTCACGACAGGTTGCTCGCCGAACGATTTCGCGTGCTGTTTTCTGCCGTGACCCGCAACGAGGAACGAATGCGCTGCGAGGAGTTGCTGTTGTCGGTCATTGCCGATGCCCTGCGGGAAACGGCGATGCGGGAGGAGCCGGCAACGGCACCGCATTCCATTGTTCACGCCCGCAGCATGATCGATGATGATCCGGCGGCCGAGATTTCACTTTCCGATCTGGCAGGGGAGAGCGGCCTCAGCCGGTTTCAGGTGCTGCGCGCCTTTGCGCGGGCGACGGGTTTTACGCCGCATGCCTATCTCGTTCAGGCTCGCGTGCATCTTGCCCGGCGGCTGATCGCCGGCGGTTCGTCGCTGGCGGAGGCTGCGGCCGAAAGCGGCTTTGCCGACCAGGGCCATATGACGCGCGCCTTCGTTTCCCGCTATGGCCTGACGCCCGGCGCTTATGCGCGCGGCCATTCCTGATCTCCTGCAATTTCGTTCAAGACCCCGCGCTGCCCAACCTGTTTGTTTGCTCCATCTCGAAGGGAGCGGCAGATGAGCAGGGAATTTCAGGGTTACATCTATCTCACGCTGGCCATGGTGACGGTTGGCAGCACTGTCATCGCCAGTAAGGTCATTGCCTCGGGCCTGCCGCCTTTTACGGCGACGGCGCTACGCTTTGCCGTAGCCTTTCCCTTCTTCCTTTTCCTCATGCGCTGGACGGGATCGCGGCTGCCGCGGCTCTCCGGGCGGGACTGGCTGATCCTCGTCACACAGGCGGGGGTCGGGAGCGTCGGCTACACGACCTTGCTGATTTCAGGCCTGTCGCTGACATCGGCGGCCAATGCCGGCGTCATCATCGGCACGCTACCTGTCGTCTCCGCGGCGATCTCCATCCTCCTGCTTGGCGAGAGGCCGCATCGTTTCCTGCTGCTGGCGATCGGGCTTGCGGCTGCGGGTGTCTTTTCGATCGCCTTTTCGCCGGCGGCCGGGCAAGGGTCTCTTGTCGGGGACATGCTGATCTTCGGGGCCGTCATCTGCGAAGGGCTGTTCATTCTCTTGAACAAGCGGCTTGGTACGGCCATTCCGCCGCTGACGCAGTCGGCATTGATGACGGCGATCGGTTTTATGGTCGCAGCCGTACCGGCTCTGTTCGAGTATCATGATATCGGCATCGGTTTGCGGTCCGCCATCCTTGCCGTGGTCTATTATGCGCTGGTACCGACAGTCGGCGGCTTCCTGCTCTGGTATGCGGGGGCGGAGCGCGTCAGCGGTGCAGAGGCGTCCCTGTTTACCGCCGTAGCGCCGGTATCCGCCGTCATCTTCGCCTTCCTTTTCCTGGGGGAAGCGATCGGCCTCAACCAGATATTCGGGATCGCCTGTGTGCTCGCAGCCGTCATCGGGCTTGGTTTCGCCAGCCTACGCCGAAACGGGAAAGCTTAGGCGCGGCGGAAGACGTTGCGATATTCCCGCGGCGTCATTCCGGTTTGCGTTCTGAACTGCCTGTTGAAATTGGCAAGCGAACTATAGCCGACCGCATCGGCGATATGGCCGACGGGCTGGACCGTGGCCGAAAGGCGCGCGCAAGCATCACCGATGCGCATACGGATCAGATAGTCGGAGACGGTCGTACCAGTGTGGCGGCGGAAGAGCCGGTGCAGGCCGGAGACGCTGAGTGCGGCTATATCGGCGAGCTCTTCCAGTGCGATCGTGCGAGCATAATTCAGATGCAGGTGGGTGAGTACCCGGTCGATGCGCTCACGGCTCTCCTGCAATTCCCGGCTTTGGCCGGGTGTGCTGGCCAGCGCAGATGCCTGCCGGTCGCCGGCGATGGAGCCGAGAATGTCGAAGAGCGAGAGCAGCCGTTCGGCAGGCGGCTTTGCGAAGATCGCCTCGATATCGTTGCGGACGGCTTCGGCTGCCTCCTTCGAGAAGTGCAGGCCGCGATCTGCACGGGCAAGCATGGACTCGACCGGACGAAGCTCCACAGCCCCTGATGTCATCTTCTGTATCCAGTCCGGATGGAACCAGAGCACGAGGGCGATATGCGGGTTTGCCTCGTTGTATTTCGCGCGCGATACCCAGGTGTGCGGCAGGTTGGGGCCGACCAGCACGAGGTCGCCATCCTCATATTCCCCGGTATGGTCGCCAATGAAACGCTGGCCGATGGAATTCAGTGTCAGCGTCAGCTCGAACTCGGGATGATGGTGCCACTGGAACGGGATCGCGTCATCCAGCCGTCGGTTCAGCATGCTCCAGGAGCTGTCGGCATGCCGCGGCAATATCTCTAGATAAGGCCTCATCGGGCGCCTTTCGGACTATTGACGCCAGAATAGTATCATAATTTGCCAAGCTGGCACAACATGGCCGGCGCCCGTGCACTACACTCTCCTTATTGCCTGAAACCACAGGGATGAATCAAACGATGGGAGGATCTCATGCAACTGGCAGCGAAACGCGACGCTCATCCGACGGCCTCGTCGGTCACCACCCAGCTCAAGGACATCAAGAAGAGATTGCCGCTGCGCGTGCTCTCGGAGGCGGACTGGCAGCACTGGACGACAAAGGGCTATGTGATCGTTCGCCAGGCCGTTCCTGCAGCCAATGTCGAGCGGCTTGCGGAAGTGCTCTGGCGTTTTGACGAGAAGGATCCGAACGATTCTTCCACCTGGTATGCGCCGCAGCGCCGTGAGCACAAGATGAAAGAGCTCAACAATACAGGCATGCTGGAGATCTACAATCACCAGGCCCTCTGGGATAACCGCATGGAAAAGCGCGTCTACGATGTCTTCGTCGACATCTGGGACCGCGAAGACCTGTGGGTGACGATCGACCGCGCCAATCTGAACCCGCCGAAGAAGGTCAAGGGCAATCCGAACGGCTTCATCCATTGGGACGTCGATACGTCCATCCGGCCGCTACCGATCGGTGTGCAGGGCGTACTGAGTCTTAAGAAGCAGGACGGCGATGTCGGCGGCTTCCAGTGCGTGCCCTATCTCTTCGAGCATTTCGACGAATGGGTGAAGACGCAGCCTGAGGATCGTGATCCAATGCATCCCGACATGACCGGCCTTTCGACTGTCAATATCGATATGGAGCCGGGCGATCTGATGATCTTCAACTCGCTGCTTGCCCATGGTGTTCGCCCGAACCATGCGGAGAACCGTGTGCGCATGGCGCAATATATCTCCATGCATCCGGCCGAATACGACAATGCCGAAGAACGCGAAGAGCGCATCCGCCTATGGCGGGAACTCGACCATCCGAAGCGTGATGCCTTCCCCGGCGATCCGCGCGAATGGGAAAAGCACAATGCCAAGACCGCCGAGCTGACGCCACTCGGCCGTAAGCTGCTCGGCCTCGACCGCTGGTAAGCGGATAGCAGATCATAAGCCGCGGAGGTGGACGCCTTCGCGGCTCTTTCATCATCATTGGCGATATCACTGCGAAGTCCGGCACGAAGCCGCCGATGCTGTCCCTCAACCACACATCTGTAGGCCTATAAAATCTCGAGAACGAGAAGGGGGCTGCTGACCCCTTGGGATGGTCGCTTGCGTACCCTATCTCTTTCCAAGAGATTTCAATCCGGAGATGACATCCATGTCAGGCAAGCCGATCAAGATTCCCGGGCCGGACCATCCGATCACCGTCGAACACAATCCCTCCCGTATCGTCGTCAAACTGGGTGGCCGAGTGATTGCCGATACGCATGATGCGCTGACGCTTCGCGAGGCTTCCTATCCACCGGTGCAATATATTCCACGCAAGGATGTGGACATGTCGCTGCTGGAGCGCACCGACCACGAGAGCCATTGCCCCTATAAGGGGGACGCCTCCTACTACAGCATTCCTGTTGGCGGTGAGCGTTCGAAGAATGCGATCTGGACGTATGAGACGCCCAATCCCGCCGTCGCCAACATCAAGGGCTATATGGCCTTTTACCCTGACAGGGTCGATTCCATCGAAGAGCTGTCGTCGCCCGAAGCAGGGCAGTTCTAAGGGATAACTTGACTTCCACCTATGATCTACGCACCAGGTTCAAGATGACGCCGGATGCGTAAGCGTATTGGGTTAATATGAATCCCTCTCAGGTTGCAGTATCTTTGCCGCGCGCGAGGATACTGCAGACCGGGGGCTTCATGAAACTGGATCAGGTGGAGCTTCGCTCCGAAGTATTGGATATCCGGATTGTAGAGAGCATCGGCGATGGTTCTTTCAATCTTGAATTCGATATTTCTCGCAGTGACGGATACGTTCTGATCCTTCTGGAAATACTGGCGGGAAGGGGCGATTTCCTTGTTCAGGGTTTCAATGAGGAAAATAGTGCCGCCACCTCACTCAGGAGCCGACAAAGGGTCTACATATTGAGACCTGTCGACGCTGCCCGCAGGATCGCAGTCGGCATGTTCGCAGCCGTCAACAGCAAGGTCCGGGCGACAATCGCCTGTTTCAAACGGAAGATCGTCAACACATCCGAGGAATTGTCCTGTCCTCTGTGCCGGGCACTTTCCAAAGTGCTCGTCGCTTCCGCACTTGCCTGGATGGGCATTCCGTCTCCGGACATCCTGGATAGGGTCGAGATTTCCACCGCTCCCTCTGTCGAGCAGATGAGGAGGCTTCTCGGCGGCACAGCGACCATAGGCAGTTCGCAGAACGAGCTACTCGCGCTTGTCGATCCGGGTTTGCGTACGGCAATCCTTGATGTCATGGAAGAGACCATGTGGCTGCTTGATATGCGCGACCAACTCCATACTGCCGCGTGCCAAATGGTCGGCTGCTGTCCGCCCCCACGTTGATGCGGCAATTGCGCGCCGGAGCTTATTCCGGTTGACATAAATCATTTTCAAGCAGAACACCGTCCCGTTCTTATAAGATTCCTATATGTGCCTGTGGCTCGGCCGCAGGCCGGTGACTGAACAATGGACATACCAGTGAAAGAGCGGGATAGCGTTCTGCGCCATCCCGGCTATCTGAACTTCGCCGCCTCCAGAGTCTTCTCCTCGCTTTCCTTCCAGGCCGTGGGTATCGCCATGGGGTGGATGATCTATGATCAGACACACAGCGCCTTCGCGCTCGCACTCGTCGGTTTCTGCCAGTTCCTGCCGATGGCCGTGCTGACCTTTGTCGTCGGTCACGTCGCCGACCGGTTCGATCGCCGCCGGATCGGGCTCGCCTGCCAGCTGATCGAGGCGATCACTGCACTGGTGTTGGCGGTCGCGACCTGGCAGCAATGGCTTTCGCCGGTTGGAATTCTGGTCGCGGTCACCATCATGGGCGCCGTCGTCGCGTTCGAGCGGCCCACCATGGCGGCTCTCCTGCCCAATATCGTGCCGGCCTCGATGCTGCAGAGAGCCGTTGCCACTTCTACCTCGCTGATGCAGACGGCGCTGATCATCGGCCCGTCGCTCGGCGGTCTTCTCTATGGCGTCAGCCCCATTGCGCCTTTCGCGATCGCGGCCGTGCTTTTTGCTGTCGCGAGCTTCAACGTGATTTCGATCCGCATGGAGTGGACGCCTTCGAAACGCGAGCCGGTGACACTTACCTCCGTCTTCGCCGGCGTTTCCTTCATCCGCAGCCGGCCGGTGATGCTCGGCACGATTTCGCTCGATCTCTTCGCGGTACTGCTTGGCGGCGCGACAGCGCTGCTGCCGATGTTTGCGCGCGATATCCTGCATGCCGGCCCGTGGGGTCTTGGCCTGCTGCGCGCGGCGCCCGCAATCGGTGCGCTTGCCATGTCCATCGTGCTGGCCCGTCGGCCCCTCACATCGAATGTCGGCCGGAAGATGATGGCGGCGGTCGCGGTCTTCGGTGTCGCCACCATCGTCTTCTCGCTCTCGACCAACATTGCGCTTTCCGTCATCGCGCTGCTCGTCATCGGTGCCTCCGATACGGTCAGCGTCGTTGTGCGAAGCTCTCTCGTGCAGCTTCTGACACCGGATGAGATGCGCGGCCGCGTCAATGCCGTGAATTCGCTCTTCATCGGCACCTCGAACCAGCTTGGCGAATTCGAATCCGGCATGCTTGCCGGCGTGGTCGGCCCGGTCATGGCCGGCATTGTCGGCGGGTTCGGTACGATCGTCGTCGTGCTCTTGTGGACGCGGCTTTTTCCCGACCTGCTGAAGGTGAAGACCCTTCAGGGCTAGGCTTTATCTCCTTGTTGCATCGGCCGCGGGCGTTAATTGACGCGGCAATGTCGGATGTGGCCGGCGTCGAGCGTCCTTCGGACGTTAACACGAGAGGAGAAATGCTATGTCCTATGTTGATGGTTTCATCGTCGCCGTTCCCCGCGAGAATGTCGATGCCTACAAGGAATTCTCCGCCTATGCCGGATCGATCTGGAAGGAATACGGCGCGCTCGAATATGTCGAATGCCTTGGCAACGACGTGCCCTATGGCGAGCTGACCTCATTTCCACGCGCGGTGATGGCCAAGGATGACGAGGTGGTGGTCTTCTCCTGGATCCTCTACGAATCCAAACAGCAGCGCGACGAGGTCAATGCCAAGGTCATGGCCGATCCGCGCCTTTCCAGCGACAAGTGGAAGATGCCATTTGACGGCAAGCGCATGATCTATGGCGGTTTCGAGGAGTTGCTGCGGCTCTAACATCGAGCCGATGCCATTGACTTCGAGGGCAAGGCACGGCACCTCGCAGAGACAATCTGCGACGGAGACAGCCTTGCCCCAGACTACCTTTGTGATTTCCACCCTCGGCCAGGGCCTCTACGAATTTACCGATCAGGCCAATGACTTCGTGTGCCGGTCCGGCTTGGAAGAGGGGCTGCTGACGGTCTTTGTGCGCCACACCTCTTGCTCGCTGCTCATTCAGGAAAATGCCGATGCCGACGTGAAGACGGATCTCAACAGTTTCTTCCGTCGCCTCGTGCCACCGTCATCCGATCCGTCGATGGGCTGGGTCGTCCATACGACGGAGGGGCCTGACGACATGCCGGCGCATATCAAGGCGGCGCTCACGCAGGTTTCGATCAGCGTTCCCGTCAGCAGCGGCCGGCTGATGCTCGGCACATGGCAGGGCATCTATCTCTTCGAGCACCGAGACCGGCCGCACCGACGCGAGGTGGTGTTGCATCTGAGTCCGTGAGGTCATTAACCCTTGTGAATGCCAACTGAATGGGCGGTTCGAGCGGCATTCAGCTTCATGCGTTTAGTCTCCAGACAATCCCAAAAGGGAGATCGAGGAAACACTACGAGGAGACAACCCCAATGTCGCATTTCCTTGCCAAGGCTTCGCTTGCCGCACTGCTCGCCCTGAGTTCCCTCCCGTTTGCCGGCTCCGTTGCTTTCGCCGCGCCCCAGACGGATTTCGTCGTCAAGGCGCAGTATCATCGCCCGCCGGTTCGCGGCTGCTCGCCGATGCAGGCCATCCGCAAGGCCCGTTATTCCGGCCTGCGCGACGTGCGTATTTCCAACATTACGCCCCGCCGGGTCGTCGTTGCCGGCCGTGACCGCCGTGGCTGGGACCGCATGACCTTCGCCAATGCGCGCGGTTGCCCGCTCATGTATCGCTAATTCGTTCAGCCGGAGTCAGGAAAACTTGAGCTCCGGCCGTTTTGCCTTGACCGCGACACCGTCACCCGTTTTCTCTCGGAACTGTATGTAAGTGATTCCGGAACAGGCTCCGGCAGTTGCCCGCGCGGCTATCAACCACGAGGATCTTTTTCATGATGCAGTTTCTGGCGAAGGCGGGGCTTGCCGCCCTTCTTTCCGCTGCTGCACTGGCCGGCACCGTTGCGCCGGCTGCAGCACAGGTGAATATCATTATTGGCGAACCGGACCGTGGTCCGCCCCCACCGGACTGGCGCCGCCCGCCGCCACCGCCGCCGGGTTACGGCCGTCCGCCGGGTTACGGGCGTCCACCGCGTGGCGGCTGCGATCCGCGCATGGCGGAAAACATCGCCGAGGATTACGGCCTGCGCCGCACGCGCGTCGTCGATGTCACGCCGCGCCGTGTCGTCGTACAGGGCTGGAGCCGCCGCGGCCCCGACCAGATGACCTTCGGCAACGTTCGCGGTTGCCCGCTCATGCGCCGCTGATACCAGGCGCACGATCGTCCATCGCATAAAAAACCGCCCTTGCAGACAGCAAGGGCGGTTTTCTTTTGAGCAGCTTTTCACGTCGGGACAGGGCGCCGAAGCGCCCTGTCGAGCTTTACTGCTCGATTGCGAAAGTCATGCTGACGGTGACATTGTAGCTGTTCTCGCCGCCCTGGACCGGAACGGCAGCGGCATCGGAGGCTTCCTTCATCATCGCGGCGCGGTAGACCGGCTGCGGCATCGGGCGCATGACATTCTCGCTGATCTCGACGATGCGGCCGACCTTCACGCCGGCGGCTTCGCTCAAGGTCTTCGCTTTCTTGATCGCGTTGGCGACAGCGTTTTTGCGGGCTGCCTCCAAGGCTGCTTCCGGCTTGTCGTTGGTGAACTGGATATCGCCGCCCTGATTGATGCCGAGCGTGACAGACTGATCGATGATCTCGCCCAGTTTGGACAGGTCGCGGACGCGGACAGTGACCGAATTGCTGGTCTGGTAGCCGATCAATTGCGGCGGCTGCGGCTGGTTGTCGACCGGCTGCGGGTAATTGTACTGCGGCTGGATCGAAAAGCCCGAGGTCTGCAGATCGCGATCGGCAATGCCGCTCTTTTTGAGCGCGGCCAGCACCTCGTCCATCGCCTTGTTGTTTTCGTCGAGCGCTTCACGGGCTGTCTTTGCCTGTTTGACCACTGCGAGATTGACGACGGCCATATCGGGAGCCAATGCCGATTCGCCTTCTCCTGATACGTTGATGACCGCTTCGCGCGGCCGATTCTCCTGCGCAAGAAGCGGAGCTGATGCCGCGAGCGGCAGGCTCAGAAAGGCTGTCAGAAGGGCAGTCTTGGTGTAGTTCGGCGCCATGTTTGTTCCTCGGCTGTTTGCGTCCCTGCGAGCTTTGTGTCTGTGGATTGTGAAGCTATTGCGGCAGGAATCGATATGAGAATTGCTTTACCATGATGATTGCTTTCGACTAAAGGGTGTAGGGGGTAATCAACGCATGGTAGGTAATCTGGGCGTGTGGATGTTGCCCGCGGTTAAGCCTCGACTTATAAAGAACCGCATTTCTGTCTCATGCTGAAGTTTCGCTTTTATGAAAATCGGTGCCTATGTCATCAACCTGAACCGCTCCATCGCCCGATGGGAAGGGCTTTCGCGGAAGGCCGATTCGCTGGCGCTCGACGTCGGCATGATGCAGCGATCATCATGGAAGATGACGTGGAACCGCAGCCCGATCTGATGGAACGTGCAGAGGCTGCGCTTGCCGCGGTTCCGAAAGCGGAACTGGTCAAGTTGCTCAACCACCAGTCCAAAGGCATCCTGAAGAAGGCGACGACGAAATTCGGCGATGCCACCGGCCGCTGCATCCACGGGCCGCAGGAAGGACGATGACCGTCATGGTCTATCCCTTCGATGTGGCATTAGAACGCGGGTGGTCGACCGAGGTTAATACCTTTACGGTCGAGAACAATCTGATAGAGCTAGGGCTAAACAGCCACGAAACGGCGATTGCGACGAAGCTCGACTACAGACGGCAGAAATTCAAGGGAATACGCCGCTCGGTCACGTATCTGCTTCGCGCCGCCGATTATGCTAGAAGGGTGCAATATTCTCTATGGTAGCGAGCGAAGAGCCGATTGCCACGCCCTCCCGCCTCAAGCCCGTCCTCGTCATCCTGTGGCTGCTGCTGATTTCGGCTCCCATTCTGGAAAGCGATAGCTATCGCTATGCGGCGCTGTTGCTGATCGGGACGACCTTTGTCT